>CAYNFR010000003.1:0-141602 GCA_964396595.1 uncultured Saprospiraceae bacterium | reverse complement strand
CGAGCCTACGGCTCTGATGTGGAAAGAGGATGCTTAGTATCTGTCAACCATGGATTGAAGTCCAAGGTTACAAAATGGTGCGAGCCTATGGCTCTGATGTGGTAAGAAGATGCTTAGCATCGGTCAGACACGGATAGAAGGCCAAGGGTGCAAGATTGTATCCAGACTACGGCTCTGATGTGGTAAGAAGATGCTTAGCATCGGTCAGACAAGGATAGAAGGCCAAGGGTGCAAGATTGTATCCAGACTACGGCTCTGATGTATTAAAAAAGATGCGTAGCATCGGCTAATATTGTAACAACGGATTTTAATCCGTTGAGATAAAAAAAATATATAACTTTGAGAGCCGTAGGCTCGATACATATAAAAATTATAACCACAAAATATGGCAAATACTTATCACCAAGTCTATCTCCAGCTTGTCTTTGCAGTGAAATACAGAAATGCAGTGCTTGATAAAAAATGGAGAGATAATCTCTTCGCCGTGATAGGCAATTTGATTAATGAAGCCAATTGTAAAACTATTATAGTTAATGGTTTTGAAGACCATGTTCATTGCTTCTTAGGTTTAAAGCCGGTAGTTTCCATTTCTGAATTAATGAAGGCAGTAAAATCAAAATCTTCGAAATATATTAATGATAATAAATTAACTTTGGATCGTTTTGAATGGCAGGAAGGATATGGTGTTTTTTCATATAGCCAGTCACATATTGATTCTGTTTATAAGTATATTTTGAATCAGGAAAAGCACCACCAGTCAAAAACTTTCATAGATGAATATATTGAGCTATTACAAGCATTCAATATCGATTTTGAGCAGCAATATATTTTTCAGGATTTAGTCTGAATTCCAAGCCCATTCGGCAGGGGACAGGATTGGGGCTGAGTTTGAGTTATGATATAATCAGTTCACATGGGGAGAGTTGAAAGTGGAGACGAAGGAAAATGAGGGATCAATCTTTACAATCCAAATGCCAATATCATGAAAATAGTAAAATGATAATCATTCAAATCAATTCAATCATAAAAATCATAGTTCAGACGATTTATGATATTGTGAAGGCCCATGGGGGGGAGTTGAAGGTGGAGACGAAAGTTGATGAAGGAAATCCCGACAGCTTCGGGAAAGGGAAAGGGACACTATTTATCATTACCTTACCTATAACTATTTCATAAAGAATTTTTCATGACGGAAGTTTCTACAAAAAATATTGATCAGCCTGATTATGAGCATTTACTCATCAAAATCTCAGAAACCTATTCTTCGGGGCAGGTAAAGGCTACACACGCTGTAAATACCCAATTACTGGAAACCTATTGGCAAATAGGCCAGCACATTGTAGAGTTTGAACAAGGGGGAAACGTCAGGGCTGAATATGGTAAAGCATTGATAAGCAATTTGGCCAAAGACCTTTCTCTCCTACATGGCAAAGGATTCAGTCGCAGTAATATAGTGTATATGAGGCTATTATATATCCGATACCCAATAAGTCAGAAGCCTTCTCACCAATTGAGCTGGTCGCATTTTGTGGAATTATTGAAAATAGAAGATGACTTAGAAAGGAAGTTTTATGAAAATCAAACCATAGCTGAAAAATGGTCAATACCACAATTGAAAAGAAAAAAAAGAATCTGCACTTTTCCAGCGACTGGCACTCAGCAAAAACAAGGAGGAAATTTTGAAACTTACTTCTCAAGGCCTTGAAATAGCCCGTCCATCAGATATCTTAAAAGACCCATATGCTTTTGAGTTCTTGAAGATTCCTGAAGAACAACTTCCTTCTGAACTGGAATTGGAAACTCTTTTATATAATAACCTACAGCAATTTTTATTGGAGCTTGGCAAAGGCTTTACTTATGTAGGAAGGCAATACCGCATGACGATCAATAACAAACACTATCGGGTTGACCTTGTGTTTTATCACCGTATTCTCAGATGCTTTGTTTTGATTGATTTGAAGATAAACGAGGTACAGCATGATGATATCGGGCAGATGAAAATGTATCTCGGCTATTTTGCCAATGAGGAAAATACTGAGAGCGATAACCCTCCCATTGGTATTATCCTGTCAAAAGAAAAAGATGATCTGCTGGTAGAATATGCCACTTATGGCATGAATAGCCAGCTATTTGTGAGCAAGTACCAGTTGTATCTGCCTGATAGGAACGATTTAATCAAACTTGTAAACAATACGCTACAAGGTAAAGAAGACGAGGATAAATAAAAAAAGAATAATCGTATGAAAATTGTTAGCAAAATCTTCCAACCTTTTTTCACTACCAAGCCAACTGGGCAAGGTACGGGGTTAGGATTGAGCTTGAGTTACGATATTATGAAGGCACATGAGGGGAATTGAAGGTGGAAGGAAAGGAAGGAGAAGGCAGTACTTTTATTATTCTCATTGCTATACTATGACAAAAGAATCCGTGGAATCCCATAACCAGTGGCAATCCCTGCCTGTCCGGCAGGCAGGCGTGATTCAGACGGTTTATGATATTGTATAGGCCCATGGGTTGGCGATAAGTGTAGATTACTAATAAACTGAGGAGACTGGACAGATTGAGAAGGGTGGAGTCGGCACTGATTTCGTCGAAGTAAGCCTCCCAAATAAGTAAAGCTCAGAAGACGAGACTGATTGGAGCGCGTTAAATACAAATGTGACAACTAAGTATAATGTGACTAAATGTCCATGATGTGGATGAAGTGATTATATTGCGCTTAATTAATAAAAAACCTCTTGGCATGATGAAATTCTTGATAGTAGATGACGAAGGAGATGTAGAAATGTTGTTCCGACAAAAGTTTAGAAAGGAGATCCGTGATGGCGTGATAGAGTTGCAGTTTGCTTTATCTGCGCAGGAAGCACTGACTATTCTTCGTAGCCATAATCCACCCGAAGTGGTTTATATTTTTTCTGATATAAATATGCCTAGAATGTCCGGTTTGGAGTTGTTGGACAAAGTTAAAACGGAATTTCCCGCTGTCCAGATAAGCATGATATCAGCATATGGCGATGAGGAGAATCACGAAAGAGCTATGAGATCAGGAGCAAAAGGCTTTTTTACTAAGCCGATAGATTTTGATAAGCTAAAAATAGAGATACTTGATTTTATACAAAAATAGTGTGTTCAAGGTGCGGAATAATGATTAAGCTCCGTATAGGTGTATTAATTGTTATTGTGATATATTGATAGAGCAGATTGTGAGTACTAAGTTTCTCAAAGCTATTCTATTCATCTAGACGTGATTTATCACGCAATAGAAGCTTATCAATATCGCTGTTAAGATGAATGGCTTCTGATGCTATCATCTTTCATTAAAATGACACATCACATTATCCAAGAACAGCATATTCTATGTATAGAAATACCAATTATTACTACTTAGCTTCCAAATTCTTTTTATACCTTCAAGCGTAATCCCGTCGATGTGTAACAAATACACCTAAACCATGTTTATTGAGTTTATCAAGCACTAACACTTGTCCATTGAATCCAACTATTAGGAAATGAAAAATCTAACAATCGATACACGAAACTATTGGCTACCGGAGAGTGTCGACGAAGTAATCAATTTAGTCAATATGGCCATCCAATCCAATAGGAAGATTGCTGTGAGAGGCGCGGCACATTCATTTCCGCTAATTAGGACTAATGAGGAAGAGGCCGACTACATTTTTATCATGCTTAGTTATCTTGATGAGATTTTGTCATTTGATCAGTCTAAAGGGGTAGTTAAGGTGCAGGCTGGATGTCATATAGGGATAGATCCCTTTGATCCCACTATGCGCTCTAATGTCAAGAATTCATTGGTATATCAGTTAGATCCCTTTGATATAAAGGAAGGTAAGCGTATTCAAAAACCCGGATGGGCATTGCCAGATCTGGGAGGTATTACACATCAGACGATTGGTGGATTTCTTGCAACAGGTTCTGCAGGTGGCGCTACGCAGTATTCACTAGAAGATGCAATTCTGAGTGTTGATATAGTTTGCGCTGACATTCATGGAGCCAAGTTAGAAACTTTTAATCGACCGACAGGAGATGAAGACGACCCATTTTATGGCGTTGCATTTGCGAATCTTGGATTGATGGGTATCTTAGTGTCAGTCACTTTTCAATGTATTCCTTCCTATAATATCTCTGGGAGCGAGCAAGCATACAAATATGAAGAGTCTTGTCCGGTCGATCTATTTGATTCAGGAAGCAACTCTATTCCGGATTTAAAGCACTTTTTCTATCAACCACAATACACTAGATTATTGTGGTGGCCTCAGAGTACAGTCAAGAAAATGGTCATTTGGAAGGCAGAACGGGTTGATGCTTTTCAAAATTGGGAAACATACAAAAGTAAGCCTTATCGGGAAGTGCCCTACATATTTGGCGGACCTAAAATAGCATCACTTGCAGCTGATGCCATTTTTTCGTTTGTAGGCAAATGGCCTAGTTGGTTAGAAAAATTATTCGGAGATGAACCTAAGACTCGTGCCTCTATTCAGAAATTTGTCGACGGGTTAAACCCGAAGATGCTGAAGTACATTTTGGATATTTTTGAACCGGTGTCAATTGACCATCCTAAATCTCAAGATTTTCATGATGTATGGTGGAACGGATTACCAATGGACAACCAGATGAGCGATAAGTTGTTCCCTGTCTGGTTTACGGAATTATGGATTCCAATCGAGCTTACGGCTCAAGTGATGAGCGATTTAAAGTCATTTTATGAAAATGTTGATCATGCGGGAACATTCTCTTGCGAAATATATGCGACAGGTAAGAATCGATTTTGGTTATCACCGGGATATAACACTGATGTTATTCGGATAGATGTTTTTTGGTTTGGCCATAATTCTGGGGATCCGAGAGAATACTATTCTTACTTTTGGTCTGAATTATCAAAATATGGATTCAGGCCTCACTGGGGAAAATATCTTCCTAACGCTGATGGAGATCAAGGTGTCAGTTATCTAGAGAAAGTATACCCTGATACCTGGACCAAATGGATGACCCTCAGAAGCGAAATGGATCCGAAGAATGTTTTTTTAACTGATTATTGGGCTAATCACTTAGGTATAGACAATTGAATAATATGAAGATTCCAAGCTAATGTATGAGTAATTCGATCATACTACACACGCATACTGTCATGGCCTTGTTATTGATGTTACTGGTCAGTGGCATGTACTTTTACTTGAGATCACTTGATTCGAACGAAGAAAGTAAGAAATGGTTTCAATTATTTTATCTGACACAAATCGTTTGGCAGTCAAGTGATTTGGTTAGATACAGTCTAGGGCCCGAGTTGATAGGAGGACTATTTTATAAACTTTCTGTGGTATTAGTGACCATTCCTGCAGTGTGCGTTTTACAAATAGCGTACTCTCAGTTCTTGTATCGATTTTTAGAAGACTGTTTTAAGAAGGAACAGAAGCTGGTATTGTATATCATGATATTTTTATCCTTAATTGCCTGTTCTGTAAATTTCTGGAATGAATTTTACAATAATAGTACCATTGAAATACTTCATTTGATCGGTTTTTCACTAGGACTATTATTTAATATATGGGCGATGATCATTTGTTTCAGAAAAGCAAGATTTTTACGTAAAAGAAATTCGGAGGCTGCTAAAGGGAACTTGTATCAAGGCTGGGTCATAAACTTGTTTGTAATACCGTGCTTTATCATTTTATTAGTGGGAATGTACAGTCCGATAGGATATTGGTCTTTTTTTGGCATGATATGGGTGGGGAATCTACTCCAGATCATTGTATTTATTAATTTTTCAGCAGTGTATGTCAATTTTCAGGATAAGATAGTCGGCTTTAATTTTGTTATCGTGATGTCAGTGATGATGATACTTGCATTGACCTTATATCCACCATACCCGCCTGACCAGTTCGAAATGAGCTTGCTTAATCAAGATGGTTTAACGAAGTTGATAGCTGTCATACTTTTTAGTATGGTTATTATCAGATTTATATTGCCCATTATCTTGCGTAAAACATTGACCATGCCCCTACAAGGATTGTTAACAGGGGTGCAGCAAGTAAATGAAGGAGATCTCAATGCTAAGGTCATAGTGAACCAATCTGACGAAATAGGTCACCTCGCCAGCAATTTTAACTTGATGACACGTACACTTAAGAACACTCAAGATAGCCTCAAGGATTACACAGAAAATCTTGAACGACAAGTTTCAGAAAGAACCAAAGATATTCTAGAAAGAAATAAGCAAATAGAAAGTCAAAGAGATAGTCTTCAGAAGACATTAGATGATTTAAAATCAGCGCAAAAACAATTAATTCAAGCAGAGAAGATGGCCTCTCTAGGCGAACTAACTGCGGGCATTGCCCATGAAATTCAGAATCCGCTTAATTTTGTAAATAACTTTAGTGAGGTAAGTATAGAAATAGTTGAGGATCTTCGCCTAGAATTGGGCAGGATAGTTAATGATATTACACGCGATGATACATTCAATGCTGATCAGTTAGAAGATGTAAAGAGTATCTTAAAGGATTTGGAATCAAATCAGCAGAAGATAAATTATCATGGTAAGCGTGCAGATGGTATTGTTAAGGCCATGCTGCAACATAGTCGTAAGAGCGAAGGTCTGAAGGAATTAACTGATATAAACTTGCTCTGTGATGAGTATTTGCGACTGTGTTATCATGGATTGAAAGCGAAGGATAAAACGTTCAACGCAACTTTTCTCACTGAATATGATCCATCAGTCGGAAAAGTATTAGTTATGCCTCAAGAACTAGGTAGAGTAATACTTAATCTTCTAAATAATGCATTCTATGCTGTCGCAGAAAAGAGCAAAAAAAATATCGAAGTTTATGTGCCGACAGTCAGGCTCACTACTATCAGATTGTCAGATGCTACCCGTATAACTGTCTCTGATAATGGAGAGGGTATTAAGGAAGAAATAATTGATCGTATTTTTCAACCTTTCTTCACTACTAAACCCACGGGAAAAGGCACAGGCCTAGGTCTCAGTATGTGTTATGACATCGTAACGAAAGGCCATGGAGGAGAGTTAATTGTTTCTTCGAAATTAAATGAAGGAACTACATTTATAATATCGATTCCGAAGGAAAGCGAATGAATACAGTATAAACATGAATAAGTCATAAGTTTTATATATTCAATATTGTTAGTTAAGAACGTTCTTCAGTTATTTTGTTAAATGATTATGATGACAAAAATATTGGTAGTTGACGACGAGGCAGATCTCGAGTTTCTATTAAGACAAAAATTCAGACGGGAGTTAAGAGATAGAGAGTTTGAATTCCTATTCGCAGTTAATGGAGTAGATGCACTTATCAAACTTCAGGCCAATGCCGATATTGACATGATACTGAGTGATATCAATATGCCTGAAATGGATGGGCTTACACTTTTAACAAAGATCAAAGAGCAGAAGCCATTGCTCAAGACAGTGATCGTTTCAGCTTATGGTGATATGGATAATATTCGTATAGCCATGAATCGAGGGGCTTATGATTTTATTACCAAGCCGATAGACTTTGACGACTTGCGGATTACTATTAACAAGACCATAGACCATACCACTCAGATTAAACAAACACTACGGGCTATCAAGGAGAATAATATTTTAAAAATGTTTGTTGATGAGAATGTGATCAACTTCATGGGCAACCATGAACATATATCTTCTTTACACAAAAATGAGACGATTAGTGCGTCCGTCATGTTTGTAGATGTATGCGGTTTCACCAAGATATGTGAGCAATACGAACCAGATGTTGTGGTGCAAATGCTTAATAATTATTTTGATATCATTGTGACCACAATTACTGAGTATAATGGATCAGTCGACAAATTTATTGGCGATGCTGTCATGTCTGTCTTTAAAGGTGATAACCATGTGCTTAGAGCATTAAATGCGTCGCTTGCCATCCGCAACAGGATAAATGGCATGAAGACCAATGATGAAGAGATAGGCTTCAATCCTAACGTATCTATAGGCGTCAATAGCGGTGAAATGATTTCAGGGAGCATCGGTTCGGCAAGCTTAAAGCGCTTTGACTATACTGTGATAGGGGACGTCGTGAACGTAGCTGCACGTTTACAAGAAGTAGCGTTAGTTGACCAGATTTTAATACCAGAAGATATCTATATGCAGGCCAGGGAGATGTTCTCAATGGCTGAAGTAGGTTTAGTTAAATTAAAAAATAAATCAACACCCTTAAAGTTATATGAAGTTCTCGATTGATACGCGGCGGTTTTTTTAACGCTTAAGTTGCATCACGAATGTTTTTCCTTTGAAAAAATGAATAGAAGTGCTGTTCATAAACGCCATATTTATGAAATATATGTTTTGCTCTCTTTTCCTTGCTATCTTCACTATCACGCAAGCCATCTGTCAATCTGATGAATGGACTATTGAGCGTGCAGAGTCATGGTCAGAAAAATGGGGTTGGCTAGTAGGTGCTAATTTTCAGCCTAGCACGGCTATCAACCAACTGGAAATGTTTCAGGAAGATTCGTTTGATCCTGTCACTATTGATAGAGAACTGGGGTGGGCAGCGGATTTAGGCATGAATTGTATGCGTGTGTACTTGCATCATCTGGCATGGATGGTTGATCCCGAGGGGTTCAAAGCTCGATTGGATAATTATCTTGAGATATCATGGGCTCATGGAATCGGAACAATGATTGTTTTTTTTGATGATTGCTGGAACCCTGCTTATCAATTAGGAAGACAGCCGGATCCTAAGCCTGGTGTTCATAATTCCGGCTGGATCCGTGACCCGGGTGATTTAATTCATGATGATCCGACCATAATCCATGTGCTTGAAGCTTATGTAAAGGACATCATAACCACTCATGCTGAAGACGAACGCATCATTATATGGGATCTGTACAATGAACCCGGCAATAGCGGATACGGCAATCGTTCCATGCCACTCTTACAGAATGTCTTCAGATGGGCAAGAGAAATTAATCCTTCTCAGCCATTGACAGTGGGTGTGTGGTCAGATAGATTAACCGAACTGAATCAATTTCAGATCGAAAATTCTGATATCATCTCTTATCATGATTACAATGATACCGATAAGCATAGAGCACAGATCGAAGAATTGAAGAGGCATGGTCGCCCTATGGTCTGCTCAGAATATATGGCGCGGACAAGAGGTAGCTGGTTTAAGAATATATTGCCCTTGCTTCGAGACGAGAAGGTAGGTGCCATAAACTGGGGATTTGTCTCAGGCAAGACGAATACCATTTACGCATGGGATACCCCGATAGAGTCTGGCGAGGAACCTAGAGTATGGTTTCATGATATTTTCAGGAAGGATGGCTCACCGTATGATCAAGAAGAGCTTGAATTGATTAAGCGGTTGACTGCGAGAAAATGATTGAGGGGTTTATTTCAGCTAATTTCTGCTCAGCTTACCAAAGATAGAATCTCGTTGGTTCGTGTCACGTGACGTGATGCGTCAAGTTGTTATAATTTCTATTCTTAAGAATTGATTGTAAATATTAGAAGACTATGGCTAGATATTCGAGGCTAATTTTTTATGTTTGATAGGGCTATTTAGCAATGATGCATAGATGATGAGATATGAGTAGCATTTTGCCATAGAAGTATTGTTAAGGGGTCATCATAAGTATTTCACTTTGGCCACGGGCCAAAGTTTAAATAATATATATTCGAATAAGCTTAAATGCGTTAATCAGGAGAATTGGATAAAAGACTATTTAATCACTTGTCGGGTACATTTCACACCTTTATCAATAGACATCTAGCTTATCAATTGTGTTGTGTTGGTCATCCCGATCATCTATTCAATGCTGATGAGATCCATGGTTAGGTTTCCTAATGCACTGGTGATAATATTGTCAGCTATTGTTATAGCATGGATACTCAGTTTTATCATACCCAAAGGTGCTTACGAGAGAAGCTATGATGAATCAACTGATAGAACTACGGTTATAGCGGATTCTTATAGATACATCGATTCACCACATCTTAGTCCATTTGACTTACTTCTTTCTGTTCCGAAAGGGATAGTGGAGCATGGTGACCTTGTGGTGCTGATTTTAATTTTGGGTGGCTGTTTTTATATGGTAGAACAGACGGGGGCATTGGATCAAGGACTCAAAAATTTGACGCGCATATTGCGAGGGCGGGAGTACTGGTCCTTAGTTGTCTTGTGTGTGCTATTTATGATTGGAGGTTTTACGATTGCGCTGCAAGAAGAGTTGATAGCCATGACACCTATATTATTGATATTCGGAAGAAGCATTGGTTATAACTCTACCACCATTATCGGTGCCAGTTATGGTTCAGCAGTACTAGGATCAGCCTTTAGTCCATTTAATCCTTTTGGAGTGCTGGTGGCTCAGAAAGAAGCAGGACTCTTGCTCATGTCTGGATATGAATATAGGCTTATGGTACTTCTTGTAGCTTTTATTTTATGGGTACTTTACATGTTAAAATATGCCCATGATCATCGAACAACACAAATACTGGCAGAACCACTACCTGAAAAAATCACCACCCGAAATAAGTTAATTTTAATTCTGGTTGGGCTGACCTTTGTGGTGGTGAGTTATGGATTAATTCAGCTGTCCTGGGGATTCAATGAAATGTCCGCGTGCTTCTTTGGATTGGGTATAGCCTGTGGATTCTTAGCGAAGTTTGGCTTTAATAAGACCACAGATGTGTATGTTATGGGTTTTAAAGAGATGGTTTTCGCAGCTATTATCATAGGCTTGTCCAACAGTATCGCTGTCGTGTTAAAGGATGGGATGATCATTGATTCGATCGTTCATGGACTTTTTGGCTCATTGAAGGATTTTTCGCCATCATCGTCTGCTTTGATGATGATGTTGTCACATGCTTTATTGCATTTTTCTGTTCCGAGTATCTCGGGACACGCTATATTGACTATGCCGATTTTGACTCCTGTCTCGGATTTAATCGGACTCTCCAGGCAAGTGAGTATCTTGGCCTATCAATATGGAGGCATCATGATGGACTTAATTGTTCCGACCAACGGTGCAACAATGGCTGTCATCGCTCTCGGCAGATTAAAATATAATGAATGGTTTAAATTTATTATTAAGCCTACATTGATCATGATGCTCGTCGGAGCTATAGCCATTGTCGTAGCAGTACGTATTGGCTATTAATCAGAAAAATTTCAATTTTTTAAAAAGTCTACTTTTTATCTTGACGAGCAAAGACTTCTTTAAGCAGAGGAGATGTCCTCAATCCTGTATCCTTCCTAATCCCTTCTTCTTTTTTCTCTACTAGCGAAAACATGCCATCAAGCGCTTTATTATTGACATGATCATCAAGTGCCGGATTCATTTTCTTGACCAATGGTATTTTGTTATAAGCGGTTACTGCACCTGACCACAGTTCACGCGCCTTGACTTCATCGAGAGCACCTCGGATAACCGGCATGAATTCAGCGTAAAGAGCCTTGCGCGAAGTGCCTTCGAGATATCTGGTAGCTGCATCTGTGTTACCGACCAGAATGTTCATTGCGTCTTGGAAAGTCATCTGTTTAATCGCATTCAAGAATATAGGGCCGGCTTTCTTCGCGGCAAGTTCTGCAGCTTCATTCATTTTTTTAATAATATCTGATTCAATATTTTCGAAACCGGGTACCATCTTGACTTTGCTGATAACACTTTTTGCTTCTTCGGGTAATAGTATTCGATAGGGACTACCATAATAACCATCCGCGGCGGATAGGGCGCTTACTGCTTCATTTACACCTATATTGAGTGCTTCCTTGAGGCCATCACCTACTTTAGAATCATCACCACCCAATACAGACTTTGCCTTACCGACCAAATTTCCTAATTGAGCGCTTGAAGAGGCAGACATGCCTAATATCAATAGAATACAAAAGCTAATTCTAGTCATTTTTTCTTTTGTATTAAGAACTCGATTCTTGGTAGAAAGATTATCTTCCTAGGTGTTTTTAATGAATTTTTAGCATTTGCCCGGTGGTCAATAAATGACTAATTACAATGCTAACATCATGTTTATTCAGATAAAAGTCTATTTTCGCATTTTTTGTTAAAACCCGAGACAATAGTCTGTCGCCCACTATGACTAAAAGGATCAAATCCGCACTGTTTTCTGTCTATCATAAAGAAGGCTTAGAAGAAATATTTCCCTTGTTAAAAGCCGCAGGTATTTCTATATACTCGACTGGTGGAACACAAAAATTGCTCGAAAGTCATGGACTTGAGGTTAATGCAGTTGAAGATCTGACCAGTTACCCATCGATTCTGGATGGAAGAGTTAAAACCTTGCATCCTAAGGTATTCGGAGGAATATTGGCTAAGCGCGAAGACAAGCATCTGAAGCAACTTGAGAAGTATGATATTCCGGAGTTCGATTTGGTGGTGGTAGACCTTTATCCATTCGAAAAAACGGTAAGGGATACCGATGATGAGGCTTTAATAATTGAAAAAATCGATATAGGTGGAATCTCTCTCATCAGGGCCTCTGCTAAGAATTATCGTGATGTAGTCGTGATACCTTCACAGGATCAATATGCCGATTTAAAAACCATTCTCCTGAATGACTCACTCTCTACGCTCGAAGATCGAAAGAGACTAGCGGCTCATGCTTTTGCTGTTTCATCCCATTACGATACGGCTATTTTTAATTATTTTAATAGAGGCCTATCGGCCAATGTGGGTTTGCGTCTCAGTACATCTGCGGGAAAGGAATTGAGATATGGCGAAAATCCACATCAAAAGGCCATCTATTATGGCCATCTGGAAGATACATTTGACATATTAGCAGGTAAGGCGTTATCCTTCAACAATCTGGTAGATATCGAGGCAGCTGTCGAGTTGATCCGTGAATTCGATGATCAAAAAGTATGCTTCGCCATAATAAAACATACCAATTCTTGTGGCGTTGCCATTAGGCCATCAACGCTGGAAGCTTATGCGGATGCCTTGGCGGGAGATCCGGTGTCGGCATTTGGCGGTATATTGATAACCAATGGAAATATAGATTTAGCGACGGCTTCAGAAGTTGATAAGCAATTTTACGAAGTGCTCATAGCTCCTTCCTTTGACGAGGAAGCTCTAGCATTATTGGCAAAAAAGAAAAAACGGATCATCTTACGCATCAAAGAAAATGCGAAGAGAGATACGATTAAGTTGAAATCGCTGCTAGGCGGCTATATCAGCCAAGAGGCAGACCTTACATCAGAAATTTCTGATGATTTAATAGTAGTCACGAAGCGAGTACCTACACTATACGAGATTGATACACTATTATTCGCAAGTAAAGTGTGTAAACATCTCAAAAGTAATGTTATCGTCTTAGCTAAAGATAATCAACTGCTGGGTATGGGATGTGGACAGACAAGTAGAGTAGATGCATGTAGTCAAGCGCTCGATAAAGCCAAGAGAATGGGATTCAGTCTCGATAATGCCGTTATGGCCTCAGATGCTTTTTTCCCTTTTCCGGATTGTGTCGAGTTAGCACAAAGCGAAGGTATCAGAGCGGTAATACAACCGGGAGGATCTATGAATGATCAACTCAGTGTAGACTTCTGCGATAAGCATGACATGGCTATGGTCATGACAAGTGTGCGTCATTTTAAGCATTGAGAAATATTAAAATAGTCTTAAAGTCTTCATATGCTGTACACATTATTGCATTCCAATACATCTTTATTACGACAGATTGATCATGACCGATAAAAAAACATATCATACTTGGAACATCGCGATGAAAAAGTCATATTTGCATGACGTCGTGAAAGTTATTGTTGATATGAATTATACAGGCTTCAGCGTGCTGATCTTAGCTTTATTAGTCAATGTGGGTGTCTATGGTCAAGGTGGTAACAATTCACCTTTCTCGAGATATGGTATCGGGGATCTCCGCATAGAGGACGGTATCAATACCCGACTTATGGGAGGTATAGGGATAGCCCATTTGGATATTTATCATTTAAATTTTGCTAATCCTGCATCATTCAGTTTTCTGAGAGCTACAGGATTTGAACTAGGCTTCGATGTAAAGAACGCTAATCTCAGTGATAGCAGAACGAGCTCTAGACAATGGAGTGGCAACATGTCTTATCTGGCCTTAGGGTTTCCACTAAGGAATCCATTAAATCAAGTATTTACTAACAAGGACTACAAAGTGAATTGGGGGATGGGATTTGCTGTAATGCCTAATTCTGATGTCAGTTACAATATCAGTCGCAGAGACTCGCTGGAAGGGGTAGGTGGTTTTATAAGAAATTTCGGAGGAACAGGGGGAACGTATAAGGCTATCTGGTCTAATTCTCTAAAGTATGGCAACGCTTCGTTAGGTCTGAGCCTAGGCTATCTATTCGGTAGAATTCAGCAAGATCGAAATATTGATTTTGATGAGCGTATAGCTTTTGATAATCAATTTGTTACAGTATCCACCTATCGAGGCAGCTATGCCAAGCTTGGTTTTATGTATATGCATATTCTCAATAAGCAAAAACTTGCAGATCAGCCTGGTATAGAAAGCCCGAAATACATCTCCTTCGGTGCGACATATAAACCCAGCTTGGCATTCACTACACTCAGCGATATAAACAACTCTAATTTTAACAACGTACTGGGTAATTTTCCGATAACTGATACCATTTTTATACAGAATGATGTATCCGGAAGAGGTGTTATGCCTGCGGAGTACGGTGTGGGATTATCCTATGGAGGCGGGACAAAAATAACTTTAGGTATGGATTACAGATATACCATGTGGAGTCAATATCGCAACGATGCGAATCCCGAATCACTAGGGGATACGTATCGGATAGCTTTCGGCGGATCTTACAGGCCGAATGCCAATGATCAATTACATTTTTTTAACCGAGTATTTTATAAATTTGGCGTGTACTACGAGCAAGACCCAAGGACGATACGGACGGAGACACTAGATGGATACGGTCTTAGCTTAGGATTGGGATTACCTTTCGCCTGGCAACGAAAGTTTTCAAATATGAATATAGGTGTTACACTTGGTCAGCGATCAGTTGCAAATGTTCTTTCGGAAAAATTTGCGAATATTACTGCCGGATTTACATTTAATGATTCAGAATGGTTTATTAAAAGAAAATTCAATTAGCTATGAAAATGTTTAAAATTTTGTCCGTTTTTGCTTTAATCACTGCATTCAACCTAAGTCTACTAGCGCAATGTGAAAGCTGGGCCGGCAAGGTAAACGAGGATGATCTTGTATCATTACACTCGGTTTATCGTGAATTTGTCAAGAGTGAAAATTACGCTGCGGCTTACGAACCTTGGAGTAAACTATATGAAGAGGCACCTACTGCTGATGGTCGAAGAGATTATCACTTTATTGATGGTATTGCGATATTGATGGATAAATTCAACAAATCCGCGGATGATAAGGAAAGAGAGCAATTATCAGAGAGGATATTGAGTATCTATGATGCTGGCATCTCTTGTTATGACAATAGAGCAATCCAGCGAAAAGTGAGTAGTGATGAAGCTTACATGGGTTATATTTCTGAATTATATTCTCAGAAGGCTTATGACATGTACTATTACTTGAGAGCCCCTTATTCTGAGACCCTAGATGCGCTCAAGAATGCCATGATCACAGGAGGAGATCGAACGGTGTATACCGTTATTGCACCTTATGCTGATATAGCAGTGTACGAATTTACCAATAATAATATCGATAAGGCAGAAGCGCGACGTATCCATGATGATCTTCTTGCGCTGGCTATGAGTAACGAGAGTAACGGCAGCGAGTATGCCGCTTACTACACACAGGCTAAAGAAGCCATGCTTGGGAAATTTAGAGAAATCGAAGATTACATATTTGATTGTGACTACTTCAAGAACGAAAACATAGAAGAGTACAATGAGAAGAAGGATGATCCCTATTTCTGCAGAGAATTATACACAGATCTACGCAGAAGGGGATGTTCAGATGATGATCCTTTTCTTGCCGATTTGAAGACCACCTACGAAAAATTTGCAGCCGAAATTAACGCACAACGTCAAGCGGAATTTGAAGCTAGTAATCCGGCACTTGTAGCAAGTCGCGCCTATAAAGAGAATGATTTCAACCTTGCTATATCTAAATATCGTGAGGCCATAGCTCAGGAGAGTGACAATGAAAAGAAAGCAAATTATCACTATTCTATAGCTTCGATTTTATTCAGAAAACAGAATAAAAATACAGAAGCTCGATCTGAAGCTCGAATGGCAAGTCAATTACGTCCGGGATGGGGTAGGCCACATGCTCTGATAGGTGATATTTATGCCAAGAATGCACGTGGCTGTGGAGATAGTTGGAATCAGCGTAAAGCTATTTTGGCGGCTTATGATAAATGGTCAGCAGCGAAAGGCCTTGAAGATGATCCTACATTCGTTGCAGAGCTAAATAACAAAATGAGCTCTTATCGCAAGAGCTTCCCTACTAAGGATGAAGGTTTCATGCGAGGCTTGAAGGAGGGTTCTACCGATACTGTAGATTGCTGGATAGGCGAGACGGTCACGTTAAGGTATAATTAGTAGTCATATTTAGTTGAATTACTACAAGAGCCCGGATATTTGTCGGGCTCTTGTAGTTTATGCCCCCTCCTCATGTGTTACTGTATCAGCTAATAAACTGTTAAAGCCTCAGGTCGATTATGAAATAGGACGTATCTTTAAAGTATCAACAATAAAAATCAAAGATAGAATGAAAGTGAATTATAGATCGATGGCTTATCTTCTTTTTCTTGGTATGTTCATAGGATGCAGCCCCAAGATTGAACAACAGATCCCTCAAGAGCCTGTATCACCTGAGATAAAAAATGATGTACCAACCGAGAGACTCACAAGCTGTATGACACTAGATGATCTCTCACCAGCTGAGCGAAGCAGGACGGAGGACGCTTACACTTTATATCGAGATCAATACAAGTTTGATCGATACGAAGCGGCAAGAGAATTATGGAAACAAGCTTTTTACACAGCTCCGGGTGCTAATGGTCGTGTAACATATCATTTCAGAGATGGGGTTAATATTTATACGTATTTGTATAATCAAGCTGCAGAGAATCTAAAACAGGGGATAGCAGATACGATTTTGGCGATTTATGATAAGCAGATAGAGTGCTTTCCGGCTGCAAAGATTACAACTCGAGCGAGTAAGGCATTTGATAGTTATTACAATATTCGAGGGCATATTGATGAAGAAACGATGTACCGTGACTTTGTGGCAGTCATAGAGACTCGTGGAAAAGAAGCTGATTATTTCGTAATAAATCCCTTTTCAAGATTACTGTACGATCGCATTCTCGCAGAAAAAACTTCTGTAGAAGAAGCACAACCGTTGGCAATGACCTTACTAGATGCCGTAAAAAACGGCCTTGCTACATGTAAAGGTGAGATGTGCGAATCTTGGGAGATCATAAACGAATACACCCCTGATCTTCTTGCCGGACTCGAAGGGATAAGAGGGTTTTATGATTGCGCATATTATATGGATAAATATTATGCACATTTTGAAGCCGATCAAGAAGACTGTGATAATGTCTCAGAGGTATACTACAAGATGCTATGGGCAAATTGTAATGCAGAGCACCCTCAGTTAGTTGTCTTACGTACAGCAAAAGATAAAGCTTGCTATGTAGCGCCTCCACCACCGGGTCCACTACGCTTGGCCTACACAGCACTAGAGAGCGGTGAATTTAGAGCTGCCATCAGGCATCTGGAGGATTATGTCGCCGTTACGGAAGATCCTCTTCAAAAAGCTGATAAGCTGTTAACAATCAGCAAGATATATTATGCGCATATCAAAAATTTTCCAGAGGCAAGAAGGTATGCATTGCGCGCTGCAGAACATAGATCTAACTGGGGCGAGCCATTTATATTAATCGGTAAGTTATATGCTTCGAGTGGTCCATTATGTGGCCCCGGTCGCGGTTGGGATAGCCAGATAGTCACTTGGCCGGCTATTGACAAGTTCGAGCTCGCTAAACGAATCGATCCTTCATCTGCTTCGGAGGCAAATAGCCTAATCGCTGCATACACTAAATATATGCCTAGCAAAGAAGATATTTTCTTTAGACAGATTCAAGCGGGATCTAGTTTCCGTGTGCCATGCTGGATTCAAGAGAATACTATTGTCAGGACGGCGGATTGAGGGGAGATGGCGTTGAGACGATAGATGGTAGATTTATTGAATTGTACGAGATTTAGTATGTGTTATTCATATTCGCATATATGACAATTATAACGTATTTGCAAACATATTAACATTGAATGCTTTGAATTGGAATGCGACTGTAAAGAGAATACTTAAGTCAGAATTGGTAAAAAGAGGTGTGACACATGCCGATCTTATGGTGTTATTAAACGAAATGGGTGCCAATGAGACTATAGCTGGAATTGATAGCTAAATCATAAGAGGAAGTTTTAGTCTTGTGTGAGTACCATGTAGCAGGTCGGATATTACAAATGACTTTTTTCTTTTCCTGAACTTTGAAGGGATATGTACTACTTGGAGATGCAAGTTCCCATATTTTTTAACCAAATGTTCTTTATTGATATTTATCTACTTTCCAAGCGGTAGGCGAATAAAGATAGTCTGAATCAAGCTTGTTTGCTCCTTCCACCAATGAGCTACAAAATGAGTCAAAGTTCGCTAGGTCAAATCCCTGACCTCTATCCCAATCAGAAGTTTTGACCTTAAGAAGCCCTCTTTTTTATTCTCTAAGTCTAAGTATAATTCAGGAAAAGACTGTACATGACCACTTTCTTATAATTCGATTCTTCCCTGCTTCATCCACTCTTTTAACCATTATTGTAATAAATTACCAACACTATTTTTACTTTCAACTGTAACGGATAAGGGGTTTTAGGAGAAATTAATAACGCCCTTCTTAGCAATAATTTCAGCGTCAAAGATCAATTGTTCATAAAGCTGTTCAGCTGTTATAATCTTCATAAATGAATATGGCATCTTATTTATGACTTATTTTCTAAGTTCAATGTTATATGCTCGATTAAAGCTTTTAGATACGGAGAGCTTTGTGCGTTATCACATAGTAGAAGGACATCATTCATCTCCTCCGGTATTCCATAAGACTTGTACGATTGCCATATATGACGCCGATACCAGCTGGGTACGGGTGTGTTATCCCATCTTAAGTCTTTTTTCTTTCGTTCTTCGAATAGGCGGTAGCTGATCTTGAGAAATATCTTGAGATCCATCATGGTGGTTATCTCACAGTCGTAGAAGCAGAAAATTCCTTCGAGAATAACTATGTCATATTCTATTAAGTTATTCGTGATTGCCGTTTTCAGTCGTGGCCAATCCATACTGAGAGGTGTTTCCCAGTCGGTTTTATTTTTAATAAGCGGAATTTGTTCTTGGTTCAAGACATAATCATCTTGATCAATTATGACAACATTGTATCCGGATAAATTAAATTCAGTTGCCAGTTTGTTCGCTAATGTGGATTTGCCAGCACGGCTCACACCACCTATGCCAATAAAAAATTTCTTGAACTTCAGCGCTTATTGTTTAGTAAGATCTAGTAATACGGTGTACCAATTAATACCATCTTCTCCGATATGTTCATGAATGATGGTAAAACCTAATTTCAGATGAGCGGCAAGAGAACGCTGATTGGACTGGGAGATTTCTGTGATACAATATTTAAAATGAGCTTTCATGCTAGTCGTTAAGTAATCATACATTCTTGCGAAGACTCCAGTAGATCTGTAATCTTTAGCAACGCATATCTGTCCCATGACGAAATAGTCTTCCTTTCTGATCCGTAGTCCGTTGTAATTCATTGAACTGAAGGTATCAAACATGGGTTTCAAGAAGGGAATTTCCGGAGCTAAATCAGGTAACATGACAAGGGCATATCCTACTACATCCTCTAAGTCTTTTGCAATCACATGCGGGTATGGGCGGTTCATGACTTCTAGAAGTTCTATGGTATGTTTTATCGTAACAAAACCCTCGTGACGCGCTACATCCTCGGGAATATTCGTGGCCAGATTTAAGGATTGTAAGGCAAGAATATTTTCGAGATCTGATGCAGTAACTGCATGTGTGATTATTAACTTGTTAGACATAGGATTTTTTTTCGACAATAGCTATAAGATCTCCTTCCAGAGAGGTGTAACCATAGTCATAGCAGTAACGATAGATCTTTCCTGCCTTCGTAGTGTATTCGTTTGTAAAATAACTAAAGTTGAATCCTTCTTCTATTAATTTTTGTCTCGTACTCTTAGTACGGTTGTTGACGACAAGTGATTGAAGGATCTTTCTATTTTTTTTGAGGATATTATTTATGCTTTTTACGATGTCCTCGTCTTCTCTGCGGTTAGTATTATGATAAGCACTACGACAGTAATCTCCGCAAAAAATCTTGTCTTTGCGTCCGACGAATTTAGTACCGCATTGAATACATGTGTTAGACATGAAGGCAAGATAATAAATTTCTTTGGCCGATACTTATCATGGGGACTATTGTCCTGAGCTTACAAGGTACTGGGCTCTGTTGATCTATCACTTTTTACATGTATAGTGTGACTTTGGAGAAGTTAACGGGTACAATTAGTTTGCCTTTTGTATTTAATTCCTGACCATCAATTTCGATCTTTTTTATCTGTGCGAATCCGATGAGATTCAATTCGAATGATCCATATGGTGGCACAAATGAACCTTCTAGTTGCTGTGTAATTTCGTATCCACCATTTTTTACTCCGGAAGTGAATCTTGATAGACGATAGTTTCCTTCCTTATATGCTTGGCCATCATGATCATCTTCATAAAGTGAACTTACTTCTGCGTATGGGTTAAAATACACATTCAGTTTTACGGTGTCAAACTTCTTTTCTCCGACATACTGTTGCACAGGATAATGTGGAATTATAGCTCCTGCCTTGACATAAAGCGGAAATTGATCAATCGTTACGGCTTGCTGATAGATTCTCTTGCCTTGGATAAGCTCATTATTCCAGTATGAGTACCACATTCCTCCGGGTAAATAAATGTTTACCGACTGGACTCCTGGTTCTGTTATAGCAGCTGTAAGTAAATGCTCTCCACAGAAGAACTCATTATCTCGTGTCAGATTATTCACATCTGTCTGATCGAACCATGCTAATGGCCTGAGCAACGGCACTCCTGTCTTATGGTGCAAATAGAACTGTGTATAGTGATAAGGAAGAAGCATATAACGTAATTCCACAGCCTTACGGAAGGAATCCAACGCCGCCTCACCGAATGACCATGGCTCTTGGTCACCGTCGTCTTGCGAAGAGTGTACCCGACAAAAAGGATGAAATATTCCCAGTTGTATCCATCTCACAAATAACTCAGGAGTAGGTTTCCCTACAAAGCCGCCTATATCTGAACCAACATATGAGACACCACTGACCGCCAAGCGCTGACTTTGGACATTGGCTATCCATAGATGCTTCCATGATGCGATATTGTCTCCTGTCCATACACTTGAGTAACGTTGTAATCCACTATATCCTGACCTTGTAATCGTCAGCATTCTCTTGTGGGGAGCGTGATTTTTAAGACCGTCATAGGTAGCTCTGACCATCTGCATTCCATAGACATTGTGTGCCTTGGCATGGCTGCATGGATTGCCGTCGTAATCGAATCGAACATCCATAGGTAGCGTCTTGCTTTCAACCTCGAATAGTGCCGGCTCGTTCATATCGTTCCATACACCATCGATTTCCGCCATGGCTAAGAAATCCTTAAATAGTCCGGCCCACCAATCGCGAACTTCAGGATTGGTGAAATCAGGGAAATAACACCTGCCTGGCCACACGATTCCAGCGGCATAAGGCCCATCCTTACGACGACAGAAGTAACCTTTTTCTAATGCCTCCTTAAAAACGGAATACTCATGATCAATCTTTATACCCGGGTCAAGTATCACTACAGTCTTGAATCCCTGACTGCGCAAATCTGAAACCAGCCCCTTAGGATCGGGAAATCTCTCTTTATCCCATGTGAAACATCGGAAGCCATCCATATAATCTATGTCCAGATAAATGGCATCACATGGTATCTTCTCTTCGCGCATGCGATCTGTGATATCACGCACCACTGACTCGGGATAATATGACCATTTGCACTGCTGAAAACCCAGTGACCACATCGCCGGCAGGTCGTGAGTCCCAGTCATAGAAGCATATTCTTGACTGACTTCCATCAAGGTAGGACCATAAATGAAGTAGTAATTCATTTCGCCACCCATTGACCAAAAACTAGTGGCATTATAACGTTCGTGACCGAAGTCAAAATATGTTCTGTGGCTATTATCAAAGAATATCCCGTATGCTATGCCATCATGCAAGCCATAATAAAAAGGAATGTTTTTATATAAGGGATCCCACCCGTAATCGTATCCATAACAATCTGTTCCCCAGTTATTCATGCGTTTGCCACGAAGATTCAGTTCAGTAGGTTTATCGCCAAGTCCAAAGTAAACCTCTCCCTTAAAATTCTGCTTAGTCATCATAACGACACTATTGCCAGTTTCTTCCAGGTATTCCCAGTGAAATCCCTTTTCATCTTTGTTTATAAGGCTATCGTTAGTATCGTAAAAAGAAACGGAACAATCTTTCTTGCTGATGCGACATGTCAATAAGGAGGTCTTAATTGACAAGTGTCCATTATGTTCCTGAAAGGT
Source organism: uncultured Saprospiraceae bacterium (assembly GCA_964396595.1). Lineage (GTDB taxonomy): Bacteria > Bacteroidota > Bacteroidia > Chitinophagales > Saprospiraceae > CAYNFR01. The sequence continues at coordinate 118,905 of CAYNFR010000003.1, read as the reverse complement.
ATAGGTCGTCTGACAAGGTTCAAACTTTTCGTCAATAGCATAGGAAAAGTCATTTAAAAAGTATTGGTAAAGACCATATCTCAATCGCATGATGCGATCATTAATGATGTGAACTCTGAGTACGATTTCGTTCTCAGTGTAGACTTCAATCAAATGATCACTATGGACAGTCTTAACCACCGCCCCCGGAAAAAATTCAACAGCAGGTTTCATATATCCTTTTTCATGAAGCTCGGATGACTCCGAAAAGCCGCAAAATTAATAATCTCTTAGTCAATAAAGCATGCTATTCTCACTTAAATCACACGCAGATTAAGGCAGACACTAATAAGTCAACAGCCCTTAGGCCTAGGGTGTCCAAAATTCGGTTCTTATTTTGGTCGATAAAACTTACAATATTTAGCATTATTTTTGATACCAGGGTTGTGGTAAATTTCAACATTATTTCTAGTGTCGCATTATAGACACCCTATCCGTCGGGCTATGTTACTGATCATCGGAACTTTGGTGCTTAGCATGGTTATTTCGCCTTTTGACATGGCTCCAGTAGGTAGGGATGGCCTTAATTTAGGCATTATTTTCAGAACAACATTTTGGGCATTCTGCCTTAGGCTCCAATATGTGAGTTATCAGTTACATGAGCACCTTTTTTAATAATCACGATTCCATCCCTGATGCAATAAGTCTCGCCTTCAGAATCAGGTAAATGCTCAGCCCCTTTGATCACACAATTGTTACCTATTTTGACATTTTTATCAATGATGGTATTTTCTATAAAACAATTGTCTCCTATTCCTAGAAGAGCTATCTCAGGATGAAGTTGGATCTCATTAATGGATTGATAATAGTCAATACCCATTATTATGGCCTTTTTTATCTGCGTACCTCGACCTATACGCGAACGTACACCGACTATGGCCTCTTCAATAGAGTGCGCATGTATAATACAGCCTTCTGCGATGAGGGCATGATTTAATCTGGTTTCAAAAATCTTGGATGGTGATAGCATCCTAGCGTTAGTATATATCTTGTTGATATTATCATAAAGATTAAACTCAGGAAGGTAGTGTGTCAATCGAAGGTTGGCCTCAAAGAAAGAGGCAATTGTTCCAATATCAGTCCAATATCCTCCGAATGAAAAACTAGTTACCTTGTAATTTGGACTTTGAACGGCTACAGGAATGATTTCTTTACCAAAGTCAAGTGCTCGTGGATGTTCATCAAATAACTTACCCAATACACCACTTTTAAATATATAAATGCCCATCGATGCTAAGTAATGCTTGTCTTGTGTTGCATACTCTGCCGCCACAGGTGATGACCATTGATCCAAGATATCCTTTGTGGGTTTTTCGATGAAGTTAATTATGTTATTTTCTTGATCAACTTTCAAGATACCGAATCCCGGTGCGTCATGTGCATTCACTGGAATAGTAGCCACAGTCAAGTCTGATTGCGTATCGTTATGCCATTTTATAATCTCATTGAAGTCCATCTGATACAGTTGATCACCAGATAGAATCATGAGATTTTCATACTTGTGATTTTCTAAGTAGCTCCGACATTGACGCACGGCATCGGCAGTACCTTGAAACCATTCTGAACTAGTACGTGTCTGCTCAGCGGCTAGAATATCAACGAATCCATTCGAAAAAATATCAAAGTGAAAAGCATTCTTGATATGAGAATTGAGAGAAGCACTGTTAAACTGTGTTAACACAAAAATTCGATTGACATTGCTGTTCAGACAATTTGATATGGGTATATCGATTAATCTAAATTTCCCGGCTATAGGCACAGCTGGTTTAGATCTATCTTGCGTAAGTGGGTAAAGTCTACTTCCTACACCGCCGCCAAGTATGACTGCTACAGTATTTCTTCCAATCATGATGCTTGAATTAATTTATTATAAATGTCACAATATTTTTTTGCAGATTGATCCCAGGAGAAATCAAATTTTACCACTTGATTTCTTAGATCTTTAAAGAGTGATTGATTTTTATAAAGATTTAAGGCTCTTGACATCGCATGTACGAGATCATCTATACTATCAAAGTCGAAGCTGATGCCATGACCTCCCCCTTCGTAATCAATGACAGTGTCTTTAAGCCCGCCTGTTTTTCGTGCGATAACTAAGGATCCATAACGCATGGCGAACATTTGATTTAAGCCACACGGTTCAAATCTCGATGGCATAATGATAAAGTCACTAGCTGCATAGACCTGATGGGCTAGTGATTCATTATATCCGAGATATATAGCCACTCTTTCGCTATATATATCATGTAGATCCTGCACTTTGGATTCAATAAATTTATCTCCACTACCGAGTATGAAAAAATTGACAAAGCCATATTTGGCCAATATTCGCTCAATGGCAGGGACAAGTAGATCTCCTCCTTTTTGATGAGCAAATCGTCCGATAAAACTCAGTAGAGGCACATCTTCACTTCTATATAGATGGGAAAGAATTTCGGCTTTATTAGATTTTTTAAATTGATCCCAGGATTTAGTAAAGGGACTTGTGAGTAGCTCGTCGGTTTTGGGATTCCATACATCGGCATCAATACCATTAAGAATGCCGGAAAATCTATCTGGTTCATTGCTGACAGCATATCGCAGCGGTGCGAGATCATTAACACATTCTTGTAAATAGCTGGGGGATACAGTACTTACATGGTCAGAATATCTGATAGCCGTAGCTGAAGCGTCCATGTGTCCATCCCAATCAATAAGTTGATTCAGCTTAGAAGGATATAATGGTAGTAAGTCTCTTCTGTACCATGGATATCGACTATTATAGGCTCCATTATGAATTGTATAGAAAATTTTAAGATTAGAAATTGAGGGATAAGTCTCGGTTTTTTTTACGAGAAAGGGTATGAATCCGGTCTGATGATCGTGACAATGCAAGATACTAAATCCCGGATTTTCTGCATTAAGCCATTCAAGCACTGCTCTTTGGAAGCCTATGTTGCGCTCCGGTTCATCACTAAATCCGATACCGTTTTTATCTAAATAGATGGAATCCCGATCGTATAATTCGGGGATATGTACGCAATATAAATCAAATGGAGCACCATTTTTTTGCACCTTAATAATGTCAAAAAAATAGCCTGTGCTTTCCATTTTAAAACTTCCTGAATAGACTTTTCGAAACGTATTTGTTTCAAAATAGGGGAGTCTGTATCGAGGTATAATTACTGAAGGATACCAGTTGAGCTTGCTCTGATACACCGGCAAAGATCCTACCACATCGGCCATGCCACCTGCTTTGGCCATAGGGTAACATTCAGTAGATATGTGAAGAACTTTATTCATCGTTTACTGCTCTTTTATATTTTTTGATACCAGCGTTGTTGCGGCTTGTTTTTTCTTAATTTTTTTAACCGGCATTGAATATTTCCACATTGTGGTGCTCAATGGTGGAATCGTCAAATTTAAACTATATGTATGACCATGATTAAGCTTTTCGATAGTTTTTATTTTAGTATCGGCGTTAAACCCACTACCGCTATATTTTCTATCATCAGAATCAAATATGACACGCCATTCTCCCGCATGTGGAACGCCCAATTCATAGTTGTAATGCGCACTTGGAGTAAAATTGCAAACGCATAAAATAAGCTCTTGGGCGGTTTTACGTAGATAGCTAATGATGCAGTTTTTATGATCACTAAAATCTATCCATTGGAAGCCTTCGTGATCGAAATTTTGAGAATAAAGTGCAGGTTCAATTTTTAATAGATGATTAAGCTCTTTGACCAGTAAGTTGATACCTTGATGAAAGGGATATTTTAGCAAGTGCCATTCTAGCGCAGCATTCACATTCCATTCACTTCTTTGGCCGATGTCGTTGCCCATGAATAGCAGTTTATGACCCGGATGCGAATACATATATCCATAAAGCATGCGTAGATTGGCAAATTGTTGCCACTCATCTCCTGGCATCTTATTGATAAGGCTTCCCTTGCCATGGACTATCTCGTCATGTGACAATGGAAGTATATAAGACTCTGAATAGGCATAAGCCATACTGAAGCTTATCTCATTATGATGGAAAGGTCTATATAATGTGTCTCTTGATATATATCGTAACGTATCATTCATCCATCCCATCATCCACTTAAATCCGAAGCCTAGTCCGCCCTCATACACCGGTTTTGTCACCTTGGCATATGCAGTTGACTCTTCTGCCATCATAGTTATACCAGTAAATGCAGCATAAACTGCTTGATTTAGATCTTTTAGAAATGAGATAGCGGATAGATTGTGATTGTCACCATATTCGTTGGGAGTCCATTCACCTTCTTTCCTGCTGTAGTCCAGATAAAGCATGGATGCTACAGCGTCTACGCGGAGGCCATCCATATGATATTTCTCAAGCCAGAAACAAGCACTGCTGATCAAAAAAGACCGAATCTCAGGCCTCTCAAAATTAAATATCAAGCTGTTCCAGTCGGGATGATAACCTTTTTGCGGATTGGGGTGCTCATAGACGCTACTTCCGTCGAAATCCGCTAGAAAAGCGGTATCACTCGGAAAGTGGGCTGGTACCCAATCCAGTATCACACCTATGTCCGCCTGATGAAATTGATCTATCAGATACATAAAATCTTGCGGTGTGCCATATCGACTTGTAGGGGCAAAAAATCCTACTGACAGATATCCCCATGAAGGGTAATATGGATGCTCTGTAATAGGGAGAAGCTCCACATGTGTATATCCCATGTCTTTCACATAGTTCACAAGTTTATCCGCCATTTCAGTGTAATGCAGAGATCTGGTATCATTATCGCTCTTCATCCAGCTGCCGAGATGTACCTCGTAAATAGACATCGGCTCTGCATATAAGTTGCGTTCATTTCTGCGCGTCATCCAGGACGAATCTCCCCATGCATAATCCGTGCTCCAGTTTATAGAGGAACTCTTAGGTGCAACTTCGTAGAATAGGGAATATGGATCCGCCTTATCTCTGATTTGGCTGTCATGCTCAGAATATATACGATATTTATATAGCTCACCTTTAAGCACACCAGGGATAAACCCTTCCCAGATACCACTAGAATCCCACCGCACATAGAGAGAATGATTGTTGCCAGACCAATAATTAAAGTTACCTATGACTTCTATACGTCTTGCTGCTGGCGCAAATACAGCAAAGTAGGTACCACGCACCCCGTCCACTTCTATTTCATGCGACCCAAAACGCTCGAATAATCTGAAATGCTTGCCACTTTTAAACAAGTAAATATCCGTGTCTGAAAACAAGGAGTGACTTACTACCTCACTATTTCCCAATGTCATAATTCCTGCTGAATTCCTTACGGCACAAAATATAAAAATTAAATTGCCGAATACGACAAAATTGTTTTGATCGAAAAGATAATTGAACAAAATTACTTAAATACCGTATTGTCGGCTGGAAATTGACTTATTGGGCTGGCTCTGATACGCATTACAGGAAGGAAATTGGCTTATTTTAGCGATATTTTAACACCCGTTGAAAAGAGTATTCCTGCAACATTAAAGTCAATAGGCTATCTTTAGATCATAAAAATTGGAGCTATGAAAAAGGTATTTGTTATATTCTTTGCTATCTTACTGATAGCCTGTAAGAAAGATGATGACAAGGATTTTATCATACTCAATTATGATGGCGTCAATGTAACTGCGCCGACCCTACCTCCGGGCTTTTATGAGTTTAGTATCAAGCTTACGAGCTTATTGACACGCAATGCTGCCGGCAAATCGATATTTGAAGTAAGCTATTATCTATATGAAGCACCCAATCAAGGAGTTATCACTATATCCGCAGATAATAATGGTCTTCCAGGCGATATCATTTATCAACAACCGATCACGACATTTATTCGGAACTCCTGGAATGACGTAATCATAGATCGTCCTTTTGAGCTGGATGGGTCAATAATCTGGGTAGGTATTCAAATCACGCAAAATGAGGTTAGACAGACTGTAGGATGTGATGCCGGCCCTGCCAATCCCAATGGAGACTGGCTCTACGACCAAACAGATCAAACATGGCGTACTTTTAGACAGCGTGTAGGTGACAGTATTAACTGGAATATTAGAGTAAAAGCGAGATAGAAGTTGCACAACAAAGCTTTTTGGTTAATTTTCCGACTTATTGGTTGATCTGATGATTAAGTGAGTTAATATATTGGCCTCGGGCCAATATTGCGATCTTTCAAAACATCAGCCTAGCAAATATTGTCGAAGAACTATTAATAAAGCATTGTCATGCAAATACAAGCATTGGATTGGGTAATTATAATTGCCTTTTTTGCCATAAGCCTCGGAATCGGTCTATGGTCAAGTAAAAAATCAGGTAGCAGTACCACCGAGTTTTTTCTCTCGGGTCGAAATATGCCGTGGTGGCTACTTGGCTTTTCGATGGTGGCGACTACTTTTTCAGCTGACACCCCAAATCTCGTCACCGATCTTGTACGTCAGAATGGTGTATCAGGCAACTGGGTATGGTGGGCTTTTTTGCTTACAGGTATGCTCACTGTATTTGTGTTTGCGCGTCTTTGGAGGCGCTCGATGGTATTGACGGATGTGGAATTTTATGAACTCAGATACAGCGGAAAGCCTGCTGCGTTCTTGCGTGGCTTTAGAGCACTTTATCTCGGATTGATTTTTAATGTACTGGTGATGGGATCTGTGTGTCTTGCTGCAGTAAAATTTGGCGAAATTGTTCTCGGATTAGAGGGGTGGATGACCTTATTGATAGCAGGAACGATTACGCTCGCCTATAGTGCATTGGGTGGATTGCGCGCTGTTATTTTTACGGATTTTGTTCAGTTTATTTTAGCAATGATCGGGTCGGTATGGGCATGTATCTACATCGTCAATTTAGATCAGATAGGTGGCGTTACCAATCTGCTCAATCATGCCAATGTAGCTGACAAGATTTCGATTTTGCCCTCTTTTAGTGATCCCAATGTATGGGTGCCTTTACTCTTAGTTCCATTGGCTGTACAATGGTGGGCTTCATATTATCCAGGGGCAGAGCCAGGCGGTGGTGGATATATCGCCCAACGAATGTTTTCTGCGAAAGATGAAAAAAATGCGGTAGGTGCGACTCTGTGGTTTAACATAGCGCATTATGCATTGCGGCCATGGCCATGGATTCTTATTGCCTTGGCATCTTTGGTCATATTTCCTGATCTAGAGGAGATCCAAAAACTTTTTCCTATGCTCTCTGATGATAAGATCGGTCATGACATAGCCTATCCGGCGATGTTAACACTTTTACCAACAGGTCTCCTGGGCCTGGTTGCAGCAGCGTTGATCGGGGCGTTTATGTCGACTATGTCTACACAGTTAAATCTTGGCGCTTCATATCTGGTCAATGATTTTTATCAGCGGTTTGTGAACAAAGAAGCGACTCAAAAGCAACTTGTAGCGGCGGGTAGATACATTACTATCTTGACGGCTGTAATGGGGATAGCGCTGGGATTAACGCTCAAGAGTGCCAGTCAGGCATTTGATTATTTACTGCTGCTAGGTGCTGGTACGGGATTAATTTACATTCTGAGATGGTTCTGGTGGAGGATTAATGCCTACACGGAGATAGTAGCGATGATCACCTCTCTGATCGTAGCCGGGTATTTTACATTTGTGCCAAATTCCTTTCAAAATTGGGAAAAAATCGTCTATGGGGCGTTAATTACAACGGTGGTCTGGGTACTATCTACCTTTTTCACCCGCCCTACTAATGATATCACGCTTCGAAGATTTTATTCGCTGATAGGTCCTGGGGGGCGGGGATGGGATGCTGTACTTGATAAAGCAAAACGTGAGGGTTTTCCACTAAAGCAAGCGGAGAGCAAGCTTGGCGTTGAGTTATTGTGCGTGGTCATAGGGATAACTACAGTTTATTCAGCACTTTTTGCTGTCGGTTCATGGATCTATAGCAATAGTCAGAATGGATTAATTTTTACAGCCATTTCAGTTATAGGTGCTTTCGTTTTATTCAAATTCTGGGGAGCCATCAGTGCCGATCGACCGAAATAGTAAAAATGTAAAAGACTAGTACATGATATATTTTGAGCAGTTGAGCCTTGTAGCAGTTGACCAGAGATGTAAATTATTGCTTTCTTACAGCAATTCAGCAACAGAGTTATAAGGAAAAGATGGTTTAGGAGAAAGGGTATTGTCCTTTATGATCTATTATTCTAATGATAATTGCATTGGCAATATTTTTCTGAATCTATAGTACATTTGACGATCTGATGATATACTTATGGCTGATGTGAGTGTCTTTGATATTTTTAAGATTGGCATAGGTCCATCAAGTTCTCATACATTAGGGCCATGGAAGGCGGCAGATCGATTTGTTCGGGAGTTAGAAATTTCAGGGTTAAGCCGAATAAAGGTCAGATTGTTTGGATCGCTGGCTAAAACAGGTCGAGGGCACGGGACAGATATCGCCGTCATGATGGGGCTTGAGTCCCACGATCCCGCTACGTATGATACCACCTTGTTAAAAGCGCATATAGATCAGATTAAACGCGAGCAACAAATACGATTGCAGGGAGTAGCGGTATTGCGCTTTGATCATCAGAAAGATATTATGTTTGAAAATAGTCTGCATCCTGCCCATCCCAATACACTTATTTTCGAGGCGCTCTATGAAGATGGTATTACCCTCACTCGTGTATTCTGCTCTGTGGGTGGTGGATTTATTGAAGAGTGGACAGGTTCTGACGATCATGTCATTGAAACGATTATCAGAGAGGGTAGTATCGAGTCAGGATCAGATCTACTGGCGATATGCGATATTACGGATCAGGCTATTAGCGAGGTAGTCTTTACTATCGAGGAACATTACAAATCGCCTCCCGAAATCAATGACCATCTTGATTTGATATGGGATACGATGTTATCATGTATCTATAGAGGGTGTAACACGGAGGGTCGATTGCCTGGAGGGCTTAATGTTAAGAGAAGAGCTGCTGAGATAATGAATAAGCTCTGTCCCGAAATCATGGGTAAAGAGCTAAATAAATGGTTCGATCATCTCCGCTTGCAGAGATTTAGCTTTCAAGAAACAAATAAGCTCGTGTCATGTTTCGCACTCGCTGTCAATGAGGAGAATGCGGATTTTGGTAGGGTAGTCACTTCTCCTACTAACGGTGCGGCTGGTGTCATTCCCGCTGTGTTGCTTCACTATCTATGTACCGAAGTCGATGCCGGGCGCCTGGAAGTGCGCAAATTGCTTTTGACTGCCGGACAGATCGGAATATTGTTTAAAAAAGGGGCGACCATATCGGCTGCGGTTGGGGGATGCCAAGCAGAGATAGGTGTGTCTTCTGCAATGGCTGCAGGTGGCCTGACTGCTGTACTTGGTGGAAGCCCTAGACAAGTTTTAATGGCAGCAGAAATTGCTATGGAGCATCATCTCGGACTTACATGTGATCCTATAGGAGGATTAGTACAGGTACCCTGTATAGAGCGCAACGCGATGGGAGCGATGAAGGCTATCACTGCGGCGCATTTGGCATTAGAAAGTGACCCTACAAGTGCGATCGTTGATCTTGATGCTGTGATCCGTACCATGTGGCAGACTGCCCAGGATATGAATCACAAGTACAAAGAAACCTCTGATGGAGGACTTGCCATTCAGTTGCCTGTTATTTTACCGGATTGTTAAAGGCGTGTAAAATTTGCAGTTGTTGTTTTCATCATAGGCTTACGTATTGATGTTGCTAGATAGAAAATCTTAAAAATTTCGTGAAGGTGTTTGAATGTTAATTTATATATCGTAATATTGCGATAAATAAATGCTTTATGGGTGTAACTAAGGCTGACTATTTCTCGCCGGAGATTCAACAGAAAGCTTTGCTATTCAAGGCACTCGGGCATCCGGCGCGTATAGCCATTGTCGAGTACCTGATGAGGGTGAACAGATGCATCTGCGGGGATATCGTTGGTGAATTGCCATTGGCGCAGCCGACTATTTCTCAGCACTTAAAAGAACTCAAGCAAGTAGGTATTATCGTCGGCGATATAGAAGGGAACTCTGTGTGTTACTGTCTTAATCCAGTTGTTCTGACAGAAATAAGCGAATACATCAATGGAGTTACAAAAGGAATTTGTTGTAAAGAATAATATTATTGACTAAAAATTTATATAAATGAATGATCAAGAGATTAAAGAATTGGTAAAACGCAAATACAGCGAGATCGCCTTGCAAGACAAGGATTTTAATGCCGCTTCTTGCTGTGGAGCGGGGTCTTGCAGCACTGAGGTGTATAATATAATGAGCGAGAGCTATGAAGATCTTGAGGGGTATAACACGGATGCGGACTTAGGATTGGGATGTGGCTTGCCCACCCAATTTGCGCAAATCAAGCCGGGTAACACCGTGGTGGATCTTGGCAGCGGAGCTGGCAATGATTGCTTCGTAGCCCGTGCTGAGGCAGGTGCTGAAGGCAAGGTGATTGGTATCGACTTCTCAGAGCCAATGATTAACAAAGCTCGCTCAAATGCGGAAAAATTGAGTTTTAACAATGTGGAATTTAGGTACGGAGATATTGAGAATATCCCTGTGACGGATAACACGGTAGATGTCGTGGTGAGTAACTGTGTTCTAAATCTGGTGCCCAACAAGAAGGCGGTCTTTAGTGAGATTAATAGAATATTACAACCAGGCGGTCATTTCAGTATTTCTGATATCGTACTCGTCGGAGAACTCCCTGACAAAATTATTTCTGCCGCCGAAATGTATGCCGGATGCGTAGCAGGCGCAATCCAGAAAGAAGATTATTTGCGGCATATAAAGCAAGCGGGCTTTTCAGATATCGCCATTCAAAAAGAGAAGGTCATTGACATCCCGACAGATATACTCTCTGATTTTCTAAGTCAAGAAGAAATAGAATTATTTAAAAATAGACCTGATATTATCCGCAGCATAACCGTATTCGGTCGAAAGCCTGTATGTGTACCCGGCGGCGGATGCTGTTAGTATGATTCTGTTTAGTACATTGTGAAATTCCTGTCTGAAGTCGGGCAGGAGTTTTTTAATGTGATGGAGTAAAGGATAGGTCTTGTGCGTTATTGGTTCTTTTGCTAACAAGTTTACAGTTGTATTATCATAATGACCCAATCTGATCATCATATGATATCGATGGACTAAGCCATAGAAGCACACGAATCATCACCCCCATAATACATCCGCATCAATATTGCCCAGCTTATAAAAACCGAGACGAAGAATAAATATGAGTAGGGTAGGATTAATGTATTAAAGAATAGTACCAGTGAAGCTTTGAGTCCGATGAGAAGGAATAGATCGGATGGGATATGTCTATGCCTTCGATACAAAACAATCATGGTGAGTGGTGTGAGTACCGCGAGTATGATGGAAATTCTATTGAGTATCTCGAGGTTTTTAAAAGGGATGAACTTGGCGATTCCCATGTGTTTTTGTAATTCTGGGATATACTTGTCGGGATCGAGGAGCATTTCGCTGACATAATGACGAGGTAGGGTAATAAATGTATCGATATGTTGCCAGGCGCCACCGATAGTCATCCACAATACACAGATGACTCCACAGCTAACGACTATCTTAGCTAGTGTAAGATATTGTTTATCAAGGAGATACACACCAGCTCCGAGTATAGTCCAGAACACAAGTGAATAGCGACTCATCAGGCAGCAGGCTAGCGCCAGTCCCGTTAACCAAGGATTACGCGATCTTATGGCTGCAGCCATAAGTAAATAGTAAGCTATTATAAGTCCCTCTTCTGTATAGACAAATAAATCCTTGTAAAAGCTAAGCAGCAAGACTAACAACCCACCGAGCGATAGCGTCAAGAGGGGAGTATATCTAAAACTACGCGACTTGAACATCGGTGTACTACTTACTCCTATACCACACAGAAAAGCCATAACCGGTATCCATCGCATATCAATGTCGCTGATCACGGCGAGGATAAAGGGCATCCACATGGCGGGTAAATAGATAGGCTTCGTTCCGTCCCATATTTCATATATCATGGCATAGGGCTCTCCACCAGTCAGGTATCGGTCGCACATGATCCGAATAACAGGAAGCATATCAGCCAGTTGATAATCTATCGGTACTTCATTAAAACTCCTTTTTAAAAAATGGTAGAAGATCATTACCACCAAGATTCCTGCACTTATGTTAAAAATCTGTGTGCTCTTGCCTGCTGTGTTAGCATTTTTAAAGGAAAAGGTTTTTGCTTGTAAGGCAATTACAATAAAAGCTATTCCGATAACAAAATGAATGATAGATACGACACCTACGATAGGTACAATCTTATGCAGGCATAGAGTGAGATATTCTGTTACGAATAATATGATGAGAATATTCAGATAGGAATCCGCCCTAGAGATGTCGCTCCGCATGATATGATGATCTCACGAGCGGACCACTTTCGACAAAATCAAATCCCATTTCTTGCCCGATTTCTCTGTATTCAGCAAATATATCTGGATGGGCGTATTCTGCAACCTTGAGGTGCATTTTGGTGGGTTGTAGATATTGGCCAATGGTAACCACATCACACCCATGTTCGCGTAAGTCTTGTAGAATTTTGATTACTTCCTCCTTAGTTTCTCCGAGCCCTACCATAAAGCCGGACTTGGTTCTTTTGCCGTAGTCCTTTATTCTTTGAATTTGTTCCAGGCTTCGGGCATATTTTGCTTGTGGACGTACTAATCTGTACAGACGTTCCACGGTTTCCATATTGTGTGAAACAACCTCCTGACCTGCGCTGATCATACGCTCGAGGGCTTCCCAGTTTGCCTTGGTATCTGGAATCAGGGTTTCGATAGTCGTACTAGGGGAATATTCTTTGGTCATTCGGACGGTATGATACCATATTTCTGCACCGCGATCTTTAAGTTCATCGCGATTGACGGATGTGATGACCGCGTGCTTGACTTGCATCAATTTGATCGCTTCGGCTACTCTGCGTGGTTCATCTTCATCATATTCGGGTGGGCGACCTGTTTTTACAGCACAAAAGCTGCAAGACCGCGTACAGACATTACCCAATATCATAAAAGTAGCCGTACCTGCTCCCCAGCATTCACCCATATTGGGACAGTTGCCGCTCTGACAGATAGTGTGTAGTTTATAATGATCGACCAGTGATCTGACTTTTTTATATTCTTCGCCGATAGGCAATTTGACTCTAAGCCAATCAGGTCGTTTTGCCCGTGTGGTAGGCTCGGTAACATTAACAACGGGTAATTCGATCATCGTCAATCATTATGAAAGCAAAACTGCAAAAATCCTGATAATGTTTCCTTCTGCTGATCTTAAAACTGTGATTTCGTACAAATTAAATGAGATGTATCTCATCAGCCAAGATGAATGTCGATCAATAAAAGCCAGTTTTCTATTACTCTGCGGCCCTTTTTCCTCTTGTCTACAGATTATATTGATTACTCAGAAAGTAGGTTTCCCTTCTAGAAAATTGACAGATGTCTTTACCCGAAGGCATCTTTCTGTTAGTTACGATTGGATATAAACTTTCACGAATATGTAGCTGATGACAGAACTATTTGAGCATTTCGCTTCGCAGTTTGCGACTTCCTATTTGTCCGGAGGCATAAAGTTTTATGAATAGAAACTGATTTTTGACATTTTCTGACTCAACCATTATGGGCACTTTGCCGGGGTAGATATCGACCATGATACCTGCTTCGATAGCCTTTGCCTGACGTTCATAAGCGCCTACAGCCCAATGCATTCCTATTTTTGCATGCAGACCGACAGTCGGCCTTAAACCATCCCATCCCTTAAAAATTCCATTACCCCCATATATCCGATCAAAATTTAAATAGTCTTCTCTGGTGTCATTGTTAAATCTTACAACTTCTTGTGTTCGGGTAAGATTATCATCTCCTATACGGACAACCTTTAACTCGTAAGGTTTTAATAGGCTAAGGGCTACTCCTCCCTCATAAATGTAGCCCATGGCGACCCCTTTCTGCTTTGTTTTTTCGGATAAGTATTTTTTTACGCCGGTGGAGCCACGCAAATTAAACATTTCATTGCGCTTGCCGTATACGAATGGGCTCGAAATACGAAACCCACTGATGGTGGTATTTTTGTTTTGACGTCGCTCGTCCGGATGTTTTGTGAAACCGATTTCGTAGTTTCTGTATACGGTCTTGTCGTAGCTTACGATCTTACCTTTCTTGTAGCCCAGTGCGAACCCATTAAGGTGAGGACGTATTTCGTAAATCGTCTCATTATCATATATGAAACCTCGAAGACGATTATCGAGCTGCTTAGGTTGAAATACCGTTTGGGAGAAACCGATATTCGCCATTCCTAGCAGAATGAACATAGAGAACAGCTGTCGGTATGAGACTAGTTTCTTCATAAACTTATGTAGATCGAATATACGTAAAATCCATATCAATACGTGGAATGTTTGAAGATCTTGTATTTTTCGGGCATGATAAAATGTCTCGTTTACATGCCCGAATCTACTGTGAGAAATCGACACAGGTATGTATTTGATACTGTTTTTAATAATTGGCTCGGGATAGGATATGAGATTGTTGATCTTTTTATAGTCGAACGGAGATCGGGTGAGGTTTACATTAATTACGCTCAAGTGACTCATCTTGATGCGGGTGTAAATGTATGGCGCAATGGATTACTGGAAGAAGGTAGGATAGATAACATTGATCCAAAGGTGGACTATGATGAAAACAAACCATTTATATTCGGTACTAATACGATGGATGGCTACGCGCTTCCATTTGATCTTTTCGCGATGGTTTTTTACTTCATCACCCGATACGAGGAGTATCTAGATACGAGCTATGATCAGTATGGTCGTCATCAGGCTCGGAATAGTCTTGCTTACAGGCACAATTTTCTTGCCCGTCCGATCATAGACGAATGGGTGGAGGCTTTTCGTCAAGTGCTAATCGAGAAATCAGGTGTTGATATACAGAAGCGTAAAGGGAGACGACGTTACTCGATCGATATTGATCAGCCCTATGCTTTTAAAGGGAAGGGAGGAAAATTGATCCCTGGTTTAATCAAGGATACGCTGACGGCGAGATGGAATACATTCTTGAGTCGGATCGTTTTTTTGGCCACTGGCCAAGATCCATTTGATACCTATGATTATTTGAGCGATAAACTGACGGGTAAGAATGCTGAGATATATTTTTTCTTCTTATGCAATTATGAGAAACCGCACGACCTCAATCATGTCGTGAGTATGCCTGTATGGGAAAACTTGATTCGCCAAATACGCACTTATGCCCGTATCGGACTTCATCCTTCTTATGCGAGCAATGAAAGCGGAGAGCAGCTCCATGCCGAGAAAACAATAATTGATAAAGCAGTAATGCAATCTGTCGGCTTGTCGCGACAACATTTTATAAAGATCAGCTGGCCTGAAACGTATAGGAGATTGATAGACTGTGGTATTTACGAGGATCATAGTATTATATATCCTGATGCTGTAGGGTATAGGGCAGGCACAAGTAAACCATTTAAATGGTATGATCTGGAGCGGGATGAAGCGACAGATTTGGTTATTATGCCATATAGTGTTATGGATGTGACATTACGATACTATATGAAACTGAACCCATTCGCAGCCAAAGAATTAGTGATGGAACTGAGAAAGAAATCAGAGGCCGTTCATGGGGATTTCGCATTTGTTTGGCATAATAGTTCGCTGAGTACTGCATACGGATGGCATCCTTGGCGATCTGTATTTGAGGAGATGATAGAGGGATAAATGAGTAATTTAGCGGCATGAATCAGTCTATACAACCCTTTCAGACATTGCTGGTCATAGGCAGTTATTTTTTGTTCTTGATGGTGGTCTCTTATTTTACGGGAAGAGGTGCCGACAACAGTAGTTTTTTTACCGGTAATAGACGATCACCGTGGTTGTTGGTTGCGATCGGAATGATTGGTGCTTCGCTGTCAGGTGTTACATTTATTTCCATACCTGGTGTAGTAGGAGCTGGTGGGGTGAACATGAATTTCAGTTACATGCAGGTAGTCTTGGGTTATATGCTGGGCTATTTTGTAATTGCGACGGTTTTGATGCCGATTTACTATAAATATAACTTAACATCCATTTATGGATATTTGAATGAGCGATTTGGGGTATATAGTTATAAGACCGGAGCATTTTATTTTTTGTTGTCGCGGATTATTGGATCGGCATTTAGGCTGTTTTTGGTAGCGATTATTTTGCATAATTTTGTTTTGGCGAGTTTTGGTATATCCTTTTTCTGGACAGTGGCTATGACGATTATACTTATCTGGGTGTACACATTCAGAGGGGGGATAAAAACAATCGTTTATACAGACACGATACAGACGGTAGCGATGTTGACTGCTGTAGTGATGACGATTTATGCATTGTTAAATTCGCTAGATATGGGGCTGGGAGAGATGGTGGGAACCCTTTCTGAAAGTGGCTATTTTAAGACCTTTTATTTTGACAGTGGTTGGTCAGACCCCAATAATTTTTTCAAACAGTTTATAAGTGGTGCCTTAATTGCGATCGTGATGACAGGTCTCGATCAAGATATGATGCAGAAAAATTTAACTTGTAAATCATTGGGCGACGCCCAAAAAAATATGTTCACATTCAGTGTCAGCTTGATATTTGCCAATATTCTATTTCTGACCCTGGGAGCGATATTATGGTATTTTGCCTTATCCAAAGGTATTGAAATCCCGACTAAAACAGATCTATTGTATCCCAATCTTGCATTGAATCACTTATCTCCATTTATTGGAATCGTATTCGTTTTGGGATTGATAGCCGCGGCTTATTCTAGTGCGGATAGTGCCTTGACTGCATTGACGACGGCTTTTTGTGTAGATTTTTTAAATTTTGAAAGCTCAGCACGTACGGAGGAGCAGAAACGCCGTACGCGATTGGTCGTCCACATAGGATTTTCTATTATACTATTGTTAGTCATTTTATTATTCAAAGCGATTAATAACGACGCAATTATTAATGAGCTATTTACCATAGCAGGTTATACTTATGGGCCATTGCTGGGGCTATTTAGTTTTGGGGTGTTTACGAAGAGAGCTATACGGGATAAATGGGCATTGTGGGTGTGTCTGATATGTCCAATAGTATCTTATTTTGTCAATGTGAGTAGTGCGAGTTTATTGGGTGGATTCAGATTTGGGTTTCTGATTCTTGCATTTAATGGTTTGCTGACCTTTATAGGATTGTGGTTAATATCTCGACCTGGCGAGAGGCATAATTAAAATATGAAAACGTATGTTCAAAAGGATTACAGAAGAGTCATCTATTTATAGACATTTAGAAAAAATGTCGACATTAGAGATCATTAGGTCTATCAATACAGAAGATCATAAAGTGCCACTAGCGATCGCCGGTGTCTTACCCCAAGTTGAAAAATGTATTGACGCCGTATATGCTAAAATGAAAGACGGGGGAAGACTTTTTTACATTGGAGCTGGGACTAGTGGCAGGCTGGGAGTGGTTGATGCGTCTGAATGTCCCCCTACCTTTGGGGTGCCGCATGACATGGTCATTGGCATAATGGCAGGAGGAGATAAGGCTATGCGTAAGGCTGTGGAGCATGCTGAGGATGATATACATCTGGCATGGAAGGATCTCACAGAATATTCGATAGACAATAAGGATTTTGTCATAGGAGTCGCAGCATCAGGTACTACCCCTTATGTTGTCAATGGATTAAAGTATTGTCGTGAGCAGGGTATTCAGACAGCTTGTATCACCTGCAATATTGGCTCGCCATTGGCAGCCAATGCTGATTTTCCGATAGAGGTGGAAGTCGGCCCTGAGTTTATCACCGGTAGTACTCGTATGAAAAGTGGGACAGCACAAAAATTAGTTCTCAACATGATCTCTACCGCTGTAATGATTAAGATGGGCAGAGTTAAGGATAATAAGATGGTCGATATGCAGCTTAGTAACGACAAGCTGATCGATCGGGGTGCTAAAATGGTGATGGCAGGACTCGATATTTCTTATGATGATGCGCGTGCTTTACTCTTGCAACATGGCAGTGTCAGAGCGGCAATACTAAGTCAATCGTGATGACGGACAGATTGCGCAAGGTCAGCAAGGCTTATGACGAATGTATGAGCCATGTCGATATTAATAATCGAGCAGGTGATTTTACCATGACCATTGATGGCCTTCCTGAGGAGACGAATGCTGTGATGGCTGAAGTAATTCGTTCATTTCCGGAACTCCAGAAAGCACATATCTTTTGGTCTCCGAGACCCCTATCTATGACTATGATGGCGCGACCCGATGTCGAAAGCCTACTTTTTAGATCGAAACGAAAGTATTTGTTACTCGTCAATAATCAAGAGGGCAATGGTCGGCTATTGCTATCTCAGTTACCAAGGGAAGCGCAAAAGGGAATATTGGCTCACGAATTAAGTCATATTCTTGATTATGAATTCAAGACGCGTTGGCAGATCATCAAAACAGGCTTCATTTACTTGTTTCCGGGGTGGAAGGAGGTTTACGAGAAAGCAACCGATTATCTGGCCATCAAAAAAGGCTTTGGCTCTCAACTAAAAGCTTGGTCACACTTTGTTCTTCATGAAGCCAATGTCAGCGAAGACTATCGTAATACAAAACGTAAATACTATCTCAATCCTATAGAAATCGCTGTACTGGACGACATGATAAAAGAAGTCAGTTCATGGGGGTCATAAAAAAAATTATTTTTTTCTTCATCGAGTAGGGGGAGGTCTGACATATTGCGTCTTTATATCAGATGTTAAGCACGTTCATAAAGATGTAAGTGTTTTAAGATTTCTCAAAAGTTTATTACCCTATAGTTGATACAATTGGCTTGTCTCTGCGGAGGTGAGCCTTTTGTTTTTTTAGGCCCGTACTTCTAATGTAGCCGATTTATGCCATTCTAAACCTCAAAGTATCAATAGTTCACATTTCCCGTCAGCTTATGTCATTTTCTAGCCTTGAACACTAGATACTGTTATACATATTTCTGATTTTAGTTACTGTTTACCTGCTTGTCGACCCTAGGGTTAATACTGAGAACTACTAATAAAGACGATTTCTTACCTTTACCACGGCTTTTGATTGAATTTAATTCAATTATCAACATTAGGGAATGATAAGGATACGCATTGGTGGATTGATCATGGTCTTTGGCATATTGGGCTTTAGCCTATATGGACAATTGACACCTACCATGTATTGGCCCTTTGAAGTGGAGGAGGAATCTAGTATAGAGCAGCGGTCTCGATATGCCCGTCCAGCCTCTGTCGACCTTAAGAATAAGCAAGCGGCTGTCGGGAAATCTTTTCTTGATCTCAGTAGTTTGACAGAGCCATTTTTAATTTATGACTGGCGACCTGAGGCTCAGTATAGCATCTCGATATGGGTGCGTTATGGAATAGATGAGACACCCTCCGGCGTTTTATATGCGCAGTCTGCCGGAAATAGGGATAAAGACAGTTATATGTGCCTCATGCTTAATAAGGACAGATCTCTCAGCCTCTCGATCAGAGGCCAATCAGGTAAAATCCACAATATTATTACAAAACCAAAGTCACTACTTGCAGAAGAATGGCGGCATGTAGCAATAGTTGTTGATTCATCGAGAATAGAGTTGTATATACAAGGTCAGAAGCTTGCTTATGTAGATTTACCTGAACAAGCTAGCCATAATTATGAATTACCACTGTCTATAGGCCAGCGGATGACGGACAAGGGAGTTGATATGATATTTCCCGGGGGAATAGATGACTTAAGGCTTTACGATGCCGTCTTGACAATAGATGAAATAAAACGATTAATTAAACAAAGCAATGTCAGTGCGCAAGACGATTTTATAGACGTCCAGCCAAAAATCGCTTATTACACTCTCTATCTTAACAATCCTGACAAGGTCAAACATTTTGAGATCGAAAGTAAGGAAGGTGCATTATACCGTAGTGAAAAAGGTATCAATGATGGAAAAATTGACATTTCATCCCTCACACCGGGTTCGTACAAAATATGGCTGGTTAACTTAGAAGGCCAGGTAATTGAGCGCCACTTTGTCAAAATGTGAAGCTTGCCACGCGGATATATTCGCATTTTTATACATTCTAGCTACAATATCTTCTGGTGGTACGTATGAGAATGTTTATTTTTGAGCTCTTTGATCGTTAATCTGATACACCCTTGATAATGAAAAAATTTGTCTTCTTACTTTTGATGGCACTAGCAGTGATCTACTTTTCATGCAGTTCGTCCATGAACCCCGAATTGGCCGATAAAGCCTCAGAAAATTATAAAAATTTATGTGCCTCATGTCACGGTCAGGAGGTTAATGCATTTGCAGATAGACCGAAATGGGTCGTGGGCAATACTCAAAAAGAGATAGCACAGGTAATACTAAAAGGGCTTCTCGATGAAGGCATGCCTGCTTTTGAAGCAGCGCTAAGTGAAAAAGATGCTAACGATCTGGCGACATATATCCTCAATGCATCCAAAGAAGTTCAATCCTATGATTTTAAAGATGCAAGTGATGGTCTTAGCGATGTATCTGAAGGCACTAATCTTTCCCTGTCATTAGTAACTGATAAGGTAAATGAACCATGGGGTATGGCACAGCTGCCGGATATGAGTCTATTAATTACGGACAAGTCAGGCAAGTTATTTTATCTCAAGACAGATGGAAATATATCAGAAGTGCCCGGCGTGCCTGCTGTTCGTTACCGAAATCAAGGGGGATTGCTCGATGTGATATTACATCCAGACTTTGACAGCAATACCATCCTTTATCTTAGCTATTCGAAGCCACATGCTACGGATGCGTCATTGGCGACGACAGCGGTGTACATGGCTACTTTCAATAATGGGCGGCTCAGCGGAGGTAAGGATATCTTCATAGCAGAGCCGTATTATAGCACAGCGCATCATTACGGATCGAGAATGATTTTCGATAAGCACGGATATCTATTTGTAAGTGTAGGTGATAGAGGTAGACACTTCGAGACGGCACAAAGCTTGAGCATAGATGCCGGGAAGATCCATCGACTCAACTGGGATGGAAGTGTCCCCGATGACAATCCATTTGTTAATCAAGCGGAAGCGCGTAAGAGTATATACTCTTATGGGCATCGTAACCCACAGGGTCTTGTTTATGATGCCACTAATGATCTGATCTACAGCAATGAACACGGTCCAAGAGGAGGTGATGAGATTAATCTCGTAAAAAGAGGTGCTAATTATGGATGGCCTGTTATCACTTATGGCATCAACTACGACGGTACTAAAATTACGGATAAAACGCATCAAGACGGCATGGAGCAGCCACTATATTATTGGGTACCTAGTATAGGTGTATGCGGGATGGTATTTGTAAGAGATTCAGCGTATCCATTCTGGGAAGGAAATCTACTTAACGGTTCTCTCAAATACAACTATCTGGATCGAACTATAATTTCTGCAGATGGCGAATATGAGAATCGTGAAAAATTATTTGCCAAATCGGGGAGAATGCGAAGTATTTATCAGGGTAAAGATGGGTATATCTATATAGGTTATGAAAATCCGGGACGAGTATATAAAATCGTAAAATAATTATATCCACGCTCGATTATAATGTGTTGACCCATAAGAATGATTCGAAAATGAAAATTATAACTAATCCCACTTCCGGTAGTCATCGCCGAGAAGGCAAGCAATATCACATCACACCTGACGAAATTGCCCAATATAGCGATCAAGGTTATCTGGTATTGAATGATTTTTTGACAGAGGAGGAGCTACGTTTTCTAGATCCTTGGTTTGATCATTTTATATTGGGTAAAGAGCCGGGAATGGCTAGGGATTTTTGTGATATGTCTCAGCCATATGGGACGCCATTTGAGGAGTTTAGGCTTGTCAATGCAATGCTTCCCAGTAAATATCGCCCCGAGCTTGCTAACAATATCTTCTGGCAAGTGGCGCAGTCTGTGGTAGATCAACTCTACGCTGGAACGGGCGTGATGGACTACGAGCAATTTCTTGCCAAAAAACCACAGAAGGAAAAGGCGGAATTTGCCATGCACCAGGATATCGGTTACTGGCCTAAAACCAAGAATACCTGGACGGCGACTTTTTCGTTGGCCATGAGTGATTCAGGAATGGAGAATGGCTGCCTGCAGGTCGTACCTGGTACAAACAAAGAACCCGAGCTTCGCGCTCACAGGCCTGTCGGCGACAGCCGTGATGACAGCCATACGCTTGTTATAGAATCTAAACCCACCGACGAAGTGGTTTATCTGCCGGTTAAGCGCGGCTCTGTCACGATTCATGATGAGCGTATTGTGCATGGCAGTGGAGGAAATATTTCTTCAGAATGGCGCAAGACTTATGTGATGGCTTTCAGAGATATACACACGGTGCAAGAGGAGCGTGCGATGGGCTTTACACATTCACACAACGATGCGGTCAATTGGCAGGAGATATTACATTAACTAGAAGCTTCTTTACGCCTATCAATTAGGGAATGAAGTATCGAATGGATAAACTATGGTGAGTACGTTTGTAACGGGTTTTGTGGCAGCTTTCACAGGATTCATGCCCCCCGGGATGCTTAATATGCTTGGTGTAAAACTGTCAGTGTCGTCAGGTCGGATGAATTCATTTTGGTTCGGCACAGGAGCGGCAACGACTATAGGTATTCAAAGCATTATAGCCACACAAGTATTTAAACTATTGGCGAATAATCCGTCCATTGTAGAGACACTTCAGTCACTTGCCATTGGTGTATTCTTGCTTTTGGCTTTTTATTTTTATACCTTATCTCGCAAGACAAGTGCGACAGATAAAAAGATGCTGTTCTCCAATGCTTATTTATCCGGACTTGTCATGGCCACTTTCAATATGATGGCAATACCATTTTTTGTGGGTGTGCTGATTGCTCGCAATGCAAATTTTGACATAGTGGGTTCGATGACATTTGGAATCGGAGCAATGTTAGGTGCATTGGGATTGTTTACTATTTACAATTTTGCGGCGGCATTTGTTTCGACACGTGTGGGATTTGTCACACGCAATATAAATCTGATACTATGTGCTCTTTTTTTATTTCTTGCGGCCATGTTATTTATCCGGAAATTTATGTGATGTGGAGGGGGTGGTATATTGGCAGCAATTGATCAAAGGGTTTTTTTTCAATTGGAAGCGGGGAGAAAAGATGGGAGAGAGTTATAATCTGTTTATTGAGTGCTCTCTTTGCCAAGTCACGCGATTGAATAATGGTAGGTAAAAAATCTACGGAGAAGTCATTTTTTGACAAAAGTGATCTCAGTCGAACACATATCTTTAACGTGCTATAGTTGGACGTATTTTATATATGTAATGGCTACATTATGAGAGGGTAAGTATAAAAATCTTCGCAGATAATGAGCAAGCTAGCATAAAATGTTTAGATTTGACTCCCGAAGGAAGACTGGCAAAAGGCCTCGGGCTTTTTTTTCTTGATCTGCTGACAAATTGAATTCTTTTAAAGTGATTCTTGACTATGGAAAAAAGAAAAATTACTAATGTAGGTGGCGACAGTTCCATTTCAGATCAATCGAACACCTTCGTTCCGACTCCGGAAAGTAAGGGTAAAGCTACACAACTCCGTGTGATAGCGGGTATCTTATGGTTTTTCGCCATTTGTGCTCAAGTGGTTGCGATTACGATGCTTTTTAAAGAGCCTATCAACATGACCTGGATAATAGGGATGATCGTGATTGACCTAATACTAGCAGTCATCGGATCAATGCTCTGGAAAAAATCGAATCGATTAGATCCGGCATCTGAAAAAAACAAGCTTTTGTTTTTTATGCAGAGTCAGCTAGGTTTGGTGGTAGCCGTTATTGCGTTTTTACCGCTGATCATTTTTATACTTACTAGCAATAAGTTGGACACTAAACAAAAAGGTATCCTGGGTGGTATAGCAGGAGTCGCCTTATTGATTGCAGGACTTTCGGGTTATGACTTTAACCCGCCGTCCATCGAGCAATACACAGAGCAAACCGCAAGAGTAGAACAATTGATGGGCAAGAATGAAGTGTATTGGACAAAGTCTGGCACGAAGTATCATCTCTATGATGATTGCCATACCATTAATAAAGACGCCACCACGGAGGTTTTCATAGGTTCAGTAGCCAAGGCGCGTGAGCTGAGAAATATTACGGAGCTGTGTAAGTTTTGCGAAAACAAAGCGGCTAGGCAGCGTGGTACGCTCACCACGGAGGGTGAAGAAGAGTAAACCATTTTTGGCAATAGCCAATACGATGTAAGCAATTATAGAATACACTGTTTCGATTTATATGAGTGATTAGAAAGCCATCCATTAGCGGTGGCTTTCGTTATGATAGTGTTGAATAGAATGAGCATCTTCCCCATCTATTGCTAATCTATTTATTTCAATGCCATAAATCTTGTTTATAAAATCAAGTATCTCATCCCTGACTGCAGGCCATTCAATTGTTTTGTACATTGAGCCTATGACATGATCATTAGCATTGGGGAAAGCGTCGTACTCTATCATCGACGTCGGTGTGCTGACCTGTTTTTTAAACTCTTGCATAGCGGCTACACTCACGACAGGGTCTTGATTGATCTCGTCTTTATAATAATAGCCCACGTAGATGGGTATTTTTACTTTGCTAAATATCTCCCGAGTCATAGTCTGATTGATAAGTGCTTGCAAGGCTATAAGACCTTCGGTACGGTATTCATGTGTCCAATAAGGGATATAAGACTGCGTCGAATCGAGCATACGGTATTCACCTATGATCTTATGTGCGAGCTGACGACCCCATGGGCCGGTAAGTAATTTAGCTGATTCGCTGCGGATGGCGATATTGGGACTTAGCATGATCATACTGCTAATACTAGAATCCTCGGTCGCGAGAGGAATAGTAAGCGTACTGCCTGTACTACAAGACATGACAATGACGGTATCGCCGAGTGCACGACCGACAGCAATGGCGTACTTCGCATCTTCAATAAGCTGGGCAGGGGTGAGCTGTTTAAAAACTTCTTTATCAAGTATTCCGTGGTCCGTCAATCTTGCGAGATATAGATTTGCGCCGATAGCTGCTGCGATGTGGGTATGAAGTGGATGACCTTCCCCCGGGCTAGCGCTGAATCCATGGATATAAACGATACTGTATTTCGTTTTCTGCTTCTTTAAGGAGTCTGCCCATAATATGCGCGCTTGATTATCCGGTTTTAAATTGGCGATAGAAGCTTCTTTTTGCGCAATTAGTTCATCTAGCTCTTCAAGATTAAAATTTACATGGAGAGGCCTTAGATCTACTGTATCAAAATTGGGCCGCGGCCCAAGGAAGAATGCCGCTACGACGACGAACAGAAATGCAAACAAGCCAATCAATAACTTGGTGTACCACTTATAAGGAGTGCGCATGTAATTAAGATTTAGTATTTCTTTTCACGGTGAGAGCTTACAATATCGATGATTTGCTTACCATATTTTTCTTTTTTGGCTGCGCCAATACCATCAATTAAATCCAATTCTTCAATGAGAACAGGGAGCTCTTCGGATATTATTTTAAGCGTTCTGTCATGGAAAATAGTGTAAGCAGGCAATCTAAGTTGTTGTGCCATATCAGCACGCCATTTTCGTAGTTTTTCAAACAGTACTTCATCAGGATTGAGTTCTCTTTTTTCAGGTATTTTTTTAACCGTTGAAGATTTTAGTGATGCACCTGTATGTTTAAACAGCTTGACAGGAAGTGTGCCTTTGAGTACTTCTTGGGCGATATGCGTTAGTTTGAGATGATGACTATTGACATAGTCGATGGTCATCATGCCTTTGTTAATCAGTTGCGTGATATATTCTCGCCATTCAGGATAACTTAGATCTCTGCCTACGCCAAATGTCTTGACGAGATGAAAGCCTTTTTCTTGGATCTCTGGTCTGATAGATCCTTTGAGTACATCGATTAAGTTAGTTATATTAAGTGCTTGATCGCATCTGACTACTGCACTAAGTGCTTTCTGGGCAATGATTGTTCCATCATGTTCTGCAGATGGATTAGCGCAGTTATCGCAATGTTCACAAGGTTCATATCGAAATTCTCCAAAGAAGTTCAAAATTGTATTCGTTCTACAGGAGTGACTGCTGGCGAGTTCCCACATCCTGTCTAGCTTCGCCATCTGGACTTCTTTATACTCTGTTGTGGCATCGCTGTCAGTGATAAATTTGCGCAAGGTGATGACATCGCCCCAGCTGTAGAACAATATGGCTTCGGCAGGCATGCCGTCTCTTCCCGCACGACCTATTTCTTGATAATAGCTTTCTACATTTTTTGGCAGGTTAGCATGTATGACATAGCGGACATTGCTTTTGTCAATACCCATCCCAAAGGCTATGGTGGCGCAGATGACTTGGACTTCGTCATTTTGGAATCGTTGCTGTACGCGCTGCCTGCTGAGGCCGTCCATTCCGGCATGGTAGAATGCAGCTTTTATGCCTGTGGCCTCGAGAGAAGCAGCTATTTTTTCAGTGGAGTTGCGACTCAGACTGTATATTATACCTGTTTCTCCGCTATGGCGGTTGATTATTTTTTTAATAATGTTGATCTTGTTTTGACCGGGTAGGCAGACGATATTTATGTTCTTTCGTTCGAAACTGAGGATGCTGATCTTAGGATCTCGGAGTTGTAGTTTTTCGGCTATATCGATACGTGTAGCCTGATCGGCCGTTGCTGTAAGAGCCATGAAGGTGGCATGTGGAAAAGTTGATCTTAAAGCGGCTAGTTTGACGTATTCAGGACGGAAGTCATTTCCCCAGACACTCACACAATGTGCCTCGTCAATGGCTATCAGCGGTATTTTTAGATCTTTGAGCATGGTCAAGGTGCGCTGCAGGATTACAGTTTCCGGAGCGAGATAGAGTAATTTTAGTTTTCCATTATGCAGGAGTTGTTCCATTTCGGCGCGCTCTGCGCTTGTATTATTACTGTGCATGGAGGCCGCCTTTATGCCCAGTTGTCGCAATGTTGCCACCTGGTCATCCATCAAGGCAATTAAAGGTGAAATGACGATCACAAGACCATCCATCAATATGGCAGGCAATTGATAGCATATTGATTTTCCGCCACCTGTGGGCATGATTACCAGATTGTCCTGACCGTCTGTTACAGATCGGACTATCTCTTCTTGTCCCGGTCTGAATAGTTGATAACCGAAAACCTCCTTTAATTTCTCGTGTACTTTATCCATGTCTCTGGTGCAATGTAGGGGATATAGTAATATTTGGTTGTTGAAAAGCTAAAAAGTGTGGAGATAAGTGGTCAAAAACGAGAAAAGGCCATTTGAAAAGAAGTAGGAATAGCTCTGAACGCTTACTTTAATGGAAAAGAAGTAATCTTCAGGAGGTATTATTAACCGATGCCTTTAAACAGTGTCCTAATATTTCAATCTTTGATGGATAAAATGAGTTATGTTACATATCCCGGAATTATACATCATCCATACGGAAGAGAGAGGTCGAGGCGTCTTCTGCGCCGTCGAAATCAACGCAGGAGATATTATAGAGGCTTGTCCGATTATCAAAATTCCGCATGGTCAATTAAAGGATATCGACAAGACCATCATCTACGAATATTACTTCTTGTGGGAGGAAGCGGGTTACGAGGCGTGTGTGGCCTTGGGTTATGGGTCGCTGTATAATCATCATCCTGATCCAAATGCTGAAGCAATTATGGATTATAATACGGATGAGATTATCATAAGAGCCAAGCGTGATATTATGTCCGGCCAAGAGATATTAATAAATTATAGTGATGGAGATATAACGAAGATTAATGAACGAGAGCAGCTATGGTTTGATGTTAGTACTTAGTTACAATCCTGTTGATTGATTGTGAGGACAGAACCCATATTGATGGTGACAGGTCCTATAAAATTAACATTAAATTGGTAGTTGATCGCCAATGTGTTGTTAGTAGTGGCATTGTCGAGGTTTACAATACCCTTATTACTATAACTGCCGGATGGTGTACCCATTAGCGTTATTGGTTGGTCACATAAATTGGGTGCGGATAAAAATGGGGTGAAGCATGACCACTCTGAATTCGCTCCGACATTGGAACAATAAATGGCGGCACTTATAGAATAATTTTGATTTGGCGTAAGATTCTCGAGAACAAACGTATTTGTTGTGGAACTAGCATTACAAAAACATCCAAGCCATGTATTATCTAATCTATATTGTAAAAAGAAAAAGTCATTGGGGCTTTTATCAATTACAACGGTCGCTTTGGTCCCTGTTCTATCCATGGTCACTGTTAGACTGGAGGGTGTCGGTGCAGGGCAGCTAGACTCAATAGGTCGCAAGCAATCTTGCACGTAATTTCTGATCTTTACTTCCACTAGCGGATGAACTATATCGGTATTGTTAAAATTGCCGCAATAGCTCATCATCGTACCGTATTGTGGTATAATGCGATTATTAGAATTATAACAACTATTTCCTTCAAACGATGGATTTCCACAATCATCTAACTGTGTATTATTTCCATTCCATGCACAGGCATGGGTGTGAGGAGAGCTGAGATTATGACCGATTTCGTGCGCAACGAGTATTCTGCTGGCTGAAGGATTATTCGAAATATTGGAATAGGCGTACATCGGCGCTTGGTTTACACAAGTCTGTCTAATGTCTGCGATTCCACCATGCCCTTTACTGACAGTGGAAAATAAATGAGCAAGGCGACCATTATAAACTGTCTCGCTTAGATGGCAGTTAAAAGCATATAATACGTCTATCGAAAAAGTCTTGTTTGCGGCATCATAAGGATCAGGTGTTGTCCATACTTTGATTTCAGATATCTGAAGATTGACATTGACTTCGTTCGCATAAATCTCAGCTACATTGGCCATCAGATTGGCAGCCATCTGGGAAGTATTATTGATGTTAGACCCGTTGTCTTGAAACATCTTATGATCGCATTCTATATAGACAGTTACAATGTTGTTATTAGTCTTGACACTTTTATCAGTATCTATATACGGATAAGGTGATTCAACTAATGGGACTTCTCTAGTGTGACATTCAATGATCTCTTGTTCAATAGATTTCTTAAGTCTATAGGTGTTCGTCTTGATCAGATTTGTTACCGGCTCTATACTGTAGCGTTCATTATTGATTTGATAACTGAGATAAACTCTGTCATCAAATATCACCATGGTTGTTCTAGACAAATGCTTGTTAACAGATTTGTCAATATAGGCTTTAGCAAAGCTTGGGTCACGAAGCACTATTTTGTCTGTGGCATCTTTAATGACAAATTCTTCTGTAAGCAAGGGATATGGGCTAAGCTCGACCATGGACTGCTTGGCATCGGGGGTAGGTAGTAAGAAATTGATTTGCCTACTTTTTTGACCAGCGATGTCGCGTAGTGCTTTCGGATCTAGTGTGAGCATTATGTCCCCTCGTAAAGAAGTTTTTTCGATGGATATTTCGAAGAGTTTTTGTGGAGGCGATTGTTGTTGGTCTTTTGCGGATAATGATGGTGTGTTTACACCGCAAAAACTGATGAGGATAAATATCAGCAGAGGCAAATATTTCTTAACTTGGAAGCAGACAAACCGTCTGCTCGTACCGCAAGAAAGATTTCCAATATGCATAATCCCGTCTGCTAGGTAGCTTTTATTAATTGTGATAACAATGAAGTATCAAGATAACACTTAATCGAGTCATAAAATAATTACAATGATATTAATTAATATTTAATATGTTATGCATTGGTAATCAATTTTTATCGACAGACAAAGGCCTTATAGTTTGCTCAGCGCAATACACCCTAATATGCACTATCCTTATCGGTAATCGAATCTCAACACGCATCTAATAGCGATCATTTTCTCGATGCGTGGATCTGTGAAGGGGCTGCTGCCCGGGTAGTAATGTTGGGTGAGCTGGACATAAGGACTGAGGGTGACGAGATCATTGATGCCGATATCTATGCCTGTTGTAGCCCCGGCACCTATAAAACCATGCTGTTTGACAATGTTATCGACATTGGCCGTCGGCTTAAATTGATCATATAGAAATCCGCCATTAAGCATCAATCCCACAAACCATCCATTCTTCAGCAAATTATTTTTTTTAGAAAAGGTAGGGCAATCACAATCGTTCATAAGATCAAGCGGATAAATCAGGACATAGCCTCCTACGCCTAATTTTAGTTTTTGATATTGGCCTTCGGCCAATGATTTTGAAGCGTATCCGACAGTGATTTCCGGAAGAAATTCTATCCTGATATCTCTTAATCTGAACCAATAATTGATTCCTATCTTGGGCATATACGAGGATTGATCATCAGCAGGTGGTGCTGCGGTGAATTGATTATCAGCATATTTAAAACTTATACCGACCTGGCCAATGGCATGAAAATGCCCGCACCATACGAAAATGATTATCCCGACAGTCAGTCTTGCCACATTGATCATGGGATTTAAAACGCATGTCATGTGCTTGAGCGTATATTTGCAGCCTATGCGGACAAAGGGAAAACAACAGAAGGTACAAGTAATCACATTGGGTTGTTCCAAGAATCTCGTTGATTCTGAAAATATCGTCACCCAACTTCAAGGCAATAATATACGAGCTTTTCACGAATATGAAGATGATAAGCCGGATGTGGTCATTGTCAATACTTGCGGATTTATTGAATCCGCCAAAGAAGAATCAATAAATACCATACTCGAAAACGTCGAGCGAAAGAGTAGCGGCGACATCAGTAAGTTATATGTAACAGGCTGTCTATCACATCGTTACAAAGAGGATCTTGAGCGCGAGATACCAGAGGTGGACGCCTATTTTGGGACGATGGAGCTGCCCGGCCTGCTCGCGAAGTTTAATGCCGATTATAAGCACGATCTGATCGGCGAGCGCAAGATCAGCACACCGCAGCATTATGCTTATGTCAAAATAAGTGAAGGCTGCAATCGCACCTGTTCGTTTTGTGCCATACCGCTGATGCGTGGACATCATGTATCAAGACCGATAGAAGAAATAGTAAAAGAGGCTTTTCAGCTAGCGAGTATGGGTGTTAAAGAGCTCATACTCATCGCTCAGGAACTGACTTACTACGGGCTCGATCTTTATAAAAAAAGATCACTCAATGATCTGCTCACTGCATTAAATGATGTGCCGGGGGTCGAGTGGATAAGATTACATTATGCCTATCCGGCCAAATTTCCGATAGAGGTATTCGATGTGATGGCGGCACTGCCCAAAGTCTGCAAGTATCTAGACCTACCTCTCCAACATGCCAATGATGCTGTGCTCACCCGAATGAGAAGACAGACGACACGTGCTTATATGTCAGAATTGCTCGATATAGCCCGTACAAAAGTGCCAAATATTGCCCTGCGTACAACTTTCTTGATCGGATTTCCAGGTGAGACTGACGAGGAGTTTCAGGATCTAATGGACTTTGTAACAGAGCAGCGATTTGACAGGGTGGGGGTCTTTGCTTATAGTCATGAAGAAGGAACCACGGCTTATGAATTGAAGGATAATGTGGAAGACGAAACTAAGCGCGAGCGAATGGAAGAACTCATGCAACAGCAAAAGGATATTTCGCTCGAAAAAAATGTCGCTCGCATCGGTCAGCATCTCAGAATCATGATTGATCGCAAGGAAGGAGAGTACTACATCGGGCGGACAGAATATGACTCACCGGAGGTTGACAATGAGGTCTTGATCAAGGCTACTGACACCTATCTCCGTGAAGGAGATTTTGTTAATGTGGAGATCATTGACGCAGAAGAATTTGATCTGTACGCCCGTCTCGTATAATAAAGTGATATGAAATAAAACCATCGTTCTTAATCTATGTTACTGTGATATGGCATATGCAGATGACAGTTGGTTCGCTCGGGACATTGATCCCAAATGGCAAGCGATAATCATTCTTGCCGCTATACCATCATTGACATTCTTGTTTTGGCTACCATCGCTATTGGGCGCTTTTGCCGTGTCATCTCATCTTGCCTGGACGGTGTCAGCGGCGATGACATTATTTTATGCAGTGATAAATAGTATCCTTAGCTTGTCCACCAAGGATCAAGTCAGATACTGGGGGAGGTCTATTGGTGGATATGCAGCGGTGGTGATCATAGGTGGCCTTTTTTCTTATGTGGTAACGGGGTTGAGTATTTATGAAGCCAAGTCATTCGCGTGGATATATGTGGTGTTCAGTTTTGTTTACTTGGTGTTCTTGACCATTGTTAGTCTGATGCGCAAAATTGTTACCATCGCCCAAAAACAAGATAAGCGTATGCGTGGTGAAGAATAATCTGTTTAAAATTGATGATACGAATAGAAATGAAAAATATATTTTCCTTTAGTCTAATGCTTTTATTGGCCAGTGCCTGCTTTTCTCAGAAAAGTGGCAAGGAGACTGCTGAGCACGCTGAGCTACGTAGTGCTACCTTGCCAAAGGAGATCATCCCGATCGAAAAATCAGATGAAGAGTGGAAACAGGAATTGACACCTTTCGAGTATTATGTGCTTCGCGAAAAAGGAACAGAACGCGCCTTCGCCGGTGATCTCAATAAGGAAAAACGCAAAGGTGTCTATACTTGTCGGGCCTGTACGCTGCCATTGTTTGATGCGGCGACGAAGTTTAACTCAGGCACCGGATGGCCAAGTTTTTTCAAGCCAGTCAGAGAAGATGTGATTGCGCAGGATGTTGATTATCATATCGGTTATGCAAGGATGGAGGTGATGTGCGGAAGATGTGGTGGGCATCTGGGGCATGTATTTGAAGATGGTCCTAAACCCACGGGTCTGCGTTATTGCATTAATGCAGCTTCTTTAGACTTTAAGCCTGACAGCCAATAGGAGGCTCTATTTCCGAGTGAGATGCTTTACTGTTGAATATATATGTCCTTTTGAGTATGTTAAACTATGATGCCTATTTCTAACCATATAAAGTCGTCATGTACGGTTGAATATCTTAAGTCACCGTAATTTCAATACTATTTTCTCTGTGTAATGTCTTCGAGTACTTTTTCTGTCGGGAAAAGGAACTAAAACATTCACTAATATTGGGCATGAATTCATCGTCCCCAAGACTCTACACGCGGATTTTCTTACTGATCTGTCTGAGCTATGCATTTTTTGGTGGGAGCTTTAATATGATCATACCGGAATTGCCGTCACTATTGGAATCATTAGGTGGGGCTGACTACAAAGGGTGGATCATTGCTTTATTTACCTTAACAGCCGGTTTATCCAGGCCATTGAGTGGTAAGCTGGCGGATCTTATTGGACGGAAGCCCATTATTTATGTTGGTATATTGGTATGTGTCGTGTGTAGTCTGATTTATCCTTTTGTCCTCACGGTACATGCCTTTCTGTTATTGAGGTTCATTCACGGATTTTCGACGGGATTTTCGCCGACGGCGCTGACTGCTTATGTAGCGGATATAGTGCCGATGTATCGTAGAGGAGAAGCCATGGGGGTAGTGGGGATGAGTATCAGTCTCGGCTCGTCTATGTCGCCACTGTTAGGCAGTTACTTGACAAACCAGTTTGGGCTTAACACGATGTTTGTTGTGTCCTCTATAATCGCTGTCATTGCTCTTCTCTTGCTGTGGGGTATAGAAGAAACATTGGCTCAGCCACGTGCGCTCCATCTCTCAATGTTTAAATTGCGAAGGGAAGAGTTGATTTATATTCCGACATTATTGCCGGCATTGGTATGCGGATTATGTTATTTTGGTTACGGGTCATTACTGATCATTGTGCCGGATCAGTCCGATTTCTTGCAAATCACAAATAAAGGTTTATACCTATCATCTTTTACCTTATGCTCGGTGCTAGGGCGGCTCTTTATGGGTAGAGTGTCTGATATAATGGGGCGATTGATCACTATGCGGATAGGTTCAGTGGCACTAGGTGTTTCCTATGTGGTCTTGAGTTATGCACTGACACCGGCCTGGCTCATTATTGGCTCGGGGCTGGTGGGCTTTGCGACAGGTATTGTGTTGCCGGCTGTATTTGCATGGACGATAGATATTAGCAAGGCAGAGGATCGGGGTAGGGGTTTAGCGACCTTGTTTATTGGTCTGGAATTTGGGATAGGTTTTGGGGCGTTGGTCGGTGCATGGATTTATGCTAATAACCCGTTTAATTTTAAATATACTTTCTTCGTCATGGCGATAATGGCGATCTTTGCTTTAATATTTATCAGAGAGCCAAGGACAGGACAGGCATCCGTTTCTACTACATAAATACAATTATGAATGATATTGAAATACGTGATTCTTCAAAATCAATAAACCTTGTACCGGCAAGTATAGCTAAGCGCATATCCAATTATCTGATTGACTCTTTTATCTTTTCCTTTGTCATAATATTCGTTACAGCGACCTACGGTGTGGATGTGATCGCTGTGATGCAAAATGAAGATAGTAAGATGCGGTTTAATTTTTTTATGATCATCTTGTTGATAGGCTATTACATTTTGTTTGAATCTCTTCTCGGAGGTAAGAGTCCGGCGAAATATCTCACGAAGACACGTGTAGTCAATCTAGATGGCAGCCGCCCTGATCTAGACACGATTACTAAACGATCATTTTGTAGAGCCATTCCGCTAGAATTTGTTTCGTTTTTATTTCAATCAAGACCGGTGGGATGGCATGATCGTTTTTCTAAAACGATCGTGGTAGAGGAGGGTACAGTGGGTGTGTGATACTGAATCAGGTGTGTGCCGAGTAAAGCAATTACTGTATTCCTATACTTCCTATACGGATAATATTTTTCTGAATGAACCCTTGTCGGACATGAATTTCAATGAAAATATATTGTTTTCAAAAAGCAATCGAATGTTTCATAACGAGCGCACTTGTGTGATGATGCTGAGTATCTGTATACTTTAATTAAATTAAAAAAATCAAACCCATTCATTTTTTAAAAATAGGTGATGATGAACAAAAATGAACTATCCTATAAAATTTACGGGGCGGCTGTGGAAATGCATAGATCGCTTGGGCCGGAATTATTAGAATCGGTGTATGAAGCAGCATTTGCTCATGTTATTCAACAGATGGGGCTTGATGTCAAAACGCAAGTCCCTATGTCTTTAGTTAATAAAGAAGTAATGCAGGATGTGTGCTTTAGAATTGATTTGATAGTCGAAAATATGGTAATCGACGATATAAAGCCTGTTGAGAACTTAGCATCTGTACATTTTGCTTAGACGCTTACTAATTTGACGTTGTCGGATAAAAGCACTGGCTTTATTGATTAATTTCAATATAAAGATATTGAAAGATGTAAACCATAGAATTGTGAATAATCTATGGGGTTTTCTGGTAAATGCTGCAAATAATTTTCACACAAAGGCCGCAAAGTTTTTTCACATGAAGATCGCCAAGGGTTTTCACGCAATAGCCGCTAAGTTTATGCAGAAAGTAGCGCTATGGCTATGCGCGTACTGCGACTTCTAAGTCAACAACCATTCAGCTATATAGGCTATCAGTAGGCCGGTGTACGTACCTATCGCTACACCGCAGAGGGAAGCAGCTAGTCCACCAACTATAATATTCTTATTGCGCAGCGCTCGTGCTATCTGTACAATAAATACAGGGCCATAGACGCCTGCAGCAGATGTGATGATGAAAGTGTCTCTGTCTATGGATAATAGTCGGGAGAGAATTAAATGGATCGACACGGCGACAAGGTAAATAGATGCCATGAAGATGATATATGGGCCACCTTCCATGATCAGCTTGTAGAAATTTGAGCTCATCCCGACGGCTACGCCGAATATTAATAACAAATAATCTCCCACCTCGAATGGTCCTTTGAGTTCTGAAATGCGGCGATTAAGAGAAACTATCAGTGATAATGTTGTAATGGATAAGATCACAAAAGTATCGTTGAGTCTCCGCCAGATCAGAAATGATAGTGCTGCACTTATAGCTATAATCGCTATGCTACATCCGACACCGATTATGATGTCAAGTCTGTTCATGCCTTTATAGTCGAGAACTTCGTTTTCTATGTTTTCATTTGATTGGCCCGTCTTATTGGGTAGGATGTGGCTGAAGAGCCTTTGTGCGAATGTCAGGAGGAATAGCAGGTAGATGGCCCCCCAGAATATCTGAGAAGAATTTACAAGCGTTACAGTCTCACTGTCTATGTCGAGGGCATTGGCTACAGCAAATAGGTTTACTGTTCCTCCGGTAAGAATCCCCCCTGTCATCCCCGAGGCAAGAAATGGCTGCGTTATGGTCTTACTAAATAACAATGCTGCTGCGATAGTAGCTAAAATGACACTAAGGACGAAGAGCCCATAGGAAATAATCGTGTCATGGGATTGCTTGAGCCAACTCCTGATATCCGAAGAGAAAAGTAAGAGAGGCATAGCCAGCATGATAGAAAGGTTTCGCGCCATCTCGGCTACCGGCTCGCTTAAAGGAATAATAGGTATGTTTCCCAGAATAATACCTATCGCAAAACACAAGACTATCGTACTTATTTTTCTGGCAATTATCCATCGGTCAGCTGCCATGATGGCAGCCAATGGAAATAAGAGGAGAAAGACGGTCTGTGCTATGTAAACCAATCATGCATATTAAGGCGGAAAGATAGAATCTTATCAAGTAATGCGAGGACTCACACTTCTTTTAATTTGTATCTTGTATTAAGCAATTAGTCGATGTTGTATGACACATTCAAACAATATTTTTACTAAGCGTATTAATAAAATTGATTGTATTCTGATTAGTCACAATCATTGGAATCACTAATAAGAATTACCATCATCTTGTATCATAATCGGAGTTTGGCTTTAATATGCCATCGCCGCATCATCTCCTCTAGGATCTGCCGCAACCTCGTATCGACCATCTGGGAGTTTTAAAATTGCTTCAACACGGCCTATCGTGCCACGTTCGACAATAGTATGTCCCATTTCGCTAAGCGACTGACGTACTAGCGTGTCTATACAATCTTTTTCTACCATAATCTGATCCGGCAGCCATTGATGATGAAACCGGCATGCGGCAAGTGCTTCTGTGATAGTCATGTCAAATTCGAGTACATTGACGATTACTTGAAAGACTTGTGTGATAATGGTTGATCCTCCGGGTGTCCCTACGACCATCAGTAGATCATTATCTTTAGCGATAATGGTCGGTGTCATTGAGCTCAACATTCTCTTACGAGGTGCAATGCTATTGGCCTCATTGCCGATGAGGCCAAAGAAATTTGGTGTACCGGGTTTCGAACTGAAATCGTCCATTTCATTGTTAAGTAAAAATCCTGTGCCACCCACTACTACTTTAGAGCCATAGCCGGTATTGATAGTGGTGGTGAGACTGACAGCGTTGCCTTCTCCGTCCACTATAGAGAAGTGCGTGGTCTGCTCACTTTCTTTGATGGATATTTCTCCTGCTGCAACATCTGTGCTGCGTGTGGCTTTATTAGGATGAAATGTTTTCATACGCTGACGATTATATTCGTCAGCGATTAATTGGCCGATAGGCACAGGATAGAAATCTGCGTCGCCGAGATGTGTGGCTCGGTCTGCATATACACGTCGCTCTGCCTCCACCATTAGATGCACTGCCTTGCCGGAAAGAAAACCATATTCTGCGATGTTAAAATCTTCTATGGAACTCAGCAGCTGCTGCAGCGCTATACCGCCACTACTTGATGGAGGCATAGATATGATGGTATAACCCTTATAATCGGCTACCAATGGTTTACGCCATATAGCTTGATAGTTTTTGAGATCTTCTAGGCTTATGATACCGCCACCACGTTGCATTTCAGCGACGATTGAATCCGCTACCCATCCGGTGTAAAAACCAGCGGACATATTATCTCTGATGCTTTCGAGTGTTCTGGAGAGTTCAGGTTGCTTAAGGATATCTCCTGTTTGCCATTCGGTGTCTTTGATAAATCGGGGGGTGACGGTATTGTATTTTATAAAATTCTCTTTATTGGTATTAAGACCTCGCGCTTCACGCTCAGTCAATACTACGCCGTAAGCGGCAATATCAACTGACGGTTGAACGAGACTTGCCCAATCTTTCAACTTACTATACTTATTGAATGCTTTAACCATGCCATCGACAGCACCAGGCACCCCTGACGCAAGATGACCGCTGATGCTAAGCCCAGGTATGACATTGCCTTCTTCATCGAGGTACATATCTCTTGAAGCCAGACCGGGGCCCATTTCCCTGAAATCCAAGGCATCTACAGTGCCGTCAGCCATGCGGATCACCATGAACCCACCACCTCCGATATTTCCTGCCACAGGATAACATACGGCTAATGCAAACTGCGTGGCGATAGCCGCATCGATAGCATTGCCGCCTTTTTTTAATATGTCCAGCCCTATCTGGGTTGCTACCGGATGAGCAGAAGCAAGACCGCCATTAACGCCAAAAGCGGTTTTGTCAATACTGAGTAATTTTGGTTCTATAGGTGCTGTATGGCACGCTGCCAATACAAGTATTGCAGCGATGGTCAAAGTTCTAAGCATAGGTTTTAGTCTTTAAAAGCTCAAAAGTAATGATTGCATACAAGAAGATTCTATCATTATTAAGGGGTAACTCATCAGTCACGATCAATTTCGCTCAAAAAATGCCAATTTTCTGTGATCCTGCCGCACTTTTTACGCGCTCGTATGAAGACGAGACTATTCGCTCAAAAAGAAGCGTTGTCTAATTTAAAATTGACTGATTTTTTGAACAGAAAGCATCTTGCTGATTAATTACAATAACGGTAAAACAACCGGATTGCCAAAAATGAGATGAAACCGACTAAAAGATGGGCGGCTGTATGTTTTTAAAGTGTCCGTTTAGTTGGACTTTACGACGCATTTCCTCGGCATTTTTTACCGTGGGTATCATCCTTTCGAGATGGTCAATGATGAATCTTTGTCTTTCTTCCTCGGAGATCATCTGGAGTAGTTGATATTCTTGTTCTTTACTCAGACCAACTTTATGCGCTACTTCAAAGCTGATAAAAGAGCCATAAAATTCAGTGGGTATTTTTTCAATATTCATTAATTGATACAAGTCGTTGATGTGAGACAAAATTTTCAACCTCAAGAAGTTATCTCCTTCTTCTTCCCAGTAGGTCTCCACTATATAACCGCCGGAATATAACTTATCAGGCATCGTCTTTACAAGTCGCTTCAATTCGAATGGCCTGAGGCCAATGGTCTTGATATCCATGTTGCCATTGGGGTAGGTATGGCTTATTTCGGTTAATCTCATCAAAGTTCCATAACGTATATTGTGGCCCGGGCTATAGTAAGGGATGCCGAATATCAAGCCGGGATCGTCTCTACAATCTATAATCAATTGCTTATATCGAGGCTCGAAGATCTGTAAATGCAGTTTTTCCTTAGGAAAGACGACTATCTCAAGCGGAAAAATGGGAATCATATACATGGATTCAGTTATATCAGTGACAATGTTAATGAATATGAATATGATTGAAGGTGTGTTGCGTAATTAAAGAGCCTTTTATAATTAAGCTTTGAGCAGCATATTGGACTTGACGGTTTAGGGTATCCGGTTTAAGGTGACATCACAACTTTGAACAAGTTCTCACAAAAAAGGCCATCTGATTTAAGATGGCCTTGTAAATTTTAGCTAGGTAAAAGATTAGTAAACCAATGACACATTCAGTGTGAAGTCATCGTAAATGAGCTTATCACCAAGTGCTTCAAAGAATTTTCCTGATCTATATTTCAAGTTGTACTTAGTTCTATCAATTTCTATTGATGCTTTAGCTGCGCCACCTTGTAGTGTTGCATTGAATTCGATAGCCTCAGTTACACCTTTGATGGTCAAATCAGCTTTGATATCATAAGATGCACCTTTTAAAGTAGCGGAAGTTATAGTGAGAATAGCTTCAGGATGTTGCTCAACACCGAAAAAATCATCTGATGCGAGATGACCTCTCAGTCTGTCAGCTATACCGCCTTGCAAGTCAGTTACTGTGATAGTGGTCATATCTACAATAAATGAACCGCCTACGAGCTGTAAACCGTCAAATTCTAGCGCGCCCTCTTTTATGCTAATGGTGCCATTGTGCTTTCCGCCTACTTTACGACCTTCCCATTCAATGGCGCTCTTGGCAGTGTCTACCGGTTTTTTATCAACTACAGGATTTCCGAATATAAACAGCGAAATGAGGGAAATAAGAATAAAGTTCATACTTTGATGTGTCTAAATGTTAGTAATATAATTTCAAACTTTAGACAGTCTTAACGGCGAAAGGTTTAACTTCCCTCTTAGGATTCGCATAAAATAAGTCAATTTTTATGCAAAAGCCCTATTAATTTGTTTCAATCATAAATGGCAACCTAGCCTGTGGTGTATCGCAAGCTTCAACTATACCAGCTAAGAATTTTTCAAGTTGAGCTGTATATTTAGTATAGGATTTACCTGCTAAAGCTTTAATATCGGACTTAGATGCTTCATCAATGATGCTCTCGAAAAATGTCTCGAAGAATGACTTTTTAATAATAGGATATTCAATGATTTTGTAATCATCAATTTCTGCCCGAGTAGCTGCCACTTCTATGGCATCATCTAGGCTACCTATCTGATCTATTAGCCCTACTTCCAGCGCATCAATACCGCTCCATACACGACCTTGCGCTACGGCATCGGTTTG
Organism: uncultured Saprospiraceae bacterium; assembly: GCA_964396595.1. Lineage (GTDB taxonomy): Bacteria > Bacteroidota > Bacteroidia > Chitinophagales > Saprospiraceae > CAYNFR01. Next base: position 78,189 of record CAYNFR010000003.1, on the reverse strand, counting down.
TTCTAATGTCATATTTCTTCCCTTGGCAACAACAGATTTGAACTGATGATATGCGCGGTCTGTTTCTGATTGAAGGATTCTATAGTCTGATGATGATCGCTTTACCATATTTGAATAGATGAAGGTGGCTTCACCTGTGCCGATAGTGTCCCAATTTATCCCTATTTTATTCTGGAAGAAATCATCAAAATTTGGCATCATGGCAAAAACCCCGATCGATCCGGTCAGTGTGGTAGGTTCGCTGATAATATGATCTGCCCCGGCGGCTATATAATAGCCTCCTGATGCCGCGTAATCTCCGAATGAAGCTATTATTGGCTTTCCTGCCGCTTTAATATCTTCCATCTTTTTCCAAAAAACATCGGAAGTAAAGGCACTTCCGCCGGGTGAGTTTACCCGTAGGACGACAGCTTTTATCTTTTTGTTCTTTTTAATTCGCTCTAGAATCTCCTCGTAAACCTCCATATTGATGTTGCCACGCGACTTATCGCTAAAGGCCACTGTGCCCTCTGCATAAATTACGGCTATCTTGTTTTTGTGATCAGTGCTACTTTTGGGGTTAGCTAAGAGATATTCGTGGATATCAACCAGCTTAAGTTCTGTCAAATCAAGCACTTCTGCAAATCTGTCCTTGACACTATCATAATAATCTAGCTTGTCCACTAGTCCGGCTTCGAGTGCATCGTCGCCATTAATCAAGAGCCCTTTGACGATACGATGATTCAATTCTTGCGCATCAATATTGCGATTTGCAGCGACGATTTCGGTCAGCTTTTGTTGAAAATTGTTTAAGAAAATGCGGCTTTGATATCGGTTTTCTTCAGACATTTCATTGCGGTAGAATGGTTCGATAGCGCTTTTATATTTTCCGGCAAAATAGACATCAAATTTTATATTCGTCTTTTTAGCAAAGCCCTCCATGTAAGGGATTGTCATCCCATACCCACGTGCATCTACCAGCCCATTCGGATTTAAGAAAATACTATCGGCATTACTTGCCAATACATATCCGGATTGTGTGAAATAGTCTCCGTAAGCGATAATAGGTTTGCCACTTTCTTTAAATTCGTCCAATACGCTACATAATTCAAATGCTGTACTAGGTGCGACGCCAGGCATTTCCGTCTGAATAAAGAGACCCAGGATTTTCGGATCATTGGCGGCTAGCCTTATAAGTCTCTTGATATCATTTACACCTGTCGCCTTGACAGTCTCGAAAGACATAAAATTGTCCTGAGCTACGTTGTCAGTCAACTCGGGGACTACATGATCGAGTTTTAAGTGAAGTACGGAATTTTTGGGGATATCTTGCTTTGGAGCAGAAGCCGCACCGATGATAAAAATGATGAGAATTATTGCGCTAAGCGCTATAATGGTGCCTAAACACGAAGCGAATATAAATTTAAAGAACTGTTTCATAGATTAAACCGTAAAAAAGGACAAAGCTAAATATCTTGGCGCGCAGACTTCAATAAAGTATATAAAAAGTACATTTTTATAGATCAAGTATCCTGTTTATACAATCAAATTAACACGATGGACACCAGGCGTGTATTTTCTGGATACAACGTGTTTTATGGTGTCATATTTGGTTTGGTCACTGATGAAGTCCATTTCCTTAAGATCAATAATAACCACGGGATAGGATAGAATGTTCTTGAAGTATTCGAAGTATGTGTATTGTATCTGTAAGAGATAATCCGGCTGTATTAATTTTTCGTATTCTCTGCCGCGTTTAGCGATATATCGCATCAATATGTCCACATCCCGATGAAAATATACCAAGATGTCCGGCTTCGGAAAGGAGGCATTGAGGGTATCCCATAACTTTTGAAACAAGCGATATTCCTCGTCCATCAGGTTGTTTCTGGCGAATAAAAGTGACTTGATGAAAGAATAATCAGAAATCACAAAATCGCTGAACAAGCCACGATTGAGAAGTTGTCTTTGGAGTTGTTTATATCTCTCTGTCATAAAAAAGAGCTCAACACTGAATGCATATCGATCCTTGTCTTGATAAAAGTAGGGTAGAAAAGGGTTTTCGTTAAAGGCTTCGAGTATCAGTTCACAGCTCATTTCTTCGTGAATCATTTCACAGAAGGTGGTCTTGCCTGAGCCTATATTGCCTTCAATACATATATATCGATATGGAATATGTGTTGTCATATTTCTGGCAGCAATGTTACGACACCTTTGTCGGTGCAATGAGATTTTAATTGATTTATCGTCAGATTATTTATCGGGTGTATAAGATCAGGGGCTATCTCGGCTAGTGGTTTTAATGCGAAGTTCCGCTCGTAAAGTCTAGGATGCGGCACTTCTAGCGCAACATTTGAGATTATCTGTGCTCCGTAAAATAATATATCTATATCGATAACTCGCGGACCATATTTTTCTTTTTTGACAAACTTTTTGCTGATATATTTTTCTATCTGTTGAAGCTTGTTCATTAAGGTAAATGGATTATGGCAAGTCGATATCTTGATGGCTTGATTGATAAAACCCGGTTGCTCTATAATGCCCCATGGGCTGGTTTCATACATGGCTGATTCTGCTTGAATGTCACCTACATGCCAACCAATGATCTTTGTTGCAAGCCTTATGTTAGCAACGCGATCCCCTATATTACTTCCTAATAGTAAATACACCTCTTCCATGCTTCGTAGAAACGCTACTTATCTGAGGATTTCACTTTGTATTTATCGATCGATTGTTTATCCTATTTGGTCTTTGATTGCTTTAAGATAGATATTGAGGGACTTCTTGACCTCCGGGAATAGGATGAACAAACCGATCATATTTGGAAATACTAATCCTAGTATCATGGCATCTGAGAAGCCCCAGACGCTGTTCATATTGCCGGCAGCACCTATTACGATAAATGCCAGAAACAAAAATTTGTAAGTAAGATCTGCCTTTTGGCTCTTGCCAAAGAAGTACATCCATGATTGAAGGCCATAATATGACCACGAAATCATGGTAGATACAGCAAACAATACAACACACACCGTCAAGAAAACCCCTGCAAATGGTATATATGCTCCGAATGCTTTGGAAGTGATTCCGGCGCCTTGAAGTGATTCACCGCTTATAATGACGCTTCCTGCACCATCCCCTCCATACATAAACTGTCCTCCACCGTGGTTAAAGATGATGATCACTAATGCTGTCATCGTACATATTACCACCGTATCAATAAATGGCTCTAGTAACGCCACGAGTCCCTCAGAGGCTGGATATTTAGTCTTTACAGCAGAGTGTGCGATAGAAGCTGAGCCTGAACCCGCTTCATTGGAAAAAGCCGCCCTTCTGAATCCGAGTATTATAACCCCAATTACGCCTCCGACTCCTGCCTCATGCGAAAATGCCTGTGTAAATATCTGGGAGAATGCTTCGCCAATATAATTATAGTTTATGCCAAGTATGTATAGACATGCAAGGATGTACAAAACAGCCATTAACGGAACTATCTTCTCCGTAACAGATGCTATCCGCTTAATACCTCCAATGATGACTATACCTACAACTATCATAAGAATTAGCCCGATTATTGTTCGAGCACTACCGCCTGTCATACCGAACAAACTCGCCAACTCTTGAGCGGCCTGATTAGATTGGGCAGCATTACCACCACCGAATGATGCTCCTATACACAAGAAAGCATAAATGCCAGCAAGAATTTTACCCAAATGCTGATAACCTTTTTCGCGTAAACCTTTACTTAGATAATACATCGGACCTCCGTAAACGGTGCCGTCTGGGCCAATGTCTCGATATTTTACACCTAGGGTACATTCGACAAACTTCGTCGACATACCTATTAATCCACAGATTATCATCCAGAAAGTTGCTCCGGGGCCACCGATTGCTATGGCAAGAGCAACACCGGCGATGTTTCCATTGCCTACTGTGCCAGACACTGCCGTTGCTAGCGCCTGAAAATGGCTTACTTCACCATGCCGACTTTCATCGGCTATCGTCCTGGCAACATCGCCATCATTAATGTTGACTTGCGCCCCGGGTAAGACTGTATGCCTCTCCAGTTTGTCATATTTGCCGCGTACTACGTCAATCGCAGTCTTGAAGCCTCTTATGTTGATGAATCCAAAGTATATCGTAAAAAACACCGCACCCACGACCAATAAAATAATGATTGTAGGAATGGCAGTGCCAGGAAAATTGTGCAGTACAATGTCTTGAAAGAAGTTCGAAATCGGCGCGAAGGCACTGTCTATTCGCTCGTCCCATCCTAGTTGCTCTGATTGAGCAGCTAATGGTGATACACTAAAAATGATCGCCATTAAGGCTAAAAACTTCAATGAAATTTTCTTCACAGTTATCAATTTTAAACAGTCAATGATATTGAATAGCCGGAATACGCTTTAATTTTCTCGGCCTCAAAGGGTGAAGATATTGTTCTGACACAGACCAAGGAAATAATTGCCTATTTTTTTATAAAATGGAGCGTAAAACCCATTGGTCACGTATTGCCGATGGGATGTAAGCGACAAACGCTAACCTTGTGATAAGATATACTGACGTATTGTTTCTGGACTTGCCTCACCTATTGAACACACAAAGAACGCATCTGACCACAAGATTTTACGATACCAATAGTATTGACGTAATGTATTTGAGTGTAATAACCATAACTGACGAGTAGATTCTTGTTATAATCTACGCACCATTTGAGAGATAGACAAACGAGGTATATAACGGATGAGAAAATGAATGTGGTTAATATCCGACTCAAATACTTCTATTTCAAAATCTGAATTATCAGCTATGGAACTGAATATGGATTATAAATCATCATTTAACTTACCTACTAATATATTTCTACGATATTTAGTTACTAATATTAGATGACATTTTAGATAGTGTTTTGAACGATTTGTACTGATGTAGTGAGACATATTGTGAAAGTTTTTTACCCGAAGACGGAAACTTTCACAATATGCTGAACGGTATTTTACAGAAAAATTAAAAAAACTTTAAAATGAAAGCAACTTTTTGTATATTTGTACGTATATAATAATATATGCTAAAGTCATTCAAATATCGTTTAACGCCAAATGCAAGTCAAGAGGAACTTATCAATAAACACATTGGTAGTTCAAGGTTTGTGTATAACCTTGCATTGGAGACTAAAACAATGGCTTATGCTGGTAATCAAATTAACCTTTCTTGCTTTGATTTAATTAAACAATTACCTGATATAAAGAAAGAATGTACTTGGTTGAAAGAAATTAATTCTCAATCACTACAAGCACCTATAAGGAATTTAGATAATGCGTTTACAAGGTTTTACAAAGGGCAAGGCAATTTTCCTAAGTACAAATCAAAGAAAAGAGGTAAACAATCATTTCACATACCACAGAATGTAATTGTAGAAAATGGTAAGTTAATCATACCTAAATTTAAAGAAGGAGTTGACATTGTATTGCACAGAGAAACTAAGGGAGTAATTAAATCGGCTACCATATCAAGAACACCTACTGGTAAATATTTAGTTTCAATACTATGTGATACTGGTGAAGATTGTAAATCCAAAACTAAAATCAAAAAAGAAACTACCATTGGTATAGACTTAGGTATTAAAGACTTCTTAATCACTTCTGATGGTGAAATAAGTGATAACCCAAAATATTTACGTGAAGCTGAATCAAGATTAAAATACGTGCAACGTAAATATTCAAAACATAAAGGAAAGCGAACAAAAAATAAATTAGCAAAGTTACACGAGAAAGTAGCAAATCAACGTAGAGACTTTTTACACAAAGAATCTTTTAAATTAGTTAGTGAGAACCAAACAATAGCTATCGAAGATTTAAATGTGAAAGGTATGTTGAAGAACCATTGTTTAGCCAAATCAATATCTGATGTAGGTTGGTCAATGTTTACAACAATGTTAGAATACAAGTGTGAATGGTATGGAGTTAACCTATTAAAGATAGGTAGGTTTGAACCATCATCAAAGACTTGCTCTAATTGTGGTATAGTAAATAAAGAACTAACCCTAAAAGATAGAGAATGGACTTGTGTTAAGTGTAATACTCAACACGATAGGGATATAAATGCTGCTGTGAATATTAAGAACTTTGCGTTAAGAAATTATGTATCTGGGACGGATACTAAAACTCGGAACGAACTGCCTACATTAGTAGGAGTGCTGACTTCCGAAGCCCAACCCATCGCCTATGGCGTGGGTAGGTAGTTCACTACTTTCGTTTAGGTAATATTCGACTACCATGACCTATGAAGTAACGCTACCATTTATGAAGGTGATGATATTGCCTAGTGCATACAAGAGTGCAGATAGTTATCGTTATAACTGCTTGATTGTATCAATGTCTCAGTAGAAATATGCCATAAAGTGTTCGTATGTGTCTGAAGTGGGTGTTTTTAATGTCGGTTTGTCTATCTCTTATGGTCTGCACTCCTGCAAAGGATGATATCGTCAATTCCCAAGGGATATTAATCAAGATATCGAATAGTGCCGGTGATGATTTCTCTTATGAAGTCAATGGTCAATGGAGGTTCTACGCTGGCTATCCATTCAATCACTCAGAACTTTCTAATAGCATGCATTCTTGCGACCTCATGGTCGTATCTAAGAAACTAGAGAGAGGAAAATATGTGCGCGTGCGCCCAATAGCGAGAATGAACCTGAAGAATGCCGACAATAGCCGTAACACGGTTATCATAGCCATTCCGGATAAACAGGATTTACAGATCAATGATGTAAATGATTATACAAGTTTTATGGTCAATCAATTCGCGATTAAACAAATCATAGAGAATTGGTATTCTAACCGATATGGTCTGCAAGGTTCACTAGTGGAAGGATGGCAGCCTATAGACATGAATGCTCTATCGAAGTTAATTTTATGACATTTTCTACACTGTGCGGTTCTCGTAATGAACAAAAAGTCAAAGTAAACTCGATGATCAATACGCATACACTTAAAAATGGGTTGGTCATCCGATTGTTTGAAAATATTAAATCTATAGCCGATGAATGGGATACAGCTGTCCCGCAAGAATCCTTTTTTCAGTCAGATTTTCTTGATGTTCTTGAGCGAACCAATCCTGATAATCTCAGTAATCTCTATGTAAGAATAGAAAAAAATGGCTCAATCAAGGCATATCTCTTATTGCAAATAACCGTGCTAAAAATCAAAGACAGCTTTAACTATGAGCAATATACTACAGATAGAAGTTTCCTTTCTCTGACATGGCAGCGTTTCAGACAGAAGTTTTTATCTCTTTTGACCTTTAGAATGGCGACTATCGGCAATCTTTATTTGACAGGAAATTATGGCGTAGTTTCCACTATAGAAAGTGATGGACAAGAAGCCTTTCGGATGGCAAAATATGTGGTTTCTGAATTAAAAAAGATTCTTCGTAGCACCCCTTACCGATTTGACGGACAGTTGTATAAGGACTTCTTCATGCCTCACGCCGGTCATACAAGCAGTAAGGATCTGGTGGGATTTTGCATCGACCCCAATATGATTTTGGCAATAGATCCGACATGGACAAGTTTTGACGATTATTTGCTCGATATGCGCTCGAAGTATCGCGTAAGGATGAAAAGTGCATTGAAAAAATCGAAAGGTGTACACAAGTCTGCAATGTTAATGGAGGATGTAGAGGCGCATTATTTGGTAATGTACGAGCTTTATTCGTCACTTCTTGGTGGAGCAGGTTTTGTATTGGCTAAAGCCAATGAAAATTATTTTCTTGAGCTTAAGCGGGCATTGGGGGATGCGCTTCAAGTAACGGGCTATTGGCTAGATGGAAAACTGATAGGGTTTTATACTTGGGTGATGGAGGGCGATAAGATGGATACACACTTCATCGGATTCAGTCAAGAGCTAAACAATAGGTATCAATTGTACCTCAACATTCTTTTAGATTTAGTTAAAGACGGTATTGGGGCTGGCGCCAAATTCATTTACTTTTTCAGAACGGCCTTAGAAATTAAAAGTTCTGTCGGTGCTGTTCCCCATGATATGGTATGCTACTTTAAGCATAATAATGCACTCATAAATACGCTGCTGATCAAGAATTTCTTCAAATCTTTTGTCCCTAAGCAGCAATGGACTTTACGTCAACCATTCAAGAAAGATGTTGCTGACGAAGAGTAAGCATCTAGCTTGCTTAGGCTTGTAATCAATTCATAGGAAAATTTTTCTTCAACATTGTTATCCAAGTCTGTTATCGACGTAGCGTATCGATCAGGTTTAGCCAAGTATATAATACCTATTAAGAGACTAGCGGCTATCGGCATCAACATACGGTGGATAATGCTGCGCTTCGATGGCTGGCTTTCTTCCTTGGATAATTGTCTGTCCATACGTTCCCATAGGTGTGCAGGTATCGCCACACGAGCATCTGACGAAGTATTTCTGAAAGTATCATCGATAGTCGTTCTGTTCATCATTTTAGGCTATTCGTGATTCAAATTTTTTTTTAAAAAGTTCTTGCAGTTTTCTTCTGGCTAATATTAGTTGTGACTTGGATGTGTTTATGCTTATATCTAGTAACTCAGCTATTTCGCGATGCTTGAATCCCTCCATGACATACATATTAAATACCGTTCTATATCCAATTGGTAGTTCATTCAGAAGATCTAAGACCTCTTGGAAAGCAAGGTGGTCTACTTCTGAATACACTAATTCCTCCTTTATTTCGTCGATCGAAAGGGTCAGGTGAAGATTTTTCTTTCGACGTAGTTCCATTAAGCATTCGTTGATCACAATTCGCTTCATCCATCCTTCGAAGCTTCCATTGCCACTATAATCATCAAGATGGCGGAATATTCTAACAAAGGATTGAATCAAGATATCCTGTGCAGAATCATAATCAGGGATATACCTGTAACATATCGCAAGTGCCACTGGCGCGAATGCTTCAAAGAGCTGATTTTGGGCTCTGCGATCACCCTGGCGACATCCGGATATGTATTGGTCATATTTCATGATATCTCTTCATACGCTTCAACATTAAGATGCCAATATCCATGACAGTGGTGTGAGAACCATCATCTTTTATAAAAATTAATAGCGCGGTAGTAAGGGCGGCAATTCAGCTGACATTCCTTCTCGTAATCATTCTTAATCATGGTCAACTGATGTATGCCTGACTCCAGGTGTTTAATTGTCAAATGACATAGCAATCCGCGCTCTTTGAGATTGGGATGAACATAAAAAAAGCATTTTAAAGAGTCAGAATAATCCGTGTCATCTATTAATATTTTGTGTTCGGCTACCAGCGCATCCCTGATGGTCGATATCCTTTCTACTTGATAATCTCTTCTCCTTTGGTAACTATTGTTCTTTAATCTTTGCTCGATCATCGGAAGTTCTTCTTCTGAAGAGGACATGTATTTGTCAATTTCTTCCTGAGTAAGTGCGGCGAGGTTTTCTTCGTTTTTTGGCAGTTCTTTCTTCCTGACCATATTTCTTACCATTCGTAATTCTTTAGTCAGATCACCGTCAAATTTTAAAAGCTTGTCGTCTGTAAGTGTCTTCTTGTACCAGATCTCGTGAACTAAACCTTTTCGATTGATTGGATTGATCTGAGGGTACTTTGCCCTCAATAGCTCATTGTCACTTTCCATATATTGTAGAAATATATCGAGCTTATCTTCATTTTCATACTTGGACAAGCTGAGTAAATCAATCCTTAACTTTTGGACTGATTTGCTTGATTTCGTGGTTTTGGCATACGTATCACGGAGGTCATCATAGTAAATGTGATTGATTCCTGCTTGATTAATACCCTGCAAGTAATTGGAGTTACGCTCAAATTCCGGAAAATAACTCTCTCTATTCAGACCAATCAGAGATGCAAATAGGAGTAAGAAAATGGCATACGGGATAGCTGCAAAAAAGAAGCGCTTAGAATACTTAGTATCAAGAAAATTCAATAGCAAAGAGCGATAAGTAAAGGATAGAGACGCTATACTGTAGAAACGGAATATATAAAAATACAATTTAGATATTTTCTTATCCCTTATTTTCTTTAACACGCCTACTGAAAAGAAATCAATTAAAACAATTAACGCGAGTCCATAGAAAACTAGCCCATAAATCACGTAGCCCAACATTCTGCTATCACTTTCTAATCCAAGGATATTGAATAGAATCTGCGAGGTCAATGCATAAAACGTGATCGTACTTATTAAAGAGACTAAAAAAAAGAAAAGTAAAAATGTAAAAGCAAATAGTACGCTGCTGAGCTTCTCCAGCCGTTCGATATAATCATCAAATGAACCGACATTCTTGCGATAGAAGTTGTCAAATACTTCTGAATAATTTAGTTTGTCAAAGTTGATATCACCTGATACATATCTTAAGCCAATGGCACCTATCCACAGTCCCCTTACGATGATGTGCGTCAGAAGATTAAACATGAAGAGTATCCAGCCGCCATTTAATACAGACTCTATGGCGATTGAATAAAATCTATATGACTCAGGAGTATTTAGTCGCATATAAATACCAAATTGATCGATCATGGTCTGACTTTCCCATAATCCGAATAAGGCTAATCCTGATATCAATAGCTCTAATTGCCAACTCTCTTGCTGAAGTCGTTCGAGTAGTTCCTTAAATTTTGATTTATCTCTTACTTCTTCTTTCATGTTATCTCAGTTATATTGAGAGCTGTATCCTTTCTAGATAAAATTCGATTAAATATATAATAACTGACCACTAAAAGCATAGTGAGTGCAATCACAGATCCCTCAAATCCAAAGCTCCCTCCAGTCAAATAGTCAGGACCGCGACGTTCCGTCTGTATCATGCTATACATAGACATCCCACTTACTTCAAACCCAAATACATTGCCTTGAAAATAATTCCATGAAGCATGTAAGCCTATCGATGCCCATACATTACGGTAGTAAAGGAACAATAAACCTAAAAGTACGCCGGCAGCAAATAAATTTAATATTGCCAATACACTCAGGCCCGGATTAAAAACGTGCAGCAGTCCGAAAATCAAAGAAGACAAAACCAATGCCACCCAGCTACCAAATCTCGCTTCAATAGCGGGAATTAGATAAGATCTTGTGAATACTTCCTCAAACGCACTTTGGATAATAAACACTAGGGCAAATCCAGTCAACAAGCTTAGATTCGGACTAAACGAAACTACTTTCAGTAAACCACTTATCCACAAAATGCCGAAACCCAAACCTACTAACAGTACTCCCATTCCATAGCCAATCGCCCCATCTCGAAATAAATTCTCAGGTCGAAATCCCATTAGATCAATGTCGCGCTTAAAGATAATATGATGCGTAACAAATGCCCCAACGAGCACTGCTATGAGCATAGGTACATAAACGATCATCAGTGCTAATGGATCTTCTAATGTTCCAGCAATCTCTGTGTTCATCAGACCAATCATACTCAGTACCCAAGTGAAGACGGTGACTAAAATCCCTGATATCAGGATGAAAACAAAAATGTCCAACGCCACAGAACCGATCTTTTTTAGTATTTCCATAGAGCAATTTAAACGAAGATAACGAGGACTGATTAATAGAATCACCATCTATGTAAAGAATTCATTCTAGTTAAGCAGGAATAGATACCAATTCTAACATCTCGGCTGTTAAATGGCTTGGATAATATCGTACTGTGTGATCACTTGATAAGATTGTGATTCATCCACTATCAGCACAGCAGGGACTTCCTTGGTGATATACTTGTTCAAATCTTTAATGGGGGTTTCTACAGATACTACCGGAAAGGGAGGGCCCATGATATCGCTTACCGGTTTTTCAATATTATTCAGTGGATTTTCCAGAATGTAGCTGAGTAGTTTACTTTCTATGATCGAACCAGCGATTTGGCTATCATGCATTACCGGCATTTGGGATATATCATGTTTTTTCATCAAGTCGAGCACTTGACGCAGCGTCTGAGTGTAATCGGCAACGATGAATTGGGTGTGTCGTTTTAGTTTGACGAGATCTTTTACACGTATTTCCTTGTCAAGGAAGCCCCGTTGTATCATCCACTCGTCGTTAAATATTTTGCCCACATAGCGTGTGCCATGATCATGAAATATTATTACGACTACATCACTTGGTTTTAAGCGATCTTTCAGCTGACGCAATCCCGCTAATGCACTTCCGGCACTGTAGCCTAGCAATAGCCCTTCTTCCCTCGCCATCCGCCTTGCAGCCAGGGCGCCGTCTCTATCGCTCACCTTTTCGAAGAGATCTATCAGACTAAAATCCACATTGGCAGGGAGTATGTCTTCTCCTATTCCTTCTGTAATATAGGGGTAAATCTCTTTTTCGTCAAAAACTCCAGTCTCGTGATATTTCTTAAAAACAGATCCATACGTATCTATGCCCCACACTTGAATATTGGGATTTTGCTCCTTGAGATACTTAGCCGTGCCGGATACTGTACCTCCTGTTCCGACTCCCACCACGAGATGTGTTATTTTACCGTCAGTCTGCGCCCAGATTTCCGGCCCTGTAGACTCATAGTGTGCTTCACGATTGGCGAGATTGTCGTATTGGTTACACCAGAAGCTATTAGGTATTTCTTTACTGAGCTTTTCTGCAACGGAGTAGTAAGAACGCGGATCTTCCGGACGGACGTCAGTAGGGCAGACGATCACTTCTGCTCCTACGGCTTTTAATATGTCTATTTTTTCTTTAGATTGTTTATCACTCGTAGTGAAGATACATTTATAACCTTTAACTGCAGCGGCCAATGCAAGCCCCATCCCGGTATTACCGCTAGTACATTCGATGATAGTCCCACCAGGAGTTATTTTGCCATCCTTTTCCGCGGTTTCTAGCATTTTAAGCGCCATTCTATCCTTTATAGAATGGCCGGGATTATAGGTTTCTACCTTACCCAATACTAATGCGGGTATGTCACTGACAGTCGCATTCAGCTTTATCATCGGTGTGTTCCCTATAGTCTCGAGAACATTATTTTTATAGTCCATCATTCGTGGTAGATCATTTCAACTAAAAATTTTCTGTCGCGAGCGCCTAGCGCCGCTGCAACAGAAGACGAAATTACAACATCTATATTTGAAGGATATAGATTCTTGGGGAGGTTGCTTACGACTTTGGCGCGGACTTTCTTACCGAGCATGGGATTGTATATGTATATTTCCGAATTCACTTTTGCTTTCGCATGCATGACGACATATTCTGCTGTTTCGTAACTACCTTTTTCCCAATATGCCAGTCCTCGCTTTTTTTGCTTTACAACTTCTTCTATTTCTTGTGCTTGGCCTAGAAGGGTAATAATTTCGACCTCATTCACAGCCGAAGTGTTAATAATCAACTCTTCAAATTCCTCCAATTTTTGTGCATGATCAGCTAACTTGAGGGGATCGCTATTAAGATAGCCGACGATGATTTGATCTTCATTTCGGATATTGTAATCGCTTTTACCATTCAGTTTCATCAGTGTGCTTACCGGCTGTTTCATTGATACACTTGCTATTTTATAGAGCGTTTCGCCTTTTTGCACAGTATAGACGAGTTGTTGATGCTGAGCATCCGGCTGGAAACTTATGTTTTCAGGATTAAAGACTATCAGTAGGGTAGAGCCTTCGTTGATATTGTCACCGAGTATGTTATTGTACTTTTTTAACTTAGCCACAGATACGCCATACTTTTTGGCAATGCTGTAAAGTGTTTCCCCTTTATGAACCTCGTGAAAGCTTGTCACTCCTTGTGCGGCATCAAAACTAACGTAAATTTGCTGCGTGACTCCGCGATACATGACAGTGACTACGATGAATGTCAATAGCAGCGTCTGTTTTATCGTGCGAGAATTACAAGTATTCATCTAATGATCTGATATAGAGGTGTAAAAATATTATAATATTTCGTAATATGAATGATTTGTCTCAAGAAGTTTTTATTGTCGTACCAGCGCGCATCGGATCTGCGAGATTTCCTGAGAAACTTCTTGCGCACATAGATGGTAAATGTGTCCTCAGACATACTTTAGAGCATATGGATCAGCTGACAGAATATCATCGAATCTTGGCAGCAGACCATCCTCGATTGTTGTGTGAAGCAGAAGGGCTTGGTTATGAAGTGAAGCTTTCGCATGGCAATTATCGCAATGGAACGGAGCGTGTGGCAGCAGCAATGCGCGAGGTGTCTGATGGTATAATAATAAATGTACAGGCGGACGAATGGCAACTTAACTCAGAAGCGGTGCGACTTTTAGTCAATATGATGATGGCTGACGCCAATATTCTCATCGCATCATTATGCTCTAAAGAAGTGACCCGAAGCAAGGATGAAAACATCGTCAAAGTGAACTTGAATGAATATCAAGATGCTATTGGTTTTTATAGAAAGATACCGAACGACACTAATACTTATTTCAAACATGTGGGTGTATATGGATTTCGGTCAAGTGTATTGCGCGAGATCAGCCAATTACAACCGACTAGATCAGAAGAGAAGTATTCGCTTGAGCAATTAAGATGGATGGATCATGGGTATAAGTTAAAGATGCTCCCTATTGATTATCAAGGCATTAGTATTAATGTGGCGGAAGATATTCTCAATTATGTAAATATTCCTGCAGATGACAAATCTTGAAGCTTATCACTATATCGTCGAAGCCTTGCAAGATAAGTTTGAACAGCGCGAATCTATGATGATCAGTAAAGCATTAATGCAAGAGTTGTTTGCTATAAAGGACTTTAATAGTGAAGTTGTTTTTTTATATAGAGCGCAGCTAGTGCCGGTTATACATAGAGTGCTGGATGGCGAACCACTGGCGTACATTACAGGGCTTAGTCACTTCTATGGACTCATTTTTCATGTTAATGGCCATGTGCTGATACCCAGACCGGAAACAGAAGAGTTGGTAAGGACTATTTTAGAGCACCATCCGCATCGAGGAAGGCAACTTGATGTACTGGATATAGGAGTGGGAAGTGGATGTATCGGCATAACACTCAAGAAAATGAGGCCTCCATGGCGCGTGTCTGGACTGGAATGGTCAATGGATGCCTTGAATGTAGCGCGAAATAATGCGAAGAGAATGAAAGTGCTCTTCCCGGTATTTCGCGTTGATTTTCTCGACGAAGCTTATTGGGGAAATCTGGGAAAGTATGACATCATCGTAAGCAATCCGCCGTATGTTTCCACAGATGATGCATCATTTATAGACGAGCATGTTAAACGGTACGAACCGCTTGAAGCTTTATTTCCGGATGGTGACGATGCTTTAGTTTTTTATAAAAAAATAACCCATTTCTGTAAAGTACACTTGAATCCGACAGGCAGTGTATACGTAGAGATTAATGAATTTCTTGCCGCGCAGACGATGGCACTTTTTGAAGAATGCTTTGCGTCTGTCACTTTGGTAATGGATATGAGTGACAAGCCACGAATAATCGTGGCATCTCAGTACTTAAATCAATGATACACTATGCTGTGGCTATCAAAATTCTTCCGGCCAGTTCCGCATCAAGTTTGTGCAGTTGATTATCTTCTGTTCGGATTGTAACGCCATTCTGATCAATTGCTATCACCTGAAAATGAGCGTTGGGCGGAAGATTTTGCTCCCACAATTTACTTTCCACTAGATCTGACAACTGTCTCTCACATATCCGGGCTCGATCATGTGGGCGGAGATGTATTAGGGCATCTGCGTTAAAGTCGGGAATGGAAGGAATGGGGGAGCCGTGCGGGTCAATAGAAGGATGACCCAGACGAGCATCTAATTGTTCGATCATTTTATGATCGAGAAGATGTTCGTGTTTTTCGGCATCATCGTGTATTTCCTGATTATCCAGTCCCACAGTGTCAACAAGGAAGGTCTCCCATAGTCGATGCGCCTTGACAAGTTTATTGGCAAGGTTAATACCCTTTACGGATAGTGTCAGCGACTCATCTTGGTTGATAAATCCATCGTACTGAAGCTCTTTGATTCTTTTTTTTATTTGGCCTTGGCCAATATTCAAATGTTCAGCTATTGAGCTCGTTGACGAGCCACCGATGGGTATCTTGGATAGATATTTGATAATATCTTCTCTTTGCACGCTGATCTGTTGCTGCCATCTTCGCCAACGTTTTGAAAAAAGCCCTTTGGATGGGGCGAAGAGGACGGTCAGCCCATAAATGGATGAAGCAACCACGCACATCATAGGGCCAGGTGTAGTCTCAAGGAGTATAGCGAGAACTAATCCGATAACAGCACTTATAATGCCGATGATGGCCGCATAAAGCAAGACCTTTCCAAGTCTGTCTGTCAGAAGTAATGCAGCTGATGCCGGCGTGACGAGCATCGCCACGACGAGTATAATTCCCACTATTCTCAACGAAATCACAACGGTAAGAGAAAGAAGTGCCATCAGAAAATAATGCACTATCTTTACATTGATGCCCATAGTGATCGCTATCGTAGGCTGAAATGTGGAAACCAATAAGTAACGATAAAGTATTAATATGCTGAATATCGTGTAGATCATCACCCCGGCACCGATGAGCAGATCCTCGTCAGATACACCCATTATAGAACCAAACAAGAAATCTTTCAAATCTAGATGCACTCCTTCCCGGGTATTCAGGTACGATATGCCTATGACACCTAGTGAAAACATGAATGTAAAGATGATACCGATTACTGCGTCGTTCTTGGTTTTGACATTTTCCTGAATCCATGTGATAAGCAATGTCGCTATTAATGCTGCCAAGAGCGAACCGGTAAGAAATCCGATGGCAACATTCCCCATAACCACAAATGCTACAAAAATTCCCGGCAGAACCGCATGAGACAATGCATCTCCTATCAATGCCATATTGCGCAAGACCATAAAACATCCCAATATACCACAGCTTATACCCACCATGATCGAGGCAATAAGTGCGCGTGCCACCCAGGTTTGCTCAAATGTCTGGAGAAGTACCTCCATAGGATTTATAATTTTTAGAATCGCAAAATAATAATTTTAGACAAATCTAAAAAATATTTTTTAACATGACACCTTCTTTGATACCTGTTTGAGAAATGATGAACTCATCATTATTTGTCGCTGTCGCAATGCATTTTATTAAAGCTAGCGCAACGGTGATATATTTGGCTCTCTCCTTTGGTACATCTGTGATCGATCTTCTTGAGACAAGATCTAATTCTTTGAGTCTGTCATAACACTCTATGGTTTTAGAACAACTGACATAAACATTAAGACCAATGGTCTTGTAAGCATCTGATTTAAAAATATCAAATGTGCCAGTACAGCCGACCATCGTGACAGTAGCATTGGTTTTAATTCCAAGCTCAGAAAATACCTTCTTGATTTCATCCGACAAAAAATCATTGAGATAATTAAGTTTTAATTGCTCAATGGGTTCTGAATGATAATAGGCGTCATATAGTCTTGCTATGCCTAGTGGTTTACTAACCATGTGCTGTACCTCTCCCTTGTTGACGTAAATAAATTCAACACTTCCACCACCTATATCTACGATCACAAAAGCGCCTTCGCTTGTATCTAGTTCACTCATGACTCCGGCAGCACAATATTGCGCTTCTTCTTTACCGGTGATGATATTGACTGGCCATCCGTATTGATCCTTAATTTCTCTGAGAATTGCGATTTTATTTTTTGCTTTTCGGAGTGCTTCGGTTGCAATGATGTATGCTTTGCAGTTGTATTGATTGCATGTAGAATAAAATGAATACAAAGCAGTATGTAGACGTACTTGTGCTTGTTCGCCAATAACATCCATACCTTCTTCAGCAAGAAAAGTGAATTGTCTATCCTTGTGAATAGGAATCACTTTACCTTCATGAATGGTGCCGATGAGTAGATGGGCGGTATTCGTACCTATATCAATTATGGCATGTGGCGTAGGTGTATTCATTACTTCAGTTTATAAGCGATTAAGGTAAATAGTTTTACTTCATGATGACTGAATGGACTTGATAGATCCAGACGATAAAGTGGTGTCAAATTTCGCTCGAAGCCACATCTCAAATCAACTTTTTTTCCTAGCGCGACACTACCTGTTACAGAAATGGCCATTTGCCAGACTTTAAATTTACTAATATCATCTAGATACGAAAGATGAGTACTTGATACATTAAATATTCGATAAACCGCTAGACCCGGTATTACGCTCACGAGTGGGCGATTCAGACGCTTACTGATAAAATCAGAAAATGAGTATTCTAATGACATACCAATATTATCAAGTCGCAAAGAGCCTGAGGGGTGGGTGGTCGATTGGCTTCTTGGGATTTTGGATCCTGATTGAGCGTAAAGAAGGCTTACCCTAGCGTTATTCTTCTCGTTCTGATAAGGTATTATTGCTATACCTGCACGCAGCCCGGTCTGATGATATCCATTAAACCCATCACCGTCTACTTGCGAAAAATTGGCACCGGCTGATAGCTCTGCATCAAAGCCCTGAGCTTGTGACTGATAGCAGATGCTGCACAAGAAGTAAATGGAGATCAATACTCTATACATGATAATTTTTATCATTTGTGAAGATAAAACAGTTTTTGTGCAACGACATATCAATTTTTTTTTAATACATTCGCACTAAGTAATTGAAGAGAAATATGTCAGAGAGCAGCAAGAGTTATCAATTGCAAAAAATAGTAGATGCTTTAAAAGAGTATGAATATACCGTACGCTTCGAGAAAGGTAATTTCCGCACCGGATCATGCGTGTTAGAGGAGAAAAAGGTCATTGTCGTTAATAAGTTCCACGATGTCCAAGCCCGAATAGAAAATCTTCGGGAAATCCTACAGGACTTGAAAAAAGCTTCCTAACAATATTACCTACAACAAATGATCATTGGCAAAGTATGAGATTGTTGTCTTAGGCACAGGTACTTCTCAAGGAGTGCCGGTCATAGGCTGTCAATGCCAGGCTTGTACGAGCATCGATGATCATGATAAAAGGTTGAGATGTAGTTTATTGGTTAGGAGTGAAACGCATACCATAGTCATCGATGCCGGTCCGGATTTCAGACAGCAAATGCTTGCTTACGATGTAAGCCGTCTAGACGCCTTGTTTTTAACCCACGAGCATAATGATCATATAATTGGGCTTGACGATGTAAGACCTTACATATTCTTGAATAAAAAACCACTTATTATTTACGGTCTGAAAAGAGTATTGGAGCAAGTACGTTCGCGTTTTGCCTATGCATTTGATCCGAATCCATATCCCGGTATTCCGAGGTTTGATCTTCGGACGATTAAATCCGGCAATGTAATAGAACTTGATGATATAAAGATTGAAGCGATAAAACTCCATCATGGCAATCTCGATATATTGGGTTATATCATCAATGACAAAGTGGCTTACTGTACGGATACCAATAAAATTCCTGAGAACTTTATAAGTCGTCTTCGCGGAATCGAAGTCTTAATCATTGATGCTTTGAGATTCGAAACCCATCATTCGCATTTTAGCGTTGATGAAGCAATCAAAGAGAGCAAGAGAATCGGCGCTAAGAAAACTTTTCTGACGCATCTGAGTCATCATTTGGGCAGAACAGAAGATTGGTCAAAGCGCCTACCGAATGGGGTTGCGCCAGCATACGATGGGTTGACTCTGTTATTCTAGTCAGTATTTTTCATAAATGGTTAAGGACAAACTTAATATTATTTTACGGTCGATATTTGTTGATGTTATTATACAGTCTCTGACAAGACCAATGTGATTTATAAACGACAAAGGCTGCTACTCGTAAAGAATAATTAAGCGATCACTGTAGAACATTGAGTCTCAAGCTAAGTTTTCGCTTATCTTTCAACAATAATTGAAGAAATTTCTTTTAATTGTTGCTGAGATTGACTGAAAGGGCAAATGTTATGAGAAACTTGCTTTTTATCGCGGTACTACTATTGACGACATGTCTTATACACGGTCAACAGCTACCACAATATTCGCAATTCATGTGGCATCAATATGCTTATAATGCAGCTTATGCTGGTATGGACAGGTCATTAAGTGTGTCGGCTTTGATGAGGACACAGTGGGTTGAGTTTGATAATAGTCCACAGACGCAAGTTGTTTATGGTCATTTACCGCTTTATTTTCTTGAAGGTTCGGCCGGTTTTAGAATAGTTAATGAGCAGCTCGGTGCATCACAACGATTACAAATGGATGCCTCTTATAATTATGTACGTGTTATTAACGGACTCTTATTTTCGGTAGGCATGAGGGCAGGTATACAGCAAATGTCTCTTAATAGCAGTCTGCTCAGGACACCATCCGGTCGCTATCTGGATGGCTTGATATTTCATAATGACCCATTATTGGATGCTTCTTTGAATATTATTCAACCTACACTAAGTCTAGGGTCGTATGTGCGTTGGGAAGGACTGGAAGCAGGCTTGAGTGTTGAGAATTTTGCAGCTTTCAAAATAAATAATACTGATTTCTCCTACACTTCTAGAGGCCATATTCACTTTTTTACGCAGTATTATTATGCATTAACAGAGGATATAAAGCTTGTGCCTGCGATGTTATTTAAGTCCGATGGTGCCGGCCGAAGTCAGTTAGACATTGGAGCAAGAGCGACTTATAGGTTATCAGAAGTGGGGATTTTCTTTCGAGATCCGGCAAAATTAAATTCTTTGAACATCCTAGGAGGAACGAGGGTAAGTGATAAAATTAGTGTCTATTATTCATTTGATGTGGGATTGAATAGCTTTGCAGATTTTCATCAAGGTTCTCATGAACTGAGCATTACATATAATCTAAGTAAACCGATAAAGACAGGTGAACTGCCAAAAATTATCTATAATCCGCGCTTCAACTAATGATATCAATAAGGATGCAGCAAAATTGATGCACCCATCTCAATTGACACAAGGAAAGAAAAAACTAAATCGATCACTCTTTAAACATACTATGAACAAGTTTAGCACGTTTTTTGTCTGTCAAATTAAGATCAGTTGATGATTAGTGGGCGAATTGCATACTATGTGGCGCGCAAAAGAGTTTGTATATACATCAAATGCTAGAAACTATAATACATATATTGTGAGAATGACTTCAAGGAGTTTAGTTGTGTTTTTGGGAATGTGCCTGATACTTTTCATAGTGGGTTGTGGAAAGAATACCAAAGGTCAATTGGTGGGAGTTAAGGATCGACCTAATTGGAAAGGTCCGCAGACGCCTTACGGGATGGTGTATATTAAGCCCGGGTATCTCAATATAGGCCAAAGTGACCAAGATATCTTCAGCGCCTATAATCAACGTCAGAAGACAATCTCCATATCCGGATTTTTTATAGATGAAACGGAGATTACGAACAATGAATACCGTCAATTCGTCTATTGGACACGAGAGAGAAAAGCACATGAGCTGATGGGTGATTTTATCGAAGATGACTACGGCAATGAAGACATTGACTGGAGTATGAAGATAGATTGGACTGATGAGACACTAGACGAACTTTATTATAATAAGGATATGGCTCTGTCTGGCAGGCGCGAGTTCAATAATGATATTTTGGAGTATTCTTATAACTGGATAGACTGGAAGAAAGCAGCCAATACAAGAGGGACGGTTAATAGAGCTGATGTAATGCAAAACAAAACTGTAAAGGTTGCCCCTGACCAATTTGTATGGATCAGAGATTTTTCCTACAGTTATAATGAACCAATGACACGCCAATACTTCGAAAGCCCTGCTTATGATGATTATCCGGTGGTAGGGGTTAATTGGCATCAGGCGAAGGCCTTCTGTCACTGGCGGACTAAAATATGGAACGATGAAGTTCCTGCTGATCAAGCATTAATCGAAGACTTCAGATTACCCAGTGAGTATGAATGGGAATACGCGGCGAGAGGAGGTCTGGAAAATGCGCCATATCCTTGGGGAGCTTACAATGCTAGAAATTCTAAAGGATGCTTGCTCGCTAACTTTAAGCCGGGTAGAGGCAATTATGCGGAAGATGGAGGACTTCACACAGTGAAGGTAGCTTCCTATTTCCCCAATGACTTCGGACTCTACGATATGGCAGGAAATGTGGCTGAATGGACAGAATCTGCATACTCGGCAAGCTCCAATAACCATGTTCATGACCTCAACCCAGACTTTAAATATGATGCCAAAGACTCCGATCCTGAGGCCATGAAATTAAAAGTGGTAAGAGGTGGTAGCTGGAAGGATATTCAATATTTTCTACAGACTCACACAAGAGACTTTGAGTATCAAGATACTGCCAAGTCTTACATCGGTTTTAGAAGTGTGATGACGTTACAAGGAAGATCATTAGATGATTAATATTAATTCATTACAATACAACTAACTTTTCTATTACCCTAAAAAACATTGAAAGATGAGTATGTTTCATTCTAAAGCGTTTAAATACTTTAAGAACTTGATTATTGGTGTTGGAGCTTCACTAGTGATGCTCGGGGCACTATGGAAAATTCAATCATGGCCTTATCCCGAAATCGCCGGATTCAAGATTGATCTTCTCACTATTGGGCTAGTAGTAGAGGCAGTCTTATTCTTTATTTTAGGTGTTCTAGGTCCGGATAAGGATTATTATTGGGAGAAGCTTTACCCAGGTCTTGATAAGCACAATGCTAAGCTTAGCCCGATGGGTATTAGTGCAAGTGCCACTGATAATTCTCGTGGATTGAACGCTGATACCGTTGAAAATCAACTGGGAGGTATGCTCAACGAGCTTCAATCGATGTCAAAGAGCTTGGGCTCTCTTAAAGCCTTGCAGGAAATTGATTTTAGTGAAACATCACAGCAGCTTAAATCTGCGCACAACTTTTATACTAAGTTAAACGAAGCCATGTCAACACTATCTTCCTCAGTAGAAGATACCAAAGAGTATCAGCTTCAGATGTCAGCACTTAATAAGAATCTGACAGCATTAAATAACGTTTATGGAAATGTACTAGGTGCTTATACAGCAAGACAGTAATAACTCCACATTATATCAAACTCTAAAAATTATTACTGATGTCTATACCTAAGGAACCCAGGCAGTTGATGATCAATATCATGTATTTGGTATTGACTGCGATGCTTGCGCTCAATGTTTCTGCGGAGATATTTAATGCGTTTAAGATTGTGGATAGTGGACTTGTAAAGTCCAATAAAGCACTTAGTGAATCCAATGCTGCTCTACCAACACTTATCCGAGATGGTGCGAAGAAGAAGGCTTCTTTAGCGCAGTATGCCGAAAGAATTGATCCGGCAAGAGAAGCAGCAAAAACGCTTGTTTCAGAAATAAATCAAATGGTCGACGAAATGATCGACGGTAGTGGTAATATCAACGGTGTTGTTGATGACGGTGACTGGGTCATTAAAGACGGTGTCAAAGTGGAGCTGCGCGGCAAGAAAAATAATGATGTTACCTCCAGAATACTGGTAAACGAAGGCAGAGGAGAAGAGCTTAAAGACAAGCTCCAAGAGTTTAGAGATCTGATCGTTAGCCTCGTCGATGAAGGGAGCGATCGTGAAGCGTTTCTGAGAGAGATACCGGAGATAGTAGATAATGAGACATGGAAGGAAAAGGCAGCAGGTAAGAGCGAATACACATGGAGTAAATTCAACTTTGACCGAATGCCGCTGCAGGCAGTTCTGCCTATATTGCACAAGTTCCAAAATGATGTGATATCTCTTGAGTCTAGCTTTTTGGGTTATTTGGCTAATAAGGTGGGTACTACGACTGATGTAGTCCTGGACAAGTTTACGGTTGTTTCAGCAGCAGAAAAAACCTACGTGATCAATGGGGAAGAGTTTGTTACCGATGTATTTCTCAGTGCTTCGGCATCTGCAGAATCGAATACAGGTATATCCATAAAAGTAAATGGACAACCAATGCAGGTCAATAGTGATGGGGTGGCAACTTTTCGTCAACGAGCAGCCGGTGTGGGTAAAAAAACGTACACTGTTGAAGGCTCAATCAGAAATCCTATTACCGAAGAAATTCAGTCCTTTAAAAAGGATTACGAATATGAGGTTGGAGAGCGTTCTGCTGCAATAAGTGCGTCTAAAATGAATGTATTTTATGTCGGTGTAGATAACCCTGTAGAAGTTTCTGTTGCTGGTGTTTCTAGTAGTCAGGTAAATGTGACAGCTACGGGAGATGGTTCCCCTTCCATTACAAAGAATAGTGACGGGACCTTTACCGTCAGAGCAAGCAGAGCTACAGGCAATAGAACAGGAGCGGTTTTGACCGTTTCTGCACCCGGATTTTCTACTTCAAAGGAATTCAGAGTAAAAGCCATCCCCGATCCGGTCCCGACTTTATCCAATGTACGCGGTGGAGCTATGTCTAGTGGACAATTTAAAGCGCAAGGAGGTGTGATGCCGGTGCTAGAAGGGTTTGATTTTGATGCGCGATGTACATTAGATGGTTTTCGAATAGTACGTGTCGCACCTCGGGCGGATCCTGAGATTGAAACGAATCCCGGTGCTTCCTATTCGGATGCAGCGAGAAGGCTGGTGGCTAAAGCAACTGCAGGAGATCGATACTTTTTTGAAAATATTAAGTGCAAGTGTCCGGGAGACGTGGCGTCACGGGATATTGGTACTATGACATTTTCTATTAACTAGATTAATATCTACTCTAAATACTTGATATGAAAATTAATGCGCTAATTCTTCTTCTTACTTTGACACTTTGCGTGAGTGCTCAAGACGACGATTTCTTCTTACGTGGAAGCAATACGCAGAAAGCAGAACCTACGGAGTCCACCATCTTTCAGGATGATCTTGACACCTACTATGATGACATAGTTCCCCGGACTAGTGTAGAGAATAGCCTAGTGATGGAATATGAGCCATTGCGTGAGATAGATGTAATGTGGGAGCGTAGATTATGGCGTATAATAGATATCCGAGAGAAAATGAATATGCCATTTCAGAACTTTGAGAGACCTTTTTTTACTATTCTTAAGGAGCTAGCAGAAAATGGGGATATCAAGATATTTCGAGATGAAAACTTTAAAGAGCCGCTTACACCGACTGAGTTGTTAAGTACGCTCAACAAAATTGATACTAGCCAAGTAATGGATCCGGAGACCTATGAGCAAAGGATTGTCGTAACAGAAAGTCCTGTCGATCCTAGATCAATAGTAAAGTTTCGTGTCAAGGAGGTATGGTACTTCGACAAAGAGTCATCTGTAGTCAAATGTAGGATACTCGGTATAGCCCCGATCAGGGATGAATATGATGCGGAAACTGGTGTGTTTAAATATTCGGGTCCTCTTTTCTGGGTTTATTATCCTAAAGCGCGACATTTCCTGGCGAAGGAGCGCGTAGTCAGCGACCACAATGATGTAGCGCCAATGTCTTGGTATGACCTTTTCGAGAGTAGATTCTTTGCAAGTTACATATTTAAGTCTTCTAACTCATTAGGTCTGCGACTCGAAGATAGATTTCCAGGAAGTCCATATGACCAGTTACTCGAGTCTGAGTTGATCAAACAGGAGTTATTTAATTGGGAGCATGATCTCTGGTCTTACTAGACCTTTTGCAATAAGAAAGTATAAAAGGGGCGCAAGCGATTGTGAGCCCTTTTTTTATTTTATGATCAACGTGCTATTTTGCGTTTGAAAGGTGTGATATTATATGCTCGTCAATGACCGCCAATCATACCTCTCTCGATATAGAAGGCACGCAAGTATCAAGTATTCTATAGCCACTAGGACATAATAAATGTCAATATTTATATATCCATACCGGCTATAGCTAAAGAGTATTAACATAGACCATATAAATATGGATTTCAGTTTCGTAAAACTACCGAGGAATACTAACGGCAATATATACCATGGATGAACAGTAGGTGATAACAATAAAAAAGCCATATAAATGCATATCATGGTCATGATATTAATGCTGTCACGGCGCTGACTTGAGTGCCAGCTGAGGTAGAGTGTGCTTATAAAAAGAAAAATCGCTAATAGCGGTCCTAAGAGGTGTATCAAATTATATCCGAGACACATATAACCAATACTGCGTAGCAAATAGTAAAGTCCCCCGTTGAATTCGAATTTTCTCAGGTACAATCCAAGACTATCGACTATCAAGAATGGGTTTTCTAAGCTAATAACTAGACAGCCGAACATTAATGCAGTCGCTGAGATAAAGCTCAATAAAAATCTTGTCCGGTTTTGTTTATCTTGTCTGAGTATTGCATAAGGAAGAAATAGTAGAGGCGTCAGTTTAGTAGCGACACTTGCTGCAAGCATGACAGCAGCCTTACCGTAACTTGAGGATCGTAACATCAGTAAGAACAATGCTAAAAAGCAGATAACGAGTCCTTCGTGATGGATATTACCCATAATCTCAACGATGACCAATGGGTTTAAAGCATACAGAAAGAAGCTTCTCTTAGGAAACTCAACATCGGATAATAATCGCCATAGTACCTTGAACGTGATGACCTCTGCTAATAATAAAGGTAACTTGAGAAAAATTATCTGCCAAGATAAGCTTGAGCTAAAGCAAGCCAATACAAAGCTTAACTGTGCAATAGGTGGATATATAGTCCTATATGCGGGCGAATTTAGCGAATCAAAAAGTAGCTGATATTCATGAGATAATTCCGACAATAGATCTTGTGGTGTACTCACGAATGGATGATATCCATCATGCCATAGCTTACCATCCCAGATGAAGCGATAAAAATCATCAGATAATAGTGGTAGCGTCGGGAGTAATAAGATCCTTATGAGAATGCATAGCGAAAGGATTAGGCTAAAATTTAGATCTTGAGAAAATCTAATAATCAAAAAATAACATCCAAATGAAACTAGCCCAAGGGTCAATATCAATGGAAAATCCGTTTGCTTAACTTGCGAGGCAAGAAGAAATGTTGAAACGAACCATATGGCCAGAGCCGAATACAGGCTTATGCGCAGACGAGTCATTTGAAATTATTTCGGATAGACAAAATAAACATATAGCCAAATCCACATACCAATAACAGATGATGAAACCAAAAGCCATTTACTTCATTAAAGTATCCGAAATACAATGCGGCTCCAAAATATATGGTTAGTAATCCTTCTAGGGTCGTTATAAAACCTAGTGTCCTGATAGCATATAATCCGTTTTGGATAGCTTTATTTGGCGATAGACCTGCCAGCTTGGGTGTACGAATGAAGTCGGTTTTTTTGCCACGAAAGCCATCTATTACAGCAATGGAATTATGCAATGATAAGCCCATTGATAATGCCAAGAAAACCGGGAATAGGAGAACAAAGCTGATTAACTGTTGATGTATGTAATTATATTGTTTGACTGCTATAACATTGGCTACGAAGTAGCTGCAGAGCACCAGAATGAGACTGACCATGAGGCCTGCACGAATAGCCATAGCGCAAAACCCATCTTCAATTATAAAACTCAGTGGAACACTAAGAATGCAGAATAAGAATATAGCCAAATAAACACTTGATCCTAAAAGATGCTGAGAGCCATGGACTTTTTTTATCAATGAGGCGTCAGATTTCCAAATCTCCGCTAAGAGCTTTTTGGCTGTTTCAGCACCACCTTTCATCCATCGATATTGTTGAGATTTCAAGCCACCAATATCTGTGGGCAATTCGGCGGGTGTGGCTATATCTTCCAGATAGATAATTTTCCAGTTTTTGAGCTGCGCGCGATAGCTTAGATCTAGATCCTCTGTCAAGGTATCTGCTTTCCATCCGCCTGCGTCGGCGATAACTGATGAGCGCCACACACCTGCTGTCCCATTAAATTGTAAAAAAATATTCCCCTGATATCGTCCATTTTGCTCTATTGTAAAATGCACATTTAGTTGAAAAGCCTGTATGCGCGTAAGCAAATTGTTGTCCTGATTTAGATGCGCCCATCTGGTCTGTATGACACCGACATGAGGGTCATGGAAAAATGGCATTATATCGTAAAGGAATGAAGGATTGGGGATGAAATCCGCATCAAAAATGGCTATGTATTCATTGTCTGTGTGCTGGAGACCATATTGTAATGCACCCGCCTTGAATCCTTTGCGGTTATCTCTGCGTATATGTCTGATCTCAATGGTTGACTTATCCATGTCATGTAAATAAGCTTCAACAAGGTCCGTGGTCTCATCGGTTGAATCATCAAGTATTTGAATTGTCAGTTTATCTCTGGGATAATCCATGCTTATAACAGCGTCAAGCAAGCGTTTTATGACATATTTCTCATTAAATATCGGTAATTGAATGGTCACAGAAGGTAGGTCACTTGATAGTGATGCATGCATAGCAGTCTTGCGGCGCTTAAAGAGATAAAGCAGTAATAGATGAGACTGGAGAAGGCAGTATAAGGTAATTATGACAATACAAATGACATAAAGGATTGCAGAGATTGATGTAATGACTTCCATCATACCCATCTCATATTAATTTAAATATCGTCCACAGGATCTTATGACCTGCGAGAACACTCCCCTTGATCGTTCCGCTGACTTTTGATACGCCGATCCGTATTCTGTAGTCGACCGGTATTTCTACTGATGGGATCTTAAGCTTAGCTGCTTTTACTTGCATCTCTACTGTCCATCCAAAATCTCTATCACGCATATCGAGCTGAATCAAAGTATCATAAACAATGGCTCTGAAGGGGCCTAGATCCGTAAAATTATATTTATATATCAACCTGATCAGATGGGTAGCAAGCCAATTTCCAAAAATCTGCACCGGAGTCATCGATCCTTTTTGTGCATTGCCGAGGGCTCTACTTCCTATCACAAGAGATGCTTCTCCGCCTATGATTGGCTGTACTAATGAAGGTAATTTTTCCGGATAGTCTGAATAATCCCCATCAATAAAGACGACTATATCAGGTGGAACATCTAGCTGATTCAAGAATGCTATTCCTTTGAGGCAAGCTGCTCCGTAGCCGGGATTTGGTTCATGTACGACTATCGCACCTGCTTGTTCGGCGATTTTAGCTGTATTATCCTTACTACCATTATCAGCCACTATGATATGACGAACATAGGCTTTGGGTATGTCATTTATGACATCAGCGATAGCGGATTCTTCATTAAAGGCGGGAATAATGACGTCGATGATTTCGGATCGGACACCATTTATTCTTATCTCCTCTTCATTTGGCACAATTCCCTTCAATATTCTCAGCGTTTAGTTATTTTTGCCAATCTTATTTGATCATCCCGCTCAATAATATAATCTGTACAAAGCGATTTTAATTCGACATGCGAAGCTAAGTCTTATCCCACTTGTGGGCTTATGTTTGATGGTTTTTGGTGGATGTTTTTCGGAAGATTTTGTTCCTGCCGAGGGAGATATACTTCATGTTTCTCTAGATACCATACGTTTTGATACGGTTTTTACCACCATTGGTTCTGTCACAAAGAGCTTTACGGTCAAGAACAACAGTAGTCAAAATGTGATCGTTGACAGAATATTTACCAACCCTCGTGGTGGTATGTTTAGAATGAATGTGGATGGGGTGAGTACTAATGATGCATCGGATATCCGCATCCTGGCCAATGATAGTATATATGTGTTTGTAGAAGTAACTGTCAATCCCGATGCGGACTTGACTGTGAGCCCATATATCATTGAGGAGTCTATCATTGTAGATTATTCCGAAAGACGTAAGACAGTTATTCTGGAAGCATTTGGTCAGAATGCTAATTATATCAGTCCCAAAGAGGCACGAGGAAGCCTATTAAGATTAAGCTGCAATAATGGTGTGGTGATATGGGATGATCCGAAGCCCTATATTGTCAACGGAATACTTTTTATTGACAGTTGCACCGTCGTAGTTCCTCCTGGAGCGCGCGTGTTCACACATGGAGGACAGTTTGTATTGAATGGCTCTCTTGTCAATGATGGTGCATTAATATTCTTACCCACAGCTAGCCTTCAAGTCCTCGGTACGATTGAGAACCCTGTGGTCTTTCAGGCGGATAGATTAGAGCCAGAGTTTCGTTCACAACGCGGTCAGTGGAGTGGAATAAGATTTCTCGGGGGTGATGCTGATCATCGCATAGAGAATGCGATCATTAAAAATAGCATCATAGGAGTAAGAGCAGATAGCGCCACCTCGCTTGCCATGCGCAATGTGATGATATTCAATACTGCTTCAGTCGGAGTGGTCGGTATTAACGCCACTATCACTATGGACAACTGTATCGTACATAGCAATGAAACCCAAAGCTGCTTATTCGCTGGAGGCGGTTCGTATTCTTTACGACACTGCACATTGGCTAATTTCCAAAATCGCGCACCTGCCTTATACATGGATAATTTTACTTGTCTCGATGCGGATTGTCGCGAGAGGCTTATCAGTCCATTAAACATAACTGTTGAGAACTCCATTATTGTGGGCTCCAATGATGATGAAATAGAATACCTCGACGGATCAGGTGGTCGTAGCAACGTGACCAGCATAAATATTTTCAATAGTTTGTTACGCATCAGAGATGCTAAAATGGATATTGACTTCAATGGAAACTGCATAGCCTGTCTTGAATGGGCTAACGAGCAATTGTTCTCAGATCTTGAATTGCAGGATTTTACGCTACAAGAGTTTTCTGTCGCCCGAAATAAAGGTAAGACTATCTTAGACTTGGATTTAGACATTCGTGGTGTTCGCCGTGATGCCGATCCTGATCTGGGCTGCTACGAGTTTGATCAATAGAGGTATAGCATTCTCTACTGCCTGCACCATTCTATAGTTAATCGGCATAGTATTTATTAAACTCACGGCTCGAGTAGAAATAAAAAAGGGATCGATGTTCAATCACATGATCCCTCTATGAAATGTTGAATTAAGAATTCTATGGAAGTGGAGCGAATTTGATCGTCTGACAAATAATTCCGCCCATCAACAATAAAGTAATAAACCAATAAGCAGTATGTATACCGATGTATTTCCAGCCTCTTCTTTCGAACAACGAATTCATACCGAAAACCGGCAGAGCAAACATGATAGCGGCCATTCCGCCATGTAGCGCACCATGTCCAAAGCTTCTGAAATTGTTTCCATGCTGAGCCATTAACTCGTTAAACTGTTGGCTAAGGGCACTGCCCGGCACTTCTAATTCTGGTAAAGACATCATCTGATAAGCGCCTACTTGGTGAATGACCATACCCAAAAGTGTACCCGCAATAAATAATCCGAAGATGTAGCTGACAGCAAAAATGACTAGCATATTGCCTCCGGCCAATGATTCTGTGGTAAAATTATTGGCTCTCATCCACGCAGTACCTAGAACCTTGGGATGATAATATACCCCGCCTACAAGAAAAGGAACAAGGGCAACTAGGAATAGGATGTAAAAATTTTCTGGCATTTCCTTACATTTTGATATAAATAATATTTTTTCGTCGGAAAGTTACACAGATAATTATCAACCTGATAACTGTGTGCGGCAATATTATGTAGATGTCGGCGGAAAACGCACTCGTGTAAATATGATCAGGGCAATGATAAAGTATAAGCTCAGAATCAATACGCTATATCGTAAGTTATGTGTGAGACTCTCAATCAAGCCAAACGAAAATGTGCCAAAAACGATTGATAAATAAAACAACAAATCATAAATGCTAAAGTAAGAGTTGAGTTCTTCTTCGCCATGGATGAGCTTGGTGTAACTCGCTCGCGAACTTGACTGAAGACCACCCAGAACCAAGCCTACCGCAAATGCGAGCATGAAAAACACCGCCTTAGTTTGCACAAAATACGCCCCGATGCAGATACCTATCCATATAAGAATCATAACAATGATCGCCTTGCTACTTCCTGCCCGAGTAGAATAATGGGCGAAAATGTACGCCCCAACTATAGCAACTAACTGTAGAATGAGTACAGTGATAATCAACTCACTCGTCTCAAATCGTAATTCTTTTTCAGCAAAAATAGTAGCAAGATAAATGACCGTCTGAACACCAGCACTATAGAAAAAGAAAGAAATAAGAAACCATTTAACATCCTTTTTAGACTGAATTTCAGCCCATACTTTCTTCACTTCTCGATAGCCCGATCTGATTAAACCGCGCTTGAGCCGTTCTTCTTTGTCCTTGGGGAGATGCTTGAATGAATATTGCGCGAAGCCATACCACCACACACCGACCAGTAAAAATCCCAACCTATATGGAAGATCGCTCTCTGATTGAAAACCGAAAACTTCAGGACTTTGGCTCATATACAAGATAAATATCAACAGGAGCACACTCCCTATATACCCAAAGGCATAACCCTTTGCACTTACTTGATCGTACATATCAGAACTGGCAATATCCGGAAGGAAGGCGTCATAGAATATTAAACTTCCGGCAAAACCAACAGTCGCTATTATAAAAGCCGCCGTGCCCAGCCATACCATACTTGCATCACTAAACAAGAATAATGTCGCACATGCCACGCTACCTATTAAGGTAAATGCTCTCATGAAAAACTTTCGCTTACTGCCCGCATCAGCAATCCCTCCGAGGATAGGCGCAATCAATGCAATCAACAAATAAGCCAGACTTATTGAAAAGGAATAAAGTGATGAATCAGAAATTTCTGTACCGAAGACATTTATCACATCAGGCGATACGGCGATGAAGTATATAGGGAAAATAGCTGTTGCAATGACTAGCGCATAGGCACTATTGGCCCAGTCAAAAATAGCCCATGCGTTAATTACTTTTTTATCATTCATATTGCGATTAGTTCTGCGGGTGGAAAAATAGCATTATTAAGCATAACTAATCTCCTAGGTCAAAAACTTATCCGATATTGCTTCACAAATCGCTTTGTACAATCATTTATATGAAAGGGTGTCGAGTTTTAATTCTGTCCCGCAATCCCGAATTGTATAGCACCAGGAGTTTGTACGATGCCGGTCGTAAACGCGGACATTTCGTTAGAATAGTGGATTATACACATTTTGATTTTTATCTCGATGGGTATAAGACAAATGTCTTCTTATACGGAGAACCTATAGCCTATTATGATGCGGTCATACCTCGCATTGGGAGCGCAGCGACCATGTCCGGAGCAGCTGTTATCCGTCAGTTTGAGGCGATGGGTGTGTATTCTACCCTGACAGCTGATGCATTATTGCGGGCAAGAGATAAGTTGAGTTGCCTACAGATTCTGATTAAACATAATCTTCCCGTCCCACGATCGGTAGTCGTAAATAATCTTGCTGCTCTGGATATTATGGCCGGCAAAATCAATGATTATCCTAAGATTATAAAAATTCTCAGCGGAACGCATGGACTGGGAGTGATCAAGGCTGATACACACGAGGTGCTCAAGACGATGATGGAGACTTTTCACCTCTTGCAACAGAAAAGCCTTGTGCAAGAATTTATAGCGGAATCTCGTGGATCTGACATACGTATTTTCGTCGTTAATAATGAGGTGGTAGCCACGATGATCCGTCAAGCAGCAGAAGGAGAATTTAGATCTAACTTACATAGGGGAGGACAGGCGCAGAAAATAGAAATAACAGAACAAGAGCGAAAAATAGCCCTCAAAGCTGTAGAAATATTGGGACTGGAAGTGGCAGGAGTAGATATGTTAAGGTCACACGGAGGACCCAAAATATTGGAGGTCAATGCTTCTCCAGGGCTAGAGGGTATTGAAACTACGACGCATGTTGACATATCAGCATGTATATTTGAAATGATCGAACAACGGGTGCATGAGCGAAAAGAAAAATGAGACATTGCGGATAGGCGGAGTTGATATCGCTCCGGGTACGAAAGAACTTATAACTCTTCAGGTAGGCAAATTACCATCGGGTAACATAATGAAGATAAATGCCGTGATATACCGTGGTGTGGAAGACGGTCCCAGAGTATTGTTGCTCGCGGGTATTCATGGAGATGAAATCAATGGGATAGAAGTATTAAGAAGAGTACTCGCCGATGAGCTACTTTCGAATGTCAAGAAAGGTATGGTGATCGTCATTCCGCTGTTAAATGTTTTTGGATTTATCAATTTTAGCCGAGATGTGCCTGATGGCAAAGATGTAAACAGAAGTTTCCCCGGATTGAAAACCGGCTCGTTGGCCTCTCGGGTTGCATTTACCCTTACGCACGAAATATTGCCGCATGTAGATTATGCGATTGATTTACATACAGGAGGTGCGTCGCGATATAATTATCCACAGATAAGATATAGTAAAAAAGATACTGCCGCGCTTGAGCTTGCTCAGGTCTTCAGGGCAAAGTTTATTATACAGAAGAGTTATATTCCTGATTCATTCAGAAAAGTAGCCAATGGTATGGGTATTTCTGTGTTGGTATACGAGGGAGGAGAGGCCATTAGGTTTAATCAGTTTTGTATTGATAGTGCATATAATGGCATTGAGCGAGTACTACATCACTTGGGCTTAGTTCCATCAAGTAAATCCAGCGATATAAATAGTATTCATGTAGTTAGTACAGGTTGGGTTAGAGCTAGTGATTCAGGCTTGTTTTTATGGTCTGTACCATCCGGTCATAAGGTAGAAAAGGGAGATGTTATAGGTCAGATAGTTTCGCCATATGGCGATAGGACAAGGCAAGTCAAGGCAAGACGTGGGGGTTATATAATCGGACATAATAATGCTTCTGTGGTAAGTATTGGTGATGCACTTTTTAACATAGCTTATGATGGTGACGAGGCTTAGAATTATTTGCTTAGCAGGACTCTCTTTAAGTGTTTTTAATTTGGGCTTCGCCCAATATGGCATTGATGAACTGAAGAAGTATATCAACACTAAATCGGCAGAGTCACCCTTAAATGAATCATTCTTTAGCATCAGTGTGCGTGATGAGTCGGGTATTGAGCTGATATCTCACGAATCTAATAAACGATTTATCCCGGCGAGTGTGATGAAACTTGTAAGCACTATATCGGCATATGAAATATTGGGTGGTGATTATCGATTTAAAACGGACTTCTATATTAAAGGAGAGATTGCAAGCGGTGTCCTTTATGGTGATTTAATTATCGATGCTTCTGGAGATCCTAGCCTGGGCTCTTCTCGCGACCCGTCCGCCATCCATGCTGATAGCCTTGTAGGTATTATTGGAAATTTACTTAAGACCAGAGGAATAACATGTATCACCGGGAAAGTTCTGTTTCTAAGAAAGTTTTTTAATTCGGTGAATGTTCATCCGTCCTGGCCGTGGGATGATCTTACGAATTATTATGCCGCTGGGACCTATCCGTTTAACTTTCATGAAAATTACTTTGACCTTGTATTTGAAAGAAGTGAGCTAGTAGGCGCTCGCGCGCGAATCAAAGAATTGGGTCAGTATGCACCGATTGGCGTTGAAAGCTTGGTAACTATCGGGGAAAAGGGCAGTGGTGACAATGCGTATTTTTATGGTGCTCCGGATAGTCGTAGACTCACCGTTACCGGCACTATTCCTGCGGGATCGTCACCTTTCAAAATAAGGGGCGCAATACCTCATCCGTCAGAACATTTTACCAACTTTCTTTCTGAGCGATTAAATTGGCCACGCACGGAGTCTGAATGGGTCGATCAATATCCAATAGCAGAAGCAGAGCTGCTTTACAGGCATTATTCCCAGCCTCTGATTAAGTTGATAAATTATGCTAATGAAGTAAGTAATAACCTCTATTGCGACGCCATGTTAAAGGCGATGGTTCCTGTAGGCAGTGCCCATGCCAGAAGTTTTGATGCTGGCGTAAAAGTAATTGACTCCCTTTGGAAATCTAAGAAGCTGCCGTCAGCGGCTCTATCTCAACATGATGGCAGTGGGCTGAGCACACGTAATAGATTGACGGCTAGTGGACTGACCGCTTTTATTCACAGCAGCCTCGCAAATGTAGATGCTGATCAATGGAAACAAATTATTCCTTCTGTCAGCAAAAGCACTTACTTCATGACAAAAGAGTCCGGACGCAATAGATGCTGGCTAAAATCAGGCTCTATGGAAGCTGTTCAAAGCTATGCAGGGATAGTAGAGTCTGCCAAAGGGAAGAAGTACTATATAACTTTAATGACCAATGGACACAGCACCTCCAATAGAGCAGTGAGAATTAAATATGAAGAAATCATCTCTAAGTTGTTAGATGTCATAGACCGTTTGTAATTTTAGGCTATGGGCAGCATAAAACAGTTATTAGTAGTTCTTAGTGTGTCACTCTTATGGGGCGCATGTGAAACAACTGAAAGCCACCGCAAATACAACGAACTTGAAGCGACCGAGCAGACAGACTTGCTCAATCAACTTCCGGTTTTGAATGATTCAGAGGTGGAGCGTATGGTCTGGCAGAGGCCTAATCAATTATTGGATAGATTGGGCGATCTCAGCAACAGGGTGGTGGCAGACATAGGAGCAGGAACAGGGTATTTTACTTTCAGACTTGCCTTACGAGCACAAAAGGTTGTCGCTATCGATATTGATGAACAGATGCTGGATCTGATAGACGAATTGAAACTGAATCTTCTAAAGGATGTCAGTGATCGGATTGAAACAAGGTTATCTCGACCTATGGACCCCGGTATCAAGAAGGATGAAGTAGATGATGTTATCATGGTTAATACCATCAGTTTTATTGAAAACAAGCTAGCTTATCTTCGTCTGCTCCAAGAAAGGATTAAACCAGGAGGGCGTGTTATCCTGGTTGATTTTAAGTTAAAAAGAATACCTGAAGATATCGCACCTCCTCGTGAGTATAGAACAGATATATGGCTGCTAGAAGATCTATTGGAAGAAGCCGGATTTAATAAAATTATAACTGATGATGTAAGTCTGGATTATCAATATATTATTATCGCCCAAAATTAATTGTTGTGAAAAGTTTGCCATCTGTAGTTTCTGAACATTTTAAATTATCATTCGATCAAGAAGAACTTGCTCAATTGGATATGATTAAATTGTCCGATGGCCTTTATCATGTGGTACAAGATAATAAATCATACGAAGTAAGCGTAGAAAGCCTTTTGCAAGATAAGTTCGCAATTGTAATCATAAATGATCGAAGATATAAATTTGAAATTCAAGATCAGTATGACAGACTTATAGATGAGCTTGGCTTTAATCAGGCTGAAACGCGAATCAATGATGATGTAAAAGCCCCCATGCCTGGTATGGTACTAGAAATTAAGGTAAAGTCTGGTGACTTGGTTCAAGAGGGTGATCCTTTGATTATTCTTGAGGCGATGAAGATGGAGAATGTCATTAAATCTCCTGGATCTATGAGCATTCTCTCTGTAGAAGTAACTAACGGGCAGGCGGTTGATAAAGGGCAAGTACTTGTTAAGTTTGATGTGTTATGAAAATATTAGAAGGTCATATATTTCGTAAACCTACAGAAAGAGAATGGTTAGCACTGATCGAAAAAGAATTAAAAAATGAAAATCTTTCAGTTTATCACCGTACCACTTTTGACCAAGTTGTTAGCACCCCTTTTGTTCATCAAGATCACGCCTTATCAGATGACCATTTCATAGAGTTAAATGAAGTATCACCCTCAACAAGATATTTACCAAGAATAGAAGTACACAATATTGACGACGCTAATAAATGTATCCTTCAAGAACTAATGAATGGTGCAGGAGGTGTAGAATTACATATTTACAATGGTGATATCAAATGGAATGATTTATTTGTGGGGGTATATCTTGAGTTAGTTACGATTCATGTTTATACATATGTAAAACAGGAGGATTTGCGCAAGTCTTTGAATGAGTTTATTGCTATCAACGGAATTAGTAATACGCTTGATATTTTATGTTTTACAACTCATTTTCGTTCATTACAATCTCAGAAAGAGACGAGGCATTTTGACGTATATCAGGATCTTGTGTACAGTGAAATTTCCTTGGATAGTCGAATTGTGGAGAATGGTGCGGAGATATTGAATAGACTAGCCGATTTAATAGATAAGAGGGATTATAAAGATGAATTACGTCTTCTATTCTGTAGACTAGGTTTTACCAATGATTTTATAGGAAATATCGCTGCGGTCAAGGCATTGCGGTCTGTGATTCATATGGTGCTGCAGGCCAATGATTTTAGTAGAACAAGATTGGTTATGCATGGGTATGTGGCTGATGGAGCACTGTCCGAAGATGAATATACACAGATGATTGCTAATACATCGATCGGTTTAGGGGCAAACCTAGCACAGCTAGACAGCTATACGCTTCCGATACAGGATGATAGCAAAGAGAATAGAAGGATAGCTGCCAACATTCAGAATATTTTAGAAATGGAGACGCATGTAAATGAAACCAAAGACCCATTGAGTGGTGCTTACCGGGTTGATAATCTGGCTTTATCGATGGCTAATGCTATATGGACACGCTTTTTAAGCCTTAGAGAGAGATGATACAAAAAGTTCTAATTGCTAATCGGGGCGAAATAGCCTTACGTATAATGCGTACTTGTCGGCGGATGGGTATAGCCACAGTAGCGGTTTATTCTGATGTAGATCGATCGGCGCCTTTTGTGCTCTATGCTGATCAGGCAGTCCACATAGGTGAAGCTCCTCCGGCTAAGTCATATTTGGATATAGATAAGATAATTGCTGCATGTCGGCTGACAGGAGCAGATGCTGTTCATCCGGGTTATGGTTTTCTTAGTGAAAATGTAGTGTTTGCCGAGGCACTTCATCTTGCGGGCATTACGCTTATCGGCCCTAGCCCGGAGGCCATGCGTGTAATGGGTAGCAAACTAGGCGCCAAGGCTGCTGTTGCTGCCTATCGAGTGCCGATGGTGCCCGGAACCGCCGAAGCAATGGGAGATCCGCAGGAGGCACTTAAAGTAGCAGAGGAAATCGGATTTCCGGTTTTGATCAAGGCGTCAGCTGGTGGAGGAGGAAAAGGGATGCGAGTCGTAGAGAGTCGTAATGCGTTTTTTGAGCAGATGGAAAGAGCGGTCAGTGAAGCTACCTCGTCATTTGGTGATGGTGCGGTATTTATTGAGAAATATGTATCGAGTCCGCGTCATATAGAGGTGCAGATTATGGCGGATAACTACGGACATGTCATACACTTGTTTGAAAGAGAATGTTCTATACAGCGACGCTATCAGAAAGTTGTAGAAGAAGCACCCAGTGCTATTCTCGACGTTGAGCTCCGAAGCCGTATAGGTCAGGCAGCAATAAATGTAGCAAAGTCTTGTGAATATACCGGAGCAGGAACGGTTGAGTTCTTGATGGATGAAAACAAGAATTTTTATTTTCTAGAAATGAATACCCGTATCCAAGTAGAGCATCCGGTCACAGAGATGATTACAGGTGTGGATCTTGTAGAATGGCAGATTCGTGTGGCACAAGGTGAACCATTGACCATCCGCCAAGAAGAGCTGCATATCAATGGTCATGCTATCGAGTTGAGGGTATATGCAGAAGATCCTGAAGATAATTTCATGCCAGCGTCAGGAAAATTATTAGAATATACTTCCCCTGTAGGTGATGGTATACGTGTAGACGATGGCTATGTTTCCGGTATGGAAATCCCAATATTTTATGACCCCATGATTGCCAAGCTGGTCGTACATGCCGAAAATCGAAAGGCTGCTATTTCTAAAATGCGCGGAGCTATAAAAGACTTTAATATCAAAGGCGTAAAGAACACGCTTTCTTTTGGAGCGTTCGTCATGAATCATCCAGCCTTTATAGCCGGAGAAATTGATACACATTTTGTTGCAAAATATTTTCGTAATTCTGCACCTACGGCGTGCACAATAGAAGAGCAGATTGCTGCTAAGATAGCTTTAATCCATTATCTGGAGCAACGACAAAAGCTAAGAATTCCTGATACTTCTAAAACCAACTGGTAAGAATAATGGGCGCTGACTATAAAAATATCCCTATAAGATTGCATAGATGGTCTGATCGACCAATATCTGTTAGTCGGCTTGATCATACAGGTTTTGTATCAGGTATTGCGCCCTATCTCGGTGGTCCTTATGCCTCTATGTATTTGGGAAGGCCATGGACGATAAGACAATATGCGGGATTTAGCACCGCTGTGGAGAGCAACCGATTTTACAGATCGAATCTTGCTCAGGGGCAGAAAGGCTTATCTGTTGCGTTTGACCTGCCTACTCATCGAGGTTATGACAGTGATCATCCACGCGTCATCGGTGATGTAGGTATGGCTGGAGTAGCGATTGATACGGTCGAAGATATGAAAGAACTTTTCGACGGTATTCCGCTTGATCAGATGTCTGTCTCCATGACGATGAATGGAGCGGTGATACCTATCTTGGCATTTTTTATTGTGGCAGCAGAAGAATCGGGTGTTCCTGTTCATGCTCTTTCCGGTACTATTCAGAATGACATCCTCAAAGAATTCATGGTGCGCAATACATATATATACCCACCTGCTGAATCGATGCGCATCGTGGCAGATATATTTCGATATACCAGCGAGTTTATGCCAAGATTTAATAGTATCAGCATCAGCGGTTATCACATGCATGAAGCAGGGGCCCCAGCCCACATGGAGCTGGCTTACACTATTGCGGATGGAATTGAATATCTCCGAACCGGAATAGAAGCCGGACTAGCGATTGATGATTTTGCTCCGCGCTTATCATTTTTTTGGGGAATCGGCATGAACCATCTTGTAGAAGTGGCGAAAATGCGTGCTGCTAGATTAGTATGGGCAGAAGTAGTAAAAACCTTTAATCCCCAAAATGAAAAATCTATGGCCTTACGTACTCATTGCCAGACTTCCGGCTGGTCACTAACTGCTCAAGCCCCATTCAACAATATAGCCCGCACCACCATCGAGGCTTTATCGGCTGTGATCGGAGGCACTCAATCATTGCATACCAATGCGCTTGATGAAGCTTTGGCACTGCCAACTGATTTTTCAGCCAAAATCGCCAGAGATACGCAGATTTATATTCAAAAGGAATCTAAGATCACCACAAGCATTGATCCTTATGCCGGTTCTTACTTTATAGAACAGCTCACACAGCAAATATACCTTGATGCTTGGGAATTGATTAAAGAGATCGAAGAGGTAGGCGGCATGTCCAAAGCGATAGAAATCGGCATACCCAAAAGAAAAATAGAAGAGGCAGCAGCGCTGAAGCAAGCACGCATTGACTCAGGAGTAGAAAAGATAGTGGGCGTCAATACTTTTACCGTAGATGAAGAGTCAGGTGTAGAGGTGCGACAAGTAGATAACACGGCTGTGCGATTATCGCAGATAGAAAAATTAAACCACGTCAAAGCTGAGAGAATAGAACAAGATGTAATCAATACGCTGAATGCCATCACGAAAGCAACTATAGATAAAGGTGAGAATCTTCTTGCCAGGGCTGTGGACGCGGCAAGAGCACGTGCGACACTCGGGGAGATATCATCGGCCATGGAAAAAGTGTTCGGGAGGTATCAGGCAAAGCATCAACTTATTCAAGGTGTGTATATGAAGGAAGTTCAAAAAAATGAAAGCTTTGTCAGGGCAAGAGAACTTGCCAACACTTTTGCGGCCAAAGTCGGTCGCAGACCACGAATTATGATAGCCAAACTCGGTCAGGATGGACATGACAGAGGTGCGAAAGTGATTGCAACGAGTTTTGCAGATATTGGTTTCGATGTTGATATTGGGCCCTTGTTTCAGATGCCAGATGAGGCAGCAAGAGAGGCAGCAATTAATGATGTACACATATTGGGGGTTTCTTCGTTGGCCGCAGGCCATAAGACATTAATACCAGAGACAATTGCTGCATTAAAGAGTCTTCGAAGGAAAGATATTTTGGTCGTGGCAGGTGGCGTGATACCGCCTCAGGATTACGATTTTTTGTTTGAGGCTGGTGTAGTTGCGATTTTTGGCCCCGGAACAGTTATTTCAGAGGCAGCGATACAACTATTGGAAATAATGATCCAATACTTTGAAAAATAGGAATTATGACAAGCAAAGCAGAGAAGAATAAAATATTGGCTGACAAGCTGAATGAAGCGAGAGCAGGCGGAGGTCAAGACCGGATAGATAGACAACATAGTCAAGGCAAATTAACTGCGTACGAGCGCGTGATGGTGTTACTTGATAAGGGCAGTTTTGAAGAGATTGGTGCATTAGTCACTCACAGGACACATGACTTCGGTATGGGAAAACAAATCGTCTATGGAGACGGAGTGGTAACAGGCTACGGCACTATAGACGGTAGACTGGTTTATGTATTCGCTCAGGATTTTACCGTTTTCGGTGGGTCTTTGTCGGAAACACATGCGGAAAAGATATGTAAGGTCATGGATCTGGCTATGAAGAATGGCGCACCTATCATCGGATTGAATGATAGTGGAGGAGCCCGGATTCAAGAGGGTGTGAGGAGTCTGGGTGGATATGCTGATATTTTTCATCGCAATGTGATGGCAAGTGGCGTAGTGCCCCAGATTTCGGCTATTATGGGGCCATGTGCGGGAGGTGCAGTTTACTCTCCGGCTATTACAGACTTCACCATTATGGTTGAACAGACAAGCTATATGTTCGTCACAGGCCCCAATGTCGTCAAGACTGTAACTAACGAAGATGTCACCTCGGAAGATTTGGGCGGGGCAAATGCACATGCTACTAAGTCGGGTGTAACGCATTTAACTGCTGCCAATGATTATGACTGTCTGATGAAAATCAGGCACTTATTAAGCTATCTTCCACAAAACTATAGATCACAAGTGGACACCTTGGCTTCTGAATTAAATACAGAAGATGCACCTGCGCTCGACACGATCATTCCTGAAAGCGCATCTCAGCCTTATGATATGAAGGAAGTGATAAATGCTATTGTTGATAATAGCAGCTTCTTCGAAATACATATAGCGTATGCAGACAATCTGATAGTGGGATTTGCGCGATTGAGTGGCAGGAGTATAGGTATAGTAGCT
This sequence comes from uncultured Saprospiraceae bacterium, assembly GCA_964396595.1. Taxonomy (GTDB): domain Bacteria; phylum Bacteroidota; class Bacteroidia; order Chitinophagales; family Saprospiraceae; genus CAYNFR01. Next base: position 35,370 of record CAYNFR010000003.1, on the reverse strand, counting down.
AACCAACCCATGTCACTTGCAGGTGTGCTAGATGTGAACAGTAGCAAAAAAGGCGCTCGGTTCGTAAGATTTTGTGATTCGTTCAATATACCATTATTGACCTTTGTGGATGTGCCGGGATTTCTACCAGGTACAGATCAGGAGTGGAATGGCATTATTACTAATGGTGCTAAGCTTCTTTACGCATTTAGTGAGGCTACTGTGCCTAAGATAACCCTTATTACACGCAAGGCTTATGGCGGTGCATATGATGTAATGAACTCAAAACATATCGGAGCAGATTTTAATTTTGCCTGGCCAACTGCCGAAATAGCTGTCATGGGTGCACGTGGTGCCAGCGAAATTATCTTCAAAAAAGAAATAAGTTCTGCTGCAGATCAGACCTTAAAATTGAAAGAAAAAGAACAAGAATACGCTGATAAATTTGCCAATCCTTATAGTGCCGCAGAACGTGGATTTATTGATGAGGTAATCTATCCAAGGGATACACGAAGAAAATTGATAAAAGCCTTCGCCTCCACCCACTCTAAACGCGTTAAACTTCCCAAGAAAAAACACGGTAATATCCCCTTATGACCATGGTTAGTATCAATAACGACCAAGTAGCTGTAAGAGTACACTATAAAGGAGCGCAACTAGCCTCTATCATCAGATTGTCGGACAATATAGAATTAATGTGGCAAGCAGACCCTGCTTATTGGGCCAGACACTCTTGTATTCTGTTTCCTGTAGTCGGCCAAATGAATAATAACATCATTCATGTCGATGGAGTAGCTTATCCGATGCTCAAACATGGTATCGTACGCGATCGTTGCTTTGATCTGGTATTTAAAAGCGAATCATGTGCGATTTTTAGAAAAGAAAGTGACGAGGAGACGCTACAATATTATCCTTTCGACTTTAGATTAGATGCTATTTATAATTTGGAGCATAGTAGACTTACTGTTGCGTATAAAATTACCAATCTTTCATCCCGTGAAATGCCATTTTGTATCGGAGCGCATCCGGCTTTTAAATGCCCCGTGTATCCTGATGAAAAGCGTTCAGAATATTCGTTAATATTCGAGAAACAAGAACATCTGCTAAGCAGAATCATACATGAAAATGGACTTTTTTCGGGTCGCACCAAGCTTGTTTCAGAAGATGGGCGAACGATAAGAATTGAAGATGATTTATTTGATGAGGATGCGTTGATTTTTTCCGGTTTACGATCTGAATCTGTGTCATTAGTTAATGGAAGAGGGGTGAAAGTGCTACGTTTCTTCATGCAGAATTTTGATCAATTAGGTATATGGTCAAAGAATGACACCTCACCTTTTGTTTGTATAGAGCCATGGAATGGCATGGCAGATGTTCAGGATTACAAGGGAGAGCTAAAAGACAAAGAAGGCGCAAAAGTTATCGGCGTAGGGGAGACTTGGTCTTGTATTCATGGAGTGGAGTTATGAAGGTTGTTTTGTCATGAGTGCCATATAGAAACCATCAAATTCCGTTTTAGCCGTATTAGTTCTTTTTTCTTCGACAAGTGTGAAGTCGGCCGTGCTAGCGATGAAGCGTCTGACTTGGTTTTCATTTTCAGAGGGGAGGATGCTACATGTCGCATACACTAGCTTACCTCCGGGCTTTACCATGGTACTGTATTTTTGCAATATTTCGGCTTGTGTATGGATGACCTCTTGTAGAAAAGCCTCGCTTAGTTTCCATTTTGCATCGGGATTGCGGCGTAGTGTACCCATACCGGTGCATGGTACGTCGAGTAGCACCCTGTCAGCACTTTCGCGGAGGTTTTTAATAGTTTTAGACGCTATTAATCGCGTCTCGATATTGTGCGCACCATTACGCCTAGCACGACGTTTAAGTTCATCGAGCTTCCATTGTTCAATGTCTAGCGCAATGACGGTTCCTTTGTTTAATAGGAGATTCGAAATATAGAGCGATTTACCACCTGCGCCTGCACAGGCGTCTATCACGCGCATGTCGGGTCTGATATCGAGAAGATCCACAATCCATTGAGAGCCCGGGTCTTGCACTTCAAATCTTCCCTCTTTAAAAGCAAGTGTGCTGAATACATTCTGTCTTTCAACCAGTTTTAAAGCATTGGGAGAATCAGGGACTGTAGTCGTTTGCACACCTTGATCATTCAGCAATTTTTTAAGTTCTAGTAGATTGCTTTTGAAGTGATTTGGTCTCAGAAATACCGGAGCTTGAGTATTAATCGCACTAAGTTCTTCTTCCCATTGGGCTTCGCCAAGTTCTCTGACACCCAATATATCCATCCATTCAGGAATACTATGACGTTGAGCTCTAGTGCAGTTCAATTCTCTATAGTTTTTCTCGAATGCTTCGGGATCGAGACCTCTCCACTCATGATAATCTGGTAGGTCATACTTTTGACGATACAACCATCCCTTGATAAATAACCAAATATCAGCTGAGTTAATGTTGGTATAATCAATGTTTAAAGCATCGGCTATTCTACGCCACCATCTTACAATATCGTAAGTATTTTCAGCGATAAACCCTCTGTCCCTAGATCCCCATTTTTTATTGGTCTTGAATAGCTGTGAGAGGACTTTATCGGATTTGCGTCTAATAATGAAGGTCTCTGCTAAGGCAAAGTGAATCCCTTCTACTAAAGGTCTATGGATTTTTTTATTTTTAATCATAGTCTCAACGGGAGATGGCAGTACCTGCGACTCTGTGATATGCTGACATCTGGTCTAAGTATATCGATGTGTTATTTAAATTTATCAGTCAATATAATGCGCAAAGATAGCTTAGTAAGCCGGATGAACTATTTAGCTTTTATCGAAGTCATAGCTTTAGCAATTAATGCCAAGTTTGGCCAGCTACTTCACATGTGATTACGCAGGTAATTTTGTAAAAGAAATTACTATTTTTCGGCAGAAAAGACTTTTACCATGTTTATTGTTGAATCTTACGCTCTTGCTGTAACCATGTGTTTAATCACCATGTTGTGCTGGGGCTCATGGGCGAATACCCAAAAATTAGCCGGAGGCAAATGGCTTTTTCAACTTTTTTATTGGGACTATGTCATAGGTCTTTTTTTTCTATTTTTGTTGATGGCAATGACCATGGGGAGTTTAGGCGATATGGGTAGGCCATTTCTTGAGGATATAGCGCAAGGTGATCGATTAAGTTTTATTTCCGCTTTTGTAGGAGGGGTGATATTTAATCTGGCTAATTTACTCATTGTGATGGCTATAGAGATAGCTGGTATGGCAGTTGCATTTCCGATTGGAATTGGTATTGCGATGGTTTTGGGTGTGTTAGTAAATTACATTAATTCGCCTATCGGAAATCCGGTAATTTTATTCAGCGGAGTTTTATTTATCGTGATAGCCATCATATTAAACGCCTTAGCCTACAGACGACTTCCCACTGTAAAAGAGACAAAGTCGGGAGGAGGGATAATCTTTGCATTTTTAGGCGGTGTGTTGATGGGCTTTTTTTATCGGTTTGTTGCAGCCTCAATGTCTGATGATTTTATTAGCCCGACGATTGGTAAGTTCACTCCATATACAGCCGTAGTCGTATTTGCCGTCGGCATTCTAGTGTCAAATCTTCTTTTTAATAGTTATTTGATGTATCGTCCTTTGTCGGGGGAGAAGACGAGTTATCATGCTTATTTTGGATCAGGAACGTTGAGATTGCATCTTATCGGAATATTGGGTGGTATAATATGGGCTATGGGTACTGCTTTCAGTTTTATTTCTTCCGGTGTAGCCGGATACGCGATTTCTTATGGATTGGGTCAAGGAGCCATCATGGTTGCGACCTTCTGGGGTGTTTATATATGGAAAGAGTTTGAGCGGGCACCCGCAGGGACAAACAGATTGATTCATATCATGTTTTTGATGTTTTTTATTGGGCTCGCCATGATTATTTATTCTCGTTATTCGTAGAGAATAAATAGAGGCAACCAGTACAAAGTGTTGTTAAGAGATATGGTAGCTCATCAGTCAATATTAATCCTGTCTCAAGAAATAGTAGACTTCAGTGTTTCAGCAGTGCTCTTCTTATTGTCTTGTTTTGTCAAGACGGAAATGTCCGGCTTTTTTGGCGGCTAAAATTTGAGATGCAATAGCCATTTTTCCTGGATTTACAGCCATCCTAACACTGCTCCAATAGATATGGATGGAACTCCCGTTACGATCAATGTATGGGAAGTGTCCATCATGGAATGGATGGAGGCACAAGCTATGTAAACGATAGCTTCAGTCACATTGATAAATTATTATTGGTATTGCTAAACAATCACTTAGTTATCGAACAACAGAAACCTGAGTTTTAACAAAATGATAGCGGTTGACTTATCTGTCAATGTGTTTGACTATGTCAACAAAGTTCAAGATCGATGCGATCATTTGCATTGTTGGGCATCTTTTTTTTTGGGGTGTCGGTAGCATATATAAACCGCATATGCCTACGTTAATACACCACAAGAACTAATAATTCATCATATTTCCCGGATAAAACATGGGAAATGCAATCCTAGTCCTATATTTTGTTCATTAAGTCCTAGCTTTTTAGAGGCCACAATGTGGCTCAGGGTGCATAGTCGACATACCTTTGATATATTCCTGCGATACTCATTAACTGCATCTGACAACATCAACCTAGCATCGTGCATCGTGTCATTACCCTATGAACACGGTGCACATTTTTATTTTATTAATTAAAGAGTAAAAGTGAACCGACCTTATGAAGGATATTATTTTCCGGATCTATTAATGTTGCTTTGTATACATAAGTGCCGGGAAGTGCTTGAGCACCGTTCGCTAATCGGCCGTCCCATCCATTCGAAAAGCCTTCAAACCGATTATCCACATGGAAAAGCGGCTGGCCCCAAGTGTTGTAAACAATCAATTCTTGAATCTCGACACCCTCCTCAGCTAAGCTGATCTCGAAGCGATCATTAATACCGTCACCATTAGGTGAGAAAGCATTGGGGAAATAGATTTTATAGTGACTAAGTGACAGGTCTAGGATGCTATCGCATCCAATGGAACTGCGCAGTCTCACCGTGTACCTGCCTTCATGTTCGTAGTTAAATGACCCTAAGCGCAGATTAGAGCCTTGGAGTATCTTTTGTATCACAGGAATGGGTTGATCAGTTTGGACGGACAATGATAATATGACTGTACTATCGCACCCATTGATATCTGCAAATGTCTCGATGTATTGACCATTTTCGAATAAGGGTGTGCGCTTGAGTGTAAAGAACTCACCTTCGCAAATGGTTTCGCTTACTTCGTGTGAGAATGTGGGTACGAGATGTTTATATACGGGTAGAAGTTCACAATTGCCATCTGCTTCGATCCTTACTACATATTCTCCTTCTTCTGTAACACGAGTGAGTGTATAGTCTGTAGCACCTACAATCGCTATGCCGTCTTTATACCATTGATAAGTATGTCCACCACGATGCGGTACACTCAATGAAAAATCCTTGTCACAAGGGTGTGCGTCAGGTCTAATTTTGTATTCAAAATCATCCAATGTCGCCAATACCAAGTTGTCAAAAAAGTAATAAGGATTAATATCTCTTGTGTGCTCAGTACAGCTCGGACCAATAGCAATAGCATAATAATCCGTAATCGGGCGGGTAGTTATGGAGGTTTTTATCCATTGATTTACTCCGGAAACATATGCGGATCCCAGTTTTTCCCATCTTCTATCATTGGAAGGGCAACCAAAGCGATTGTTTCCCAGACCGAAAGGAAGCGCATTGCATTCAGAGGCACCAAAAATAGTGACATCTATGGGTGGTGAATATTCTTGACTGGCGAAACCTATCCAAAATTCAAAACGATATGTCACCCCAGATCTCAGTGGCCCGGTAAGACAGGCGCCTGCGTATTCTTTAAAGTTGGGATTGCCATCCGGATTATTCGGCCCACGACTGAGTCCATCTCTGAAACCTACTATGCCTTCACCATCAGGGAAAGGCATGGGTGGAGGATAATCCGGCCAACCTCTCCATCCGCAAGTGTGTATATAATCTGTGGTTGCCTCTGATGCCTGAATCCATGTTTCTGCGCATTCCATTTGGGCACGATTGCTCGGGCAGCAGACCATATCTTCGAAGGAGGGATTGGGAATCAATGAAATCACCTTTTTCTCCGAACATTGACAATCGGGGTCGTTTAAGTCAATAAGACCATCCCCGTCATCATCTATCCCATTAAAGCAGTTTTCTTGACCATATACATTCATGTGTACAGATGTTACCACAGCTATAAGAAGGAATCTTCTATATAAAGACGTACTATACTTCACCCTCAATGGTTATTCAGGCATATAGTTAACATATTTTTATCTTCTACAAGAAGCTTCAGCCATTATTTTTCAAATAAGCTTTATCTGTCTGTCTGAAGGGTAGCTTCTAGTTAAAGGATGCGTGCATTTTTATGGCTCTTCGTTTATTTGATTATTTATCCTTAAGCGTCAAGAGCTAAGACTAATGATTCATAAACTGACATAATGATGAATGGCGACGAATCATGTTTTCACGCTATTTCTCCTTCATTCTAGCGAAAATGCATTCCTAGTCCTAGATTTTGTTCATTCAGTCCTAGATTTTGCTACCCATTGACTATGATTTAAATATAATTGCTTTATATATTTGCCCTATACAAATATTCAATTCATCAATCAATAACAGTATATTATGAGAATCACTAAGCGAGAACAAGAGATTATTGATCTTTTATCGCAGGAACTCACCACAAAAGAAATAGCCTCACATTTATATATTTCATATGAGACTGTCAATACACACAAGAAGAATGCTATGCTCAAGCTGGAAGCACGTAATACAGCCGGTCTGATAAGGAAAGCCATCGAGGCTCGTGTGATTCAGATAGCTATCGTGTGATTTTACATGTTTATTAACCAATAATTCTTTACATAATGAAAAATTTTAAAACTTTATTTCAGACTACTTTATCTGCATTGACCTTCACCGTTTTTGTCTTCATGCTATGCTTGCTTATTCCCGATTTTGTCTCTGCACAAGCGCATATGAGTGTGGTGAGCGATAGTAGCTCGATTTCAACAGCGAGATTAAGAGGATATCCCTTGACTGTAGGTAGAGCAATTAATGCGAATGGCGCAGAGACAGGTATAGCCTTTAAAGTGTCTTCTAGTCAATTGAGTGGTACCCCAGGTGCTGCTATAACCCATTTGCGCACAGGAGGCCAATCTCAAGGTCATCTCTTATTTAAGACTAAACCAACGATTGGGGCAAATGACGGACTAGTTGAGCGCATGCGTATTCTTTCTAATGGGAATATAGGAATAGGTGTGACGAATCCTGATGAAAAACTCGTTGTTAATGGAAAGGCTAGAGCTAGTACTCTGATTGCTAAAGGAACGGGAAATCTAGTTGCTGGTGGTGTATCAGGTCTGGATATGGTTGATGGTGATGATAATTCAATTTTCAGTCTCAATTGGGCGTCAATTTTAGGAATAGGCGGAATGAGTATGCGATTTAGAGATTCTATAGGCATTTATATGGGTAATAACTATGCAATAGGCGTTAATAGAGGTCAGTTTTTTTTCCCACGGGCTGACTTTCATATCAAGCAGCAAAAGAAAGGAGGCACTGCCAATGGAGTCTCAGTTGTACCAGGCTTAGTACTTGAAAATGACGGGGACGGTAATGATCTATGGAATTTTGACATAGGGTCTAATGTTCTTTTTTTGAGGTATAGCTCTAACAACGAAGCAAATAATCTTGCAGCAAGGGGTAATTTTAGTAGTGCTACTGGTAATTACAGTTCTGTTTCAGACGCACGTCTCAAGCACTCGGTGGAGTACCTAGATCAACAAAAGAGCGGTAGCTTCTTAAGAAGGGCAATAATGTTAAAACCGGCTTATTATAAATTTCATCATAGTAAGGAAAATGAACCTAAGCATTTGGGAGTGATTGCTCAGGATGTTGAAAAGATATTCCCGGAGTTAGTGAATCAAGAAGATGAAAACGCTGTAAGAACTGTGTCCTATTCTTTATTTGGAGTGATTGCTATCCAGGCCATCAAGGAGCAACAAGTCATCATTGAGAAACTACAGACTACTATTGCCGGATTACAAGACGAATTATCTCTATCTAAAAACAATCAAGCAGAAATCGTACAGTTGAGAACACAGCTTGACGAAATAGTTAAGCGTCTTGACTCGCAGAAAATTCAGCATTCTTCAGGGGAATAAGCGTTTTCTTCCGAGATCGTCAGTACTGGTTTTTGAAACACAGGCTATACGCAAGAAAGATGTGAGTGACCCGAGTGATTAATTGTATGATGATTGCTCGGGTCATTTTATTTCATTCGTGTTGAGTATTTTTTCATCCATGATGAATTTTAACCACTGAATATAATTTTCCATTTGTCTGCCCTTGTTCTATTTTAGACAGTTGATGACGAGATCATTCTTCAAGTGATACTTGCTGAGAAAATAGGACGATAGAACTATTGGCTATCAGGTCAGCGAGTCAATGGTCACTAGTAAGATCTGAAGGCCTTTTTTATGCGTGCAGAAGGTGTTAGTAGCAGCAGATATAACTAACATACGTAATGAGCTGTTGCCATGGTGTCTGTTTGACGGATATTAGACAACAATTTATACATAAGCCATTCGCAAGATTTACTTACGCAATATCTTCACTCAGTTCAATATTGATGACTCAGAGAATAGGGGTGGATATATTATAATTTCATCTTTTGCTTAATCGCTTTATTAAGTCAACAGTACTTCAGGCTTTTTATCTGAATGTACACATCTGAAGAGATACGAGATATTCATGTGAATCTTGATCTTGTAATTAATTTTTCATTGTTCGTATCGGCAGGATAAGCTGGGATGGATAACTAGCGCCATGGTGAATGTTGTTATTGGCGGTCACGCCTACAGATTCGTCATAGTTATTGCCACCGGTGTTTAAATTTCTTTCAAATCTCGGAAAGTTGCTACTGCTGATTTCTACTCTGATACGATGCCCCTTAGCGAAGTAGTTGCTGGTACTCATGGGCGTTAATTCTAATTTATAGACCTCTCCTTGATTCATAAATACTTCTTTGTCATAGCCTTCACGATATCTCGCCCGCTGTATGGTCTCGTCCAGATTAAATGCTCTTCCATCGGGATACACATCTATCAACTTGATGGTGAAGTCTGTGTCTTTTGCATCAGAAGAGACAAAGAGAGTTGAATGAATAAAACCGCTTAGTTCGAGTCCTTCTTCGAGTGGATCAGAGGTATAGACCAGGATGTCATTACGTGTCTCCATCTGTTGTTGATCTAGAGCGCCTCCTTTGATAGCATTGCCTGTGCAGCAGACATTGCCACCGTGCGACATGACGGGGTTGTGCGGGTTATAGCTGAAACTGTCATGTTGGTCTGTAGTGGTAAGCTGAGGGCTTAATTTACCGTCACCATATAAGCTATTTGCATTGCCACCACTCTGAAGATAAAATGGTTGATTGATAACATCTGTAGGGGGCCAGCTGGAGGCCGTCTGCCACTTATTGGCGCCCATAGTATAATATTTAACTATCGGCATGTCTCGGTAAGTGCTACTAGTCTCTCCTTTTAACCAATAATCAAACCATGCATAGGTCAGCTCGTCGTAATTTAGCCGAGCGTCACCGACGCTTCGCTCTCCTACAATAGTGTTCTCTGTGGCACGCTTAAATGCGCAATGTAGGGTAGGGGCGATGACGAGATATTGATGATCGCGTACTTTAGGATCTCCATTTTCCCTGACATGATTAAAGAGCGCTAGGTTTGGGCTGGCAGCAACATCATACCATGACACAAACCAAAATGACGGAACACCGAAGGACATATTGTCATGGTATAAGCCCCCTGAGTACCATGCTGGATCATTGGGCTTGCGTCTGATCATATCTTCGTATATGCCTATGGTACCGTTTTGATTTTTTATAATATCCATGACAGGAAGGTGTTGTAATCCCATTGACCAGTCGACAGGAGGATGTTCCGGTGCAAGGTCAAAGATTCGCGACATACGCCTCAAGGTTTCTGATGAAGTTCCATCAGGAAAACGCGGTCTGACTTGATCATTCTGAACGGAATAAAGCCAGGCGGTAAAAAGCATTTGCTGCGCACCTCCTCGATACCAATTACCTTGTTCCATATACTTGTCGATTCGACCGACGCCTGCGCCATAGCCTTGAGGCACCATTGCAGCATGAGCCGGATGATTTAGAGAAGCTACTGCCATTTGCCATTCGGCGGTGGAGCTACACCCTATCGTGCCGATTTTGCCATTAGACCAAGATTGATTGGCCATCCATGTCATGGCATCATATCCATCTGTAAGAGGGGTACCTAATATGTCCCAATCTCCTTCACTGTAAAATCTTCCTCTTTCGTTTTGAATTACATATGCGTAGCCTCTCGAGACGGCATCATAAGCACTCTCCATAGTTCGCTGCTTGAATTCTCCATCGCCCCAGCTGTTGAAGTTATAAGGTGTTCGAGAGAATATAATCGGAACTTTTGCGGATGTTTTAGGTCGATAAATATCTGTGGCTAGTCGAACGCCATCGCGCATGGGCATCATGACTTTTTGCTCTACAATAGCAATTGATTCAAGTTTAGCTACGATCGGATGCTGAGCTTGAATTGCAAAGACATAAGCGCATATCATTACAATAGTGGTTAGTTTTTTCATATTTCTTTTTTTGTTATGTAAGATAAATTTAAAGTTTAAAAATTATCATCAATGGCGAAGTCCGCAGGTCTTGACATCCATCGACCTCGAGTAAAATCAGGAAAATGTACTGGGCTACCTCCATGAGCGATTGATTGTTCTGACATAGGGGTTATGGCGAGCCATGTAGCGGCGTCATACACATCAATAGGAGGACGGAGATTGCGCTTCGCGTGTTCGATAAAGGAGTTAATCAAGAACCAATCCATGCCTCCATGCCCGGCACCCTCGGCTTTTGGTGCATATTTTTTCCACAATGGATGATCGTATTTATCTAGCCACTCTTTCGCAGGCGTCCATTCATGTGCGGCTGTCAAGCCCTCTATCATCAATGATTTGTTTACATCCATCCAGATACCTTTCGTTCCTTGAACCCGAAAACCCAAAGAGTAAGGTCGTGGAAGATTGGTGTCATGGTGCAATACAATGGTCTCGCCATTGTTGCACTTGATCATCGTAGTAACTTTATCCCCTAGTTTATAATTGATCTTTGCATTGGGGTGATCAGGCCCTCCTTTTGGGTGATTCCTCACGTAATCGGCAAGACCTAGCGCTTTGCTTGACATAGCTGTCAGATAGACAAATCTATTGCCTCGATTTATATCAATATAATTGGCCACGGGCCCAATACCGTGTGTCGGATATAAGTCACCATTGCGATGCACAGAATGAGTCGTTCGCCAGGCAGCCTCACTGAAGCCTTTCTCGCCGTACTCAACACCGGAATTATATGCGGTTATACCATCATTAAATTTAACGCCTCTCAGATCATGCTGATAGCCACCTTCGAGATGAACTAGTTCACCGAATAATCCTTCGCGTACCATATTGAGTACAGCCATTACATCTCTTCGGTAACACACATTTTCGAGAAAGAATAGCTGTTGGCCTGTAGTCTCACTTGTATTTACCAGATCCCAGCACTCGTCCAGAGAAAACGCTCCTGCAACCTCAACACCTACATATCTACCCGCTTTCATAGCATCAGTGGACATAACAGTATGCCACTCCCATGGTGTAGCTATAATGACGGCATCAATATCTTCTTTGGCCAATAAATCCCGATATGCATATGGCGAACCCGTGTACAGACTAGGCAAGGGTTTATTATGCTCTTCAAACTGTTTAAGACAGCGATTGTACATGCGTTCATCTATGTCGCAGATAGCCGTCACATCACAATCATCTCTGCGTAATAAAAGGTCCACATGCCCCATACCCCTGAATCCGGTACCGATGACCGCAATTTTTAATCTATCCGCAGGAGAAGTTGTTTGTTTCTTTAAACCGCCCGGCATGATAGCCAGTCCACCGGCAGCCATTGATCCCTGATACACGAAAGTTCTTCTATTCATAAGCTGTTAAATCATTAAGAACGGAAAGCTATGTAATTAGCACGAAAAACCAGCAGTTTGCGAATTAAAATTCTCACATTCGGGTTCAATTTTGATTATGCGGGGGGCAGTATTTAGTACTTCGACTTTTCTGGGTGGAATGATCGCCATGATAGGCTTCCTGTTTTTTGCTACCAAGGCAATTTTTGTAAAGTTGGCTTACCAGTATGGTATAGCTTCAGACGCTTTGCTGATGCTGCGGATGGTGTTTTCATTGCCGTTTTTTTTAATAGTAGGCAGGATCGCATTTACGAAAAAGGAAGACGCTGGGGACGTCATCAAGAAGAACTTGTCAATGATCATTTTTTTGGGTGTGCTGGGATACTATATTGCCAGCCTACTCGACTTCAAGGGATTAACATACATCGATGCAAGTTTTGAACGGGTAATAGTTTATATCTACCCGACACTAGTCGTCATCATCTCCAGCTTCTGGTATAAAACTAAGATCACGCGCAATCAGATAGCGGCGATAATCATTAGTTATCTGGGTATCATCATTGCCTATGGGGGTAATATAGCCACAAATACAGGCGACAATGTTACTCTAGGAACTATATTGGTACTTGGGAGTGCGGTGACATACGCCATTTTTCTTGTAGGAAGTCAACATTATACCAAAGTATTGGGAAGTGGCTTATACAATGCCGTGGTAATGATCATTGCCTGCTTGGCGGTGATTATGCATAATTTGATACTTTATCCGGAGACGGATTATTTTCATTACGCATGGCAAGTCTATATGTATGCATTTCTGATGGCGACCTTATCAACTGTTATACCATCATTTATGATAATGGAAGGAATCAAGCGAATCGGTGCGGGCAATTCAGCAATACTGGGATCGACAGGGCCTATTGCTACAATTTTGATGGCGGCCTACTTACTAGACGAGAAAATTAACCTGATTCAGTGGTTGGGTTCGCTAATAGTCATCGCAGGAGTGGTGATGGTGATGCTTAGTAAGGATGTCAAAAGCACAGAGTCTAGATAGTCGGATAACATAATGGAAACTAAGCGTTATCCAGTTGTGCATCTACTTCGCATGTGAGTGACGAACTTCTTGTTCTAAATGAAAGACTCTTTCTTGTAATGAGACTTGGCTATTTGTTTCTCAAGCAGACACTTTCTACCTCAGGGAGTGTGTATTTTTAAAAACCTTGAGGTTCACTGTTTTTTGGTTTTTTGTCGAAGTACTATTTATAAAACAATCTCCTCAGCATAATATCATGTCGGCGCCTTTCTCAGCGATCATATACACAGGTGCGTTGGTATTGCCGCTGACTATTTCTGGCATGATGGAGGCATCCACGACGCGCAGACCTTCGACCCCTCTGACCCTTAATTGAGAATCTACCACGGACATTTCATCAACTCCCATCTTACATGTGCCGACAGGATGGTAGATAGTCTCTATTTTTGACAATATATAATGCATCAGCTCGTCATCACTCATCTTGAGGTAATCACATACATGTCTTGAAGTAAGTCGATTTAGTGCTTCATGTTGCATCACCTCTATGGCTTTTCGGCCTCCTTTGAGTAGTAGATGGGCGTCCTCTTCCACTGATAAAAACTCAGGATCAATGATAGGATGAGATGTGGGGCTGGCATCTTTAATGGTTATTGAACCGCGACTTTTTGGTTTTAGTAAAGAGGGTAGTATGGTGTATCCATCAACGTCCTTTGGTATAGAATCGAAGTCATAAAGGTTTGACTTAGATCCATCATTTATATGGAATGGTGCAAAATGAAATTGACAGTTAACTCGATCTTCGGGCTTGTCAATATTAAAAAAACTCACTGCCTCCAGCGGGCTGCAAGTCAAAGCATTATCCGCAGGTGTGAAGGCAAGTCTGACGATTGACTTGAGTGAGTCCCATGTCCGTGCATGATGATTAAAACCAATTTTATCATGCGTATGGGCGCTGATGTAATAAAAGAGGTGGTCTTGCAAGTTTTTCCCTACACCGGGTAAATTAATTTTAGAATCTATCCCTTTACTTCTGAGTTCCTCCGCGTCACCTATACCGGACAATAATAATAGCTGCGGCGACTGAAATGCACCTGCACTTAAAATTACCTCTTTTCGAGATGGGATAAACTCGCCACTAGTGAGTTCTACGCCTAAGGCACTATCTTTTTGGATTCTTATTTTAGCCACTTGGGCGTTAGTCCTAATGGTTAGATTTTTTCTTTTTTTTGCTGGAAGAAGGAATGCTTTTGCGCTGCTGTGTCTCAAGCCATTCTTTATGGTGAACTGGAATTTACTACTTGTATTCTGGATAGCGCCATTATAATCTCTAGTCGGTGGCAGCCCTGAAGCAATACATGAGTCTATAAAGGCTTTCGCCAATGGCGTTTCGAAATGACTGGCAAAGCTCACATTAAGCAGGCCATCCTTACCGTGATATCCGGCATCCAGTGTATCTTGTTGCTCGTTATTCTCTGATTTGATAAAATAGGGGAGGACATCCTTAAATGACCATCCATCACAACCGAGAGCTGCCCAATCATCATAATCTAGACGATTACCTCGGACATAGGCCATAGCATTCGTGCTGCTGCTTCCTCCGAGAACTTTTCCCCGAGGTAGATAGATATTGCGATTTAGCACATTCTTCTGCGGCGTAGTACTAAATCCCCAATCATATTTCGTTTTGTGTAATTTCGAATAAGCACCGGGCAGATGGATATTGAGATGATTGTCCTTTCCACCTGCTTCTAGCAAAAGAACTTTATTTTCTCCGGACGCTGAGAGTCTATTCGCTAGGACGCATCCCGCAGATCCTGCACCAACAATGATAAAATCGTACGTCATAATTGATTTGTCATGTGAGGCAGAAATTTAGCGAAGATTTAGCTATGCAGAGACTATTGATGCATTAATTAATTGTCACAAGCCGCCTGTTTGACTGGCTCACTTAATTCTAAATTGTTTTTTAATTATCGCGTCTATCCATCTCTCAGGGAGTAAGCGAGGAATAGTCCAATTAATGAATAGTTGAGGGGCGTATGCATAGCGTAGCTTTGGTGACCTGATTTGGACTATATCGGCTATCTTCTCGCCTAGGTATTCGATAGTTAAGCCTTGTTCACCGCCTTTCTTCGCTGCTTTGCCAAAACCCTTCAATATCGGCCAGTAATCGGTTAATTTGTATTTCTCGAGTTGTATTCCTTTATCCCAGATAGGTGTGCTGACAGAGCCGGGGCCCACAATGACTACTTTAATTCCATAAAGCAATAACTCTCTTCGCAGGCTATGTGAGATCCCTTCCACAGCATGCTTGGTTCCCACATATGCTGCCACGAATGGTGCTGCAATTTTGCCACCGACCGAACTGATATTAATGATCCGGCCTGGTGGCACATTAGCGTGCTTGGACGCACCAAGAAGAGGCAGACATGCCTGTGTCACGCGAATAAGTCCTATGACATTGACCTCGTAATGTTGTTTAACCTCCCACATCGGTTGATGCTGCAATGGACCACCTATCGCTATGCCTGCGTTATTAATAAGTGCTGTAAGTCCTCGACCACCTAACTTGTCTGTGACAAACTCAATTGCTGACTTAACTGACTCGTCACTGGTTACATCCATGATCACCGTTGTCACCATATAGCCAAAAACGCCATGCAGGCGCTCACTATCATCGGTACTTCTTACGGTTGCAAAAACATGATAGGCTCTTTTGACAAGTGCTTGTACTACGCCATAACCTATACCCGTCGATGCACCTGTGACTAAAATAGAAGGATATATTTTTTCCGTGTGCATATGCTGTAGATTGAGGAGTAAAGCACTCAATATGACTTGCTTTGTAGTCTCTTGTGAAATAATTCCCCAAAATAGCCCAATCAATCAAATAGACACACTATCTTTCCTTAAAAAAGAATGAAATCTAAGCCACTCACTTCGGATCAGGTGGAAGCATTTCACAGGGATGGTTATATTATACTAAAGCGTTTTTTTTCTCGCGAAGAAATTGACAAAATTTATAAATCGGCACAAGATGATCACGTGCTTCAATCTCATGCGATTGATCTGAATGATCAAAGCGGCAAGAAGACCAAGCTGTCTCTTTGGTTTCATCCCGGTGAAGATATTTATAGTATGATGCTGCGTACAGATCGGATGGTAAACGCAGCGGGGCAATTACTTGATAGCGATGCTCCCGTTTGTCATTTTCATACTAAGTTAATGCAAAAGGAGCCTAGAGTAGGGGGTGCATGGGAATGGCATCAAGATTACGGCTACTGGTATAAAAATCAGTTTCTATTTCCGGATCAGTTGATTTCGATCATGACAGCTTTATCACCGGCGGCAAGAGAAAATGGATGTTTACAAGTTATTAAAGGGTCGCATAAGCTCGGTCGGGTCAATCATGGTTTTGCCGGAGAGCAAGTAGGCGCAGACATGACGATGGTCGATTTATGTCTGAAGACAATGACCCTAGTCTATGTAGAACTTGAGCCCGGAGATTCACTGATTTTTCACAGTAATTTACTGCACAGATCTGCAGCTAATTTGTCTTCTGAGCCGCGCTGGTCTATTATCTCTTGCTACAACTCTTTGTCTAATCCGGCTTATAACGACGAGTCAACTTCTTGGCGACAGCCTATTGAGACAGTTCCGGATGATGTTCTGATGAAAGGGGCATTTGGTGCTATGAAGGAAGGCGATTTTTTGAATAAAAATGCTGATCCTGCTCTTAAAGAAACCGGGTGGGAGAGAGCGGTAAACACTTGACAATATGGGTATTATCAGACCTGTAAAGCTTTTTAAGTTATGGACACCTATTTCCTTTCAAGGCTGGGGTAAAGATCGGAATTACTTTGAGGGCTGGTATTTTAAATTGGTTACAGCGGATCAAAGATTGGCAGTCGCTTTTATACCCGGGATTTCTTATGACAATGAAGGTAAAGGGCATGCATTTGTACAATTTTTTAACGGTACAGAAGGCTATGCACGTTACCATAGTTTTGATACGAAAGCTTTCAAGCCTTCGGCTAAGGGATTTGAATTGCAACTGGGGGATAATTATTTTTCAGAGAGTAAAATACTAATTGATCTCCCCAATGTGAAGGGTGAGATTTCTTTTGAAAATGTGACGGCATTTCCATCACAATGGAATCGTCCGGGAATAATGGGTTGGTATGGGCTAGTACCATTCATGCAATGTTATCACGGTCTGGGCAGTATGAATCATCTGATTTTGGGACAATTGTCAATCGATGGTGTGAATACTTCATTTGAAGGAGGTAAGGGATATTTGGAGAAAGACTGGGGTAGTTCTTTTCCTAAGGCATATGTGTGGACACAGAGTAATCACTTCGTTACGGACGATCAAGTATCTGTGATGGCGTCTGTAGCACATATACCCTGGATGGGAAGGTTCTTTATTGGGTTCTTGGCGGTGTTATGGTGGAAGGGTGAGTGGTTTTTATTTACAACTTATACAGGAGCGAAACACGAGATATATCAGGATAAAGAAGAAGTGATTCTTATATTTAAAGATAAAAGGCATAAACTGAGAATTAAAGGACGAGCTGCACCCGGGGTTGCATTAATATCTCCATTGCATGGTGCGATGACTGGCAAGGTAAATGAGAGTCTCGGAGCTACATTGGAAGTCATACTTTATGAGGAAGAGAAGATACTTTTAGAATCTATGGCTACTACCGCTGGTCTTGAATTAGTCGGAGATGTGGCGTCACTTCGTGGTTGATAAATCTTTTAATATTAGCCGTCCTTGCTTATCCAGAAAATCACCCTGATCGTATGCTCGTCTTCCATTAACATAGACATATTTCATTCCGGAAGCAAGCTGGTGGGGATCGGAAAAATCAGCATTCGCTTTTATCTCATTCGGGGAGAAAATGGCTAAGTCAGCCTTCGTACCGATCCGTATTATGCCTCTGTCGTTCAATTGAAGAATATTGGCCACCTGGCCGGACATTTTGTGTATGGCTTGTTCAATAGAAAGCGTATTGTCGTTGACAACAAATTTTTCAATAATTCTTGCCTGACTTCCGTATCCGCGTGGATGATACATACTCGGACTGCCGTCAGAGCTGACCATTACACGTTCATTTTTTAAAAGTGCGTGTTGTATATCTTCGTTCATGACAAAATAAGCAGCACTACCTCCATAGGGGCCGATAATATCGCGCAGCACCAGCTCGTAAGGCATGTTATACGCTTCGGCAATTTCTGCGAGAGTTCGACCTTTGTGAGGTGCTGTGCCAAAAAGCGTTGCTGTCGGTCCACCTCTTGATTCTACTTTCTGTTTGAGATATGCAGCTAGTTCAGCAGCACGAGTTTTTTTAATGTTTTCATATTGTTTGGGATTTTTGGCCCAATTAGGAAATACGATACCGATACCTGTATAACTTGCTGTATAGGGGTATAAGTCAGCTGTCAGATCAAATTCATCCAGCAATGCAGCTAGCTGATCGGCTCTATCTATATTTCGACCGAATACTACCTTTATATGTGAGATATTAGTTCGACAATAAGACGCCAGGGCCCCCATTTCTCTTATCGATTGATCGACCATGTCATCATCTTCGTTTCGAATATGACTAGTGATTAGTCCGTTATGTTTACCGACGGTACGTGCGATAGCCACTAGCTCTTTATCTCCCGCGTAATAGCCCGGCAAGTATTCTAAGCCCATGGATACACCCCAGCATCCCATCGACAAAACTGTCTCAATCATTTGGCACAAATCCTTTATTTCATCTTCTGTCAAATCTCCCACGTCTGTGAGCCCCAATAGAATACGTGCACTACCATGACCTGCGAAGGGAAGAATATTGATTCCATAAGTGGAGGAAGATGGCGAACGTAACCATTCAATCATATCTGTTGATGTAGCATTCGATCCATCCATACCAAGACAAATGCTTGTGACGCCTTGAGCCAAGAAGTTTTTAAAGTCTTGTTCATGGACAGGGTCTCCATGCGCATGTAAATCGACAAATCCGGGTGTAATAATCTTACCGCCTATGTTCTCTTCGTTAGCTACGGTATATTTTATTCTGTCGGCAGAGCCTATCCATACTATGCTGTCACCTCCTATGATAATGTCGCTATAATATCCTTCACTCCCTGTGCCATCAATAATAAAGCCTCCGCGAAAAAGGGTGTCCCCTTCAATTGTGGGTTTACTACAAGCGATGAAGGTGATGGTGGATAAAACGAGATATTTATATCGAGATGCCATACTCAAATATAGGCGTATTCGTCGGAGAAATAATCTAGATGGGTACTAAATTGATTTTTTAAGACTTTCGAACTGAGTATGTGAGGCAATGGCAAGCGTTATCAGTTTGTCCACTAATGCCTCGTTGCTTAATCCGCTATAGTGCCATAGTGCCGGATACATGGAGATATTGGTAAATCCGGGCAGGGTGTTGATTTCATTAACGAGCAATCGTTTATCCGGTGTCATGAAAAAATCTATTCTTGCCATACCGGAGCATTCTAAGACCTGATAGACAAGGATTGATAAGGCTCGCACTCGTTCTGAATCTTCATTACTGATATTTGCGGGTATGTCTAGAACTGCTCCATCGGCTTCGAGATATTTAGCTTCATAGCTATACCACTTGTTTTTTGGAATAATTTCACCGACTACGGATACTTCAGGAAAATCATTTCCAAGTACGGCACATTCGAGTTCACGACCGACTATTTTTTCTTCAATTAAGACTTTACGATCAAATAAGAATGCATGATCTAATGCCTTGTCGTATTCTTCCTTATTTGTCACATGACTGATGCCTACACTCGATCCGAGATTGACAGGCTTTATAAATAGCTCATTGCCCAATGCTAGTGAGACCTTCTCATAAGGATATTGATCTTTATTAAATGGTCTGGCAGTCACAAATCTTGCACTTTCGATACCGGCATCTCTTAAGAGCCTTTTCATTAGCTCTTTATCCATTCCTATAGCAGAGCCTAAAATGCCAGGCCCCACACAAGGTAGATTGGCTAATTTAGCAAGTCCCTGAATGGCCCCGTCCTCCCCAAATGTGCCGTGAAGTATAGGAAATATCACATCAATCTTCCCTATAGATCGCCCGCTATCTTTTGACAAAAGCTCGTGGTCGTCTGTATTTTGTGAAAACAGAACAGGGGTTGACAAATCTTTTATTCCTATCTGGATGGGATTGTCTCCTTCGAAGAGGCTTAATGCATCCTTGTGATAATGCCACTTGCCTTTTTTGTCAATACCAATGAGTACGGGCTCGTATTTTTCTTTTGGTAAAGCACGAATTATGTTTCTTGCAGATAGCAGAGATATCTCGTGCTCTGTTGATCTACCTCCGAAAAGTATAGCTACCCTGATCTTTGTCATTCAAAAAAAATATTTGATACAAATGTACATACAAAATGGATATAATTAGCTAATAATGTGAATATTACACTTTATGATATATTTTAATATATCTTATATATAAGTCTGAGGCACTACATTTCCGGCAAATATTGTGCATTTTGCTTCACCCCAACAAATTAGAATTTATCATTCAGATGAACGTAAATTTTTTACTTCCACATATAGAGCATATAGATGAAGAGCTGAATCGTGCCTTATTAAAGCTTACTTATCTTTATAGAAAATCAGCTTATGGAAATATGCTGTCTCAAGAGAAATGAGACTAACAATCTAAGGATGAATAGTTCCGAAAATATACATCTACTTATTTAAGTGCCTCGATAAGCTTTTCTGCTAGCTCTACACCGATTTTATTTTGCGCCTCATCTGTTGATGCGCCTGTATGTGGTGTTAGCGAAATTTTAGGATGTTGTAAAATATCTTGTCGTGGTGTAGGCTCATTTTCAAATACATCCAGCCCACATGCTGATAACTTGCCACTGTTTAATGCATCAAGCATCGCGTCTTCATCTACAGTGCCACCTCGGGAACAATTTATGAGTATGGCACCATTTTTCATTTTAGCAAATTCTTGAGTACTCAATACAGCTTTGCCAAGATTTGGAATATGAAGTGAAATGATATCGGATTTTGACAAGAGTTCATCCATTTCTGAGCTTGTGAGTTCATAAGTCGCAGAAACTTGAGGTCCTCCTATTTTGAGATGAGCAGAAGACACATATGGATCCACACCGATTACGTTCATGCCGAGACTTAATCCTAATTGTGCTGTTTCTTGACCTATTCGGCCTAGGCCTATTACACCAAGCGTCTTCCCTTGTAATTCAAATCCGGCAGCGTATAGCTTTTTTAATTTGCCAAACTCTGAAGAGCCTTTTATAGGCATTTCTCTGTTGCTCAGATGTAAAAAACGCGCTAGGGAGAAAATATGAGCAAACACCAATTCAGCAACCGAACGAGAGGAGGCGGCTGGTGTGTTAATAACAGCAATTCCTTTTGATTTGGCATGGGCGACATCGATATTGTCCAGACCTACTCCTCCACGACCTATTGCTTTAAGTCGAGGACATGCGTCAATGAGCTCCTGGCGTACCTGTGTAGCAGATCTGACACTAATGGCATCAAAACTGCCAAGTTCTTGCTTTAACTTATCTTGTGGGATATGGTCAGTGACCACTTCATGTCCAGCAGCACGAAGCATATCTTCGCCTATTTGCTCAATACCATCGTTTATTAATATCCTCGCCATAATTCATAATTAAGTCGCGAAGATAAGTATGTCACATACAACATTACAACCGGGCTGGGCAAAAAGATTCTAAGCACTTTTATGTGCTACTTGAAGTAATCCAGTAAATTGATTGCTAAAGTAAAATTATGCTATAGGCTACTAATTTTGCTCGCTAGCAATATACTGTTTGAAGAAAAACAAAGTGATAAATGATCCAGCCAGAGCGATAATCATCTTAAGCGCAAAAATGTCTTGGCTAAGACCACTAACTTCTCCTGCGAATCCGCCCATCATTGCTCCAACGATTGCGATACATGCCGCAAAGAACCAATCACTTGTTTCCATTCGTGGCACGACTCTCTTGGCTAATATGCCAGAGACGATTCCTACTAAAAGCCATCCTAAAAGTGTCATATCGGTAAAATTTTGGTTTTCTGAGTGAAAGATAAATTTTTTTTTGACATCATACAATATATTTATGAAATTATCTTTGTCATTTACCTTTATTTAGTGATCATTTGGCATATAGTAGACAAAAAAGCGTAGAAATTGATAAAAAAGTAAGGAGGTCTTGAAATCATGAGCCAATAGATCTATGGTAGTTTTCTAGAAATCATTAAGAGAATAAGGCCACGATATTTTTTTACTTTTAAAACTATTATGGGTATCGGTTGTGATAACCATATACCTTCAGCGTTAAGCGGAGACAAGTCATATACGGCAGATGATGATTTTATAGCGAAATACAGATCTAAATCCTACTTTTACGCGAGCAAGGCTAGATGCTAATTAATATTAGTCTAAAGCCATATAGAAATTTTACAAGTGGATATGAGCTGTTTATTCAACGGTAACGGATTTGGCCAGATTTCTGGGCTGATCGACATTACATCCGCGCATGACGGCTATATGATAAGAAAGCTGTTGTAGCGGAATGACAGAGATTAAAGGAACTAGTGCTTGTATTGTTTCGGGTATTTCGATAACGTGATCAGCTAAATCTTTAACTACTGTATCACCTTCTGTCACCACAGCGATAATTTTTCCTTTTCTTGCTTTAACTTCTTGGATATTGCTGACGATTTTCTCGTAAGAGCTGTCTTTTGTCGCAATAAACACTACGGGCATTTCTTCATCAATCAAGGCGATAGGGCCGTGCTTCATCTCGGCCGCGGGATAACCCTCGGCATGGATATACGAAATTTCCTTCAATTTAAGTGCCCCTTCAAGTGCCACAGGGAAATTATACCCTCTGCCGAGATATATGAAGTTCCTTGCATTTTTGTATTCTCGAGCTATTAATTTGATGTTTTCGTTTTGTTCAAGAACCCTTTCAACCTTTTTGGGTATTGTCTCTAATTCTGTCAGAAGTTGCATATATGTTGTCTCAGTGATTGTTCCTCGTTGATACCCTAGCTTTATAGCCATCATTGTAAGAACTGTGATCTGAGCAGTAAAAGCTTTGGTTGAAGCAACACCGATTTCAGGGCCGGCATGCGTATACGATCCTGCATGTGTGGCTCTGGCTATGGATGAGCCCACCACATTACACACACCGAAAATAGTAGCTCCGCGTGCTTTAGCAATTTCAATAGCTGCCAATGTGTCTGCTGTTTCTCCTGATTGTGAAATGGCAAGGATAAAATCACGTTCATTTACGATCGGATTTCTGTATCTAAATTCGGAGGCATATTCTACCTCTACTGGAATTCTGGCAATTTCTTCAAAAAGATATTCCGCTACTAGTCCGGCGTGCCATGAAGTACCACATGCGGTAATGATGATTCTTTCCGCTTGACTAAATTTATTAAGATAATCTCTCAGCCCACCCAAGGTTAAGCGTCCATTTTTTACATCAACTCTTCCTCTCATACAGTCTGAAATCGACCTGGGTTGTTCATATATCTCTTTCAACATAAAGTGGTCATATCCCCCTTTTTCAATTGCGCCTAGTTCCATTTCTAATTGCGTGATAAAAGGATTAGTCTCCACATCTTGAATAGTTTTTATTTTTAGCTCATCCGGACGAATCACAGCAATTTCGAAGTCATCCAGATAGATCACTTGATTAGTATATTCTATTATTGGCGTTGCATCTGAAGCAAGGAAATATTCTTTTTCACCTATGCCGATCACTAATGGCGAACCTTTTCTAGCCGCGATTAATGTATCTGGCTCTTCGAGATTCATAATGACAATGGCGTATGCTCCCACTATTTGATGTAATGACAATCTTACCGCCTCTTCCAGACTACATTTATTTGTCTTGTACACATGTTCAATAAACTTGATAAAAATCTCTGTATCCGTTTCACTACGGAATTCATAGCCATTTTTCTTCAGTTCTTTCTTCAGTGAGTCATAATTCTCGATAATTCCGTTGTGAATCATGGCAAACTTTTCATTAGAGGAGTAGTGTGGGTGGGCATTTACGTCATTGGGCTCCCCATGAGTGGCCCATCTCGTGTGTCCTATACCAATGCTTGATCCAAGTTCTTGATACTCAGATAAATGTTCTTCAAGGTCAGACACTTTGCCTTTCTTTTTGTACACATTCAATCCTTCAGAAGTCAGCAATGCCACCCCGGCACTATCATAACCTCTGTATTCGAGTCTCTTCAAGCCTTTGATGATGATAGGTAAAGCATCTCTATGACCTACATATGCTACGATTCCACACATATTATAAGAAAATTTAATGCAAGATAAGTTCTTATTAAGAAAAATTGTCAAATCAATTCTTCATTGATACTAAAGCAGGAAAGTCGAAGATCTTCTATGATGTTGCTCCCAAGATTTCTCAGACCACGCGTGTTACTTCTCGTCTGCGGACTGATTTTTTTGCTTTTTATCGCCTGCTCTTATATTCTTTCTGTCGCGATTGACTATGATGCCAGCATTAAGTTCAAATCCGACCAGGATGATGAAAGCATTTATTTGCATCCACAGCATAAGTACGATCAGAGCCCCGATACTCCCATAAATTTCGTTATATTTCCCAAAATTGTTGATGAAAAAACTAAAGCCCAGAGAAGCCAATATTGAACTTACTGTAGCTAACATAGCTCCCGGATTTATAAATTTTAAGGGTCGGTAAATAGAAGGTCCATAACGATATATCACCGAGATGATCGTATAAAAGAGAAAAAATACGGTAAACCACTTGATGATCTTAAGAACAAGAATCTGCCCGGATGTGGGCACTTGTCCTATGATGTGTGTAGTATAAATTTGCTGACCACTGATAAAAATGGCTATACTCATGATCACAATCAAGGCAAGTAAGCCCGTGAGCAACGTAGCTATCAAGCGTTTGTGCAAATAATTTCTATTCTTAAAACTAACGGAATAGGATTTATCGAATCCGTACATAAGCGTGAGCATACCGGATGAAGAAAAAATGACAGCAAACATGAAGCTTAAACTTCTCAATCCGTAATGACCTTCTTTCCGTATTCCATCGATTATCTCCTTGAAATAATTGCGTGCATTTTGTGGTAGAAACTCATTGAATGTTGCTTCTGCTTGGCTAATCCAATCCGATACTGTGGGCGTCAAAGCTATAAGAGGGATAACAACGATAATTAAAGGAAATAAAGACAGAAAAAAACTGAAGGCTACAGAATTAGCTCTCGTGACAATATCATCTTTCTTGAGTTCTCCGGAGACAAATTTGACAATTTGATAGATAGTTATGCCGCTAAACCCCGGGAGACTTACTTTTTTTGACCATATAAGGACAAGCATGAGTGAACGATTTCGCTTTAAAAGACGTGAAGCTCTATCGGTCAAAGCCTCTAGCGACTTCATAAATCAAACTTTGATCGAAGCTTATCTTGCAAAACCTGAGGGCATGACACCCTTCTATTGGTAGATCCATCGATGAAAAACAGTTTTACAAGCCCGATGGCGAGAAGCTCTTTATGCTGATTGTACACTTCGTGATCAAATTGAATCATTTTAGTCGGAAACTCTTTGAGCATGGTATGAATCTCTA
This sequence comes from uncultured Saprospiraceae bacterium, assembly GCA_964396595.1. Taxonomy (GTDB): domain Bacteria; phylum Bacteroidota; class Bacteroidia; order Chitinophagales; family Saprospiraceae; genus CAYNFR01. The sequence goes on along the minus strand of CAYNFR010000003.1, from coordinate 9,578 downwards.
GATCATCATCATAATAAGCTGATTTTTTGTATGTAGTCTCAAGTCTCAAGACAGGCATGTAAATTTTCATGTCATCTTCCATCTCGCGATAGCTTACCCCCATGTCTCTGATGAACTCGGCTCGACCTATTTCATATAACTTGGCATAATGGCCATAGTACAAGAAGCCCATTTTGTCGGTATCTGCATATCTTACCCTCAGGTTAAATATTGATTTTATCATAATTAATTTCTTAAAATAGGGCAAGTCATACAATGAGAACCTCCTCTTGCACGAGACAATTCAGCCGAAGGAATGGTAATGATCGTCTTTGTTAATTGTCGGACATATTGCCGATCAGTTACTGCTCGATTAAATAGATCATGAGCATCAACAACATTATATCCAGCATCTTCAAATGCACGAAGCGTTTTAAGGTTTCTGTCATATGAAACGGCAACTCCGGGTCTAAGCGCAACTAGATTACAACTATCTGTCCATTGCTCTCTTTCTTGGAACGGCGAGACACCACCACCAGAGAATACAAATCGCATTTCCCGATTAATCTCTTCAAGAAGAAAATCTTTGATGGAAGCATAAATGGTTTGTGAGTCGTCCATACGGTGTACAATTACATTTGATCCTTCGCCATCATAGACGATAGGCTTGTGACAGGCTATCAAATCCACATCAATCATGGTGAAGAGCGTGTCTATGTGCATGTAGCTGCGTTCGTTCGGAATATTAATCTGAACGATATTTTTAACTAGTTTTTTTTCAAAAATTGACTCTTTTATTTTCTCAATAGCATACGCTGTTGTTCGTTCGCTGTGGCCTATCAGTAAATAATCTTTGTGGAGCATCATGATATCTCCTCCTTCGGCATTAACAGATTCTGCTCTTCGAGAAGGCGGGAACAACTCCAAATCGTTCAGATCTATTAGTCGATTGTTCGCTTTAGTCTGTTCGAAGAGTGGGTGGTTATCAAGGATGAAATGTGAAAGTAAGTTTTCGCGATACCGAGCTTCCTTAGCTGCCTTGGTGATAAGAATGTGATCTTTTATCGTAACGGCTATATCTCGGGTGAACATGAAGTTAGGGATCGGGTCAAATAGGATTCTGTCATCTTCTGATAAATAACCTGTAATTAGCAGATGGGCTAGTAGAGCATTATCATGACCTTCAAAGTATTTTCTAAATGACCTAGGTAGTTCCTCAAACTCGATAACTTGCTCGATTAGTTGCGTTTTCGCTTCAGCAGAAAGTTCAAGACTCTCTTTGATTAACTTTTCTACCTCGAACACATTCTGCTCACCCAGGAACATTTTAATCACTCTCTCGAAGACTCTATACTCTTCACTCATTAGCGGATAGAAGACAATATCATCGAATAACAAACTTTCTGCTCTTTTAGGAGATATCCGGCTTATACCCTCATCCGGAAAGTGAATGATTACTTTTTTTAAATCACCTATTTCATTATCAACGTAAATCATAAATACTATTTGCATGGGCGAAGGTAGTCTAAATCGCAGTTTTAGTTAAACCTTGATCGTTTCTACAAATAATATACATGCAAAAGACATATTGCCTGTTTTCTTGCGTTCATTGATATCTTATGAACTCAATCAATAAAATAGCAATCTACGACATTGGGGTAGGTGGACTAACATTCTTGCATGAATGTCGTCAGAAAATGCCTTCTGAAAACTATCTTTTTTTAAACGATAGTGCCAATGCGCCTTACATAGACAAGTCTCTTCCAGAAATCATTGACATGACACATGAAGCCTTGCGTCCATTGGAGGGGCTAAATGATATCAAGGCATTAGTGATAGCGTCTCATGAACTCTCAGACATTATGTTACCCGTATTGGAGGATCATTATTCTTTTCCGGTCATAGGAATGGAATACGCGATGTCCACAGAAGAAGCTCGCAGTCGAGTAAATAGCTTTACGCTAAGCTCGCCATGTTTCGTTAATAGCTATTCAGACGCAGCTATAAAAGGCAATAAAGTCAAGAATACTTCGCAATGTGATGCAGGTGATTTAATCAACTACGCAGAGGAATTTGATTTCAGTTCGCCTTCGCTGCGGAGATATTTACGGCATATTATCGGTTCTGTAAATTGGGATGATTATGATACCTTGATATTGGCTTGCACTTACTATGTATACTTCCGGCCCCATATGACAGATTTTTTGCCGTCTCATGTCAAGATTGTAGATAGTAATAAGAATACTGCCCTAAAACTGCGTTCATTGATTACCCCGGCACCTGGAATGACTTTAGGGAATCTCGAATGTATCATTTCCGGGACGAAGATTGACTCGGAGATAATTATGCCATATCTCAACACCTTGAAGCGAGGTCCACTTCAGGGTTATTCCGCATTTAATTGAAAATGTAGCGAATTAGTTGCGATCAATTTCGCTCAAAAAATGCCCATTTCCTATTATACTGCCGCTCTTTTTTCGTCAATAGCTCTGCTTTTCACTCGAAAAGGAGCCTTGTCTAATAAAAAATTGACTGATTTTTTGACCTGAACGCATCTGACTGATTAGTTACTTGAAAATAAATATTGGCCGATGGCCAATGTAGATCTTGCTGTGTTAATCGTAAATGCGAGCGTCGCGATAACAAGTGGAATATTGGTGAAGTATTGGGCTACGCCCCATGACAGATCTTGACATTGAAATTATCTATCAAACGTGTCCCGAGGTAAAAAATACTGTGGCTCTTCTTCAGGCCAATCATTGGATTCCGGCTCATCCTCTCGATAGTCTTTCATCCAATATGCTACTAATATTCCTACTATTCCACCAAAAAGATGACTCTCCCAAGAAATACCTTTTTGGTTAGGTAAAACACCGATGAAGTAGCTGCTATACAATACAGTTACCACCAACGCTAGAACAATAGACTTAGTGTTGCGCCGAAAAATGCCAGACCAAAAGATAAAAGACACTAAGCCGTAAATCACCCCGCTTGCACCGATATGAATAACATTGCCTCGGGCAAAACTCCATACTGCGACGCCTGTTAAAACATATATCAAAAGGATGCTGGCAACCGCAGCTTTGCGAAAGAAAAATAAGATCATTGTGGTCAATACGAACAGTGGAACGGTATTAGATATCAAGTGGTGAAAACTACCATGAATAAAGGGGGATGTGAAAATCCCTCTGATTCCTCGGATATCCCTTGAAATAAGTCCGTAGTTATTTAATGGGAGGTCTAAGGTGAGTTTCAAGATATGAATGATCCATAATATCAATACCAAGTAAATCGGTATTTGGAAATTCTGAAGAAAGCGAGCTAAGGCTTTATACATGCTTATTATGTATATCTTCTTTTCACTAGTTGGATAAACTGTTGTGCTTTAGCTCTCTTGGCTGTCGAAGTCCAATCATATTTCGGAGCGATCTCTTTGGCTAAGTATTCCTTAGCCTCTTCGAAAGAAACAAATCTATTCAAGTTCTCAGAAACAGTGCTGAATGATGGTTGGCTCCCACCGAATAACTCGTTGATGGTCAATATCCTCTCGTTGATACTCAAGGCTTTATTAATGTCTATAATCGGCGGCAGGCTAAATCTTGTTCCATTGGATGAGGATATATCGAATAATTCTTCGATTTGTGGGTCTATCTGAAGTTTTTCTTGGGCTGGAGGATTAATGACTGGGGCTACTGGGACTGCTATGGATGACACCGGAGCGTGATACTGTGGAGGAGAAGGCACAGTGATGGTGGTCGCTTGTGTCGGTATAGAAGGGGTAGGATGATGGTTCTGAATCGGAGTCTGATAATGCAATGTCTCTTGTGGAGTATGTTGTGCAATATGCATATGGTGTTCTGAATTTCCATTAAACATCTCCCTAGATTCAATGTCTTGACCGGAGGTATTTGAATTTTGGATGACTTCATAATACTCACGAAGGTATTGCAGCAACAGATCTCGCTCGAGAGCAGACAAGCCGCTTGAAATGTTTATACCGCTTTCGTGTAGCGCATTAATTTTTTTTAAAAGTATTTTTGACTTGGAAATATCCATGGAGCTTCGTTTTTCGATGAATGAGTATGTTTTTAAGGAGATTAATGAGCATATAACATCTATCGGAACGAAAAAGTATAAAAAAAGTATATGTTTTTAGAGCCGGGTTTTGGTAGTCAGCGTCAAGGATGGATTGAAGTGATAACAGGATGTATGTTCAGCGGGAAAACCGAAGAGCTCATCAGACGCATTAAGCGTGCTGTCATTGCTAATCAGAAGTTGATTCTGTTTAAGCCCATCTTGGATAATCGTTATAGCACTGATCACGTTGTGTCTCATGATCATAACAAACTACTGTCGGTGATGGTTACCAGAGCTTCTGAAATATTAAACCATATTGAGGAACATTCAGTAGTGGGTATTGATGAAGCCCAGTTCTTTGACATGGGGTTGGCTGATGTTGTCCAGAAACTTGCACTAGATGGTAAACGTGTTATTATAGCCGGTCTTGATCTTGATTATAAGGGGAGGCCTTTCGGCCCAATGCCTCATCTTATGGCTTATGCGGAATATGTTACGAAGGTTCATGCTATCTGTCCTCACTGTGGCAATCTAGCTACCCATTCTTATAGACTGGCAGAAAATAGAGATACTGTCATGGTCGGAGAAAAGGAAGCTTATGAGCCTAGATGTCGCAAGTGTTTTTCTATGGACAATATACTGGATTTTCGTCCCAAACACTAAGTCTGCGGTAGTACACCGCTCGTCCGAATGCTGCACACATAACCATAGTTAATAAACCTATCACCATGTACCACGAGATAAAGATGCCCAATATTAAAATGAGTATAAGCCAATAAGCTGGATAGGCTAGAATTGTAAATATATATTTTACGGATGCATAAAACTGAGTGCCTTTGACTCTTCTCAATAACCATTTTTCGAGATAATACACCGGCATATTGGGGACAGAAAGTAGGTAAGAAACAAGGGTATTTGGTTTTATTGGTGGAGGGAGAGAGTCTTGACTATTGATTATTGCTTTAAGCGATGTCCAGTCTAGTGAATATTGCGCAGACCTGATCTGTGCAAGATTATGTTCAGTCCTAAGCTCTTCAGCGTGCAGTAAAAGACAGTTTCTTATTTCTTCACTTATATCTTGCGTAATGTCCAAAAGCGCTCGATTGTGATGCATGGCAAGCTGCGCTGCATAATCCCTTAAGCGGATGGGTTTACCATATTTAACCACTACACGATTTCTCGGGACGGTATGATGAAAGTAATTGATTCCGGTAGGGATGATATAAATGTCATCGTCGCTTTTTTCTTGTGCTTGACATCCGAGTCTTGCTGTCCCTTTGCTCAGTCTGCGTAAATGATAGGTATCAGACATATTTGCTTCAGGGAAAATAAGTACGGCCTCGTTTTGTCGCAATAATTCGATGCAGGTTTCGAACGTAACATCATTTTTAGACAGATTGTCGATACCATCCCGCATGCGGTACACAGGCAGCATATGTAAGGCTCTCAGAAATGGAACAAATGGCTTTTTAAAGACATCAGAGCGTGTCAAGAAATGCATGTTTCTTGGAAGCGTTGCACCTATTAATACAGCATCTAAAAAGGCATTTTGATGATTTGGTGCAATAATTATAGGCTTGTCAGCCGGTATATTTTCCTGACCCAGGATCGTTAACTCGCCGAAATAAACGGGCATCGTATATCTGGTCAGGTATTTTACGACTGTATAAAGCATTGCTAAAATTGTAAAGATGTACTTCTTCTGAGCTCAAGTTTAACATATTTCTTTGCATCGCCTAGATATTAGCTTGTTTTTTGTTTCCAGCTAGTAAAATCAAATCACTAACTTAGCGGCTTTTTATCTTACTCTTGATTATGTCAACATTGAATAATGACTTCATTTACTCTAAAGCGCCTGAGCCGCACATAGGAAGAACTAAAGAAATACTACGTAAATATCCCGAGATTAAAGAGTTGATGGGTCGGAACCCTAATACTATTTGGTACATAGTCGGAGTTGTTTCGCTTCAACTGGTTGTAGCTTTCTTGGTCAAAGATTTAGCTTGGTATTGGGTGCTAGTTACCGCATGGTGTGTAGGTGCATTTGCGAATCACGCCTTGTTTGTGTTAATACACGAATGTACGCACAACATGGTTTTTCAAAGTAAGCTTGCCAATATATGGGCAGGTATCCTTTGCGATCTGCCAAATGCTTTTCCCAGTTCAGCAGGATTTAGAAAATATCATCTGAAGCATCATGCATTTCAAGGGCATTACGAAATTGACGCAGATATACCGAGTAGGTGGGAAGCAAGGTTGATTGGAAATACGATTGTTGGTAAGGCCTTTTGGTTGTTATTGTTTCCGCTTTTCCAATTATTAAGACCACCTCGTCTTAAGGAGATTAGTTTTAATAATAAGTGGATATGGATTAATTTGTTGTCGGTGGTCGCTGTGGATGTATTGATCGTTTATTTCTTTGGGTGGATGGCATTTGTGTACTTGGTGGCTTCATTTTTCTTCTCTGTAGGTTTACATCCTGTAGGAGGCAGATGGATACAAGAGCATTATCTTGTAGCAGGTCCTCAGGAGACATATAGTTATTATGGCCCGCTTAACAAGATCGCCTTTAACGTAGGTTATCATAACGAGCATCATGACTTCAGTTACATTCCTTGGAACAATCTTCCTAAGGTAAGGAGCATAGCGTCTGAGTTTTATGATACACTCGTTTATCACACTTCATGGTCAGCGCTAGTGTGGCAGTTCTTGACAGATAAGGAACTTTCACTTTTTTCGCGAACAATAAGAGATGACAAAGGTGGTGTAAGAGTCAGTCGTGACAACGAGGATGACTTTTTTGAAGGTATGTCTGCTAAGGAGTCATTGCAACCGGGCTATACCCTTGGAGCGTAAAGTATTCGATGTTTTTTAGAAACAACCGTATTCTGTTTGGCGCTTATTTGTTCAGAGACTTTGATGAACTCAGCTCATAATCCTTCGACATTGTTTCCGGATATCACTTCCCATGTATGATCATGTAGTAAACGTGTGGTAGCGATCCATGTATAGGGTGTTTCTTTTCCCCATTCATCTGGTGCGATCATGGATATTAGCCATTTAGCATCTTCTTTTTCGTATAGATGATAAGTCTGACCTATCAACGGTTTAAAACCACATTCAGCGAGGTATATTTTTTCTGATATTTGTATTCTGTCATGTATCGATTGAGCTTGAAGGATAAGCTTCTCTACTTGCTCTTTGATTTGGTTGAGACTAGCATTAGTCTGTTCGTACATGGCGGCCATAGCATTGCCTTTGACACGTCCCATGTCTATCGGCTTTATAATCGCACTTCCTACCGTATGCGCATAGGGTAGTAGGTGCGGTGACTCTGCTATTTTGTCAGGATCAATCGGGTTGACCTTGGTGGATTCCTTATTGCTCATTTAATTTGTTTAAGTAAGACAGCATAACATTTTATCGGCCAAAATGATCTACAATATTAAAGAGAGAGCTTCAATTCTTTTCTTGTCTCTCACTTATCTCTTGTGTTGATATCGCGACGCGCTTAATTTTCTGAGGGTTTCGGTATGATATTTGATGTTAAATAGAAGATATTCAATGTGTAATGAATAAATAATAATCGTAATATGTTATATATGATTAATTTTGTTCTCTTATGTATCTGATACATGGCCTTAATTCGTTAATTAACAAAACATATCAATAAAAATGTATTTTAACTTCATTTTGTTACAAGCAGCGGAAGAGGCTGAAGAGTCAATGAGTATATTCGAGCCCATTTTAAAGGGTGGCCCGATAGGTATCGTTATTGTCTCGATTTTGTTATTGCTTTCTGTCATCGCAGTAGCGATTTTCTTTGAGCGTTGGGTTACGATAAATAAGGCGGGTAGAATAGATCAATCTTTCATTGATAATATTAAAGCGTCTGTGGCGACGGGCAATATACAAGGAGCCCTTAATCTTTGTAGAACAAAGAACACGCCCGTTGCGCGCATGGTAGAGAAGGGATTAATGCGCATCGGTCGTCCGTTAAAGGATATCGATGCCGCTATCGAAAATGTGGGCAATCTAGAAGTATTTAAACTTGAGAAGAATCTATCTACCTTGGCCAGTATCGCAGGTGCGGCACCAATGATCGGATTTTTTGGGACAGTGACAGGTATGATTCTAGCTTTTTACACGATGGCAACAGCGCAGAATGTAACACCGGATGTATTGGCCGCAGGCATTTATCAAGCCTTGATTACGACTGCCTTTGGCTTACTGGTAGGGATTTTTGCCTTTGTAGGGTATAATCTCCTAGTAGCCAATGTCGAAAAAGTCGTTTACAACATGGAGCGCACCACAGTAGAATTCATGGATTTAATTCAAGAACCTGCTCAGTAGGAGATGGCTATAGGAAAAAGAAATAAAGTCAGCGCAGAATTTAGCATGTCGTCATTGACAGATATTATCTTCTTGTTGCTCATTTTCTTCATGTTGACCTCATCGATGATTCAGATAAATATAGAGCTCCCTGAATCTTCATCTAAGACTGTTGCCCCTACGGACTACACCGTGATAATGACCAAGGACGGAAGCCTCAGTTTCAATGGTAAACCTGCCACATTAAGAGAGATACGCCCCTTGATCGTACAAGCTAATAAAGATGCTAGCAATAAAGAAAATGCCACCGTGGCAATAGTAGCCGAAGTCGGTGTCCCGTGGAAAAGAGTGTCTGAGGTTATGGAAATAGCATCTGAGCTAAAGATGCGTGCTATCATCGCGACTAAACCACCCAAATAAGTTTAACTCGATGGCATTAAAAAAGAAAAGTAAGGCGCAGGCGCAGTTCAATATGTCCTCGCTGACGGATATTATTTTCTTGCTGTTAATATTCTTTATGTTAACATCCTCTATGGTCGTACCTAACGCGCTGAATCTAAAACTGCCAGGCAAGCGCAAAAGCAGCACAGAACTTAAAGCTCCTCCGGCAAATGTGGTCGTAAGACGAGATGGCACTTATTATATCGGTGGACAAAAAGTAACTATTAATAGAATAGAAAGAGCTGTAAGGGAACTAGGCAGTAAAGGTCGTCCTGTAAGTATGAGCATTACTCCGGACCCAAATGTACCTCAAGAATTTGTCGTTGCCTTAATGGATATTGCCTATCGATATCAGGTCGAGACTATTCTCCAAGATCCACACTAAGGCGTGCTCAGAGATACCGGCAGGATTTTCCCATTGTAGAATTCTTTTCCGTTTAGAGCAAAATCACACACGAATTCTGCCATTTTAGCTGGGGACATATTCGTACTATACTGTGGAAAGGCCTCTCTAAACATTTCTGTATCAATCGCCCCAGGACACAGACAGTTGATTCTTATTGGTAAATCTTGGTATTCTATTACCAGTGATTCTGTGAGATTGGCGAGCGCGGATTTACCAGCAGAGTAGCCACTTAGTCCGGGAAACTTTACACTGCCCTGAAATCCACCCATGCTACTAATATTAACGATATGACTATAGTCAACTCTCTCAGAAATCATAAAAGGTAAACAGAGCCGGATAAGTT
>CAYNFR010000002.1:167155-189271 GCA_964396595.1 uncultured Saprospiraceae bacterium | reverse complement strand
CTTCAAACATTCTTTTTTCGAAACTTTCGGGAATATAATTTTCATAAGTTAAAGTCAAGATTCGCTATGTGTAGTATTGTTTCAGAAGCTCACCCTCTTCCAAGAAAAGTAATTTTATAAATATCGATAGCCCGTTTCATTGGTAGCTAATAGAATGTATCACAACTGTTTTCCATATAAAAGAAAACAAACAAAAAAAGCCACTGACTTTATTCATTTAAGAGTCAATGGCTTTAATATGTTACTGTATTTGGATTTGCGCTTATATACTGTTTTCAAGCATACTATCTACACGACTTAATTAACGATAAACTTCTCAATCTTCATTTTGCCATCCACCTCTATAAACTGTAAAAAATGTAAGCCCGATGAAAGATCGCTGATATTATGTCCATTAAAGAGTTCTTGTGGATAAATCCTTCTAATCATCTGGCCTGTCGTATTGATTAGTCTGATCTCCATGACTGTTTCGACCCATGCGTTATTTTCTACAAATAGTACGCCGCTGACAGGATTAGGATACAGCGTGATGCGATCATCAGTCGACATAGCTTTATTGTTTTTGTCAGTAGATTCTTTGGCGGCTTGAGGGGGACTTCCCTTGATGACTGTAATAGTGAAACTGCATACTTCTTCATTGCCACATCCATCTGAAGCTTTATACGAAATAGTCGTAACCCCTTCACGGAAGAGAGAGCCACTCTTTAGCCCGGCTGTCTGTGTTACATTCTGGCAGCCCTTGATCTCCACGATGAACTCTCGCATAGTAGATTTGTCCGATAGCGACCATTTGCCATCCAAGCCCATCTCTGTAAAATCATTTTCCGGCATATTATTGGGTGCGCCATTTGCCCAGTTGCGATATGTTGATGATGACCCATCAGCCCATGAAAACACCCCTTCTCTTTCGTAATCAGACAGCCCGATATACGCTTTGCGATCGATCAGTCCCTGCGCTAAAAATTTGTTTTCTTCCTCAGTGTCAATAGTCACTAACTCTCCGCCGATCTGACGAGCACGGATGCGTGCATTGAGCCATGTCTCACGCGAATAAGAACAATAGTAATGGCTATCTCCCAATTGACCCATATACAGATATCCAGGAATCTGACGTGCTACACATACATTACAACATGAACTGAAGCTAGGCTCTTGCCACTCCACTCGAGTCCATCCATGAAGCGAATACACCTCAATATCAGAGGGGCATGTGATTTCTGAATCATTGGCAACTGTCACCATGATCTCACATGAATCCCTTGTGCCGCATCTGTCCTCCGCTTTATACATCACCGTATATACATCTGCAGAACCTTCTTTGTGCTGGCTCACTAAGGTTCGTGTGATATTAACACATGACACCTCTATTATATACTTTAAAGATTTGTTGTTGCTTTGATCATTCCAAAATCCATTTCGCATAATCTCAACAAAATCTTGAAAATTGCCATGATTATTGGGTTGGCCCACAAACCAATTACTGTAAGTCAAAGGACTACCATCCACCCAAACGAATGTTCCCTCTTTCTCGTGATCACTCAAACCAATGAAAGCACTATTTTCACTCATTGCAGCAGCTATCATAGCATTCTCATGGGCATCACTGATCACAACTAACTGAGCGCCTATAGCTTCTGCTTCGGATTTAGCTCTCTTCCAGTTCAGTGCTCTATGCGATATATAAAAACTTCTGCCTTTATTCTGTGCTAAGAAAGTATAACCCTCGATTGGATCTGCACAAGCTGCACACTGAGTCTCGACACTAGGGATAGGCAAGGAGCTCAGATCTAACGAATCTATACAAGATAATTCAACATCGTCAGGACAGTTTATTCTAACCCTAGGTGGTACGGTAACTGTAAATGAGCAGGTGCTCAGATTACCGCATCCATCTGTCGCCGTAACGACCACGACATGTACGCCTTCTGATAAGACCTTACCTCTCGCTATACTATACGACAAACTGAACGAGCATACATCTGTCACTTCAGCATCATCATAGTCAAGGACAGGATTATGAGGGTCTAAAACTAAATCAGGCAGACACTGAATAATAGTCGGTGGAGTAGTATCCAATAATGCTATAATCTGCTCACATGTCGTAAACAAGCCTAGATCATTCAGCCCCGGATAGTCAGCCCGCCATGTCCTTTTTATAACTCTTTTACATGGATCGGGATTCATAACTTCATCTGTAAAAGTAACTGCAGGCTCCGGACAGTTAGGCCCTCCGGGGCGTGCTGTCGCCTGGCCTGTGCGTGTGGGATCAGAAGAAGTATTGGGACAATCTCGATGATCTGAAGGACACACTAGGATCGGCGCCTCCCTGCAGCAATTAAGCTCCACTAGTACTCGTAGCACCCTAGTAGTCATATTTCCGCATGCATCAACAGCTGAGAATGTTACCTCATGTGTTCCTATTTCTAATCTACTTCCGTTCTCGATGGAGCTCGTAATCGTTGGGTTTCCACAATTGTCTTCTGCTAATGGATTAAGCCAATTCACTTCAATACCACAATTTTGATCTGACGGAATCACAATATCTTCAGGAAATCTTGTGAATATAGGAGCCTCGGTGTCTTGGAGAGTTATTCTCTGGACACAGTTGATTTCAACGACTTCTCCCCTCACTTGAGTGCGAGCTGTCCAAGTGCGCAAAATCTCCTGATAGCATGTCGTATCTGTTACTATTTCATCCGAAAAACTTAGCTCAGGCTTTTCACAATTCATCGACGCTGCGTCAGCAGAAGCTAAGCCTGTATTCACCGGATCAAGGCTTTCGCCCGGACATCCCACATAATCCGCTGGACAAGTAATAAAGGGGGAAGCTTGACAACAATTCTCTGTAACAGTTACTGAGAATCTGCCTGTCACACTATTTCCACAAGCATCGGTAGCCGTTACATCTATAAATGTAGTGCCGATATCAAAAGATGATCCATTTTCCTTTGAGGTAGTGATCGTGACTGTACCACAATTATCCTGAGCTGTAATTGTAGGCCAAGTTACTGTAGCCATACATGTGTTGGAAGAAGCTATGACTATATCATCAGGAAAACTAATAAAATTTGGTCGCTCGGTATCTACAAGTCTAATCTGATGAAAGCAGCTCGTACGTAGCGTATCTTCCCCTACGACATAACTTGCGGTCCAATGTCTATTAATAAGTTTTTCGCACGTAGTCTCACTAACGATTTCATCACGATAACTGATGGTAGGCGTCGGACAATTATCACCACCTGGCCTTCCGATAGCTACACCTGTATTCGTAGGATCAATACTGTCTTCCGGACATCCGTTATAATTATCAGGACAGATAATTATTGGTGCTTGACTACAGCAATTGTCGATAACGGTGACTGTAAAACTGTCCATTGTAGAATTGCCGCAGGCATCAACAGCTCTTACATTGACCACGAATACACCTACTCCAAATCGAGATCCATTCTCTCGACTAGTAGTGATTGTTACATCTTTACAATTATCTGTGCCGGTGATTGTGGGCCAACTTACTATCGCACTGCATGAAGCATCTGAATTCACTGTAATATCCGCCGGCAAGTTTGTTATAATAGGAGGCGTAGTATCTATAAGATAAATATCTTGATCACCACGCACTGTGAAGGCAGGATTGGTCAATCCGGGATATTGTGCTGTCCATGTGCGAATCACATGAATAGAACACCCGATGATACTAATCATCCTATCTTCAAAACTAACCTTAGGATTGGGGCATACTAAGCTTCCACTTCCTGCGCGAGCGGTGGCAAAACCTGCTTGCTCCGGCAAATATAGATTGTCAGGGCATGTAACATACGTGTCAGGAACTGTTAATACAGGCGGATCAACACATGGCGGTGTGCAGTCTTCGACAGTCACCGTAACCGATGCTGTGGCACTACAATCATTGGCATCGATGATCTCAACGGTATATGTTGTTGTTACGCTTGGTTTGACGGTCTTAACTGCCCCTGTGCCAAGACCTTGATCCCAGACATAGCTTATTGGCGCAGTACCATTCTGTAAAGTAGCGGTAAGGGTAGCTGATTCATCTCTATCGCTGCAGATGCTTACATTCTGACCTGCGCTAGCGATTACTCCTTCAATTATTTCTATCTCACAAGACACACAAGCGACAATACTGTCTGAAGATGGTTCTACAGGTGAGTCAAACTCAATAGGAATATACTTTCGCGGCAATTCACACCCATCAAATGTAGTAGGGCAATCTTGCGCAAATAAAGGCACACTGCTAAAAGAACCACCAGGTGAGGCATATATGGCTAGTAGTGATGCTTCCGCTTGCTGTGAAGCGCCCACTACAGTGACTTGCGCACCAAAATCTCTTTTTAACCGATCAATATTTGTAAACGGCCTGATTAATGAACAGTTAACAAATCCGCATGACTCTTCAAAACCAAAAGCATCCGTGAAGATGACAAGAACTAACTTGTTCTTCGGGTTTCGATTTAGTTCACCCGTCTGAAAATATTCGATAATCTTGCCTACGGCATTATTCAAATCATCCCCACCACCTCCTACGCAATTACCGGTAATAGGATCTCTCTGGGTACAGAATTGTCTTTGAATACCATTGATAGCGTGATTAACGCTCAGATTATATTCTATTTCTGTAAGCACCCCTCTGGCTCCACCATAATGTACGACACCATACTGGGATTGGGGACATTTATCACGTACCTTTATCAGGGTACGTCGCATGATCTGTTCAAAACTGGCATACTCTTGGTCGTCTATACTGCCCGAGTTATCCACTAAGAACAAAATATCTGTAAAACTCGTGTCTGCTCGACAGTCGGTTTGAGAAAAGGTGTTGCCTATCACAAAGGCCGTTAAGATGCAGGATAAAAAGATATTTTTCATTCGTCAGGGTGTCATTTAATCATTCATTAAGTCTAGCATGGTAGACATAATATTTGGCCGAAAATTACAGACTTTTATTTATTTATTGCACTTAATGAGTCACTTATACATTCAATTGCCTTATATATTTTATTTTCTTTGTATAAACTATACGTTTTACAGGGTATTCCCCATTAAACTGTATCTATGACAATTATTTCTACATCATGAATCGCAGCGATCTGACACAATGGCTCAAGAATCGTGCGGCTGAATTGGGGTTTATGGATGTACGCATCGCACAGGCAATGTTTATGGATGAAGAAGTTGTTAGATTAGAAAATTGGCTCTCACAATCCTATCACGGTTCAATGGCTTATATGGAGCGTCATTTCGATCAACGTGTCAATCCCTCTCTTTTAGTGGATAATGCAAAGTCTGTTGTATGCTTTCTTTTTAATTATTATACGGATGCCCTGCAAGAAGACTCTGCCGCGCCCAAGTTATCTATCTATGCCTATGGTCAAGACTATCATGACGTGATCAAGCAACGGTTGAGACTTTTACTCACTGAATTTAGAGAACGCGCGGGTGATGTCAATGGTAGGTGCTTCGTTGACTCGGCGCCGATATTGGAAAGAGACTGGGCACGACGTGCAGGTCTGGGGTGGGTAGGCAAGCACACCTTACTTCTCTCTAAGAAAAAAGGTAGTTTCTTCTTTCTGGCTGAAATGATACTTGATATCGAGCTAGACTATGACCACCCTGTGAGTGATCATTGTGGTAATTGTACGCGTTGTATAGATGCCTGTCCGACCGATGCCATATCTCCTGCTGGCTATGTGCTTGATGCATCGCGTTGTATCAGTTATCTGACCATAGAGCTTCGCGAAGCTATCCCCGCAGAATTTAAAGACAATATGGACAACTGGATGTTTGGATGTGATGTATGTCAGCAAGTATGTCCATGGAATCGCTTCAGTACCCGACATAGCGAACCCGCCTTCGAGCCACATCCAAAACTTCTGAGTATGAACGCCTCTGAATGGAAAGAAATAACACAAGATGTCTTTAATGAGATATTCCGTAAAAGTGCGGTTAAGCGTACTAAGTATGAAGGCTTAAAGCGTAATATTGATTTCCTCAATACTTAACCCGAAGTATCTTTCCTGTTACGACGTCTTTATCGCCCGCAATCTGCACAATATATACGGCTCCCTTATTAAATTGATCCCCATGAATCTGGTATTGTATTGCCGTATTCGATAGTGAAGTGCTATAAATCAATTGGCCGGATAGATCCCATATATTAATCGTTCTTTTTTTACCTATAGAGGACGGTATGCTTAGAATACAGTATTCACTGAATGGATTGGGCATACAAATAAATGCTTCGCGGATAGACGGCTCTTTGAATAAGCTTAAAGTCGACTTTCCTTCTTCGAAGTAGACTTCGTTTTTAAAACCATTGGCCGATAGGCCAATACTTCCCCCGACATGTCCATCCTGAATAGCATCATAATGAAGTTCTATTAACGGCAGCAGGTTGACTGTCATAGGTCCAGACCATGAAATCCGGATCAATCCTCGGTTCGCGTCATGATGCCAATTATCGCTGCTCCAGCCATCTAATGGGGACTTTATGTCCCTTAATAACAATGTGGAGAGATCGTAAGTAATTTCCATTTGGTAACCATATACGTTTCTAGCCTCGCTCATGCTCAATGGTATTATCACATTCTCGCCCGCTACAAATGGTTGATCTGATATATTTACATGCTGTGTGCTTCGATTAGTGGCATAGGCATCTGATATGATCGAGCCGTTAACATCACCTACTTTAATAGCATAAATATCGATGGATGTGTTCGCATTGAGTGAAGGAATATTAAACATACTGTTTATGGTATCCGTACGATCGCTAAACTCATCCAATGTCGTGAAGCGCCATCCTTCATTGTTTCTGAATTCACTGTGTGTGCCGACTATTACCCTTCGCAATTCAAGAACATCATTCAAGGTCACACGGCCATCCTTATTAATATCAGCGGCCATGAATTGATACATATTCTCTATTTCATGAAGACCCATTAAATACCGCTGAAGCCAGATGACGTCGGAGGTACTTACCCCTTCTAGTATGTCGCCATCATATTGTGGGTATAACGTATACCTGTCACCGATAGGCAAATTGTTGAAGACAATACTTCCATCATTGGCCGTCAGGCCAAATGATTTCAATCGATCATCGCTTGACACAAGATGGACACCCACATTCTTCATACCTCGATCATCTATCAAGGACACATTTGCTTTTATTTCTGCGAAACGTCTCACATGTCCCTTACATGCCTCCAATGGATCATTAACCGTAACCATCACTGTGAGCCGGTTATGAACTATGATCTGATCATTGACATATCGGAAAGCATAAAAATCCACCATATTCTCTCCTAAACGATCACAATCAAATATCAAGACAGATCTAGTCGCATCAAATGACTGTCCTTTAAAACCCAATGCCAGCTGTACCTCTCCGCCACATACGGTATAACTGCCACGATCAAAATCTGAAGCCCATAACTCCACCATACCTGTCTCCATGAGGCTGGTATGGAGATTAATCGCATAAGGAACAGGTAGGGTCGTATCCCGAACTTCAAAAGTGAATACCTCCTTAACTTGGTTGCCACATGGATCTGATAATGTCCAGACCACCCTATGATGGCCTATTGGCAGACTTTGCTGCAATATGACCCCTGTAGTATCAATTACGATAAATCTAGAATCTACATCATTTAAACTACCATTGTTAAACCGATCAAGTTCCACTCGCCAGACTAGTCCAGCTATAGAAGTACAATTGTCATTGCCTCGTGCGCGCAAGATGACATGAGCGTTGTCACAGTTATTATTGCTATAAAATACGGGTGGATTATCGTGGAGCTCTATAATAGGATTTATTGTATCCGTGAACTTAAACTTTTGAACAAAATCAAGTGGAGTTGCTGCCGGATCACACCAGTCGATAACTGCCCAGCGACGTATCACCGCCGCACACATCCCATCAGATCCATTAATTATACTAGCATAACTGTCTTGATAACTGACAGTGAGCAAAGAGCACGATATCTCATCCCACCGAGGAGCGCCCGTTATCGCTGGATCAGGATAATGCCTTTTACATGCCTCAATATAAAAGAGTGAATCCGGCCAGCTGATATCGTCAGATATTATAGGCTTTCGACGGCGTATGGATATGGTCTGTGTACACGGTTCACTAGTGTTGCCCGAAGCATCTGTTGCACTGAAAATGCGCTTGATATAACCTACCCCACATTGATTTAGATTCTCCTCTGTCTGTACCTCTAGCTTAAATCCCCTCGGGCATATATCGAAGTATTCTCCATCTCGAAGCACCCTGGAGCTATCTATAACAAAGTTTCGATCTATGCCCATAGATCTTATATCCTGACGAATGCTTCCGAAAAGATGACCATATGGATCTTCAATATCTTGTCGAAACAGGGGAAAATCACATGCGATCGTAAGATCCGCGGGACATTGAATCACCGGTATAAATTTATCCTGCACATCGATCAATGCGTCACAAATATTTTCATTTCCTGCTCGATCGATGACCTTAAGCCAAACCGATATTTTAGACCCGATATCTTCACAACAGATATGAATAAAATCTCTGAAGGTAGTATCCTGTTGATCGCATACCGCCTCCTTGCGAGTGATAAGGATTCGGTCTATCTCGCAGTTATCATAACTACCATTGTCGATGTGCGTGGCATAAACACGCTGAGAATGGCTGCCAAGAGCTACCACAACATTGGCCAGACAAATGGGCACAGGTGGTGTCCTATCATTGACAACAATGTACTGGGTTCTTGTAGATGAATTTTCGCAGTCATCCCTTACCTGATATTGAATTTTATTAATGCCCAGGTCAAGTATTACATGATGGCCTATAGAGCTATTGACAGCATCATTGATTAAGACACTTACTCTCAATGTTAAAGGATCTTGACAGTTATCTGTGATTAATGGAGCTGGAATCGTGTAGCTCAATCCACAACTATGTTCGCTAGTGTACATGACTAATGTGTCATGACCAATAGATATCTCAGGGGGAGTGGTGTCTTCGACAATAATTTTCTGGATATGCTCTCTAACAGTAGATCCATTACAATGCCATTCTATCAATGTCCATTTGCGATGAATCCATTTTTTACATGATAGATCAATGATGACATGATCTTGATAATCCATATTTAGTTGGCAGAGATCTTGATGTATTGTAATGACTTGATTTTTATGGAATACATATGGATGGCCAAAGATCGTTTTTGAAATTGAAACAACATCGTGCCCTTTACAATCCAGCGTGGTATCAGTCGGCCAACGGATTAAATCAAACTGCACAAGACTGTCTAAATTTATTCTCCTGACAACAATCGTTGTAGTGCATGCTTCTGAGCGATTTCCCCATTGATCGATAGCGTTATAACTGCGTTGATAAATAGCTTGTGCCGACTGATGACATTTATTATCTAAGATCGGATCACTCATTATCCATTCATAATCTGAGCATTCTCCGATTACCACAGGCCTATAATCTCTAAAGTCTTCAAAACACGATAGAAATACCGTATCAACACAGGACAGGACAGGAGCTCTCTTGTCTTCTATCAATACACTTCCTTCACAGCAGTTGCCTTCGAGTAGATCGCATATTTTATAGACAAGTTTTTGTCCGACATAATCAGCTAGATCTACAAGACCACCTTTTATCACTTTGTCTGCAGCGATGATCTCAAGTTCGAGATTTGGCAGACAATCGGTCTCTTCCAGGCCATAAATAATATGCGGGGAGAGAATAGCCCGACAGGACTCATCTACGGATAGATTAATGTGCCTGCAATGCAGATTGCGGGTATTCTGGTGTACTACCAGCAGATCAAAGTAGCATACTGACCGGTTACCACTCAGGTCTATCGCTTCGTAGCCGATAGTATATCTGCCTGAACCGACGGTTGCGCCTCTTTCTGGTCCGGAAATTTGTTTAAGCTCGCCAAGATCACACTCATCCACCACTGACGGTACTTGCCAAATAGCTTGAATGCTGCACTCATTAGGATCAGAAATGACCAATGTTATATCTGAAGGACAGTCAAAAATAGGTGCTTGTGTGTCACTAAAAACCATCAATATGGTGTCAACTGATTCAAATCCACAGCTATCTACGACTTGATACACTAAGTAATTTGTTCCCAGAGAAAGGTTCTTAACAATAGCCTCTTGATATTCGAATACCTCCAAGAGTTTCTTGTCACTATCGAGAATGCTTACCACGATATTCATTTTATTAAGCCCAGGATCGGGAAGGACGATCTCGCTATGGGCATTACAAGAGCCTGCTACTTCTAGAGACTTATCTTTTAAGTCTAGAAGGTTGATGGCTGCATTTTTATTTACTTTATAGGTCACTTCATAGTGATATTCACTTTTAGTACCGCACTCATCAATTACTGTCCATAGATAACTGATGGCATAATCCTCGCAATCATTCTGCTTACTATCGGTGATCGATAGCTCCATCTGATGATGATATATGGTGTCGCCAAATCTTGTTACGGCTCTGATGTAATCGAATATAGGTAACGGGTCACCTGTAATAAGATCGACATGGACAATCGGCGTATCGATAAAAATAGGTGGTTTCTCTGCCGCCAATACATTAAACTGGCGGGTAATCATAGATGTTCGTCCACAACTATCTATGGCTGTCCATTTATACTTGACAAGTAGTCCGGCGCAGCGTTCAAGGGTATCGACATGCTGCGTTTTAATTATATTCACTCCCGTTGTATCTCCTCCGGGGTTAGCGGCAAGGATATCTACTTGAATAGGCCAGGGTAATCCACTAATGATATCATCTATCTCAGTAGGTACACTCACAAATACCGGCGGCTTGGTATTGCCAATGATCTTATAGCTTATGCTAATGACCGAATCTTGTTCGCACAATGGTGGTATCATCCACCGATGTACTACGATTCTGTCCCCACAATTGTCGCCGATTATCTCTCTGACACCTTCGATGATGTTCTCTATGAAATCACCATTGAGCGTTGTATCATAAAGTATAATCGGATCGATAGGCCATAACGGATCATTGGAAGTGATATCATTTAGTTGTCGGGGAGAACTGTATCCTTCATCACCAATTAATACTATTGAAATATCACAAGATGCTACAGTAACGCCTAGCGTGTCACTGACCCATATTTCAACAAAAAGATCTTCGTGAATGATCGTGCCGGGTGGCGGATTCTGAGTGATTTTATATGCCTGTTCGATGGGTATATTGTGCATACAAGTATCCGACAAGACAATATCTTCAAGATAATTGGGTACGACATAATCACATGTCTCATTTTTATTAAGATACTCTTCTACAGGACAGGATAGTGTAGGGAGACAATGCGGCAGGCATGTATTGCTGGGGCGAGCACTCAGATTGACGATAAAGTCTACCTCAAAGTTTCCTGTCTTGCACATAAGCAGTTCTATCGTTCCTCCGGGACTGATATGTCTTACAGGGATCTCGTAATGGTCAGGATATATGGGAGATTCGGGATACTCTTCACAGGTCACCGGGTCAAAGAAATCAATTAAATCTTTCTGCTCGCGCCACCATCTTTCTGTTACTATAATCGTATCGCAGCCATATGGGGTTGTTACGCCATTTCTGGTGCTGGTAAGATTTATCTTTATCAATTCGCATTGTCTGGCAGACTCATTTTCTTCACATCCACATGATGGGCTTCCTATACCTGCAATACTATAGCCCACACTCAGATCAATAGAATAGGGTGTGCCACAGTCTACCAGTTTCTGTGCAGGTAGACTTAATGATATCGCTATACAGCATAGTACAGCCATCATGCCTATGAACCTAAAAGGTTGCAGGATAACAAATTTTAGTGTTATGAGAAATGGTCTTATTTCTCTCTAGGTAGGTATAACAGTAATTGACTTCGGCTTGAGGACAAATATATCATTACTTTTCATATAAAAAATAATTATATATGAATTTTAACATTTATGGCCAGAGGTAGGTGTGTCAGGGCAGGAAAGAAATGTTTAGCGCTCTTTTTTCTTAAAATCACCCCTTTTAATCGCGTCGATAAACTTTTTCCATGACAGAGGATTGAAGATATTCTGGGGTCTCATTTGTCCGGCATAGTAATATTGTTGTGCTACTTGTCGCAATTCCATTTTAGTAACCTCGCCACCATCCACTGGAAGAAGATATTTCAACATTTCCATGGTTTCTGGAGAAATATTAGCATCTGCAATGTCCTGAAAAGTACGATCTACTTCGAGTGCCAGAAATTCGATCTTAAAGAAATCTTTATCAGGCCAAGGATAGATATAGGTCTCAGGAAGAAATTTATTATCTTTCTTCATGATGATATCTTTAGAATACATCACCATATTCTCTCCCATTTCAGGGATAGTAAATTCATATAGTTCAAAACCTATTCTGCTGAACTGTACGACTTCTCCCTCTCTCACAGGCAAGGAAAAAAAGCCATCAATATCCGCTGATGTCCCTCGAGAAGTTCCTTTAACGGCGATATTGGTAAACATCAGTTTTTCTATTTTGTCATCTTCCATAGCGACAACCTTTCCAGAAAACTGAATGACCTTTAAGTCACTTTGACCGTAGACGCTAGCGATTACAAAGACTAAAGAAAGCAAAAGTGAGAACCTCATAAATTCTTATCTATTGCGAATGTAATGCATTCTGTGTTTCTCTACAGACCATTCGCCCGATTGGATAATTTTTAACAGCGGTTTAACCAATTGCATGTTGCAATACCTCTCTCATATTATCCACGTATATGAACTCAACATCCTTGATATATGTAGGGTCTATTTGTAAAACATGCTTTTCGTTTTCACTGCACAGAATAATCTTCTTTAAGCCACTTCGTTTTGCAGCAAGCACTTTTTCCTTTATCCCTCCTACCGGCAATACTTGACCGCGCAAAGTAATTTCTCCACTCATTGCAATGAATGGTTTAATATTTTTACCTAAAAATGCGGATGTAAGTGAGGCTAACATAGTAATCCCGGCACTCGGCCCGTCTTTAGGAATAGCGCCTTCCGGCACATGGATATGTATGTCGTTATTTTCAAGCAAGTCATCATCTATCCCGAGCTCGCTGCTTTTACTCTTGAGATAGCTCAATGCTGTAGTGGCAGACTCTTTCATGACGTCACCAAGATTGCCGGTGAGCGTAAGTTTGCCCTTGCCCTTATTCAAGCTTGTTTCGATATACAAAATATCACCACCTACTTGTGTCCATGCCAGTCCTACTGCTACACCCGGTACTACATGCTTGGCATATCTCTCCGGGCTGAATACCGTTGGCCCTAGAATATCTGTGAGCTGCGAAGTCTCGATTTTTACAGTCTTTTCGTCTTCGAGTGCTATTCGTTTAGCAGCATGCCGCATGACACTTGCGATCCTTCTGCTCAGCGATCTCACACCTGATTCTCGTGTATATTGCTCGATAATGTTTTTTATTGCACTTTGATTAATTTTAACTTGACTCGCTTTTAAGCCATGTTCTGTACGCTGATGCGGTACAAGATGTTTCGTGGCAATATGGATCTTCTCCTCTATACTATATCCGGATAACTCGATGATCTCCATCCTGTCTCTCAGAGCGGGCTGGATAGTGGAAAGAGAATTGGCTGTGGCAATGAACATTACCTTGGATAGATCATATTCGAGTTCGAGGTAATTATCATAGAAACTTGAATTCTGCTCCGGATCAAGCACCTCCAGAAGTGCTGAAGAAGGGTCTCCTCTGAAGTCTTTGCCGATCTTATCTATTTCATCAAGAATAAACACGGGGTTTGATGATCCTGCCTTCTTGATGGACTGGATAACTCGGCCGGGCAAGGCCCCAATGTATGTTTTACGATGACCACGGATCTCACTTTCATCATGTAAACCACCCAGCGACATTCGGATAAACTTTCGATCCAATGCCTTAGCCACGGACTTACCTAATGAAGTTTTACCGACACCGGGAGGGCCAACTAAGCAGATTATGGGTGCCTTCATATCTCCTTTGAGCTTGAGGACTGCGAGATGCTCAATGATCCGCTCCTTGACATCCTTCAGACCGTGATGATCCTTGTCAAGCATAGTTCTTACACGCTTTAAGTCAAAGTTATCCTTAGTATAACTTTCCCAAGGCAGATCTAGTAACATCTCCAGATAATTGAGTGTCAGACTATATTCTGCCACCTGCGAATTCATCCGTTTAGCCTTATTCAGTTCTTTGAAAAATTGCTCTTTGGCATGATTGGGCCAGTTCTTTTTTTGTGCCCTTTTTGATAATGCAGTTAGTTCGCTTTGTTGAGGACTTTGTCCGAGTTCTTCTTGAATAGTCTTCAATTGCTGATTCAGAAAATAGTCTCTCTGTTGTTTTTCTATATCCGTGCGGACTTTATTCTCGATTTTTGAACGCAACTCCAGCAGCTGCAACTGCGCATCCAGGTGTTTCAGAACTTTCTTTGCTCTTTCTGTTAAGGAGCTTTGCTCAAGCAATTCTTGCTTTTCCTTCACAGAAATATTGAGATTGGAGGAGATAAAATTGATCAGATGCTCTTGATTAGTCATGCTTTTAAGCATGGCGACCGCCTCGGAAGGAATATTGGGTGATAACTCAATAATTTTAGCAGCTTTATCGGTAACGGCGCTGATTAATGCCTCAAATTCCATTTTATTCTTGGGTGGAACGCCCAATTTTATATTAAAGGTCGCCTCCATGTATGGGTCTTCCTGAATCAATGCCATCAATTCGCATCTTGCCTTGCCCTGTAATATAGCTGTCGTACTGCCATCCGGCATTTTTAACATTTTGACGATTCGGGCAACGGTACCTATCTTGTAGAGATCATCAACATTGGGGTCTTCATTTTTTGCATCTAGCTGAGAGAGTACAGCCGTATATTTGGAGGTATTGTACGCCTTATTGACAGCTTTTATTGATTTATCTCGACCGATAGTGATCGGAATGACTACTCCGGGATACAGGACTGTATTCTTGAGTGCTAATACTGGAATAGTCGTAGGAATATCTCCATCTTCCTTATTATCATCATCATCAATCGTCATAAATGGAGCATACTCGCTGTCATCTGACATAGGTAATAACTGATTTATTTCTTCAAACATATTCACGAATGTAGAGGATGATCATCAATGATTATTCCAAACAAGCTATTTCTTCATTTGTCTGACGCAATGTCCTTTTAAGACACGATCATCTTTTAAACAAGTCATTTTGTCAGTACAAAAAGCGTAAATTATCCAGAGGTTTAGTTGCCCATCTCAGGGCGAACTTGCGGAATCAAGAAAAGTTCTTTCTGACGTCCATCTAGATAATAAAATCGCTTTCCATCAAACACGCCATCCTCCTCGAGCATGATACGCACAATTTTTCCTCCCCATTCTTCAACAGGTGTAGCCGCAAAAAGCTCTATCGAATAAGCTGTATTAGGATACATCGGATAATCTCCCGTACCTGCGACGCCCCCTTGAGAATCCCACATGCCTATTGCCGGGCCAGCAGCATGACCATGAAAACCTATAGGATGGGAATAAATAGAAGCATTGAGCCCTTCGGATTTTGCTTGATCAAGGGCTGCCTTCAGGATTTGATTGCCTGTAAGTCCTTCACGGAAGTTCTCTGTCAATATATCTTGAACTCTATTACCGTTACTAAAAGCCTTTCTCAAGCCTTCTGGTGCTTCGGTTTCTCCCGGCATCAGCACATAAAAGTGCTCTTGCTGGTCAGTATTCAATCTGAGATAAGTAATTCCAAAATCCACATGTAGCAGATCGCCATGACGTATTACATCCTTCTCCGGTCTATTGCTAAATGAACGAAGAAATTCGTTGTTGCCCATATCAGCTCGCTGCACAGAAACAGAAGGTTGAAACCATGTATCGAGTCCCAGGTCACTCACTCGCTGGCGTAACCACCATACGACATCGTCTGTCGTCGTTACACCCGGCAAAATAACCCGCTCCGATAGGCCTTCACGCAATAACAGATGCCCCATACGACAGATCATGGGATAAAGTTGTAACTCTCTCTCTGTGCGGGTTTCTAGCCATGACACGGCCAGTCTATCTGCAGAGACCACACGCGGATAAAATTCCTGAGGTAGATAAGACATAAATGTCTCGTATTCCGACTTAACAAGTCCATCCGCCAATCCATAGTCCTTGGAATAATTGATACCTATTTTACGGGGATTAAATCTTTTTATCGTACTTATCAGAGCTTCCCATTGGTCAGGGTAGATATCTAGATTCCAATCTCCCTTGAGCAATTTGCCTACGTCGTATCGTGCTATCGCGATTTTCTCAAGCTCTGTTCCATTGTCATAAAATAACATGATTGTTCTCCGACGGGCATTGAGCCATGTACTCGGGAGCATGGTCTTCATAATAGGATCTTCGTTATATTCTCTTGATATTATGATCCACATATCGATATTCTCCCGGCGCATCAGCTTAGGTAGCAGATTATCTAGTCTGTCCTCCAGAATCTCATCTATCACGCGCGATTGCTCCCGGACAGTCATTATCTCGGGCATGATATTCTGAGATGTCAGCGATAAGGCAGTTGCCATAATGATGGTTATGCACAAGGAAAAGTACGTCTTCATGATTTAATTTTTCAGCGTCTTGAATTGTGTTTACTTAAGTGTGTGAATATCTAAAAATATTTGAAAGACTAGGCGACAAGTGTATGACTCTCCTTTTATCTAAGTCAAGAAAAACTACATTAATTTTACACCAACCTTGGCTATTACTTCTCTTCTTTCGTGACAGAAAAGCAGAAAAGTACATTGACATTTATAGTGCAACATGGTTTCTGACTAAATAATTATGATAAAGACTACACGCGCACACCTTACATACTATTCACTAAAACTCTCTATACGGCGCATCAAGCAACGCGTTTACCTCTTCTTCTTTGAATAATGCTCTCTCGCTGTCCCAATTTAATACACGATTAGGGAATCTACCTGCGATTACACCCAATAAGATGGTCTCTGTCAACTGAGCTGCATAGCTGAATGGCGCTGATGTCTCAGCCGCACCCAGACAAGCATCCACGAACTGATGATAATGCTTGACACCTTCTTTCATATAATCTCTTACCGGATCACCCATTTCTGCCACACCCGGATATTCCTTCTCGTTTAGCGCTTGGTAATTGCCATCTACTATCAATCGTGGCATTTCCATGAAGTGCGGTAATAGTAATTTTCCTTTTTCTCCGATAAACATAGCGCCTTGTTCCGGCAATGTGTCTCCATCAGGCAGTCGAAGATCGGGATGATCTGCCGGTGCTCCTTCCCCATCATGCCATATCCATGTCAATTTTTCTGTCGTGTAAGGTGTACCGGGAAATTCATAGGTAACAATATTTTTCTCCGGAAATCCGTATCCATTGGACTCTCTACAGCTGTTCATCACCGTATAAGGAGTTCCTAGCGCTAGGGCATTGTATGGTGTGTCGAAGATGTGAACACCCATATCTCCAAGTGTACCACAACCATAGTCTAGAAGTTTACGCCAATTACCGGGATGATAAAAACCCTCTTTGTATGGTCTATATTGGCTGGTGCCCAGCCAAAGATGCCAATCTAAATATTCCGGAATGCCATCCTCTCCTTCGGGAGATGGGCCATCATAACCCCAGTTTTTGGGGGACCATGCAATGACCGTATTGACCTTGCCAATGATGCCATTCTGTATCAATATGGTTCCTAACTTGTAATCGTAAAAAGAATGCACCTGAATACCCATCTGCGTAACCAGCTTTTTTTCTTCTGCTATCTTGCGCATAGCCCGCGCCTCACTGATATGATGCGTCAATGGTTTCTGACAATATACAGCCTTGTTCAGATTCATGGCCATCATAGACGCCGGTGCATGCGTGTGATCCGGTGTTGATACGATTACCGCATCAATCTGATCTGCTATTTCATTCAACATAATGCGATAATCTTTATAGATCTTGGCATTAGGAAACATAGTCTGTGCTTCCGCTAGTGCTCTACTATCCACATCGCACAATGCTGTCACGCTGACGCGAGGATGAGAGGCAATAGCGCTTAGATCCTCTTTGCCCATACCGCCTATCCCTATATGCGCTGTTCGCAATGATTGGATTGTATCCTGTCTATTGGTATTACAAGATGGTAAAAAAGCAACAGAGGCTAGTACGGCTGATTGTTTTACGAATTCTCTTCTCTTGATACTCATACTAATAAATGATTAGCGTTTTTTAATTTTAATGTTGCGAAACCACAGCGGACTGTCATGATCTTGTAGGCCTATATAGCCAGTTTTAAATTTCCCATAATCCGGAAAATCCTTCCACTTGCCCTCGTTTTTTCTTTTTTGCCAGTCATCCGACCAAGGCGCGAAGGACAAGACCATTTCTCCATTCAGCCAATGTTCTACGCGTTCGGGTGTGAATACTATTCTGCTAGTGTTCCATTCACCTGCCGGATTGAGTTTCTTTTTCATCGGATCTGCTGCGTACATCGCATAATCAGATGCCGTTTGCTGTAACGGCTGAAGAGCGGCGGGATTCTCCGTGTGGCCAAGAGAAATATTGTAATCTGTAAGATTATGCATGGCAGCATAATTCGCATCATCAATCAGTTGATATTCAGGAGACACCTCATATGGCCCTTGATAACCCTCTTTGAGGTGATAAAATATCCCACTATTACCCCCTGGTGGAATCTTCCATTCGAGCGTTAGGTCAAAGTTATCAAACTCCTCCTTAGCGTAGATGATGTCTTGTCCACCTTGGTGTTCTACACCCTCTATCTTTCGATCTATGTCAAATGTTAAAACACCATCTACAATAATCCATTGAGGAGGAAGCTCAGTACCGTTATACGCCCTCCATCCCTCTGTACTACTGCCGTCAAATAAGGCAATCCACTCTTCCTTGGGTTCTGTTAACTCATTGCCCTCTGGCCTCTGCTTACAAGAGTTTATAAATAATACCATGACGATCAACTTCATAGCTAGAATCTTAGCGTCACCGCGTCGCATACTTCAATCTGCTTTAAATAAGTGATATAAAAGGGCTAAAGTAATGATTCCGTTCAATCTGGCAATAACGATATGGGCTTTTGTCATAAAACAGGCTCAAAGCCACAGTATAACAATGGAATGACCCTCTTGTGTATTGAACAAGCGACAAACTAAGTACTTCACAAGAGTTCACCTCTGTGCTGTCAGCAATAAAAAAGGCTGCCCTACATATCAGTGGACAGCCTTTAAATATTCCTTTAAGTAGTTGTTAATTTCTGTTTCCTAAAAATCGCATCAAGAAATACAAGAACATCATCAGTGCAGATAGTGCGCTCGCAACATATGTCATAGCAGCCCACCATAGAGCATCTTTCGCCCCATCGTACTCAGCACCACGTGTAGTACTCGTCTCATCAAGCCATACAAGTGCTCTACGGCTTGCATCGAACTCTACCGGCAGGGTCACCAATGTAAATAGCGCTGTCACACCAAATGTAATTACTATTGCGAGCAAGAACATATTGCCTAAACCAGCCTGAGTTCCTGCCATCCCAAACATGAAACCCATGAACAATATCTGCTGAATCCTGGAAGAGATCTGTACCACAGGCACGAGTGCGCTTCTCACTTGCAGCATATTATACGCCTTAGCGTGCTGAACAGCATGACCACTCTCATGCGCCGCCACTGCAGCAGCGGAAATACTACGGCCTCTGAATACATCAGGGCTTAAGGAAACTGTCTTGCTTAATGGATTGTAATGATCTGTAAGAAAGCCCTGCCCTTCTACGATCTTTACGTCTGATATGCCGTAATGACTCAGCATGTCTCGAGCTATCTCAGCACCGCTCTTGCCCGAACTTATCGGCATTTTACTGTAATGCGCAAACTTTGATTTAAGCCTGCCACTGACTAACATACCTGCGACTGTAGTTAAGCCCACAATCACTAAATACCCCATATCTATCATTTTTCGATTATTTTATTGTGTCAAATTTAGTATAATCTCTTAATACTGACGGAATCTTAACATCTTGCCCCGTCTGGTTATTTTCTAGCAGACAAGCCACTATCCTTGGCAGGGCCAATGCACTTCCGTTAAGTGTATGAGCCAGATGGCGTTTACCTTCACTGTCTCGATATCGCAACTTCATCCTATTGGACTGAAATGTCTCAAAGTTAGATACCGAACTCACCTCTAGCCATCTGCCTTGCACTATGCTGTAGACTTCAAAATCAAAAGTAAGCGCACTTGTAAATCCCATATCACCACCGCATAAACGGAGAATCCGATATGGAAGTTCCAATTTGATGAGAAGATTCTCGACATGATCAACCATGGACTCAAGGACATTGTAGGATTGATCAGGATGAGCTATTTGTACGATTTCGACTTTATCAAACTGATGTAGTCTATTGAGGCCTTTAACATCTGCTCCGTAAGATCCGGCTTCTCTTCTGAAGCATGGTGTGTATGCACAGAGTTTCTGTGGAAGCTGCTGTTCGGTCAATATCACATCTCTATAAATGTTAGTCACCGGTACTTCCGCTGTAGGAATCAGATATAGGTCATCTTTTTCGCAGTAGTACATCTGACCTTCTTTATCGGGGAGATTACCTGTAGCGCGCCCTGATTCCGGATTGACTAGATGTGGTGGTATGACTTCTTCATATCCTGCATTAATCGCTTCGTCCAGAAAAAAAGATATTAATGCGCGCTGAAGCTTTGCGCCCTTTCCTCTGTACAGTGGAAATCCTGATCCTGTGATTTTAGCGCCCATTTCAAAATCAAGGATGTTATATTCGGTCGCAAGCTCCCAATGCGGTTTTGCACCGGGATGTAGCTGAGGTATAGGAATATTTCCCATTTTGAAAACCTCGTTGTCATCAGCGTTTTTACCCATCTTTACAGATGCATGCGGGGCATTGGGTATGGCAATAATTTTACTTTCTATATCATCAATTATTCGCTTGTGACGATCGAATACATGACTTATAGTTGCTTTGAGCGATGCCACTTCAGACTTCTTGAAACTAGCTTCATTTACTTGGCCGGACTTAAACAGATCACCGATTTCTTTGGAGAGTCTATTCACTTTAGACTGCATATCGTCTAGTTCAGCCTGAGCCGATTTACGGCTGTCGTCTAGAGAAATAATCTTTTGAAGAGCGACATTGACGTCATAAGGGAGCATTCTTTTAGACAGTCGTTCGACAATTTCGGCCGTACTTTCTCGTATTTGCTGTATTGTTAGCATATAATATTTGTTATTAAAGCGAGTACAAAGGTGTCAAACAAATAAGTAAGATACCCGCTTGATTAATTAAAAAAGTGTATTTTTGCGGCAGAATTATCTGCTCAGATATTCTTTCTTTAGTATCCTTACTTAAATTATATCTGCAGGTTCTCATTTTTGATGTGAGATTATTTTCTTTTACCTAACTATATTTTCCACGCTTAAAGCACCTCTATTTATGTTTGATATTCTGCAATTGAATGAAATGCTTGTTAGTGAGCTAAAGGAATTAGCCGAAAAATTGAGCCTTCAGGGTTATAAAAAAATGAACAAGCAAGATCTCATTTATGGCATTCTAGATGTACAAGCCGTTAAAAACGCGCCAAACACTATTGAAACCGAAAAAGTAAAAGTAAAAAAGGAAGCCCCTCAAGCTAAAAAACAATCCGAGCGCACTAGTCGTACTCGTCGCCATGACGCCGCCTCGGAGATCGTAAAACTTGAAGCTGGAGTGGAAGAATTGTCTGAAGTGGCATTGGCCCCGGAATCTCAAGAAAATGCCGAGTCCAAAACCAAAAGAGAACCCATAAAAGTTGCTGACAATAAAGACAACCGCACTCCTGCTCAGCGCGATCAACGTAAAGACCAACGTCAAAACCAACGTCATGAAGATCGTTCAAGCTCAGATCATAGATCAGCTCGCCATGAAGACAAAGAGCCGAAAAACGAGGAGCGCGCACCAAGAAATGAAGAACGCGCACCAAGAAATGAAGACAGACAACCAAGACAAGAAGAGCGCGCACCAAGAAATGAAGACAGACAACCAAGACAAGAAGAGCG
>CAYNFR010000002.1:0-167055 GCA_964396595.1 uncultured Saprospiraceae bacterium | reverse complement strand
GACAAGAAGAGCGCGCACCAAGAAATGAAGACAGACAACCAAGACAAGAAGAGCGCGCACCAAGAAATGAAGACAGACAACCAAGACAAGAAGAGCGTAAAAAGAAATTTAATCTTGATCTCGATGGCCTTATAGAAGGTGAAGGTGTATTGGAAATGATGGCTGACGGTTACGGATTTTTACGAAGTTCTGATTACAACTATCTGACCTCTCCTGATGATATTTATGTATCACCATCCCAAATAAAATTATTCGGTCTTAAGACCGGAGATACCGTTAAAGGTGAAATCAGACCGCCGAAAGAAGGTGAAAAGTATTTCGCTCTTATAAAAGTGGCCTCTATTAATGGGCTTACTACGGAGGCAATACGGGACAGAGTTCCTTTTGACTACTTGACTCCACTCTTCCCCGATGAAAAATTTAATCTGATATCTAGAGCCGATGGCAAAGACTACGGCAATAGAATGATCGATTTATTTACACCTATCGGCAAAGGTCAAAGAGGATTAATCGTAGCGCAGCCAAAAACAGGTAAAACATTTTTGCTAAAAGACATAGCTAACGCCATCGCCGAAAATCATCCGGAATGCTATCTGATTGTGCTGCTCATCGACGAGCGCCCTGAAGAGGTGACAGATATGCGCAGAAGTGTAAACGCTGAGGTGGTTTCCTCAACATTTGACGAGCCGGCAGATAATCATGTCCGCGTAGCAAATCTTGCCATAGAAAAGGCTAAGAGGTTGGTCGAATGTGGTCATGACGTTGTGATACTACTTGATTCTATCACGCGTCTCGCACGCGCTTACAACACAGTCGCTCCGGCGAGTGGAAAAGTACTCTCCGGTGGTGTCGAAGCCAATGCACTCCAAAAGCCTAAAAAATTCTTCGGTGCAGCCAGAAATATCGAAAATGGTGGTTCTCTCACCATATTGGCGACAGCCTTAATAGATACAGGTTCTAAAATGGACGAAGTTATATTCGAAGAGTTTAAAGGTACCGGCAATATGGAGTTACAACTCGATAGATCTCTTGCCAATAAGCGCTTATACCCTTCAATAGATCTTACTAAATCTAGTACTCGTAGAGAAGAACTTCTCCTTGATCAAGCAGTTCTGAAACGCATGTTTATCTTACGCAAGCATCTAGCAGACATGAAACCTGATGAGGCCATGGAATTCTTACGTAAACATATGCTTGGGACGAAGTCAAATGAAGAGTTCTTGGTGGCAATGAATAATTAATCTTTCTTATCAACCCGGTCGCTCTTCTTTTCTGAATTAAGTGCTCCACTTGTGAGATAAATAAGTAATAGCGCCAAGCTTTATACATTTATCACATTTGAAAGTTTTAATATATTATACTTTTGCAGCGTCAATAGGGTCTAAGCTCAATTATGCGCTACAAGACTATGTCAAGAACGCCAATGTATAAAGTCACTCTCGAATGAAAATCCATAATTTTAGTGCCGGTCCTGCTATTCTTCCCGCTTCAGTAATCGAACAATCAGCAGCTGCAATATTAGATTTTGCTGATACAGGTTTATCAATCCTTGAAGTTTCGCATCGCAGCAAAGCTTATGATGCGGTTATGCAGGAAGCATGTAGCCTCGTCAAAGAAATCCTTCAACTACCGTCAAGGTATGAAGTATTATACCTTCAAGGTGGTGCCAGCACCCAGTTTGCAATGGTGCCGTTAAACCTTCTAGCTCAAGGAGATATTGGTGGATATGTAGATACAGGAACTTGGTCTTCTAAAGCAATTAAGGAAGCTAAAATCATCGGACAGACGGAAGTAATTGCGTCAAGTAAATCTGAAAATTACAACTACATACCCGCAGATTACCCCATCCCGGCTCATCTCAGATATCTGCATATCACTAGTAACAATACCATATACGGGACGCAGTATAAATCCTTGCCTCAGACAGACGTAAAGTTAGTTGCCGATATGTCATCTGACATATTCAGTAAGCCTATTGATGTCGAACGCTATGGCCTTATTTATGCCGGTGCTCAGAAAAACATGGGGCCTGCCGGCGCTACCCTTGTCATTGTAGATCAAGAATGGCTCGGCGATGCACCTGCCAATATCCCGACAATCTTCAAATATAAAACCCACATCGAGGCTCAGTCCATGTACAATACACCAGCAGCATTCGCTGTGTATGTATGTATGCTCACTCTTCGGTGGATTAAAGAGCAAGGCGGTCTTGCCGCGATGCAAAAACTCAATGAAGAAAAAGCTGGAGTCCTATACAACGCACTAGACAACAGTAAGCTGTTCTACGGCACTACCACTGCAGAAAACAGATCGCTCATGAACGTTAACTTCTTGCTTCGAAAGCCTGAACTTTCTGACGCCTTCTATAAAGAAGCTACTGCTGCAGGGTGTGACGGTATTAAAGGTCACAGATCTGTAGGTGGATTCAGGGCATCTATTTATAACGCCATGCCTAAAGAAAGCGTAGAAAAACTAGTGTCCGTGATGCAAGAGTTTGAATCAAAAAATCCTTAACCAGGCGATTCCCTTAAATGACGTTCTTAGAAATATGGGAAGTAGCTAATTCCGAAATCCCCGTAAAAATAATGTACCAGCGGAGACATAATACGAGTATCTCCATAGGTCGCGAACATGTCATCTTGCGAATTTCTTATAACAGTTTTATATCGACTGGCGATAAAGCGACAAAAACATGGGCATATAAATGGCTTGAAGATACTATCCGTCTAAAACCCAACTTGCTTGATCGATTTAAAGTCAAGGAGTACGAATCCGGACAGATAATTCATACTGCCAGGAGAGACTATCGTCTAGTTATCCTCTCTTCTGGTGACACACGGTCTAGCGCCAAGCTGATCAAGGATGACATTCATATTAATCTTTCTCACACCTTGTCAGCTCGAGACCGATCACAGGTTTGTGCCCTGTTGACTGCAAAAATCATCGGAAAAAACCAACATAGAGCAGTAGAGCAACGGATAAGAGAATTAAATCAAGCCCACTTCTCAATGCCCATCAAGAAAGTAGTCATCAAAAACAATAGTAGCAACTGGGGCAGTTGCTCTAATAAAGGGAATATTAATATTGCTACGCGCACCCTTTTAGCTCCTCAAGAAGTGCAAGACTACATCTTCATTCATGAACTCGCACATCTGATAGAGTTGAATCATTCTGACCGTTTTTGGAATCTGGTCGGTCTTGCCATGCCGGAATACAAAATGCACGAAAAATGGCTCAATACCGAAGGGCTTAAGTGCAATTTTTAATTGCCTTTCATTGTGTGTCAATTTGTTCCAGAATAAGATCGTATTTTACATCTTGATAGTATAACTGAGTCATGAGTTGTATTGTGTGTCACCGCGACGACTCTGCCGAGTCTATTGAGCATATTATCTCAAAGGCATTGGGCAACGAATTTTATGTGTTGCCGCGAGGTACGATATGTAGAAATTGCAATAATAAGATAGCACGTCTAGAGTCAGCAGTACTTACACACCCGGAATGGCTCTCACTCCGTATGAGCAAATCTTCTGATAAAGGATTCATCCACGAGCATTACCAAAAAATCCTTGCATTATTTATTGCAAAAATGGGATTCGAAGGATTATACAGATCTCATCATAAGCTGTGGTCATCCTACGATTGGTCATGGCTCACGGCCCTTCTTTTAAAACCGGATTTTTCAATCGATTTTGTACCGCTCAGACTTAAAACTATCCATAAAGCTGAATGGAAGAGCATACCCCGCTATTGGCAACGATGGCTACTGCACAGGCATAGATTAGCACTATTATTTAAAGCAGATAAAAATGATTTATACTTCTTATTTATCTACGATCGCATCGCATATTCTGTGAAAATTTCCGGAATAATGATTCATAATTAACCGAGATTACTATCTTGACTGATCAATATAACATCGTCTACACATGGAACGAAGAGAATTTATTACAAACACCGGAAGGGCTATCGGTGGAGCAATATTGGCGAAACCGATGACTGGATTGATGAAAGGCAATAAGAAGAGAGTCGCTCTAGTGGGTACCGGAACAAGAGGGATCACCATGTTTGGAAAAGATTTGCTTACGGAATACAGTGAATACGTAGATCTTGTTGGTCTGTGTGACACTAACCCCGGGCGTTTAAGAACCGCTCAAGCATATATAGGGTGCGAATGCCCGACTTTTACTGATCTTGATCAAATGATCAAAGAAGTTAAACCGCAGACATTGATTGTCACTACGCGCGATGATCAACATCATAAAGTAATCATCAGAGGCATGGAGCTAGGCTGTGATATCATGACCGAGAAGCCCTTAACCATCGATGAAAAAAAAGCACAAGCCATATTAAATGCACAACAAAAATACGGCAGAAATATCATCGTAACCTTCAACTATCGTTATCCGCCCTATCGCGCCAAGATCAAGGAATTGTTGATGTCCGGCATTGTGGGAGAAATTAAATCAGTGGAATTCAATTATTACCTGAGCCACAATCATTTGCAAGCTTATATGCAACGATGGCATGGCGAACAGCAATATGGAGGCTCATTGTGGGTACACAAGGCGACTCACCATTTTGATCTAGTCAATTGGTATCTTGATTCCGAACCAGTGGAAGTATTGGCGCAAGCCAGCCTTGAGAGATTTGGTAAAAATGGTACTTATCGCGGGAGTAATTGTCGTAATTGCGCCCATACCCACAAATGCCCCTACTACTGGGATATCAACCAAAATCAATATCTCAAAGCACTCTATGTTGATAACGAAAAATACGATGGCTATATAAGAGATAAATGTGTATTCAGACCCGAAATAGATATTTATGAAAAGCACTATGCTATGGTCACATATGCCAACGGAGCGTCCTTGAGCTATATCCTCACAGGACACAGTGATTACGAAGGATATTACATAGCATTTGACGGTACTGAAGGAAGATTGGAAGCGCGTGTAGGTGGATATCCTACTCAAGAACATATCGAGTTGAGCTATATCCCCGACTCGAAGTTTACTGATCGAAAGCCACAAATCATAAAAGCAGAGCATAAACCAGGAGGGCACTGGGGTGGTGATCCGATCATGATGCATAAACTTTTCAAAGATCCTCACATGGCCGATCCATTGGGTCAACAAGCAGGGCTTAGAGACGGCATTATGTCTATTCTGATAGGTATTGCGGCGCGTAAAAGTTGCAAGATCTCAAAACCCGTTAAAATCACGTCACTTACCAGCCTTAAACCACGTGCCAAAAGAACATATATCTCTTAGTAAGCTCTCTGACGAACTAAGCAACCCGATTGCCCGGGCGTCCGTTGGTAAATGATTGAATGTTCATCGCGACTATGTCGAATAGCTTTTTGCGTGCACGGACATTCGCCCATGCGATGTGTGGCGTAAGAAAGCAGTTTTCTAATTGAATCAATAGATTGTCAGGTAGTGGAGGCTCTTGCCCCAATACATCAAGAACGGCAGCTCTAATCTTTTTATGAGCCAAGACTTTATAAAGATCCTGTTCCACTACCAGCCCACCTCTTCCGGTATTTATCAAGATCGAGGATGACTTCATCCTCTCCAATAGTCTATGGTTGATTATTTCCCTTGTGCCCGAATTTAAAGGAAGATGCAAGCTGACAATATCAGCTTGATCAAAAAGTCGATCTATATCCACAAATGATACACCCGGTTCATCCGTTGGATGTCTTCGATATGCTAAGATATTCATTCCGAAAGCTTGGGCAATGTCGGCGACTCGCCTCCCAATATTACCGTAACCCACAATACCGATGGTCTTTTCGCTTAGGTCTTCAATGGGTTCTAGGTAATAACACCAGTTTTTGTCCCATTCGCCACGCTTAACTGAAGCATCATGTACACCGATCTGATTATACACATGCAAGATGGAGGCAAAAACATGCTGCGCTACGGACTCCGAACTGTAATCCCGGGCATTGTAAACGGCCACATCATGATCTTTACATGCTGCGATATCCACATTATCATAACCTGTCGCCAGCAGACAAATGCACTTGAGTCGAGGTATTTTTTCAAGTACTTCACGATTTATGACCACCTTATTGATCACTAGTATATCTGCATCTATCGCTCTATCAATTAATTGATCTGCAGTCGTGCCGGTATATACAAATGTCCGACCCAAGGCTTCTATACCGCTCAATGAAATATCTCCCGTCGAAGCCGGAAAAATATCTGTAATGACAATATTCATCATTCTGTGCTATTTCCGTTTCAAAAACTGTCCGGTATAAGATGTGGACACATCATTGAGCCCTTCAGGTGTCCCTTGAAAGAGTAAATAACCACCTTCATTACCACCCTCAGGGCCAAGATCGATGACCCAGTCTGCGCATTTAATTACATCAAGATTGTGTTCGATTACGATAACTGTGTTTCCTTTTTCGATCAAAGCTTGAAGCGCATTTAACAACTTATTTGTGTCGTCAAAGTGCAAGCCGGTAGTAGGCTCATCAAATATAAATAGCTGCTGCTGTCGATCCAGGTCATTGATCAAATAAGACGCTAACTTCACTCTCTGTGCCTCTCCTCCCGATAGGGTACTGGAAGACTGACCGAGTTGAACATAACCGAGTCCTACATCCGCCAGTGGCTGTAAGCGTGAGATTATTCTTTTCTCCTTTGCAAAGAATGTCAGTGCCTCCTCAATGCTCATGTCCAATATTTGGCTGATATTCTTGCCCTTATACTCTACTTCCAGAATTTCATTCTTAAAGCGTCGACCGTTGCAATCTTCACAAATCAGCGTTACATCGGCCAAAAATTGCATTTCGATAGTAATGACTCCATCGCCTTTACAATTCTCACATCTGCCACCCTCTGTGTTAAAGGAAAAGTGTTTTGGCATATAGCCTCTTATCTTAGACAAGTGCTGCTTAATCATTAACTTGCGGATCTCGTCGTAAGCCTTTACATAGGTTACAGGATTGGAGCGAGAAGATCTTCCTATAGGATTCTGATCGATTAATTCGATAGATTTAATCATTTTTAGATCCCCTTCCAGCGCCTTATAACGCCCTATTGTTTCTGCATGAGATATATTAAGCTCTTTGAGCAATGCCGGATACAAGATATGCTTGATTAACGTGGTCTTTCCTGATCCGGAGACACCGGTAACAACCGTCAATGCATGTAGGGGTATCGTTACATCAATGTTCTTGAGGTTGTGGTGAGATGCTTTTTTTAGATGTATTCTTCCGGCAGATTTTCTCTTTGTTGCGGGAGGATAAATCTGTTTTATCCCGGACAAATATTGGTTTGTCAAGCTTCTGTCTGCACTTAAATGAAGATCCTGATTGGGTCCGGCAAATACTACTTCTCCCCCATGAATACCGGCGGCAGGCCCGATATCTATCAGGTAATCTGCATGTCGGATTACTTCTTCTTCGTGTTCTACAACGATCACTGTATTGCCTAAATCACGAAGCTTAATGAGTACAGAAATAAGATTACGCGTATCACGCGGATGCAGCCCAATACTCGGTTCGTCCAGGATATAAACCGAACTCGTCAGATTGCTACCCAGTGTGCGTGTAAGATTGATCCTTTGTGTCTCTCCTCCACTGAGCGTTGCCGACGCTCTGTCTAGAGTCAGATAAGATAAGCCAATGTCATTCATGATCTGCAAGCGCGTATTGATTTCTTGTAGGATACGTCGACTGATCTGCTGCTGTGTTTTGCTCAACTGAATATTGTCGAAAAAAGCCTTGAGCTCCCCTATCGGTTTGTGGATCAACTGTCCGATACTCTTACCTCCTAATTTGACATATTGCGCTTCTTTGCGCAGTCGCTGTCCACGGCATTGGTTACATACCGTACGACCACGATAGCGAGCGATCATTACCCTATTCTGAATCTTGTAATTCTTTTCTTCAAGCTCCGCAAAAAATTGTTCTAAGCCATCAAACCATCTATTTCCTTTCCACAGTATTTCTTGTTGGTCTAAGCTTAAGTCTTCGTAAGGTGTATGTATCGGAAAATCAAAATTAGACGCGGCATAGACCAATCTCTCTTTCCATATTCCGTGTCCCTCTCCTCTCCAGCAAGCAACTGCCCCTTCATAAACAGACTTTGAAGTATCGGGAATGACCTTGGCAGGGTCAATACCGATAGTCTGTCCATACCCTTCGCATTTGGGGCATGCCCCGAATGGATTGTTATAGTTAAACAACTGCGGTGTAGGCTCTACGAAACTAATGCCATCAAGCTCAAATCTTGTACTAAAAAACGTCTCTGCACCTGAGGCATATACTATAATGCATTCGCCTCCTCCTTCATAGAAGGCTGAATTAACGCTATCTGAAATTCTCTGAATGTTATCCGCTTCATCATTTATTACGAATCTGTCCACAAGGACCTTAAGCTTGTCTGCCTGATCTACCATTTTTACTTCTGAACCGAGGACATTATCTGCTATAAAGTCTTCAATGCCGTATAAAACGCCATCATACTTTATCCTCGAAAAGCCCTTCTGAAGGAGGATATTCAATTCTTTGTGAATGGTGCGCTGAGCATCATAAATTTTAGCTGGAAAAAATAAACTTAGTCGTGTTCCTTGGGGCTCTGAGAGTAAGCTGTCGACCACATCGCTTACCTGCGTTTTTTTTACTATCTGTCCGCTATGAGGGCTAATCGTTTCTCCTGCCCGAGCATATAATAATCGCAGATAATCATAGATTTCTGTTAGCGAACCTACTGTGGATCTTGCATTTCCGGTAGTAACTTTTTGCTCGATCGCTATAGCCGGAGATATTCCTTTGATAAAATCCACTTCAGGTTTTTTCATTCTGCCAAGAAACTGACGTGCATAAGAAGACATACTCTCTACGTATCTTCTCTGCCCTTCTGCGTACAAGGTGTCCATGACGAGCGAAGATTTGCCTGATCCTGATACCCCCGTAACCACGACAAGTTTGTTCTTGGGGATTTTTATTTCAATGTTCTTGAGATTATTGGTGCGAGCTCCTTTTATATGTATTTGATCAATAAAAGATTGCCCATTTTTTTTCTTGGAGGCCAAATTATGATACAAGTTTAAAATATACTACTAAGGTAATGGGTGTGGCCTATAAATGTTCTGAAAAATCAATTACACCTCTTAAAGTAATATCATACTAAACCTTTTCTTCTCGCTGCCGCTACTATCTCATCGTTATCCCTGGCGTCCATTTTATTGAGCAACTCTTGATAAAATCTACGACAGGATTCCGGGGGCATATAGGTCAATGCAGCTATTTCACTGATGGAGAATCCTTTCGATAGTAATGAGATAATTGAGCGGTAAGCGCCCTCCTTTCTTTCTTCAACCCGTCCATTCATTCTTATTGTTTTTTATGTTCATTTATATGATCCTGGGATGAAGAGAATTCCATAAAAATCAAAAAAATTTTTTCGCCTCATGGCAATCACTATCTTCACAGTCATTATGAAGGATGCAGTTAATATCATCATATCAATCAATCGTCTATGACAATAGGGTTTATTAAGGATGGGAGCGGCAGAGTGAGTCCATTAGTTCCCGGTAATGTTGCGAAGTTTCTCAAGCTATTTAAAGATGTTATTGCAGAGCATGGGATAGGTGATGGTGCTTTTTATTCAGAAGCTGATTATGAAGGTGTTCGCTTTTCTTCGCGCCACAGCATCATTGCCGATGCTGATATCATCGTTCAAATTACCCCTGACTTCTCAGATGATGAATATAGGTCGGCCAAGTCGTCCGCAATTTTCATTGGGCAGTATGCCCCATTTGCGCAAGCAGAAGTAACTGAAAGACTCTCTTCTCTGGGAATTAATGCATTCAGTCTTGATATGATACCGCGTACCTCTTTAGCGCAATCAATGGATATCTTGTCTTCGATGGCTTCTATTGCGGGCTATCATGCGGTATTACTCGCTACCACTTATCTGCCTAGATATATGCCCATGATGATAACTGCCGCAGGGAGCATTAAACCCTCTAAGGTGTTAGTATTGGGAGCAGGTGTCGCAGGATTACAAGCTGTCGCTACAGCGAGGAGGTTGGGTGCTATCGTTGAGGTATTTGACACACGGCTCGCGGTTAAAGAGGAAGTTCAATCCCTCGGTGCCAAATTTGTAGAAGTCGAAGGCGCTACTGATGATAAATCCGCAGGAGGATATGCTGTAGAACAGTCAGATGAATATAAAGCGAAACAAGCGGCACTCATTCAGAAACATGCTGCCGGAGCTGATATTGTTATTACCACTGCTCAATTACGTGGCAAGATAGCACCGGTGTTGATTAAGGACGATACTTTTAAGAAAATGCGTACTGGTGCCGTTATAGTCGATTTAGCTGCTTCCACAGGTGGAAACTGTGAGGGTACTGTCAACAATCAGACGGTCGTAAGACATGGCGTGACCATCATAGGTAACTCCTCACTACAGGATAAAATGCCCCAAGATGCTAGTGTTCTTTACAGCAATAATATACTCAACTATCTGACGCACATGATCAAAGACGGAAGTATTGATCTAGATTCTACTGATGAAATTATTTCTAAATCCCTTATATCAAAAAAGTAAGCATCATGCATTCTGTGATAGAATTTGTTAACAACAATTTATTAATGATTTACCTCCTGATGTTTACCGTGATATTGGGCTTTGAGGTAATTTCTAAAGTTCCTACTGTTCTGCATACCCCTCTCATGTCCGGCGCCAATGCCATCAGTGGTGTAGTCATCATAGGCGCAATAATCTTAATTCGCCGTTCGGCAGCAGATGATTACTTTTCGCTTGGATTCGGTGCTGTCGGTATTATGCTGGGGATGATAAACGTAGTAGGTGGGTTTGCTGTGACAGACCGAATGCTCGAAATGTTTAAAAAGAAGAAAAAGAACTAAGCTTTCAAAAACCAAGTTATCACGATGGACATTCTTTCAACTATAGTTTCATTCGCCTATCTGATCGGAACCTTACTATTTGTCTGGGGACTGCGTTTATTGAGTTCTCCGGATACCGCAAGAAGGGGTAATTTATATGCTGCTGCCGGGATGACACTCGGTATCATGGGCAGCTTACTTGACCCGGCATTCAAGGGGGGCAATAATTATATCTGGATTATACTAGCAGCTATCGTGGGTGCTATCATAGGATTTATTGCAGCTAAGCGAATAGCTATGACGGCTATGCCCCAGATGGTCTCTGTCTTCAACGGTCTGGGTGGTGCTTGTGCCGCTGTTCTGTCAATGGTAGAATTGACCACGGAAGATTTAAGCACTAGTGGAAAGGCTATAACTCTATTTGCTTTGTTAATAGGCTCTATTGCCTTCACGGGGAGTATATTGGCTTTTCTAAAATTGGATGGGCGCATAAAAGATAGTCAGGTTACCTTCCCAAAACATAGTTTGATTAATCAACTTATGTTGTTAGTCGTAATCGGTTTCTTAATTTTCTTACTCGTAGGCGACGCCGGCAATGTATTGTTAATCGTATTCCTAGTGATCGCCTTAATATATGGCTGGTCTTTCGTTGCACCTATCGGGGGAGCAGATATGCCGGTAGTCATATCTTTATTAAACTCGTTTACCGGTTTGTCCGCAGCCGCAGCCGGTCTAATATATGGTAATATTTTGATGATAGTGGGTGGAATATTGGTTGGCGCATCCGGTACCATCTTGACTGTGTTGATGTGTCAAGCCATGAATCGATCCTTGTTTAACGTGCTCGTGGGCGGATTCAGTGCGAGTGGTGCTTCCTCGGGTGGTGGCGCGAATCAAGTGGCAAAACAAATTAACTTGACAGATGCATCCATACTATTAAGTTATTCTTCATCGGTGATTTTTGTCCCTGGTTATGGGCTCGCTGTTGCGCAAGCGCAAAAAGTCCTCAAAGAAGTTGATGATCTTCTATCTCATAACAACGTTGATGTCAAATATGCTATTCACCCTGTAGCCGGTAGAATGCCCGGACATATGAATGTACTTCTTGCCGAGGCTGATGTACCCTACCCTAAGTTGCTCGATCTCGATGAAGCTAATGATGCCATCCCCAATACAGATGTAGTCGTCATAGTAGGTGCAAATGACGTCGTAAATCCGGCAGCAATCGATGATCCTGGAAGCTCGATTTACGGCATGCCTGTACTCAAAGTATGGGAAGCTAAACATGTGATTGTTCTGAAAAGAGGTATGAGTGCCGGATATGCAGGTATAGAAAACCAGCTCTTTTTCCACGAGAAGACTAAAATGCTATTTGGTGAT
This sequence comes from uncultured Saprospiraceae bacterium, assembly GCA_964396595.1. GTDB lineage: Bacteria > Bacteroidota > Bacteroidia > Chitinophagales > Saprospiraceae > CAYNFR01. Next base: position 154,796 of record CAYNFR010000002.1, on the reverse strand, counting down.
GCGAAGGATAGAATTCAGAAACTCGCGAGCGAAATTAAAAATCTCTAGTCTTCTAGAGTGAATAGTAGTCGCTCAGGGCGGATTCTGATATTTATCGTTACGTATAATGCACGGGATCATATCATCGATGTGCTAAACCGTATCCCGCGAAAATTATCCACATCATACGCCTTTGACATACTTATCATAGATGATTGTTCTACTGATGATACAATAGATGTTATCAGCGACTTCGTAAAAGTAGGCTCACTTTCATTCAATATTATCGTCCAAAAAAATAGGAAGAATCTCGGCTACGGTGGTAACCAGAAAATAGGCTATCAATATGCACTCGATCACGCATATACTTCGGTTGTACTCCTACATGGCGATGGCCAGTATGCCCCGGAATATCTTCCGGCTATGTTACATCCCATACTGGATGATACTGCTGATGTCGTCTTAGGATCTAGAATGCTGCGTAAGATTGATGCCCTCAGAGGTAAAATGCCTCTCTATAAATGGCTAGGAAATATAGTACTGACTAGCGTACAAAATATCCTCCTTGGCACAAGACTGAGTGAGTTTCATACCGGGTATCGAGCCTTCGCCACAGAAGTGCTTCGGAACATTCCTTTACACCAAAACTCTGATTATTATGACTTTGATACAGAGATATTAATCCAGATCATAGATCGTTATTACCGCATCAAGGAAATAGCCATACCTACCTTTTATGGGTCAGAAATATCCTATGTCAATGGATTGAAATACGCCGTCCTTATCCTGTACGCTACTCTTAAGTCAAGATTTGTAAAGAAGGGATGGGCAAAAGACAGGAGATTTGAATGTAATAGAAAAGTTAAGCCTTAGGTATGACAATGTACACTTTGGAGGTGAACTAGCGTCCCAATAATCCGTCATAAACCTTAGACAAACACACGGCCGCTGAACCTGCCCCATACTTAATCTGCGCAGCATGACTGATCTCCTCGCGGTTTAATCTATTTATAATACTTGCACAGTATATGATTGCTTGTTTAAGGGTATTGGGGTTTATTTCTTCTATTAAGATACTGTTGCTTTCATCCAGAATGTCTACAGCACCGCCAATGTTGCCGGCAATGACGGGTACACCGCTGCACAATGCCTCGATAAAGACTATCCCAAATGTCTCAAGTCTGCTAGAATGTACTAAGACATCTGCCTGCCTTAGTTGATCTCTGACACCCGATTCAGATAATCTGCCGACAAAATGAACTTTCTCTACTATACCTGATCGATAAGCCTGTTTTTTCAAATCAGCCGCTAGCGGTCCGTCACCGACTATGGTGAGTTTCCAGTTTTTTAATGACTTACTCAAATTTTGGCAAGCTTCTATGAGTATGCTATATTGTTTCCGTTCGATTAATTCGCCGATGGCGACCATGGAAAATATTTTTCGGTCAGGAAGTATTGTAGATGCGGGATGGAATAGATCAGTATCAATAAAATTAGGCAGCACCTTTATGTCAGGATGATAGCTTTTAAGGGCATTGGCTAGCGCACTACTGACGACAATCAATATGTCTGTATTCTTGAAAGCCTCTACCCCGATCTGCTTATGAAAACCAGTAATGCTACTATCCAGCCATCCCGTATAATGCTCTGTCACCACCAACGGACATGCCCAATGATTTTTTAGTATTGTCCCTACGGCTGCTCCAAGATAGGTATGAGCATGAATGATGTCAGGTCTCTGCGATGTATATGTTTTCAGTATAAAATCTACGAATTTCTTGATATAGCGCCTTAGCGTCCATTCCGTGCTTTTGGGAATAAAAGGACCCGATAGAATATAATCGCTGCCTTGAGATGAAAATTCGGAGTGAGTAGTCTTTGTAATGTTACCATCGAATAAGTATTCAATGGACAAGTCGGCATAGCACAAATCAACATATAGCCCTTCTTGCCTTATCAGTCGTATTTGCCGGTATATAAAATCTCCATTGGCGGGAGATCGTTCGGAAGGATACCATCCCGGGATGACAAGTACACGACCTCGAAACAAGGCCAATGGTCTATGCTTTAGCAAACATTCCCTGCCGCTCCATCATGTAAAATTCCTTAAAGCTAATCATGCGATTACGCTCTTCGTCCCAAAGTTTCAATGTTGCTGTCTTGAGGCTTTCTAAAAAAGTCATCGAATTAGCATATTTCGTAAACAGCGGGTTTTCCTTCATACACTCTTCGAGTCGGTAATTAGGTATAAGTGCGCTCAAGTGATGTATATGATGTAAGCCGATATTACCTGTAAACCATTGCATGACCTTAGGAAGTTTGTAGTAAGATGATCCTCTTATCGCTGCTAAAAGGTAATCCCAATTCTTCTTCCATCTCATATATCCTTCTTCATGCTGATGTTGTACATAAAAGAACCAGAATGCCACACAGAAAAATCCTACCACCGTAAATAGCTGTATGTACAAGAACTTCCACCATCCTAAAAGCCAAGCCAATAGGATGTATAATCCCACAATCAAGAGATTGTTGAATATCTGCGAGCGTCTTATTTTGTACCAACCTTTTAAGTTTAGTGTAGGAATCCTATTGGATACGACGAAGTAAAAGATAGGGGCGAAGAAGAATAAAACAATCGGTGATCTGAACAACCTATACTTAAATCTACCCCATCGAGATAGTATGCGATATTCTTCAACGGTCAAAAAATCAATATCTCCAATATCTCTTTCTTCTAACTGTCCTGTATGACCATGATGATGATTGTGCACTCTTGCCCAATATTTGAACGGTATCGTGCTGAATACACTGCATATCCAGCCGATAACATTATTCACTGTTTTGTTAGTCATAAAGGATTGATGACCACAATCATGCTGAATGATAAATATCCTCACTAGAAAAAATATATTGATAATACCTATAGGTATAGTCAACCACCAGCTCCAGCTTAAACTAAAATACATCAATGTCCACACGGCAAGATAGGGCAAGAAAGTGTTGATAATCTGAATTACGGCTTTCTTATTGTCAGGGACTTGATACTTCGCGATGATCTCACGCCAGTTTTTGAGCTTCTCCTTGATCTCGACTTCAACTGCTTGAAGATCCTGATTAAATGACATAAAATGAATACTTTAATTCTAAAAGATGTAAATGTAGGTAAAATAAGCCGTTAGTCAAGGTCTGAATGTCCAAAATATTGGTAGGCTTATGGACTTAATACAAAAGGGTTCAACACATGTCGAACCCTTTTGGCGCCCCCTCAAGGACTTGAACCTTGGACCTACGGATTAACAGTCCGCCGCTCTAACCAGCTGAGCTAAGGAGGCAATTTTCAAAGAGAGGGCAAATCTATTTCATTATTTTATATCCTACAATAATAATGAGGCATTTTCTTCACGAACAATAGCATGATCAAGCCGATTAATGTACTTCCTCACGTTTCTGCTGCTCTGGAACAAAATCAAACGTCTCTGCAATCTGCTTAAGCATGGAAATGAACAGTTTCTTATATAGTTTACCTTCTGTCTTGAAATGATGATTAGCGCTGAGTTTAACTATCACTAAGTCCCTAGCAGCTTGCACGTAAATATATTGATTGTATATGCCTGCGGCAAAAAAGTCACCATCATCCGGATAAGGAATCCACCATTGATAACCATACCCATAATCATGCGATGAATTATCTTGTACGCCGGGCATCAGATGTGCTGCATCGGGTGTAATAGATGCCTTTATCCATGCGCTATCCACTATTTGGACTCCATTATAATGTCCTTTGTGTAAATAGAGTAAGCCCAGCTTCGCATAGTCTCTCATGGTCATGTTTAATCCCCCCAGGGCCATTTCCATTCCAGTTTTGTCTATTAAAAACTCGGCTGCATCTTCCATTCCCATCGGGTTATGTAATTTTTCGTAGTAATAATCCGAAATAGATTTTCCGGTGACTGCCACTAACAACATACCAAGCATCTGTGTATCTATACTCACATAATGACAATAAGTGCCCGGCTTTTTGCCACGCTTGAGGGTTTTGGCAAATGCTTCCATCGACCCGCCTGCGGCAAAGGTTCGCCCAAATCGGTTAATATCTGAGTTAAAATCTCCATAGTCCTCGTTAAATGCCACGCCAGAACTCATCTGTAGAATTTCCTTTATCCTTACACCGTCATACGCTGTATTGACGAATTGTGGCAAGTATCGAGTGATTTCCTCTTCAATTGATATTAGTCCTTCTCCTACTGCGATCCCTACCAGCGTAGCAATTACTGATTTAACCATAGACCAAGAAATATGCGTCATCTCCGGTGTCAAGCCTCTCTGATAATCTTCATAAACGATTGTATCACGATAAATGATCATCAATCCTTCATGCTGCGTCTGATCAAAAAATGCCTCTAATTGAATAGATGAATCCCCTGTTGTAAAGAATTCTGGCAGACTATAGCGCAGCTCCGATACGATAGGCATCGGTTTTTGAGACGAACTTATGTGCGAGGCTGGAAAGTACTTAGCCAGGTTTTGAAAATTATGGACAATCGTGTCTTCATTATACAGATTCATCGCTCGATGTACGCGCTTGATGGCAGTCAGATTCAGAAGAATTATTCCGCCGATGACGACAAATAATATCCATAAACTGCGGACTAGAATTTTTTTCATACTATGATTCTTTAAATATTTGAGTCGTGATCTTGATCTTGTCGTTTTCTGGCCGGAGCATAGCCCATACCCTGAAGTTCTATTTCTTGATAAACCTCATAAGTATATTCTTTCTTTAATCTTTCGCCTATCGGGGCAAGCAAAATGCTATTTTTGACCTTAGGGTTCTTGATGTTAGGACTAATGGGGTATGCGTTGAGCTCATAAGTATTAGAAGCTCGGATGATGTTAAGCGTGTCGGCAAGTTCTCCCTTCTCCAACCATCTTTTTTCGTCAACTTCAGTCAATATAACTGGAGAGCGCTCGTGGCCGATTCGGGTTAAAACATCATATGCCGTAGTCGTAATTATCGCAAATGACCTGACGATCTCCCCTGTCGAATGGTCTGTCCACTCATCCCATATGCCAGCGAAAGCCATCGGGCGTCCATCAACACGATACACCAGAAATGGCATGCTGAGTTTTTCTTTCATTGGACCTTCTATAAAGGCGTCTGCTATGACTAGACACCTTTTATATCTTATTCCTCCCCGGAATGCAGGCTTGTTAATCAGACCTAATGCTCCACGATAATTGGGATCATTTTCTGCATTATTATCCCCCTCTGATCTCGCATTAAAAAAGTATGTTTTTTTCTTCGCCCATGACGGCGTTAGGCCGAATTGCATTTGCTGAATAAGCATAGGTCGATCGTTGGCGATGACAGGCGCGTAGTCTCCCACTGAAATATTTGCAGAGTTCGAAAAAATATCCGGTTGCTCGAAAATTGCGTCAAAACGCTTCTCGATAAGCTTTAATTTGGTCAATATGACATATCGTCCACACATATCATTCTATCTATTCGAGGGTAAATTATTAATATTTTGATATATAAGGCACGTGTTTTCCCGCGATTTGTAAAAATCCTTACATTTTCCAAACTTTTTGATCATAAATATGAGTTATCTTTACATATTATTTTTTGACCATGAACGTACAATCCCTTCACCGTGGGTGGTGGGTCACTACAATATGTGTAATTTTACCATTATTGTCTGCGGCCTCTTCCATCAATTCCGTAGCATTATCTGCTATCTGCGATAGTGCCGCCAAGGAACAGCCTACCAAATATTTCTTTTTCATGCCTTTAACTGATGAAGCTGAACAGTCAGAAGCTATTGCCGCATACGGAAATTCAGTATCGAATTATGTCAATGGGCTTACTAATGTTACGATCAAAATCTCAGGCGCTGATGACAATCGCGATATTATGAATAGTTTAGCTGAGAGAATTAAATTGTTCTTGACAGAACGTGGATTAGATCATTCTATCATCAACATCGTATTTAACGAAAGAGATACGGATACTCCCTTTATTTCGATCATCTCGACCGTCTCTCCGAGTCTTTAAGGTATTTCATTGCAGAAATGCAGTGATAGTGTATTACAATTATTCACGCTTGGATTGTGCGAAAACTTCGCGTGCATCCCATGTAAGTTATTACTCTGTTTTTCGGCTTTTTACTATTGACGATCCGGATTGAGTTAATTCTTTTTCTGTCCGTGTGATCATCTTATTAATCCGATCTTCTAGTCGTTCGCTACTTAGTTTTTCGCGCATACGATCCACTACGATAGGAAATGAATAAGGGGTAAAATTACTGGGCCGGGTGATGACTATTTGTTGTTCGCCAATGCGCTTTAATGCGGCTCGCAGCCGGGATTCTTCAAACATAAAGGTCATTGCCTCTTCATATGTCTGTAAGTACAGCAAATTATCGGGATCGTAGGTGCGAAACACATCAAACAACAGTCCGGTAGATGATTGAAGGTGTCGTTCTTTCTTTTTTGCGCCGGGGAAGCCTTGAAATACCAAGCCGCTGATCTTAGCAATGTCCCTAAACTGCCTCCTAGCCACCTCTACCGAATTCAATGTCTGTTGAATATCATCCGTCAGATTCTCGGTCGTGAATAGTGCAGGTCTGATGATAGAAAGATCTATTTCTTGATCACTCATCAACTCAAAGCCATAATCATTTAATGCCATCGAAAAACTAATCGGTAGCTGACGAGATATTCGCGAGGCTACCAGAGCGCCCATGCCTTGATGAACATTATGTCCTTCGAAGGGATACATCATCAAGTGATATCCATCTTTAGATTTAATATATTCCACTAAAAATTCGTCTTCTGATACTAGATAGGACTGCTGTCTTTGCCTTTCCAGAAGGGGAGAAAGAACCTCCATTTCTATCTCATCAACTACTCCATGTTTATATTCACTCAGCTTTTTTCGAATGAGCGCGGATAACCTCGAAGAAAGCGGCATACGACCACCACCCCATACAGGTACTCTGGCATTGCTGCTTTTTGCTTTGCGGACATAAACAGTCATTTCTTTGAGATGAACAAACTCGAGTGCTTGACCACCAAACCAAAAGATATCTCCTTCTTTGAGAGTAGAAATAAAATACTCCTCCATAAACCCAATACGTCGCCCACCTACGAAGCACACATTCAGTGAAGCATCGCTCACAATAGTCCCGATAGACATACGATGACGCTGTGCGATACGTCGATCTTTTACCTTAAAAATTCCATCTTCGACGACCACTCGGTGATACTCGTCATAGGCTTGGAGAGATTCACCCCCACGCAGCAGGAAATCAAGAACTTTATGCCATTCTTCATAACTGATGGATGCGTAACAGTGTGTTTTTTTGACCTCTTCAAATATCATCTCAGGCAAAAAACCATCTGACACAGCAAGAGTCATTAAGTATTGAATCAAGACATCAAATGATCGAACATAAGGGATTCTCGGCTCTTGAATCCCCGTCAGAATCCCTTCACGGAGCGCTGCGCCTTCTACCAGCTGCATGGTATGTGTCGGCACGAAATATATTTTGCTGGTCGCCAGTGGCTTATGTCCACTTCTGCCGGCTCGCTGTATGAACCGACTGATACCTTTGGGGCTGCCTATCTGGATGATCGTTTCTATTGATTGAAAATCCACCCCTAGATCAAGACTTGATGTGCTTACGACTACTTTGAGTCGACCCTCATGCAAGGCGTCCTCGACCCACTCACGCAGCTCGCGAGATATACTACTATGATGCATGGCCATGTCTCCGGCCAATTGTGGTGCCGCATCGAGCAACTGTTGATACCATATCTCACATTGTGATCGTGTATTCGTGAATACTATGGTAGAAGTACTGCTGAGTATCGCAGATAGCACTTTACTGAGCATCTGAATACCAAGATGACCTGCCCAAGGATATCGCTGAATCTCGTCAGGAAAAATAGTCTCAAGCGCGATATGCTTTTTTACATCAGAGCGGATAATGACAGGAGACTGCCCCTTGCGATGACTGCCCAGTAATATGCCCAGTGCCTCGTCCACATTCTCAATAGTAGCACTAATAGCCCATATCTTTAGATCCCTTTTTATACTGCAGAGTCTTGATATGGTTAGCTCCATCTGCACACCGCGTTTAGAACCCATGAGTTCGTGCCATTCATCGACAACAATAGCTTGCAAGCATCTAAAGAGTGGCGCGTAATTCTTACTACTAAAAATAATGTGTAAGCTCTCGGGTGTAGTTATCAGGATCTCAGGTGGATTCGTCAGTTGCCTTTTACGTGTGGTAGAGCTAGTGTCCCCACTTCTAACTTCTACCTTCCAATCCATGCCCAATGCTGCGATAGCTCTCTCGGTACTCAGCTTTATTTCTTGTGTCAATGCCCGGATAGGACTTATCCAAATGGCTTGAAGACCTTTTGAGCTTTTGTTATGTAATCCCTCTAGTAATATAGGTATTAATAAAGAGTAAGTCTTGCCGAATCCTGTGGGTGCATTGATCATGCCACTTGAGCCTCGCAGATAAGCCTTCCATGCCTCCAATTGAAATTTAAACGGCTTCCAGTCATTCTGTGAAAACCACGATAATGCAGGTGTCAATAGATAGTCTTCAGAGGTATCGCTCATCATAATGCTATTTTCCACCTTGTTATTTAGTTGATCAAATTTCTATGAACAATGAAGGTAGGATACTTATAGTTGTATTAGAGACTTTAATATTGGTGCGAAGTGAAAAACGTGAATTTGAACTATCATAAAGATGATATGAATTATTACTTTCCTGTCTTGATATAATTAATCAAATTTATTGACCTAAAGGAACATAGTTGAATAGTTGCAGATATTTGCTCTATAATTGATGATTTATGAAGCTATCCGCACAATACCTCTGTCATATCAGCACTTTAATAGAGGAAGTAATTGCCCATGAGCAATCTGCCATAGATCGTGCCGGTGAGATTATGGCCGAGACGATAATTAAAGGTGGTTTTGTATATGTCTTCGGATCGGGGCATTCCCATATGATGGCTGAGGAGTTGTTTTATCGTGCAGGTGGACATACTCGTGTGTATCCGATTCTTGAAGAATCCTTGATGCTGCATCATAGCGCGTCTAAAAGTACAGTGCTAGAACGTCTTCCAGGGCATGGTCAAGAATTATTGAATAATTTGGCCTTGAGGGCCAATGATTGTTTAATCATCGCCTCTAATTCCGGCAGGAATAATGTCATCGTGGATATGGCACTCCATGCACACAATAAGTCTATCCCGGTGATAGCACTCACCAATATCCGTCATTCCTCCGCACAAGAGTCGAGAAGTCCATCAGGGCTTAAGCTCTATGAGATCGCTGATGTGGTCATCGATAATCATGGCTGTGTCGGCGATGCAAGCATTGAGGTGCCTGAGTCTACGCATAAGTCAGGTGCTACGTCTACCGTAATAGGTTCTATGATCATGCAAGCGGTTTCCTTAGCTGCTATCGATCATATGTTGACATTGGGTCTTCGACCCGAATTATTTGTCTCAAGTAATGTTGATGAAGGAGACGAGCTTAATGCCGCCCTGATCGAGAAATATCGTAATTTTATCAGACCCTTATAAAGTATTTTACATCAGATGCGTTATGAAAGTTAATGCTTTTATAAGAGGCTTTACGGTAATCTTAACTAAGATCGGCAGATTAAATTGATACATTTGCGAAGCAATAAAAGTATTGATAAAATATTTTAATACCTAACATGATGCGCTACGGTCTTCTTTTTCTTGTGCTGATTTTTTTAACGGCATCTAGTTTTGCCCCTCCAGCAAAATATTCCTGTCGCTCAGGCCATCTGCATGTGGAGTCATACAGTAGATATCTCGACATAATAGCAGATAATTATCAGATGTACAGTGAAGTAAATCCCTCCACAGGGGAAGTGCTATTCAGTGGCTTATTAAAGGGTTTTAAATTTGAAATGGGCGCGCTGGATCAGGCTTTTAATAGCAACCGTGTCGATGTTACGAAATATAACAAATTTGATTTTAAGGGAGCTATAGCCAACAATAAGGCAATCAATTATGACAAACCCGGCAAATATCCCGTTACAGTCAAAGGTACTTTGTATATGGGCGGTCTGTCCAGGGTCACCGAAGCCAAAGGAGAGGTGACAGTACTTGAGACCGGAGAATTAGAAGCTACAGCAAATTTTGTCATCACCATCGAAGATGAAACTATCAAAACGATCAATAATCTAATGCGCGAAAAACTTCCTTCAATTCTCGCTATAGACGCAAAACGACTGGGCATAGCCAAGGACATCAAACTCAGACTGAAAGCTAAGTATCGCGCCAAGTCTTCATGAGAGCACTCGTCATTTCAGGTGGTGGTAGCAAAGGAGCCTTTGCAGGCGGAGTTGCAGAATATTTAATTCGCAATAAAAAAAGACATTACGACATTTTTGTCGGCACATCAACCGGTAGCCTTCTTGTGCCTCAGTTATCTATCGACAGCATAGAAAGCATTAAAAAAACATATACCACCGTCACCCAAGAGGATATATACAATGTATTGCCTTTCATCATAAAACAGAATGCAGGAGAACGTTACACGCGGATTCATCATATGAATGTTGTGAAGATGTTTCTTAAATCGAAAAAGACTTTCGGGGATCATCAGAATCTACTGCGCACAATACGAAATACCATTACGCGAGAAGAATATGACCGGGTCAAAAATAGCGGCAAAAAAGTAATCCTATCTGTGTCAAATTTTTCGCTCAACACTGTCGAATACAAATATGCATCCGACTGGGCTTATGATGATTATACCGAATGGATGTGGGCTTCTTCTTCATTTGTCCCTTTTATGGGCATAGTGGAGAAAAACGGTTATGAATATGCAGATGGTGGATTCGGCAGCCAAGTGCCTATTGATGAAGCCATTAATGCAGGGGCGAAAAAAATAGATGTCATCATACTCACCCCGAGATATACATTGCCATCAAAGCAGACGACAAGAAACGCATTCGACGTGCTACTGAGATCTATGAACTTTATGCATCAACGTATCGCTCGCGAAAACATCTATAATGGACATTTACAAAGTGTGTACAATCGAAATATAGTGGTCAATTTCGTGTTTTTACCTCGACCATTGACTGACTACACGTTTATCTTCGATCCTGTAGAAATGTCAGGCTGGTGGGATGAAGGATACGAATATGCCGCAATATTAGACGCCGAAGGACATTTTAATAGGACAGAGTGATAAGCTAAAGGTTTCTTAAACACCTTAGAATAGGCGATGGGCTTTTAACATACTAAAAACATCAATCAGAGAGTTTTACAGCAGCATCGATCAAATCCTAAGAACTACAATCTCGTAAGTATGAAAATTTATTCTCTTTTCCTCTTAGTTTTCACCGCCCTTAGCTGTGCCACCAATGCACAACTGAGCGAACACAAAATCTCTACGAATATGCGCACCATAGAAGTTACCGGACATGCCACCTTAGAGCTAGTGCCTGACAATGTTATTTTCACGATCAACATTCAGGAATATTGGCAAGAAGAATTTGAAGAAGGTAAAGAATATAAGGACTATCGCACCAAGGTAGATATCGTGTCAATCGAAAATGCAGTCGTAGCCGAATTAAAGGCGATGAATATTAATCTGTCACAACTGACATTAGATCGCTCGGGCAATTATTGGCGGCAACAAGGAAAAGATTTTCTTGTCAGTAAGACTATTGATGTCAAACTGGCCAGCCCAAAAGAGGCCAATGAAATAACTAATAGGCTACAGACTCGGGGCATACAGTCCATGAATATTAAAGAGATGAAAAACTCTCAGCTAGAAGAATATAAAATCAAGACCAAAGCCCAAGCTGTGCTTAATGCTAAAACAAAAGCAGAAATACTAACGGCTTCCCTCAATGAGAAAATTGGGAAAGTGTTACACATTATCGAAGTGGATCGCAATGTCCACATTGCGCCTAAAGTCCAAGCTATGGCGCGCTCTGCCATGTTAATGGATCAAGGTGGGATGGACGGTATTGATTATGAAAACTATGGCCTTATCATCATCAAAGAAGAAGTGCGGGTCATATTTGAAATAAAATAGACTCAGAACTCTTCTTGTTTATTGCTTTTTGCAGCTACCCGAAGGGCGGGACTTTTACCACAAAAATTGCATTGAAAAACTAATGTTTGATTAACCACTGAACTGTCTTTGGAACACGAAGCCCCGCCTTTTGGGTAGGTGCTGTTATGCTGTCTACTTTCTATTTCTGTCAGTCGTTTCCTTGTCAATTACAGCAATTTGTCCCAGCTTGGATGGGCGGACACTTTACTGTCCCGTAGCTACAATACACGCAACAGTCGCCCTGTTTTGGCTTTAAAACTTTCTTACAGTTTTCACACTCATAAAAATATTGGCAAGCGTCTGTCGGCATTGTTTCTTCTTTTTTGTCTCCACAGTCGGGGCAAGTTATTGTTGATTGCAGGATTATGCTCAATTTATTTCTTTCTTGTCGGTTACTGAATAGCCTGTTTTTGCAATGGCTTTTTCGATTTCTTGAATGTCGGTTTTGGTCTTGTCAAACTCCACAATTGCGTTTCCATTCTCATATGAAACAGTCGTGTTAAGTATTCCTGTCAGTTTATTCACTTCGTGGTTTACGTGTTCTTCGCAACCTGTGCAAGTCATTCCGTTAATGGTAAATTCTGCTGTCTGAATGTTTGCTGGTTCGGTTACAATTGTTTGTTTCTCTGCCTTAGGGAAAAAGATATGAGCATAGGTCGGAAAGGCAAGCATTAGTCCCGCAAAAACTGTCACGATACCTAAAAATGTTTTTGTCTGAATGAATGGCGTTTTTTCTGTTGTGTCGCAGTTGCAGTCCACTTGTTTTTGCGGTTTGAGTTTCTGATACCAAGCAAATCCAAGCACCAAAACTGTCAAGCCGATTAAATACGGTCTTAAAGGGTCAAGCCACGAAAAAGTCGAAGCAAGTCCACTTGTCCCCGCCAACAAAGCCAAAACAGGCGTAATGCAGCAAAGTGAAGCCGAAATTGCTGTCAAAAGTCCAAGTCCTGCGAGATTATTTTCTGATTTCATTTTTTATCTGTCCGTTTGTGTTTTGTCTTTTTTAGGCTCGTTTATTGCCATCGTATTGACGCAAGTAAATGCTGTATGTCCTCTTGAACAAAGTGGATATAAGGCCGTAGGCTGTCTTGGTTAATTTTATCCTCAAAGTACAAGCTGCCTCTTAGAAAATGACTTTTTTCATCCGTGATATAAAACTGATAAGGAGTGGCAACAGGGCCTTCAATTTTGAATATCTTTCCCTTGTAACCTTGGGCATTTTGTACCGGAATGTCTTCGCGAAAACTCGCCTTGACGTTGTGTTTGCTGACCATGACATGTGCATCGTTGATCAATTCGTCCAATTGCGCTTCTCCAGTCAGAGCAAAATAACTACAGAATACGGTCGATCCGAGACTATAGACCACCAAGTCAAACCAGCACGGATGGTCTTGCCCATCCAAGAATGATTCTTTATAAGCAATCTGCGCATAAACGGGTATCTCAAATACAAATGGACAGTTGTCCCCTTTATAACTTAAATAAGACTTTTCCGGAAATTCGACACGCGGATAAAGACGAGGTCTGGGTTTCGGATCTTGCTCCGCGACACATCCGAGGACACAAAGTATATACAATGTGACGATTGTTCGCATTGTCATACTGTAATATTCACTTTCTCTATACGCCTCTGATTGACTGATACTATGGTGAATTTTAAATCCTTATAATCCAGAACAGCATCACGCTTAGGCAATCGACCTTCTATTTCTAGTATCAAACCGGCTAGCGAATCGGCATCCCCACGGGCTTCATCAAAGATATTTTGATTAAGTCCTAATATTCGAGCCACATCATTGAGCATAGTCTTTCCATCGAATACATAATTTCTTTCATCAACCCGCACATAGCTAACCTCCTCACCTGTATCCAGTTCATCCCGAATATCTCCGACTATCTCTTCCATGATATCTTCCAGAGTAACAAGACCTGCACTTCCACCAAATTCATCCACCACGATAGCTATATGTGTATGCCTCGCTTGGAACTCTTTTAGTAAATCAATTATTTTCTTCGTCTCCGGTACAAACAATGGATGCTCCCGGATGAACTGACGCCAATCAAAACTTTCCTCCTCTCTTGTATGACCCAGAAAATCCTTAGAGTAAATGATCCCACGAATTTTGTCAAAGTCATCTTCATAGACTGGTATCCGCGAAAATCCGGATTGTTTGACAACATTAAGGACCTCTTTGTAGGAGACCTTAATATCGAGCGCCACCACATCCACTCTTGACTTCATAATTTGCTTAACGGTTACATCACCAAATTTTACTATGCCCTTCAGAATATCAACTTCTTCCTGATTTTCCTCCGCCTGTACGGTCAGTTCGATCGCTTTCGCTACTTCATTGCGATCCGTAGCACTTCCAGTAAGCAGTCTTTTATGGTAGGTCCTTTCTTCCATTTTCTGAGACCACTTGACTAACAAATGGGTCAGTGGACTGAATACCTTAATTAGTATGCTCAATGGTCTCGCCATAAGCTTAGCATGACGAATATTGTTAATGTTCGCATAAATTTTCGGTAACACCTCTCCGAAAAGAACAAGCAAAAAAGTAACCCCCACTACCGCAATGATGAAGCTCAACATTCTAGATAAAAAATCAATGCTGAAACCCTGAAACAAAAATAAGGAATGAATACTCTCTGCCCAGCGGTCAAAGTTGCTTTGCGGCACGAGACTTCGCAACAGCATATCACTCAGAAGGACGATGGCAATATTGATGAAATTATTGGCTATTAATATGGTCGCAAGAAGCTTTCTAGGGGTCTCTTTGAGTCTCAAGATCAACTTGCTCGTATTGTCATCAGCCTTCTTGAGTGATTCATTGTCCGTAGGAGACAATGAAAAAAAGGCTACTTCGGCAGCTGAAACAAGCGCGCTTATTGCCAACAAAATCATAAGTACCAAAGCGACAGACAAAGTCGATGATTCTACGAAAAACAAGACAGGAGTAACTAAATAGCTAATTAAACTAAAGGGTTCGGTGTCCAATTCTTGCGTGTTTCGTTAAAAAGCCTTTTTAAGCAACTATCAAAACGGCAGATCATCCGGCTCTTTGATAGATGATGAAGATGTATCGCCCGATTTATAGGCAAATTGATCATCAATAGAAGGAAAATCTTCACCGGCAAGACCGGCTGATCCCCCCTCTCGCTTATCAAGTAACTTCATAGACAGGCATCTGATTTCTGTAGAATAGCGATCTTGTCCTTCCCTATCTTGCCATTTGCGTTTTTCGATTTTGCCTTCTATAAAAAGAAGTGAGCCTTTATGAACAGCTTTTTCAGCTCTATCTGCCAAACTTGCCCAACAAACAATATCATGCCACTCTGTGCTGGTCTGCCATTCATTATTTTTGTCTCTATATCTTTCATTCGTCGCTAAGGAAAATCTACATACCTTACCTCCTCCTTCAAACGATCTTACCTCAGGATCTTTACCGACATTTCCGATGAGTATGACCTTATTAAGCATTGTGAAAAATTATATAAAGACAAAGATAAATTAATCAATGTGATTTTCATGACTATTCGACTTATTGCCCGTACAAGGATAAACTTCCATAAGGTGGCAGTTTGATATGTTATAAATGACTGCTCACATCATTTCCAACACTAATGGATTAGGACAGTTAATACTGTAATGCTTCAGTTTGTCTAAGGAACAGACTCCCGGATAATCCCCGAGCATTCCTTCCATGTCAAAAATTAGTTGTAAGTGTAAGTGTGGCGCCCATCCACCATTTTCATATTTTGGCCCAATATGTCCGATAAGTTCACCTTCTTTAATTGTCATGCCTATCTGCCATTGATTTATATGGGAACTGCTAAGGTGGCCGTAAAGACTATGAATCTTGT
The DNA here is from genome assembly GCA_964396595.1 of uncultured Saprospiraceae bacterium. GTDB lineage: Bacteria > Bacteroidota > Bacteroidia > Chitinophagales > Saprospiraceae > CAYNFR01. The sequence continues at coordinate 138,817 of CAYNFR010000002.1, read as the reverse complement.
GCCCACCGAAGTTATGCTGAAGGATTAATGTGTAACCGTAATCAAGCTCTTTGTCATTATAAGCGAAACTATGTATCAATCCTGATTGCGGTGCATAGATAGGGGTGTGCGCCTCACACCATATATCTATGCCCAGATGAATATCACGCTGTTCATTCGGGTTGCTAAATAAATCCGACTGATAAAAACCACGTTTTTCGTGATATCCACCGAAGGCAAATATTCTCTTATTGGCCGTGAGGACACTATATATATAATCATTTAACTCACCATCCTTCCTGATATTAAGTGCCTGCATATTGTCAGCACTAAGGTCAATCCACATAAAATGATCTTTTGTCCATTGGCTGCCTATACAGCGAAGCCACGAGAGCGTATGTATCGACAAATGACTCATCCTGAATTTATTTATTGAGCGATATTCTAAATACAATGAATTCTTTCCTAATATTAGGGCAATCAATTGTCTTAAAAGTCAAGTCGAATGAAATATAGGAATATTTTCATTGCAGCGAGTTCACAACATGTAGGTAAGACTACCAGCACACTAGGGTTAGTATCGTGTCTGATGCGACAGAACCTAGATGTGGGATATTGTAAGCCTGTAGGACAAAAATATCTTGGCTATAAGAATTTTTTTGTTGATAAAGACACAGTGCTATTCTCTGATCTGATTGATTTTGATATTCAGCCGGATATTCACAGTCCGATACTTTTGCCGAGCAATGCCGTCAAAGAATTCATAAAAGTCCCTCAAACCGAAGCTTTCGAAAATCAGATTTTAAATGCAAAATCTGCGCTTAACGCCCGTCATGATATTACGATCTTCGAAGGAACCGGACATCCTGGAGTCGGTAGTGTAGCCGGCTTGTCAAATGCTCGTGTGGCAAAACTCTTAGATGCCGGCGTTATCTTGATAGTCGAAGGTGGTATAGGTAGTACCATTGATATGCTTAACCTGTGTAGTGCCCTATTCCGCGAGCAAAATGCCCCGATCATCGGTGTCATTATTAACAAAGTCATACCGGATAAGCTTAACCAAGTACGGGATTATGTAGGGACATGGCTAGATAGACAAGGTGTCCCATTATTAGGTATACTTCCTTATGATCAAACATTGGCGTACCCGCTTATGTCTAGTGTCCTAGATGCCATTAAAGGCCAAGTGGAGTTAAATGCAGATAGATTAGATAATAGAGTTGAGCACACTATGGCCGGATCGATGATCGATATAAAAGAATTGAAAGGATTTCAAAACCTGTTGTTAATTGCCAGCAATGGAACCATCGAACGAGCGATAAAAAAAATAATGAACTTCGCTACTCTTCGAAATAAATCTGGATGTCCCCTCTCAGGAGTAATCCTTACCGGTGATAAAAAACTCTCTCCGCTCGTTGAGAACTATCTACTAGATCATGAGGTGCCTTTTATACGAACGAAGTTTGACACTTTCGGTGCAATGCTCAAGATCAGCCGTATCGAGGTAAAAATAAACCGTCACAACCCTTGGAAGATTAGTCGAGCAATAGAGTTAATTGAAAAGAACATTGATTTAGATAAAATTCTTACGTCTGTCTAGTCTGGTCATGTCACTTAATCGAGATTATTAGCGCACAATATCTGCTCTGCGAGTATCCTATCATTGCGCAATCGCTGAATCTTACTTTGCCCTCCTTGTCGTCTCTGCGATTGATAATAATTATCAAAGCTTCCTTTAGGTAGCGGGCGCACTTTTAAAGCAGTGATAGCAATCGATCCTATGCGCTTTTGAGCATAATTCGTATTGCACGATTGTAATTCCTTATCCAGTTCTTGTTGAAACAACTCAATATCCTTCGGATGCTGAACGAATTCGATTAGCCACTCGTGATACCCATTTGTTGTAAGTGAAAGATAGCGGGGTGCTACAGTGTATTCATGTACTGTAACACCTTGTTTTTCACAGACCTTGACCAAGGCATCTTCCACTTGCGTCTTAGTAACATCTTCTCCAAAAGCATTGATAAACTCTCCGATGCGACCCACTACTCTTATCCGAAAAGGCCATATCGTCTCGAAGCGGATCACATCCCCCTGAACATATCGAGCTAGTCCGCTGTAGGTTGTAATAAGCATAACATAGTCAACTCCCTCTCTAATCTGATCCAGGCTCAAAACTTCATAGTGCTCTGAATGAAATCTCGTCAGCTCTATAAACTCGAAATAAACGCCACTCGATAACATCAATAACATACCCGGTTCTGTCGGCCTGTCTTGGTAAGCAAAAAATCCTTCCGTAGCGTTGTAAATTTCAAGATACCTGAAACCCTCTTGTGTAAAATGTTCTTCGAATTCTTTTCTATAGGGTTCGAAGCTTACTCCTCCGTGTATATAGCAAGAAGCCTGAGGCCATAGTTCACTCAGTCGATCAACACCACTATATTGTAAGGTATTCTTAAGTACAGCAAGAACCCAGGTAGGCACCCCGCCTATCAGTGATACATCGCGATGAATAGCCGCTGCCCTAGCAGTCCGATCAATTTTTACTTCCCAGTCGGCTTGTACTGCTGTCGCGATATCCGGCAGATAGCTAGGCCTCATATAAAGTGGGATGCGATATAACATTATGCCAGACACATCTGCGATGAGATATTTAGCATGCTGTTCATAGATAGATCCTCCGACCAGCAAATTGCGTCTTCCGAAGACAGTCATCTGAGGATTATGGGTGTACAAAGTATGAAGTGTGTACCATGATCCCCTGAGATGGTTCATTTTTACAAATCTCTCTGGGGTTGGTATCAGCTTTCGAATGCCTATTCCTGTACCTGATGATCTTGCATAATATTCGCATACTAAGTCCTCGGTAGACTTGAGTTGCATTATACGGTCTTTATACAAATAATATTGGCTGATAGGCATGTCCTTATAGAAATGGGCGTCACTTTCTTTTGTTAAATTATTTAAGTACTTAAAGTAGGGCGAGGCCAGTATACGGCTGAGTTCTCGGTTTTGTACGGCTATCGGTGACGTGCTAAAGGCATTTACCTCATGATCCCATCTCTTAATGTAATACTTCACAAGTTGATTGAGAAACTTCTGCATCGCAGATCTATTTACCTACTAAAAAAACTGTAGGCACTTTGCCTAGTATCAGCTCACGCGGCCATCGCTTTATCTCCCGAGTATCAATACGCTCCTTCTCTCCGGTAATGTCAGAAGCGATACATAGGCGCATGTGGGAAGGCAGAGATTCCAGCAAGGTATTGTAAGTAGATTGATTGCGATATGGTGTTTCTATAAATACCTGAGTATACCCCTTTTTAGCAGCCGCTTGAGACAATGTGGCTAGCGCTTTTTTTAATTCTACCTTATCAATCGGCAAATATCCATGAAAACAAAATCGCTGACCTTCCAGCCCTGAAGCCATCAAGGCCATAATGATTGACGAAGGTCCCGCAAGCGGCTTGACAGTATAATCGGATCGACGCGCCTTATCTACGTACCATGCCCCTGGATCTGCTATGCACGGGCTGCCCGCATCTGAAAGTAAAGCAATATTCACCCCGGATTTAATCCATGAATCCAATTCTGAATCTTCTGTCTGATAGTCTTGATGCTTATTCATTGGGATAAAACAAGCGCTATCAAGATCATAATGAGCGTTAACTGTCCTAATAAAGCGTCTGGCTGTCCTGAGATTCTCGACTATAAAATGGGAGCTGTCACTTAAAACGGTAGCCGTAAGTGGCGAGAGATGTTCTTGACCTGTGGCTGATAACACAGTAGGGATCAAATAAAGTATCCGCATAAAAATTTATCAATGCTATCTTTGGCCGCATAAAGATGAAAGAAACTCAGGACAATTACACCATTAAGATAAAGCAGTTTGAAGGACCCTTCGATCTACTGCTATTCTTTATCGAAAGAGATGAAATCGATATCATGGATATTCCGATTTCTAAAATCACGGATGATTTTTTGACTTATATCAGGGAATTAGAACGGCTTAACCTTGATGTTGCTAGCGAATTTATCCTTGTTGCGGCTACATTGATGCGCATTAAAACCAAAATGCTCATACCTCGACCCTCGATAAATGAAGATGGGGAAGAAGTAGACCCTCGTCAAGAATTGGCCCAGAAACTGCTCGAATATAAACAGTTTAAAGAATTGCTTCCTGAACTAGAACGGCTAGAAACAGAGCGGCTTTTAATTACAAATCGTGGTAATACCAATTATGAATTAAAGCAAATAGCCAATAAAGCGCTGATAGATATCGAGCTAGAGTCCTTGACCTTGTTTAAATTGATGCGGGCATTCGAAAACGTCGTTAAGTCGATGGAAACACGCAATAAGCGTCCACGACAGGTGATATACCGTTACAATTACACGGTAGCACAACAAAAAGTATTCGTTTTCACACAAGTTAAAAAGTTAGGCAACTGCGATTTCTCCGCAATATTTAATGAAATCAAAGATCGAATACACGCTATTGTTACCTTCTTGAGCATACTCGAGTTAGTCAATGAAGAACTTATCACGCTAGAAAGCGGTGCCGGAACGAATGACTTCTTTTTGAAGTCCGTGGCTTAGTACCATTTTGCCTATCAGCCTACTATTTCCGATAGTATATCTCTACGAGCTCACTAGTCTCGAGGTCTGTGACTAGTAAAAAAGTTTTCTGAGTACCTAAACTATTGTATCGCACTCCAACAGTATTGGGCGGTTTCGCCCCAATATTGTCTGCATGTATCAGGATAAAATTATCTTTCTGAGGATCAATCTTGATTAACAGCTTTTTAGCCTTCTTTTCTAATGAAATATTCATATACAGCCAATCTCCATTGACATTGATCGATACTCGATCACCATCCGTGATGAGATGGTCGAAGAGCTCGATTTCAAACTCCTCAGTGTCAACTATGATAGTTTCTGTGCGGCGGATGTTTCTTGGTGACTCTTTGATGGGACTCGCATACAGGATGAAGTCCTCATTAGGGATGTTGATATTTTCTACTTGAGCTAGTTGCGGTTTCGGCTTGACAATCGGATTCAATACCCGATTCGGCGCTGGAGGTTTAGCAATGAGATCAACTATAGAAATATTTTTATCAAGAGAAGGATTTGATAGAGTCTGGAGGGGAACTTTTTCAGGATAGACTACTTTGAGGTAATGTGGTTCTTCCAGAAAATGTAGGGCATCCCATTGATTGTTTTTAAACATTTCATTGACAAGATTGACATAGCCGGTACCGTACCTATTAATTTTAGTCAATAGGACGATGTTATGATAGAAATAACCTTTGCCTAAGCTGGTGTATTCAGTGGGAACATTTTTGTTTTCTAAGTAGCCTCTGATAGATTCTTCGATTTCTCTTAGCCTCCCAAATGCTTTTTTTAGTTCAACAGCGTCTTGAGGTGATTTTATCTTGTCGATGCAGATTTTTAACCAATTCAACTCCTTCTGGATCTTTGGAAGCACGCGGATAACGCCACTCTGATTGTTCTTACGGATATATCTGACGATACTTTTGATATCATAGTGAATTTCTAGCAGGGCGGTATAGACAGCTTGGCGATCTTCAGGTAACTGAATTTTGTGATAGTAGGGCATAAGATCTTTTTCATAACGTTCGACATTGACCAATGCGCGTTCATAATAATTTATAGCTGTTTCCAGCTCCCTATAAATATCCTGTACTCCCCCGAGCTTGTTGACTTCATCGCTTTTGATTATTTTCTCGATGCTAAATCGATCTTTATTGATGAATTCATTCGTTCCGTGGAGATCCTCGATAATCCGAAAGGTAGGAATAGGAAGAGAAGATCTGACAGGATCCTCTACGATTTCGCGATATAAACTATTGGGCGATTTAGGATAAAACCACTGTTCTTTATCTTCAAAAATATCTCCCGGCAGATCTGCATTGTTTATATTATTGAGTGTATGTGACGGTAGATCGATATACTTGTTGACGCTCTGGTTAAAATTTTCGTAAATCCGATGAGCCACGAGCATTCCGTGCAATGATTCATTTATAAAATCAATCTGTTTGTTAAAATGTGTTCTGTGTTGTTCACTGAGCTGCGCCGATAATTGGAACACACTCAACATCAATAAAGCCCACAACCCGAATCGTCTTAAGTGAAATGAGAAAAAACTCAATATGATACGGGTCATTATGTTGGAAGTAAGGATAATCTATCCACTAACTGATTGAGAGAATTTTTATTTCGACTCTTTGGTTCTTTTGCCGCGCATCAAAATCATACTTGTCATTGCGAATGATTGGATTACTCTTACCATAACCTCTATATTGTACGCGGTTAGGGGATATACCTTTGCGCACTAAGGTAAGTGCTACTGCGCGCGCCCGAGCTGTAGATAGTTGATTACAAATTTGGGAACTAGGTACTGTGTTTGTATGTCCACCTATTTCGATGATCACATTTTTATTCATTTTTAGGAATTCATATATTTCTTCAAGAGCCTGCATTGATTCGGCCATGATAGTGGAAGAATCAGCCTGAAAATAGATACTATGAACTCTGATTATCTGTCCCTCTGTAAGTGGTTTTTCCAGTTCTTTTAGCAATTTTTCTCTTTTGGGCGTACGAGGGTCTTCGACGGCGAGCTCTGCTGCAGACTGGGATGGAGCAGGCTCTGCTCTTGCAGGAGAGGGTTTTGGCTTAGTTGCTGTGACTTTTTTTGTATCGGAGGTCTTTGCTTCGGGGAGTTTTTCTGCTGCAGCTAAAAGCGGCGTGTCATCACATGGAATCATTCGTATTTCTCCGGCGTTGTCGAGTAATAAATGCCCATTGTAAGGTATCAATACGGGTACACGATAAAACGCTTCTATAGTGATGTAATTTAGATTTTTGCCGGGTTCAAATTTAAAGTTGTACGTTTCCCAATTAGCATTTGTCACCGCCTCTGACTCCCCGAGCAATTCTTGCTGGCCGCATACGCCTGTTCCTCCCCATATTCTTAGCACAGCCGGTCTGTTGTAGTTTTCTATTTGTTTGGTGATCTTGGATCCACTGATGTACTTTGGCGCTCGCGCCAAATCTATATTGAACTCATAACACTTATTAGCTTCAATCATCCCGCCTGTCAGTCGTTGAGATACTGACTCCCATGAATCATTGTCCCTTATTACAAGACCCAGGTATGTATTACCATGAGATGCCTTATGCGTAACTTCCCAGAAATCGACCGGATGAATGTCAGGTGGGGTTTCATTGGGAAACATAAGTTTTCCACAATCATACCATCCTGAAATGCCTATATCATATTTGGAATTGCCACCCTTATGTGGTATTTCTTCAAAGGATGGATTAGCCAATGTAAACACTTGGTCTTGAGCACTGACCGCCGTATTGATACACAGGAGAGCAGTTAAATAGCCTATTAGTCCCTTCATAGTTTCCTCAAAGAAAAACGAAAATTAAGACACTCTCACCAATATTACAAACACTTTAACCTTCGCTTAACGCTAGATGAAGTCAGAATAATATAGATGTGACATGTTGAACTTTTCCGCGGCTCTTGAGATTAGGCTTCTGATGATAGAAAAAAACCTATTTTTGAACTTAACATGTAATTGTGAACTATGTTGAACGTAACAGCGGGGCAGATGGCTATGGCTCAACAAATGCTCAATCGCAAAGGATATTTGGCGTTGGATGTTGATCCTTCTCTAGATTTAGTCGAAGAAATAGCACGTCTCAAGAAGGAAAAAAATGCCATCATCCTCGCGCACTATTATCAAGAGTCGGAGATACAAGACATTGCCGATTATATAGGCGACAGTTTAGGATTGGCGCAGCAAGCAGCCAAGACTTCTGCTGATATTATCGTATTCGCCGGTGTACATTTTATGGCCGAGACGGCCAAAATGCTCAATCCACACAAGAAAGTACTGTTACCTGACCTCAAAGCAGGTTGCTCGCTAGCGGATTCTTGCCCTCCCCCATTGTTCAAGAAGTTTAAAGAAAAATATCCTGATCACGTCGTAGTCAGTTATATTAATTGTACTGCGGAGTTAAAGACACTGACAGATATATGCTGTACGTCCTCAAATGCCGTGGCGGTTATCAACAGTGTTCCCGCTGATCAAGGTATCATCTTTGCCCCTGATAAAAATCTAGGTGCATACCTGAAAAGGAAAACTGGGCGCGATCTAGTATTGTGGAATGGTGCTTGTATGGTACATGAAATTTTTTCTCACGAGAAAATTGTCAAGCTTTTATCTCGACATCCGGATGCAGAATTAATAGCACATCCTGAATGTGAAACACATATATTGGACAGAGCGGATTTTATAGGCAGCACTAGCCAACTATTGAAATATACCCACACTAGTCCGACCAAGACTTTTGTTGTTGCTACTGAGTCGGGGATTATACATCAAATGCAGCTGCGCTCTCCCGAGAAAACATTTATTCCTGCACCGCCTAACAATACTTGCGCTTGCAATGACTGTCCTCACATGAAACGCAACACCCTAGAGAAGCTGTATTTGTGCATGGAGTACGAACAACCCGAAGTCATTCTCGAGGATTGGGTAATAGAAAAAGGTGTAGCCTCCATCAATAGAATGCTGGAAATCTCTGCTAAAGCAGGCATATAAGGTGACTCACAAGCCTATTATCATTGCCGGCTTCGGCAGATCGGGTACAACGTGGCTTTCTGATATCATCTCTAAATCTCTTGGTGGTTTAATATTATTCGAGCCTTGTCACCCTAGCGTCGATAAAAATGCCGTAGATCACACTTATAAAACTGAATTGTCTTCAGCTCAGCAGCGTTCTTATGCGTTTTTAGTAAAAAAGGTGTTGGATGGTGGTTGTGATAATCCTTGGTTAATGCGGAACCATATAGGATATGATCCACAAGCAATTTCAACAGATTTCATAAACTATATACGTAGACATACGCCTATTATAGGTTACAAGACTATTAGATGGAATCATTTACTTTGTTTACAAGCGGAGATTTGTGAAGCAGATATACTTTATATCCTAAGACACCCATTAGCCGTGCTTGCATCGATAAGTCGTAGAACGCGGTTCTGGGAAGAATTCGGCTGGTCAATACACCAACAATTGATCGAAAAGAATCTATTTGGTTCTCCGCAGATCAGTCGACCATTAAAAGGGGTAATCGATAGACAAGCTTCAACAGGAGACACCCTTGTTTTCACCTCATTATTCTGGGCTGTCTCCCAATGTATAACGTTGCGACAATTAGATATACTAGGTATGCCCCCCATTTTTTATGAAGATCTTTATAACGCCCCATATGAAACTACAATTGATATTCTTAAAAGACTGAATCAACCAGTCAAGAATATGCATCCCAGCTATCTTTTCACGCCCGCTATGCATACGCTTAAAACCGCGCATGATACGATTCGAAATGAGGCTTTTCCTTCCTTTTTTTGGCAGGAGTGCTTTTCAGAAGATCAATACTCAACTATCTATAAATGTCTAGAAAAAGTGGCTGCTGTGGATGAGCTATTCAGAAAGATGATGGAAGCCGGAGGATATTGGCGCTAAAAGCGCGCCTATAAAAACGAAAAAGCACCATCGAATATCCGCAGATTATCCGTGGTGCTTCTTCATGATGAGCTGTGAGAGAAGGATTCGAACCTCCACAAGGGACTTAGCCTCAGGACAAAGAATTTGCCAAAGCAAATTTGTTGTGGTCAACCCCTATCCTGTGTTTATCGTTTGTCCTCACCCCCGAGACAAGAGGGCATGGCTACCTTTTTCATCACCTCACAATATTGAAAGCCTTTTCATTAAAAGACAATGCAAATATACAAGCGCCATTATGATTGTTGCAAATATTTTAATAGAATATTTGTTTTTATCGAATATGTTCAAATATTTTAGGATAATACGAAATATATCTAAAACATTGTGATTCATAGATCCTTCTTTTAAAAATTTTCTAAGCCACACTTTACTGTAAGCTCATGCTTAAATGAGCGCATACAAGCATATTGAACAACTACTGAATGATGAAGCGATTAATTTTGGTACAAGGACAAACGCTTATCATATGAAGGTGGAGGCATTGATATTGGCCGCAGGCCAATCTATTCGAATGGGAGATAAAAACAAGTTGTTGTTACCTTTCGAGAAAGATGTCATCATTAATGTGGTGATTGAAGAAATAGTTCGATCCGGCGTAGATAAAATCACGCTTATCCTAGGGCATGAATCATCAGATGTAATGAAGGCGTTATATCATAAGAACTTAAAAGTTTTCTTTAACCAAAACTATAAAACCGGAATGACCTCAAGTATTGCCACCGGCATTAAAAATATCGATCCAGATACAGATGGTGTGATGATATGCCTAGGTGATATGCCACTCATAAAGGCGAGTCAATATCGTGAGTTGCTTCATATTTTTAGACAGAGTACAAGACCGAGCATTATGCGACCGACGTATGAGGCCAAAGTAGGACACCCTATTTTTATTGATAAAGCATTCTTTAATGAGCTCTTATTGTGCAAAGAGCCCGATGGATGCCGTATAGTTATAATGGATAATGAACACTTTTTTACGAAAATCGAACGAGCAGAGTCAGCCTTTTTTTGGGATATTGATACAGCTGAAGAATACCAACATCTATTCCAGCGCTAAATGGTAGCCAATAATGAAGCAGATTGCCATTGAGGCTTAAAGCTGTGGCGTTGTTTTAGTATTGTCGTATGACTTTGTTCCTGGATGATATATGAAATCCGGGTATTAGCAGGTCAGATCCATGTCTATCAGCTCAATCAGGGTCATCAATGGTCCATAATCAAAACATCTTGATGAAACTGATAATCACGGATAGCTTCTGCGCACATCAGCGAAATCTGTGGGTATTAGATTTTCTGTAACTACTCAGTAAGATGCTTTGTTGTCAAAAAATCAGTCAATTTTATATTAGACGACGCTTCTTTTTGAGGGTATAGTCTCGTCTTTGGACGAGAGCGACAAAGGGAGCGGCAGGATTATAGAAAATTGGCATTTTTTGAGCGAAATTGATCGTGGCTGGTTAATTACGATTTTCTTATTCAAGACACGCTAATATCCTTATAAAAAAGCAAAAGGGGCTGCTCTTACCTTTGTAAAAGCACCCCTTCATGTCGTATGAAAAACTATAGACCTTTTAGATCGTCAAATACTTGTAAAATGTCTTACCGTTAACAGTTACTGCCATAGTGTAAGTACCACGATCTAGTTTTTTGAAATCATAAACTTTGGCGATAGTTGCCCTCTTGTTGAAAAACTCAGAATGAATCTCTGTGTTGTTGCTGTCAGTGATCACCACTGATACAGGCTTGCCTAATGCTAATAAATTGAAATCAGCTGTCTTGTTCTTATTGAGCCATACTACGGGTTTGTACGTAATTTCAGACTCATTCTTGTTTACCAATATATCACTTTCAGTGACAATGATCGTTAAGTCCTCAACTTTGAGAAGATCATCAACCGTGAAAGTATACGTGCCGAGCTTCAATGAAGACAAGTCATACTTTCTGGCCTTTTGTAAAGAGGTGTTAATATAGTCGGTAAAGACAAGACTTCCTTCTTGCGTTTTGATGTCACATCGTACGGTGTTAGCTGAGAAGTTCTCAAGATTAAGAACTAACTTCTTACTTCCAGAGACCTTAGAAACATAAAGCGAGAATGGAATGATCTCTGTGGCAAATGCTCCTAGACTAAAGGTTAAAAGTGCTGCTGCTAAAAATAACTTTTTCATGATAATAAATTTTTGTGTTAAAATTCAATGCAAAGATAGATCCTAAAAAAGCAATCTTGCTACCTCTAAATTATCATTATATAATGCTATATTAACCAATTAAGTATATATTTGTATTCCGAATGTTAATTTAGTGTAAACTCTATTAATATTTACCATAGATTATTTGGCTAATATATATGCTTACCCTATGATATCGAACAAACCCACCTTAGAAACTATTCCCGCCCCGATAGGCAGTTCTATAAATTATAGACAATTTACTCGTCAAGAACCCAATGGCAACCCACTATGGCATTACCATCCCGAAGTGGAACTCGTATTTATACAATCTAGTAGTGGCAAAAGACAAATCGGACATCACATATCTTATTACCAGAACGGAGATCTGATACTCATCGGATCCAATGTGCCGCATTATGGTTTCACCGATCGGTTCTCACGTAAGAATGTTGAGATCGTACTTCAGTTCTTAAAGTCTAATCTAGGCCTAGAAACACGGAACATCCCTGAGTTTTTAAAAATTAATGACCTAATGAACAGAGCAGATCATGGCATTTCATTTGGGTCAAAAACTAGAGAAAAGGTAGGTCCTATCATTCAAAGTATGCAGCTAGCTAGTTCATTTGACCGGCTACTGATTCTTTATCGCGTACTAAACATTTTGGCCAACACAGATGATTATGAGCTTCTCAATGCCTCAGAAGTCACTATAGATACTTCTCAACAAGACAAAGAGAGGGTGAAAGTGATTTATGAGTATGTTCGCGAACATTTCTCAAACGAAATCACCTTAGAACAAATGGCGGATCTCGTCCATCTTACTGTTCCTTCCTTCTGTAGATATTTTAAAAAAAGTACGGGAAGAACTTTCTCGAGATTTGTCAATGAAGTGCGCGTTATCCATGCATGTAAACTATTGTCGGAGACAGGACATGCCATCTCTGATATCAGTTATGACTGTGGTTATAACAATTTCTCCCATTTTAATAAACAGTTTAAGGAAATTACAGGCAAAAGTCCCTCTGACTATCGCATTAATTTTCGTGACTTGATTACTAAGCCAGACATCATCCCGACGGGATGGGAGATAGATCTGTAGATGTACTAGGCCTAATTGCCATCGGCCTTCTTATGCTTGGTATATTGGATCACGAAGCCCCCTATCCCTATTAACATTAATCCTATAGAAATTAATTGAGCTTGCGATAATTGTGCCCCCATGAAGTCATACCTAGGATTGACCCTTATAAACTCGACGAGATATCTCTCAATACTCATCAAGATGAGATACAAATAGAATATGGCTCCGGCCCATTTGAATCTCCTTCGTAATGACCATAAGATTCCAAATATCAAGAAGCTGGCAATTATCTCATAAATAGGTGTGGGAAATACTGGTGGCTGCAGTTCCATGCAATATTTTCCGACACAATCAGCCAGTCGGACCCCTTCGTTCAACACATTGTGGGGGTAGCTATAAGCCCATGCCCAATCCGGAAAAATAAACCAAGATGGCTTTTCGAGCGCATTTGCGATGCCCCAGTCGCCATCTCCTGAAAAATGACAGCCCATTCTGCCGACACCATAAGAGATCATTAAGGCAGGTGCTATCGCATCCATCACATGTATGGGATCAATCCCATTGCGCTTAACATAGATGTAGTTAGCAATAAAAGCCAAAATCAACCCACCATGTATCGTCAATCCACTTCCCGAGAATATCTGGCCAAAAGGATCATTCCAAAAACTGTCCATATTTTCAAGTATAGAAAACAAGCGTGCGCCCAACAGTCCAAAGATAGCCCCGATAAAAGTCATGTCCCCCACTCGTTGAAATGGGCGGACTTCCACTTCCACTTGCTTAAGCTCTTTAAGTTTTTTCTTATTAGCAGTCCAATATGAATATCCTGCCCACAAGGCAAAACCCAACAAGCCCCACCATATATTCCCTTGCTTGCTAAATACATAGCCCGCGGCATCATTTTTAAAACTCTCAAAATCTCCAATGATGCCAGGCAATTTAAAAAATACTAATCCACCGAACAACCCATTGAACAAAACCTCTCCAAGTTTCGCCCCCTCTCCTAGGGTTCTGCGTTCCTTATTGGCCTTGATTAAATTCTCCGCTTCTTTTCTTTTTAGCTCCTTTTGTAAAAAGTAAGCCGCCACTAAAAAAGCTAATGCAAGAAACATCCCAAATGTCTGAAAAACAGACAGCCAGTTATCTCGATCTGTTCCGAGTAGGTCTTGAAAAAAATAGGAGAGATTTGGATACATAATGCTCAAATTTAGGGCAAATGTATGAACTATCAGAAACAAGCACCTTAATTGACTCTATCCAATAATGGATACTATGCTTGTTATCGAGTCTAAATCAATTCACGGGATGTATATTCATCCGCGTGTAGTGGTTTCAGAGATTTTCTGAATCCACATTAATGATTTTTGCTGTAGACTCTTGCCGTGAATTTCCGGCTTTATTGTCAAGGCTAATTGAAACATGCGTTCGGCATCTACAAGTCTTTCTTGACTGAACAAGATTATACCTGACTGTAGAGCTGCATTACACCTCATATATAAACCGTCTGAACCTTTCGTGTTGAGGACGATTAGAAACTCCGCCAAAGCTGCCTGATCGTTTTTAAGAGCCTGCTGCACTCGACCCATCCGATAATGCCATTCACTTATTTCGGTAACAGAAAGCTCGTCCGTGTCCATATTGTTAAGGATTGTAAGCGACTCTCGGTAACTTCCGCCATCATAGAGTAGGCGACTCTTGAGCAATTGATCATTCGGAATGCGCGCAGAAAGCGCTTCCTTCTGTGCTTCCTCATCTTCTCCGAGCTCAGCGCACCCGACCATTAAACACTTAGATATGGAAAGTTTATATGCGCTGTAATCTTTTCGAAACACTAAATGATACCAGGCGATTTTTTGATACGCTTCCTTAAGATAATGACGACCCCGATGGTGGTCAACAAATCGTGTAAGATAAACAAGCGCTCTGTCATCTAGTCTGCTCAGCAACAAATTGCCTAGTATTAAATCATTATAAGCCAGATGCAATTGCTCCTCACTATATGGTCTATCAAGATGTTTTATTGCAGCAGAGCTATTCCCACTGTGCTTGGCAATGCTACCCCTCAAGAATGCAATTAATGGACTACTTTCAATCTTATCTAATCGCTTATCCTTGATAATGCCATAAGCACTCTCTGCCGAGGACTCGATATGTAAAGCAGTTAATGCTCTGATGGATATGATCTCGGGACTAAAAAATGTCGATTGGTCAAGATCCGATTGATATAACTCCTTGATTTCAGTTATTCCTTGTGACACAGAACCATCTAATGATGTAAATACTTTAATCAAGGTCTTCTTAATACCGGAAATACTCCCTACCAAGGCATGAATCATGGAAAGGTTCTTCTTGTTTAATTCAAAGTAAGGATAGCTTTTTTGATTCTTGGATAACCAGATATAGGCCTTATTGATATCCCATGCCGCTTTCATCTCTTCACCAAATTTGGCTCTCGCAAGTGCCCATTGAAGTTGGATCTCTGCTTTAGCATAGAGCTTGTACGGGGATGAGGCTATCGCATCAAGCTTATTTAATCTGTAATCTTTCGCCGTTCGGAACTTTTCTAGGTCTTCCCTTGTCTCGGATATGAACACCTTGAAAAAATCGATATAGTTTTCGAGATGATAGACGCTCATGTTTTCTGATTCATCCTCTTTGAGCTTGTCCAGCAGCTCTTGAGCCTTATTTAGCTTTAGCAAGAGAATCTGTTCATATACTTCCTTTTGTGCTGATCCTAGATGGTAATAAGGTCGCGCTACTGTGATAGCTGACACCATCATATTACATAACAGAGCAATAACAATTCTCTTTTTCAACACATTACGTATGTCGCTGCAAGATAATATGTTGTGTTCAAGTTTTTATACATTTTAATCACAGATCGTGGCCAATGGTCTTGAAGTACTTTGTGTGATGTACACAGAAGTTTCTTATTCTATTTGGTCGAATATTTAAGGTAATAGCCTCCACCCCCAGCGCCGCATATCTTGAAGATGTCTTCATCAGATGACCACCATTGTGATTTTATGCTCGGAGTGATCCAATCTTGCAAGTATGTCCATTGAAGATCACTGATAAACTTGAGAGATTCAACTAATATCTGTTCATCATTGTGGAGTAATGCCCCAATAGCTTGATTCTGATAATTTTTAAGCAATTCGACCGCTTCAGGATTCTCTTCTGCCCATTTTAAGAAAGCCGGTATAAGTGTGCCTTTTCCCTTTCTTTCTCTGCCGGAATCAGCAAGTGAAAAGTTGTTCACTAGTTCGTTATTGGATTGGTCCCAAGAATTTATCGTGCTATCCTGTTTAAGTATTCCGCTATTTAAGTAGCTCACTAAGGGGTCAAATCCCGAACTTTTGCCATGAAAAAAAGATTCTATCCTTCCTAGATGTTCCATCAATTCAGCGGGATCATTCGTTCTATGTCGAGCTGCAACATCATAAATTCCGGCAACCAATGCGCCGCTACTACCCAATCCATATCCGATAGGAATATTGACGGTAAATTTATATTGGGAGCTAAGCTCCTGTATCAAAGCCAAATCGAGAATGTCGGCACATTCAGTCGCAAGATATTGTACAAATTCAGCGAGCCCGTGTAGACCTTCCCCTTCTTGGTTTACCCAGTTACCATAATAATCGCTCAACGGTACAGCAAGCGCATCCCCTCCGAGCATCACTGTATATTCCCCCAATAGCAGAAGCTTGGCATGATAGCGCTTCGATGTCATTACTCTTAAAAACTGCGTTGTTTCTCCCACAACCATGCCGTATTCATGATTTCTTCGATAGTATACTTGGGCGTCCAGCCCAATAATTTTTTCGCCTTCTTAAGATCCGCATACACCTTTACTACATCCCCGGGTCTGCGCGATCCTATTCGATAGTTCAGCTTTTGGCCAGAAACTTTTTCGAATGCCCTGATCGCTTCCAGTACTGTTACACCTTCGCCGATACCAAGATTAAAGACTTCATATGACGACCCTTGTCGCTGTTCTAATAAAAACGCCAACGCCCTTGTGTGCGCCTCCGCCAAGTCCATCACATGTATATAATCCCGCACACAACTCCCATCGCGCGTATCATAATCATCTCCAAATACCACACACTCGACTCTCTTGCCGATGGCTGTCTCCGTGATAACCGGCACGAGATTAAGTGCCTGAACCCTGGGCGCCTCTCCCAGTAAACCTGAAGGATGCGCACCCGCCGGGTTAAAATAGCGCAAGCTTACCACCTGAAGCTTAGTATGTAGAGCCATGTCCTGCAATATCATCTCCCCGATCTGTTTAGTGCGTCCATAAGGGGATTCTGCTTCTTTGATATCGCTGTCTTCAGTGACCGGCAGTGTGCTCGCTTGCCCGTACACGGTGCATGAACTGGAGTAAATAAAATTCTGAATACCCAACACCTCGGCTAATCTCAATAGATTGAGCAAGCTCACCGTATTGTTCTGATGATACAATAGCGGTTTTTCTGTGGACTCACCTACAGCTTTCAACGCTGCAAAATGTATTATCGCGTCTATATCGCTGTAAGTGCCTATCTGATAAAAAAGTTGATCATAATCGCACAGATCAAGATTGTGAACAATAAGCTTTTTTCCACTTAAGACTTCCACTGCATTAATCGCATCCGAATATGAATTTACAAAATTATCAACGATGATAAGTTCGTGATTTTGTCCGATGAGGCTTAATGCAGTATGACTACCTATGTATCCAGCTCCGCCTGCTATCAATACTTTTGCCATGTCTGATTCATTAACTTTGTGCAAAAGTATCTTAATTAATGAGCATGACTGAGCTGGTACACCGAGTATGTGAAATTGCACGCCGCGCCGGCGAAGAAATAATGAAAATCTATCTGGGATCAGAAGATATTGGCATAGAGTCAAAAGCCGATAAGTCGCCTCTCACACTTGCAGATCGTGCCGCTAATGATCTGATCATTGCCGAGTTAAGCGCGATCCATCCACTTTACCCCATCATATCAGAAGAAAACAAAGAAATCCCTTATGAAGATCGTAAAGATTTCCATCGATGCTGGATGGTCGATCCACTAGATGGTACAAAAGAATTCATCAAGCGCAATGGAGAGTTTACTGTCAATATCGCACTGATAGAGGCCGGCAGTCCCATACTCGGGGTAGTGTATGTGCCTGTCAGCGGCAAAATGTATTACGCCTCAAAAGATACCGGAGCTTATGAATTAAGCGGTGGATCATCGAGACAACTCAGCGCGGGGAATTTCAACCCTACTGATAAGAGATTAAGAGTAGTGGCTTCGCGTTCGCATATGAATGCAGAGACAACTGCCCTTTTATCTGATTATGACGAGCCGACAATAGTATCTACAGGTAGTTCGCTCAAATTCATTCTTCTGGCCACAGGCCAAGCAGATATCTACCCTAGAATCGGCCCTACAATGGAGTGGGATACTGCTGCCGCGCATATCATCCTGTCCGAATCAGGTGGAAATATTTCTATAATCGGCACTTCAGAACCACTTATGTACAATAAACCATCTCTACTCAACCCAAGCTTTGTCGCTTGTGCAAGACAGAGACAATGAATTCAAAGATCTCTGTCGTAATCATCACTAAAAACGCAGAGCGCACACTCGCGAAATGTCTTGAGTCCATAAGAAACTTGTCTGATGATTTAGTCGTAGTCGATGCTCACAGTACCGATACGACTAGGGCTGTCGCCCAATTTTTTGGTACGCGTGTTTTAATAAAATCCTGGACTTCTTATGGAGATGCGCGCAATTATGGAGCTGAGATGGCTCAGTATGATTGGATATTTAGTATTGACAGTGATGAAGTGATTGATGAAGATCTTATCCGATCAATCACAACAACCGAATTGTCCGATAGTGTTGTTTACGCTTTTAAAAGACGTAATTATTTATCTGATCGAGCCGTCAGGTACGGAGAACTGTCTCCATCATACAAGACAAGACTGTATAACAAAACAGTAGGCCAATGGAATAACCGCCCAGTCCATGAACAACTCGTCTTCTCTAAGCGGGTAAAAAAGATAAAACTCGCGGGTTTAATTCATCATTATGCTTACCGGAACATACACGAGATGAAAAGAAAATATAGACATTATGCTGATCTGGCTCATCGTCCTGACATCATCAAAAGATACATTTCTCCTCTTTTTCATTTTGTGTATAGTTACCTTTTAAGACTGGGTTTCTTAGAAGGTGATATCGGGTACACCACCGCTCTCATACGGGCGCAGTACGTGTATCGGAAGTATAAAAACAGTTAATCAAAAAAAGCCAAATATCCCAAAGCTGCTTCCTACTGTAGCTTCAAATAAATGCGCGAATTCGACTCCTTCAGAGCTGGGTTGGATAAAAATATCCTGCTGAATGGGCGATAAAAGACGTACCCTTACATCACCAGAAGTCAAAATGGCATAAGGACCTGAATTGCCGCTAAAGGTACATTGGGATATATGCAGTTCAGCTGTCGGCTGAGCAGATGGTTCAACTATGGACGATATGGCTGAACTTATTCCACTGCTCAGGTTATTGATAAAACTGCAGTTATTCAGATGTAATCTTCCCCTACTATGTTGTATAGCCGCTCCACTACCTTGAGAGTGAAGTGCCAGATTACTATTGTTGATAAAATGACAATTATTTAAAGTGATCAGATTATTATTAAAAGCACTAGCGAATAAGGCGCCAAGTCCAGGATGCACATTAGCTGCATCTCTAAAAGTGATATCATTTAAAGTAGCGTTTCTTCCGAGTTGGAAAATGGCACCAGGGCCATTAGATTTTAATATAACACCATGTCCATTGATCACGACATCCTTACTGATAGTGTAAAAAAAAAGCACTCTCTCCACCTACCTCGATCATCGAAATGCCCGGATCAATCTCAATAATAAAAGATGACCCAGAAGTTGCTGCGACCTCATCAACCGCCCATCTAAGTGATCCTGCGCCGCTCGCATTGCTATTAGTGACAGTAAAACTTATCTGGCCGGAGAGGCTGTTTGAAATAAGTAAGAGGAAGATGAAAGCTGAAAGTTTCATATTTATTATGGTTTGATTTAAGTGATTCTGTAAAATTATATGATAATCCTTTAAATAGTAAAGAAAAGTAGCGATTTTAACATGTGCATAAAAGTATTTGTGAGCTCTGTAAAAACCATTGAGCACTTGGTGGGTATAAAATTTAGCCGACATGTCAACCTATCAAGATCATTTAATTACCTACTTAAAACCATAAACCCTAAACATGCATAGCACATGCCCTAATACGGTGAAGACAATTATCCTATCGCCGCGAAATAAGTCCGAGAAATATAAAAAAAGGCATCAGACCATGTTTCTGATCTGATACCTCTCGCATCATAGTGCCCGGTGGACACTATGGGTAAGTGATGGTTAAAAAACTAAGTAATGCCCCGAAAAATAGTAAAGCAAACCAAAAACGAGCATCCTTAAAAGTGTTGGTTGAGTCACGTTCAATCATAAAGTGTAGTTGAGTATTGGTTAAATCCATTTAGTTTTTTATGTAAATGGTATTTCTTATTCCATTCGTATTCTCGTATAACTTCATTATCGAAATACTGAACGGCTATTATCAATTGGCACAAACGATGCCATAGCATTTTTTGATAATACGTTCATTACTCTAATATAAGTATGCCTTTCGGAGAACTTTATACTTGGGCACATACTAGTATGCGTAAGTAATTGATTTTCAATTGTAAACAATTGTTATTATATCTGATATATATGTAGTACTAGAAGAGTGTGTCTAAAAAATACCCTTTTTATTTAGATCCTGTAACGGATCACTTACTCGACTTAAGATCGGCTCTATGGTTGTTTCCTAATGCAGAATACTATTTTGATGGTCAGACTGACACCGATAATCGCAAACCTAGCACATATGATCCCTATGGCTATTCCTCAAAAGGACTAATAGATCCGCGTTCTCCCGTCAGATTATATTTCGATATAGCACTACGTGGAAAATCCATGTTACAAAAAACGCCAAGAAGACTCGAAGTACCACATAAAAAGTAAGGTGCCTGATAAAGAAGTAACCCATTTTTTATTGAACTCATGCATGTATAGACAGTTAGCTCCTTGTATAGTACTTGTAAATTATCATAGAAATGAATCTACGGACATCAGCGAAGTCAGCGGGCCATAAAAACGCTTACCCTTAGAAGTTATATAGGGATACTCTTGATCACATCATCTTAAGAAAAGGATGTAGATTGAACATCTCGTTTAGACCATTGTATCCATGGCTTGACCTTATGCTTTGTACCTTCCGCCATAGAAAAAAGGGTTCAGTTGAACCCTTTTTGAAAACCTATCCTTTATCACTAATCTTATGAATTGAAAATCAATTCACGCTTTATGAAAAACTTTAACCAAGATAAGAAATGAAACACTTATGTATATTCGCTATTTTATTCGTAAACGTTTAAGTTAATATTTTATCTGCGATGACAAGTAATAGAGCCACCTTAAAAGACATTGCCAATTATCTCAATGTCTCCACTACCACCGTCTCGCGCGCACTTAATTTTAAAGAAGATATAAGCCCAGAGATGCGCCAGAAGGTACTTGATGTTGCGAAGATGCTCAACTATAAGCCTAACAGTGTAGCCATTAGTTTGAGAAAAAAAATTGCCACGAATCTTATCGGATTGATCGTGCCTACAGTGGATCACTATTACTTCTCTACAATAGTCAAAGGAGCTATTGTCTCGTCACATAGCAATCAATACCTCACCTTAATCGGTGAAAGCAATCATGATGTTAAAAAAGAGGCTGAATTGATTAATCAATTTACCGATCATTATGTTTCAGGTGTCATTTTTATACCCAGTCGCAATAAAGATTCGCGTCTTAATGCCTTGATACTACAAGATAGACGGATTCCGATTGTACTTATCGATCGGAGTTTTGAGGGCTTTGAGGGAAGTTGCGTAAATCATGATGGATATGATGGTGCTTATCAGGCCGTCAAGCATTTATTGACGTCAGGTAGACGCAGAATTGGCTTGTTAAGAGGCCCAGAAGAATGTTCCATAAGCCTTGAGAGGTATAAAGGATATGCCGCCGCTTTGGCAGATTGGAATATTGCAGTCGATGACTCCATTATCAGGCATTGTCCTATCACGACTAAAGAAGAGGCTTACGACATGACAAAATCTATTTATGAACACAATACACTGCCACCGGATGCATTTTTTACTATAACGGATCATCTAGCTGCAGGTGTCTATGCATATGCTTATGAGCATGACTTGCGTATTCCTGATGATCTAGCGGTAATAGGTTTTAGCAATGCTGAGTTATCAAGTTTTTTATGGCCTCAACTAGCCACTGTAAATCAAGATGGTATAGAGATTGGCAAGACAGCGATGGATTTTTTAGTTCAACAGATTGAAAACCCTGATGTTAAACGTAAAAAGACGCTCAAGTCAGCATTACTTATTCGCGCATCAGCGCCTTAATTTACAGTATAGATCTTAAAAAGCTATCAGATGTTATTAAACTATAAAGAAGAGGGTCAAGGTGTTAGTGTTGTTATTCTTCACGGGCTCTTTGGGATGCTTGATAATTGGGCGACTATTTCGAAGAGCCTCTCCTCTACTTGTCATGTGGTAACAGTGGATCTGAGAAATCATGGACGTTCGTTTCATGACCCAGAGCTTAACTATCCCGTCATGGCCAAAGACGTGTCCGAACTGATAGAATTTCTTAAACTCGACCATGTTCATATAATAGGTCATTCGATGGGTGGTAAGGTGGCTATGCAACTAGCAGAACTCAATCCCAATAAAATCCAATCGATAAGCATCCTTGATATTGCCCCTGTAGAATATGAAAGAGGGCATGACGACATTTTTGACACCATTTTTAATCTTGACCTCAGGTCATTATCCACAAGAGGCCAAATCCAAGAAAAGATGCTTCAATCACTGCATTCTATCAGCGTCGTGCAGTTTCTGATGAAGAGCCTGGAGAGAACATCGGATGGATTCAGGTGGCGTACTAATTTTGATGCCCTCTACGAACACTACGACACATTGCGATTGAGTCCTGATCTGACAACCATTAAAAAACCAGCGATGTTTGTTACAGGTACTAAATCACCTTATGTTGACCAGGAGGGTCTTAGGGCTATCGCCCAATATTTCGAAAACTTTCGTGTTGAGGAAATCGAAGCGGGACATTGGATTCATGCAGAAAAACCTGAAGAACTTTTAGATATAATTAAGACGTTTATAGGGCAAAACAGCGTTAAGAAACTGTAATAGACGCTCACCTGAATAATTTTACTGGATAAAGTACATTATGATCAATCTCCATCTTAAGAAAGTAGTGCTCCTAGGGGTGATATTTTTTACAGGCATCAATGCCCTTAATTATAACAATGACAAACTATTTGAGATTGCCAAGAATCTCGAAATTTTCACAAACATCTACCGTGAATTGAATACACATTACGTCGACGAACTAGACCCCAATTATGTCATGCGCTCCGCCATCGATGGCATGATGGGCAAAATGGATCCTTACACTGTTTACTACTCAGAATCACAAGTGGAGAGTTATCGTATAAACCTGGATGAAAAATACAGTGGCTTAGGCGCGGCAAGTATGGATGTCAATGGAGCGGTTGTCATCAAAGAGGTTTATAAAGATGGGCCGTCAGATAAAGCAGGACTTAAAGCCGGAGATAAAATAATACGCGTTAATGGTTCTTCCACTGAAGGGCGTTCATATGAAGATGTGCTTCAGTTTCTGAGAGGATTTCCGGGCTCCACAGTCAAATTATCCGTGCTCAGACCAATTACAAATCAACAGCTAGATGTAAGCCTGGTGCGTGAAGAGGTGGATATGCCCAATGTGCCCTATTACGGCATGTTAAACGACCATATAGGCTATATAAATCTTTCAACCTTTACGCGCGATGCCTCTAAAAATATCGGAAATGCCCTGCGTGAGTTAAAAGCAGAAAACGATCTTAAAGGATTAGTCCTTGATCTTCGTAATAACGGAGGGGGGCTATTGGCAGAAGCCATTGATATTCTCGGACTCTTCTTGCCACAAGAAACACCAGTAGTCAGCACTAAGGGTAAAATAAAAGACCGTGACCAGGAGTTTAAAACACGACGCCTCCCTATAGATACAGAGCTTCCGATCGCCGTCATGATTAATAAATATTCAGCATCGGCATCAGAAATAGTTTCTGGTTCCATCCAGGATTACGACAGGGGGGTAGTAATAGGGCAGCGCAGCTATGGTAAAGGACTCGTACAAAATCACCGTGACGTCGGCTTCAATACACAAATAAAAGTCACTACATCCAAGTATTATATTCCATCTGGTAGATGTATACAGAGTGTTGCATACGTAAATGGTGAACCACAAGATATCCCTGATGACAAGAGGGAAGTCTTTTATACTAAAAACAAACGACCTGTATTGGATGGAGGTGGCGTAACCCCCGACATTAGACTAGCACATCCTGTCAAGCCTGAAATATTAAAAGCACTCGAAAAGAAAAATATCATCTTCGACTACGTGACGCATTATATTCATAACCACCCACAGACGCCTGAGCTGAATGGCTTTATATTCGATAAGTATGAAGACTTTAAAGCTTTTGTCAAAAAACAAGATTTTTCTTACGAATCTGATGTCGAAAAATCAATAAGTAAACTTGAAGCCGTTATAAAGGAAAGAGGCCTTGGTGATACTGATTCATCCTTGTCTAATATCAGACAAAGTATCAGCATTCATAAAGCTTCCGATCTTGATAAACATAAGGAAATAATCTCAAGAGAAATAGAGCTGGACATCGTAGCCCGGTTACACTACCAAGAAGGTAAAACCCGCCAAAATCTGAGAACAGACCAAGAAATCGTGACTGCTATCAATATTCTCCGGGACAAAAGTCAATATCTCTCGATACTCAATGCAAAGTAGTTTAAACCCGACAATTCATCTCCTGGCTATAGAGTCCGCTACCGAGCATTGTTCAGTCAGCCTTTTAAAGAATGGGGAAATATTAATCAGTCAAGTTGATAACGGGGCTAACAACCATAGTGAAGTTCTTTCTACTATGATTGAGCAGTGCCTTCGCGATTGTGATCTTCCTTGCAAGGCGCTAAGTGCTATTGCTATCAGCAACGGCCCGGGTAGCTATACCGGTCTGAGAGTCGGTGCCGCCACCGCCAAAGGCCTGTGTTATAGCCTCAATATCCCACTAATTCCGATATCTACACTCGAAGCTATAGCGCTACCCTTCCGCCATCAAGGATTTCCTATAATGGCAACAATCGATGCTCGCCGCATGGAGGTATATGCACAACTATTTGATCTGCCGGATAATTCTTTACACGACCCAACGACTTATATCTGGGAAGAAGACTTAATCAATAATCTATCCCAGAGGCTTCCCACATTATTGATCTGTGGTAACGGTGGAGCCAAAGCTATTGATGCATGCCTTATCCCTGATGGATGGAAAATCGTAAACAGTACTTGTAATAGTTCTGCTATTGCCTTACTCGGCTATCAAAAATTTTTAGACCAAAACTTTGTCTCCACAGCCTATCATGTGCCATTTTACTTTAAAGCACCCAATATCACTAAATCTATTAAGCACCCATTACTTAGTCGCTGAACTTATTAGTTAATATGTAGGTTGTTTAATTAGTTGATAGTCAAATGACTTACATAAATAATTTTAACTATATAATTAAGCTACCCTTTTTCGGCATTGAATTTGCAAGCTTCTCATATATAAATTTTCGCTCAACAGTTAAAACCGCAACATGAGAAGCAAAAAAAACGAGACTATTACTTTTAAAAGAGGTGGCGACAATGTTCAGCTCGACTATACCGAATTGCGTAAAGCTGTTCTGGTTCTTCGCGCTGTAAATCACAAATTGCGCCAACGCATTATCGACCTTTTGGATACTGGAGAGTCTATGACAGTGACCGATATTTACATCAAACTTCGTCTTGAACAATCAGTTGCCTCGCAGCATCTGGCTATTCTCAGAAGAGCTGGTGTCGTTATCACTGAAAGACATGGCAAATTCATCTATTATTCAGTTAACAATGATAGACTGGGCCAAATCTCTAAACTGGTAGGTGATCTTGCCGGCTAAGCTATAAATTAGCACTTAAGCCTTGTATTTCTAATCAATTGACAATCAATATGTTGTATATTGCAATGTCGAATTGTCGGAAGGAATCGAATCTAATCTGATTTAATTAGTAATCAGATTAGATTTTTTTTTAATATTTTCTTTGCTGAATAGAAATTAAGTGTCATATTTGTCCCTAGGTCGATAAGAAATATAAGAAAACTACATGAAACAGACTAAAGTTATCTTTAGCCAAGATAAGTTACAGTATTCCTGTGACTTGATGAGAGCTATGGCACACCCGCTGCGGTTGAAAATTTTGGAATACATTGATTCGAATCCCGACACCCCGGTCAATTGTATCTATAATACCCTCGATATTGAACAATCAATCACTAGTCAACACTTAAAAGTGCTGCGAGAATCAGGTGTGGTTTTATGTAGAAGAGATGGCAAGAAGGTTCATTATAATCTCGATTATGCTATCATAAAGAAAGTCTATATTGCTGTTAATAATTTCATGGGGAGACCCTCTATGGTATCGGCTTAAGCCTATAAATTATAAGGCATAGTCTGTAATCTACAATTCTCGTTTTACGAGTTCACCTTGTAGAGGTACACACAGGGTTGGTTTCGTACCATTCTTGTCTAATCGATTAACTAATAAATGACATCCACCACGCGAGATTTCTAGCGTCCATATTTCGTGATCATTATGAGTTGCCAGATAATGACGGATTAATAATTATATCCTCACTCTTAGAAGCCAGAAAACAATACAATACCTCGAATATCCGATTTTCGCAAGTACTCAATGATACCATAAACACCTCCCTAATATACGTGTCACTGTTTGGTGTATCAATAGCTTAGATAGTTTGACAAATGTATAGAACCTTAGCTGTATCCTCCATTGCGAGATTCAGTAATTCATCTTGCCATAAAGCGAAAATCCACTACTATCATCTCGGTGTTGTATAATTTGGTATATTCTTGCCCAAGACAATATCTCTTTCAACCGTAAGTTGTCCGTTTATCTGATCTGGTTTCACAATTCCTGAACCTCCCCGATTATTTAATTTACTCCGGGCATCTTGGGTAAGTAACGGATCATCATCGAAGAGAAAGTCGTCAAGATAGTATTCGCTTTTATAAGGTTCTTTTATAGTTACGTGTATGTGCTCAGGTTCACTACGGTCGGGGTAAGCAGCGGGCCTAAATGTATAAAACGTATATTTTCCATCTTTACCTGTTTTGATCCATCCCCGGATATGCCCGTGTCTTTTTGCCCAGGCTGTTTCATTACCCCTAGTTTCATAAATACCCTCTCTATTAGTGTGATAAATATAGATTATAACATTCTCTGCTGGTGTCCTCCCGTCATTTTCAAATACTTTACCAGTAATTTTCAATTGTGGTAAGTTGTGCTGAAATTCAGGCAAGGTATCTATCGGGCTTAGTTCTTTGTCACCATACTCCAATATAGCTTCGCAACCTTCACATCCTCCACCAACCGATCCCGATGTTGATCCTATTGATTGAGTGGTGCACGAATGACACATTAATATAGCTGATAAAAAGCATAACTGAAATGAGTGGTATCTGATCTCCATATTTTGACGAATTTTGAATTTGCTTCGACAATATTATGGGCAGAATAGACGACAAAAGTTATAAATAGTTTAAGCTGATGAATTTATAGCTTGACCTGTGGCTTTGTGTTTAAACGGCTCTTGAACTCAGAAACATAGTTTCTGCTCAATCTTACTATTTCTCCTGTTCTCATGTGTAAATCGTAGTCGCCATTTAGTCGCGATTTGAACGAGCTAACTTTTAAAATGTTGACAATTACAGATTTATGCACACGTACCAATAGATCGCTGTTTAATTTGTCAATAATGGATTTAAGAGTTTCTGAATGAAGATACTTTTTGCCTTCTAAGTGGATGAAAATATACGGGGTTGCAGAAGTAATCTGTACGATATCTTCTATTTTAATTATTTCATTATCTTTTCCATTGTTGATAACTAAGGTATTTAATGTCGGTCTGTTTCCCTTTGTGTCTATCGCATGGAATCGCTTCGAAAAAAGCATATATGCTATCACAAAACTCGAATAGATAACAACTAACTTATACAGGTCGTGTGCCATGGTATAAGTAAAGAATTTAAAAAAATCATATCTCCCTTCATAAAAAGTTATAGAAAATAATGTTCCAATTATAGGTAGAACTAGGCTATGGGCTATGGTGGCAGATATGATATAAACTGATATCTTTGAATAATTGTCTAGTCTGTCATTTTTCAGCCTTTTATATAAAATGGCCGAAATAGGAATAAACATAAACCAGACAAGTTTAAACAGTATGGACTCGTCAAGGTTAAATTCGATACTACTTCTCTTTGATTCCAAAAAATCTTGAAAAATTGTAAGCGCACCGACGAATAGAAATATTGCTGAAAGTGTACTTATCAGTTTACCGTTGCTCAGAAAGTAATTCTGATCGCATTTGTTCTTGATAATGCTTGACATACTTTATGACATCAAAACTTCTTGGTGTCCTTGAAAAATAGGACAGCCAATAAATAAGCCCTATGATGCAGTGCCACTACGATTCAGTATCCTCAGAGATACCTTGTATGATATGATGTCCGACGACTTCCTCTGCGATGTCTTGCGCTTTCTCGGGCTCAGGAAAAGGTCTCGGGCCGATAAGCCTTTCAACATCTGACTTGACTAAAACCTCTTTCTCTAACAGCTCGCGCGCAAGAAATTCTAATTGCTCTTTCTTTTCTATCAAAAGTGCCTGCGCTCGTTCATATTGTTCATTAACAATTCTGCGTACTTCGCTGTCGATTAGAGTAGCCGTCTCGTCAGAATAGGGCTTACTCCATTGATCTTGGGACATCCCATAGAACGAGACTTGACCGACTTTATCATTCATGCCGTATACGGCCACCATGCTGTAAGCCATCTTTGTGACTTGGTCTAAATCATTTTGAGCGCCAGTAGATACTTTACCAAAAATTATTTGTTCTGCAGCCCTGCCGCCAAAAGTCATACATATACGATCAAGAATAGCTTCTGTTCGTGTAATGTATTCATCCTTGGGAAGATATTGGGCGTAGCCCAAAGTGCCAATTCCCCTCGGTACTATTGTCACTTTTACTAATGGCGATGCATGTTCCAGATACCAACCACATATCGCATGCCCAGCTTCGTGATAGGCAATTATTTCCTTCTCCTTTGGCGCTATGAATTTGTTTTTCTTTTCTAATCCTCCTATCACTCTATCAAGTGCATAATTGAAGTCTTCTATGTCCACAAAAGACTTGTCTCGTCGAGCAGCTACTAACGCCGCTTCGTTACATATATTGGCTATATCTGCTCCCGCAAATCCCGGCGTCATCTCTGCCAATACACTACTCTCGACTGATGGATTAACCTTGATGTTCTTCAAGTGTACTTTAAAAATGGCATTACGCTCTTTTAAGTCAGGTCGTTCAATGCCTATCTGACGATCAAATCTACCGGGGCGCATCAATGCAGTATCCAGTACATCTGCTCTATTGGTTGCCGCCATAAGAATGACTCCCTTGTCTGTGCTAAATCCGTCCATTTCTACTAATAGCTGGTTTAGCGTGTTTTCCCTCTCGTCGTTACCTCCTTGTAAATTTCCTTTGCCACGAGCGCGACCTATCGCGTCTATTTCGTCAATAAACACGATACATGGAGCCTTTTCTCGCGCTTGCCTGAATAAGTCTCTGACACGAGATGCTCCTACTCCGACAAACATCTCTACAAAATCAGAGCCTGAGATCGAGAAAAATGGTACCCCAGCTTCTCCCGCTACAGCCTTAGCCAAAAGTGTTTTGCCTGTGCCCGGAGGTCCCACCAAGATAACACCTTTGGGTATTTTGCCCCCCAGGGCTGTATATTTTTTCGGATTTTTAAGAAAATCTACTATTTCCATGACTTCAACCTTGGCCTCATCAAGACCCGCTACATCCGAAAAAGTGATATTGACCTTTGCATTTTCGTCAAACAAGGTAGCTTTTGACTTGCCGATATTGAAGATTTGTGCGCCAGGGCCACCTGCACCCCCACTTACGCGACGCATAATGAAAAGCCACAAACCTACGAAGATTAGTAATGGCAACACCCAATTAAGTATTCCTGCTATCCAGTTGTATCGCTGCTCGTATATCGGGTCAATACGATATCCAGATTTGTTCAACTCGTCGATTTTGCTGGCAAAATGATCGATCGAACCTATCTGCATGGTATAATGTGGCGCTTTGAGGCTCAAGGTGTTGGTAAATCGAGTATCCTGATCTACATCCGGATATTTGCTGAGACTTGACGCCTTTAGTATGATCTCTGCGTTTTGTTTATTTATAATCCTCAGAGCCTCGACGTCTCCAGATTTAACAATCTCTTCGAATCGCAATATGGATATCTCCTTAGGCTTGCTTACCAATGACATAAACATTTGCAAGCCTAATAGACATATAATTATAAATGCGTAAAACCAGTAGGAGCCAAAATTGCCCTTTTTGTTTGGTGTGTTATTATCCTTCTTATTATCCTCAGTCATGATAGCTGATCTATAGACATCTTAACGTTTCAATTTATAAATTGGTTTTTGTTAGATATCTTGGTACTCTATTTTATGTGCGTCGTTCCATAACGACTCAATATCATAATATTCTCTTGTCTCCGGATAGAACACATGTACAATGGTGTCGAAATAATCAATCAATATCCATCGTGAGCCTTCCATTCCTTCAACATGGTTAGGCGCTAATAGGTGTTCTGCCTTCACTCTGCGTTCTACATTATTGGCAATTGCTCGCACCTGTGTTACAGACTCCCCTTGACAAATAATAAAGTAATCTGCCGGCGATTCATCAAGTTTTTTAAGATCGAGAAGCACTATTTGCTTCCCTTTGATATCCTGAATACTATCAACTATAAGTTCGTTAAGTTCTAATGCCTGTTTCTTTCTTAAACCAACTCTTTTTGCTACGCTCAAATGATTCCTAATTATAAATACAAAAATACTACTAACTAACTAATTAAGCACAGATTAGTGTAATGCTGTGGAAGACAATATGGACTTTTGTCTTTATTTCAGATATCATTTGGCATCTATGCGTGTTTAGTATTCACGAGCTATGAACACCTTATTTTGTCTTACTTACGCCATGTTCGGTCTTGACGCCTATATATTTTTACATCTTGAGGTCTTTATCTCGTCATCAGTCAAATAATGTAGCTTGGTTTTTGACAACGAAACTCAGCCTGTGATGGATAGTGCGACCATAAGCGTTAAGGGCTTCCCGATGTTCCTGCGTACCATAACCCTTGTTTTTTGCCCATCCGTATTGTGGAAATTTGCGCGACAGTTCATACATGTGATCATCTCTGAAGGTCTTAGCCAATATGGATGCTGCCGCTATAGATAGGTACAGATCATCCCCGCGCACTATACACTTATGCGGTATCCCTTCATAGGGATGAAACCTGTTTCCGTCTATTATCAAATGTTCAGGTCGAATGGTTAGAGAACTTACAGCGTCTTGCATGGCGGCAATACTGGCATTGAGTATGTTTATCTTATCTATTACCGCGACCGATTTCATCGCGACAGACCATGAGACAGCTTCTTTTATGATTATATCGCGTAATCTATAACGGTCACTTTCTTTGATTGATTTGCTGTCTCGCAACATTGCCGATTTAAACCCCAAAGGCAGTATCACCGCTGCTGCAAAGACCGGACCGGCAAGACAACCCCGTCCAGCCTCATCACATCCGGCCTCTATTAGCCCTGCTGTGTGAAAGCTGTTTAAATGTACGACTTCATCCGACATTACCAGATCGCTCCGATTCCTGAAGCCCAGAGTGCTTCGTTTAGCTTTTTAAGACCTTCATTTAATTGATTTCCTCTGTTCTTCAATACACGCCATTGCTCATCTAACTGTGCTTTTCTTTCTTGCGCGGCTTTATTGACTTTGGGAATGTCGCTTTCGATCTCATTGAGCAGGAAGAGATATTCTGCTGAAAATTTATTGGGATGGTTTTCGACATCATCGTATGCTTTCGATAGACGTTGTATCATTTCTTTGTCCCATACTGTCATTTCTTCTAGTAACTGTGCGATTGCTTTATGTGATGCATGGTTCTGATTTAGGGTCTTTTTTAGCTCCGTCAACTTGGCCTTTTTCTTAAATAGGTCATTCACCATGTTATGCATTTCTGTCAGGTTTGCTTCCATGTGTGAAATAGTCGAATGATAGTCCGCATAGTCTTCTTCATTAACCACATACTGAGGGTGCGCGGATATTTTTACTATCTGTTTCAACTCTTTGTCACCTTGAGACAGTACAAGAGTATAAGTGCCGGGTATGACACGATGACCTCTAAAGTTGGCCTCTATGTATGTATTGGGTATGCCCGGCATAGTAGGATATCTCATGTCCCAGACGAACCGATTCAGCCCAATGCGCGTACTTAGCGTTTTGTCTGCCGGTGGGGCACCACTCCAGCTTTGGTAATTATTGTCTTTCTTTGAAGAATATCTCCTTACTTCATCGCCTTGAATATCTTCTATCCGTAAAACAAGTTCAGTTGAATCCGCAACAATAGGCAACTGATAATAAATCACCACTCCTGTTGCAGGATTTACACCTCTTAAGGGATGTGTGCCGTCAAAATCGGCTGACACGTTGTTTAATTCACTGCCTCCGGTCACTTGCATTACGTCATCTGGTCGATATAGCACTAGTTCGTCGGATTCGTGAGTAAGTCTCTGCCCGAGCAGACCCAAATCGTCCAAAATCCAGAAAGCTCTTCCTGATGTGGCTACGATAAGATTACCTTCTTTGATCATCATATCAGTAATGGGTGTGATAGGAAGGTTTAACTGAAACGACTGCCATGAAAGGCCTCCATTCCATGAAATATATAGTCCGGTCTCTGTCCCGGTGAAAAGTAAATCTTTAGTGTTCCGGTCTTCGCGTATGACTCTTGAGTATGACCCCATAGGAATCCCGGAGCTAATATTTGTCCATGTCCTCCCATAGTCAACAGTCTTATACAATGCCGGTGTATGATCGTTAAATTTATATCTCGTCGTGGCTATATATGCTACCGCCGGATTGTGTGGAGAGACTTCTATGACATTGACTAGACACTCTTGGAGACCCAGCGGTGTTACATTGTCCCACGAAGCACCATTGTTGCGAGTAAGATGCACTAAACCATCATCACTACCCACCCAATAAACCCCTGCCTCATGTGGAGATTCGACTACATAGCTTATGGTACCGTAGTTTTCGGCGCCTACAGCTTCATTGGTGTATGGAACACCCCCTTTGCCTTGTTTTGTCTTATCATTTCGGGTAAGATCCGGACTAAACTCTGTCCAAGTATAACCGTTATCATCTGTTCTTAACAACAGTTGAGCGGCATGAAAGTAGGTATTCGACTCGTGAACAGATCTAATGATGGGTGCATTCCAGTTAAAACGATACTTCATATCCTTTGCATCGCGTCCTAGAAGTTGCTCCGGATAAGACATTATTTTAGTGCGTCCGCGTGTGTGCGTATCAAGAATGTTTATTGTTCCTTGGTAGCTGCCTCCTAGTACATATCGAGGATTGTCAGGGTCAAAAGCCAAAAAAGCACTTTCGCCACCTGCCGAAGAAGACCAATTATTTATATCAATACCATACGCACCTATGGCTCTGCTATCTATTCTTATAGAGGTATTATCTTGTTGGCCTGAATAGATTCTGTAGGGTATATGATTATCTACATTGATACGGTAATATTGGCCGGTAGGTTGGTTATCTTGCCTTGACCAACTTGCTCCATAATCAAAGCTGATGGCCGCTCCTCCATCATCGGCTAAAATGATATTCTGCGAATTCTTTGGGTTAATCCATATATCGTGATAGTCGCCATGCTGACCGCTTACTTCGCTCCAGTTCGCCCCCCCATCTATCGATCGATATGTGCTGGGTGTCAGTACATAAACGACATTTTCATTGGAGGGATCGATGGCTAGCTCGATATAATACCATGCACGCTGAATCAATCTATGATCATCACTCACCCTCTTCCAATTTTCCCCTGCATCACTTGATACAAATAGGCCTCCCAGCTCACGCTCCGAGTCGCTCTCTATCAACGCATACACTTTTCTGGAATTTGAGCGGCTGACGGCTATCGCCATTTTGCCCATCTCCTTAGGCAAACCTTTGGTAAGTTTATGCCAGGTTTTTCCGTTATCTGTCGATTTATATAGCCCACTGCCTGATCCTCCGCTTACAACCTGCCAAGGCAAGCGTTGATGGTGCCACATGGCAGCATAGATGATATTGGGGAAGTTCATATCCATTGATAATTCGGCACAGCCGGTTAAATCATTAATAAACAATGTCCTTTCCCATGTCTTGCCCCCGTCTTCAGATCTGTAAATACCTCGTTCTTGATTAGGTCCGTAAAGTTGTCCTTGTGCAGCCACTAAAACTATATCGGGATTGAATGGATTGATGACTATTCTTGCAATATGTTGCGTCTCTTTAAGCCCTACATGCTGCCATGTCTTCCCTGCATCAACAGTTTTGTAAACACCATCGCCATGAGAAGTCATCACTCCGCGCGGGGCATGTTCGCCCATTCCACAGAAAACAATATGAGGATGACTCTCCGACACCGCCACTGCACCTACAGACCCTGTCTTAAAATAACCGTCTGAAATATTACGCCAATGATGTCCTGCATCAGACGTTTTCCATAAGCCGCCACCGGTAGAGCCCATATAATATGTCAAAGGATCACCGACCACACCACTTACGGCCACTGACCTACCCCCTCTAAATGGCCCAATATTCCGAAATTTCATCGGGCTAAAAAAAGTATCTTGTCGAATAGCTGTCTGCGCAGAAAGATTAAACATTAGGCCGACGGCCAATGATAGACAAAGAACTCTCATAGTGAATTGACTATTTTTAATAAATCGACTAATGTAATAGAACTTGCAAAATAAAATCCAGATAAATCACCTTCTTGTTAAATTGTCTATATTACCTTTAGAATTAAGTTGAATTCCGATATGCCTTCTGTCATTTATAAGCGACTTTTCTGGACCTTATTACCCATTATAGTCGTAGGTTTTATACTTTATTACTTCCGCGAAGTGTTCACTTTTGTGATCTTAGGATGGGTACTGTCGCTGATAGGTAGTCCCATCAATCAATATTTGAGGAAATACGTTGGAAAGGCATTGGCTTCAGCCTCCACTATTGTCATTTTCGCGGGATTACTGGTTATGTTGATATGGGTGTTCGTGCCACCACTCGCACAACAAACACGCAACATCGCCATGCTTAATTATGACAATATCGTTAACAGCTTACAAGAACCCATTTCTGATATTGAGGCTTGGCTATTCCGCAAAGGGGTATGGACGGCCCCTCAAGTGGAATATAAAATACCCCTTATCGAAGACACATTGTCTAAAACAAGCTTCATTACTTTTCAGCGACTTGATTCTATATTATACAGTGATGACGATAGTATGCGACAGACAGTCAATCTTGTAGTGTACATACAGCCACCTTCCCCTGAGAAAACCGTACTGACTCCCAAGGTAAGTACGCCGGGCTTGATTGATAAAATACGTGACAACCTACTGACGATTATTAATCCCGGAAGAATCACAGGTGTCGTAAACCTAGTTATTGGCGCTGTAAGTGGCGTCTTGATAGCCATAATTTCATCTTTTTTTATTGCCTTCTTTTTTATGAAAGAAGATAGTCTGTTCTCCGGAGCCATAAGAGCCATTTCACCTAGCGGCCAAGAGGAAAAATGGCTCGATGCTATAAGCACAAGCGAAAACATGTTAAAAAGATACTTCATCGGTATCGTAATTCAGATTTTCTGTGTGGGGACTTTTGTAGGGTTGACGCTATCATTGTTAGGATTTAAAAATGCAGTTGTTATAGGTTTCTTCGCGGCATTGATGAATGTTGTTCCATACATCGGGCCGATACTCGGCGCTCTATTCGGCTTGTTAATAACCATAACGGCCAATCTTGATTTGTCCTTTTATGATGTACTCCTTCCGAAGCTTGGCATATTGTTAATGGTATTCGGGGCGATGCAAATGCTTGATAATTTTATTCTGCAGCCCAATATTTTTTCTAAAAGCGTAAAGGCCCACCCACTTGAGATATTTCTAGTGGTATTGGCCGGCGCAAATCTCGGCGGGGTTTTAGGAATGATACTCGCCATACCGGCGTATACCATCTTGCGGGTTTTACTCAAGGTCTTTTTTAGTGAGTTCAAAGTAGTACAAAGACTGACAGATCAACTCTGATAATTCTGTCTAGCTGACTTCAGCTTTGGATTATATTGATGCACTAAACCTTTCGTCATGTTTTGTATTCTGTTCATGGAATGGGTTATGCGTCAAATTCATACTTTTGCACGCTCAAGCAATCCAGAAGTAATAATGGGTTTTTAAGAATGTAATATGAGTAAGACATTTCACAAGCTTAAGATTAGTCAGGTGATAACGGAAACGGAAAATTCGAAAAGTTTTTACTTCGATATTCCTACGAGCCTTAAAGACAATTATGCCTTTAAGGCCGGTCAATATCTGACGCTTAAAGTTCACCTTAATGGTGAAGAAGTTCGACGTGCATATTCTATCTGTACTGCACCGCATGAATCAAAATTGGCAGTTAATGTCAAGCGTGTAAAAAAAGGGCTGCTTTCTAATCATCTTTCAGATAATTTTAAAACCGGAGACGAAGTCGATGTAATGACTCCCGATGGCACCTTTATCTATAATCCGCTTAATGAGAAAAGTAGACATTTTTACTTTTTTGCTGCCGGAAGTGGCATTACGCCTATCATGTCAATCATCAAGACAATCCTAGAGGAAGAGCCTAAGAGCGTTTGTCATCTGTTGTATGGTAATCGAGATGAAAACAACATTATTTTTAATAATGCCCTCGATGAGATCATCAAGAAATATTCAGGACAAGTATTCATTGATCACACACTGAGCAATCCTTTAAGAGAAAAAGAATCAGGGCTTAAAGGTCTGTTTAGTCGTGGAAAAGTGAGTTGGACAGGTCAAGCAGGAAGAATCGACGAGGCAAAAATCAACGCCTTCTTGGCTAAGTATCCTACCGACAACCGTGAATCACACTATTATATATGTGGTCCGGGAGCAATGATTGATACGGTAGTTGACCATTTGTCGAAGAGGGGAATTGCTAAAGACTTCATTCATACTGAGCGGTTCATATCGGCTTACCAAGCAGCGACTGCTCAATCCGGTGGCGGTACGGATTGCCAGCTGACTTTTCATCTTCAAGGGCAAACCCACACGATTACTGTGCCTTCTGACAAAACTGTACTTGATGCTATAGTTGCTGCCAAATACGATGCCCCATATTCATGTACTAGCGGAGCATGCTCGACATGTCTAGCAAAAACAATCAAGGGAAGTGTTAAAATGGATGTCTGTTATGCGCTTGATGACAAGGAAGTCGCAGCTGGTTATATCCTCACCTGTCAGAGTAGAGCACTGACTTCAGAACTAGAGATAAGTTTCGAATCTTGATCTCTCTTATGCAGTCTGTTTGCTATAAGAAAGAATCGAAGTGATGGATTTCTTTGATGGATAAAAGCTTACTGCCGGAAGAAAAGCTACTACCTTAGATAGCCTTCTATAAGCTTCTGCGTAGGCAGGATCGTTTTCTATCGCGTGCTCTGTTTCAAGATACTCAAGAGCAGGAAGCTCTAAGTAAATGTAACGAATGACTTGGTCTGAAATGTAGTTGTGTTTCATATATACGTGTAGGTCTATGTTTCATTAATATGATTGGTCTGTAAGTCGATTATTATAACAACATCTGCCTTTAAATTATTGTGTCAATAATCATGCCTTAAGAATACGACGCTTCTGTTACCTAGAGAAATGATTATGTAGGTAAGTTTTACAGATGAATATTTACCAAGTAACAATTAACCTTATAAATGAGATAAAGACATGGGCGTTATCTAGCATTAATAGCATCAATCTTATTCATGTTTTATAGGGCGTTATTATTTAGAAGTGAACAAAACCACTATCTTACCGATTGATAATTATGAATAGTATAACATACACATGAAAAAGAGAGAATTTCTTAAAACAGGTACAGTTTTGGCGACGGGCATTGTAGCCACATCGATTCTTCCTTCTTGTAAGAGTGATAAGGGTTCAGACATTGTGACTAAAGCTCAGTCCACTGATACGGCTGTTGCATCTTTTTCATTGCCATCACTTCCTTATGAATACTCGGCACTGGAACCATACATAGATGTCATGACAATGGAAATCCATCATTCAAAGCACCATGCAGCTTATGTGAATAATCTGAATTCAGCGTTGTCCCAAAACGCCGACTTCAATGGAATGGCAATTGAGCGAATTATGGAGAACATTACCGCTGAGCAAGCAAATGCATCTATTCGAAATAACGGAGGGGGTCACTACAATCATAGTCTTTTCTGGTCTATCATTGGTCCGGCAGGTAGTAATTCACCTGGTGGACAGTTAGCTGATATGTTGATAAGCGAATTTGGGTCAGTAGAAAATTTCCAAGAAGCTTTTACAAAAACCGCCATGAGCGTATTTGGCTCCGGATGGGCTTGGTTAAGTAAAGACAGTCAGGGCAAGCTATTTATTAGCAAGACGGCAAATCAAGATAATCCGCTCATGAAAAACATCATTGACGCACCTGGAAAACCAATCCTTGGTTTAGATGTCTGGGAACACGCCTATTATCTGAAGTATCAGAATGTCCGCGCCGACTATGTCAGAAATTTTTACAAGATCATTAACTGGGACGCTGTAGCTGCCCGACTGAGCAGCTAAGCGCCCGCTCGATCTTAATTATAAATAATAACACCGTCCACCATCATCTTCAACTCCATCTGGGGTTCAGTAATGGCTGCAATCTCTTCTGCAGATGCTCCTTTGTCTTCTGCGTAATGTCTTAATTCATCAACTGGCGTCAAGCTCATTGTTAATATACCTTCGACAATAGCTTCTTTACCACCTGCATTCTTGGGTACAAAGAAGGCGTAATCAGTAAACTTCACAAAAACACTGTGTTTTGCGTCTGAATCTTGTAACGTCATCCAGCATCCCTTTGATTGACATACTTCATTGATTACACCTTTTAGTTTGACTTTCTGCTCACGCACATCTCCCAATAATTCTGCGACGTTTGAAACATCTTCGGCATTTTCGGGAGTAATTTCCGCACCATAATGGTTAATCCCTTCATTGAGTTCAACCTTCTGGGCTCTTGAGCAAGATAAAAACGTTGTTATTAGTAACAATACGAAAGCAACACGAATCATAAAAATCTATTTAAATAAGTTTAATCAATAAAACGGGAGATCACTACCTCCTTTCATTCTACAAAAATACTATTTTCCAAAACATCTTTCTTTTAAAAGATTTTGATTTATCTTTGCGCTCCATTTAAAAAAATGCTCTTTTAAACACATTATGAAATATTATGAAGTGACTTTCATCGTCGATCCCGTACTGTCAGGCGATGAAATTAAATCGACAGCGAAGACCTACACTGACATGCTTTCCAACGAAGGCTGTAACATCATCCATGTTGAACAGATGGGTCTGAAACAACTAGCTTATTCTATCAATAAGCGATCATCCGGTATTTACTACTGTATAGAGTTCTCTTCTGAAGGGGGCGGGATTATTCCCAAGCTTGAACTCAGCATGAGACGTGACGAGCGAATAATGAGATTCTTAACGATCCTTCTTGACAAATATGGCGTCAAGTACAACGAAGACAAACGCAATGGCGTCATTCGCAAGTACGAACCTAAGACCAAGAAAAAGGAACTTCCTGACAAAAAGTTTGTCAGAGGTGGTGCTCCTTACGAAAAGCCTGCATTTGTGCCTACAGCGACACCAGCACCTGTCCCGGTCGTAGCAGCTCCTATTCCGGTCGCAGCAGCTCCTATTGTTTCACTACCTAATGAAGAAGAATAATGGCCTCAAGAGATGATATTAAATTCTTAAGCAATCCTACGATTGGAAAAAACAGACAGAAATACTGTCGTTTTAAGAAATTTGGGATTAAGCACATCGATTATAAAGATGCAGATTTCTTGTTACAGTTTGTAAACGAGCAAGGAAAACTATTACCTCGCAGAATCACCGGCAACTCACTAAAGTATCAGAAAAGAGTGGCAATAGCGGTGAAGAGAGCAAGACACCTGGCATTGATGCCTTATGTAACCGACTTGCTTAA
This sequence comes from uncultured Saprospiraceae bacterium, assembly GCA_964396595.1. Classification (GTDB taxonomy): domain Bacteria; phylum Bacteroidota; class Bacteroidia; order Chitinophagales; family Saprospiraceae; genus CAYNFR01. Next base: position 98,457 of record CAYNFR010000002.1, on the reverse strand, counting down.
ATAATGATTGTTTAACAAGTATTAATTCTTAAAGATCATGGAAGTTATATTACTCAAAAATATAAGTACACTAGGTGACAAACACGAAATCGTAAGTGTTAAGCCCGGTTACGGACGCAATTATCTTATCCCTAACGGCCTAGCTGTTATAGCCAATGTGACTAACAGAGGCAAGCTGGATAGCATCATCGCGAAGGAACAAGCTCTAGAGACTCAGCGCATTGATGAGTACTTGCAAATAGCTGATACACTTTCTGAAAAAGTATTGAAGATCGGTGTCAAGGCGGGAACTACCGGAAAAATTTTCGGAAGTATTACAAGTGTTCAAGTTGCCAATGCCCTGAAGGAGCAATTAAACATTGACCTGCCACGTAAGAAAATTGAATTAGCAGAAGAAATAAAGCAAGTGGGTACTTACACGGTGAATCTCAATCTTCACCCTGAAGTAAAATCCAGTGTTAATATTGAGTTAGTTCAAGAATAAGAAGAAGTCGAATAAAAAACTATCACATGAGCCGCTACCTATCGTAGCGGCTTTTTTATTTCTATATCGCAGTAGTTCATTCTTTGGATTCTCCGCCCCGTTTATCTTTATGCTGTGGTATCAAGACGCGTAAACATCAAAGTTTATCACTGCTATTTAAGCCCGACGCATATTGTTGTCAGGGGCAGGATTCTTCTTTTTCGTAACATTCTGAGTAGTTTATCGGATAGATGGTGGACTAATTTATTCAACACCTACAAGCGGTTGAACACACTTGAGCTACGATGTCTCCATCTCAATATCAGGCTGACCATCGGAGAAGACAAGGCTAAAGAATTCAACATTAAAGGAAACAAGGAGGGTTATTTTGAACTGATCGAGCCCTTAATTTTTGATCCCTCTTCCATTAATGCCGCGTCGATAACGGTCGAGCTTCCGGCACAAAAGAGTAATCACGGCAGGCTAAGTACTTATCATGTCAGTAGAGAAGCAACATTGTTTTTCAAGAATTACCCATATGGTGTAATAAGCGATATAGATGATACTATCCTAATCACCGGGGTAATCTCTCGGCTTAAGTGGAGACTCTTGTATAATTCGTTTTTTGTCGGGCCATATCAACGTCAGAGTTTTGGAGATACTGCCGCTTTTTATAAAAGATTAATTAACATCTCCGGCGCGAAGCTCCCTTTGTTTTATATATCCAATAGTCCTTGGAATTTTTTCGATTACCTACAATCCTTCCTCAATCACAATAATTTTCCCAAAGGGATAATGCTTCTTCGAGATCTCAAAATTGCCCGACCCGCGAAGCAGATCATCAAAATGACCAAGTATCGCGAAATCGCGCGAACAATAAAATCATTCGAGCATCTATCTTTTTATCTCATAGGCGACGCTGCTGAATGGGATGCGGATATCTATCTGGCCATCGCCGGCGATTTTCCGGGAAGGATTAAGGCTATATTTATTCGAACAACCAATAATGCTCAGAAAAACACACGAGTAAGATCTTTTTTTGCAAGTGAGCGCGAAGTGCCTTGTGTGCTGTTTGATAAAATTGAAGAACTAAGTGACAAAACCCTGAGCGCCTATTAACCCTTTAAGAAGTGCGTCTATGCACACAATGACTCCTCAGGTTATTAATCTCTGACTATATACACCCCTCTTGCAAAGTCTTTATTTATCCAGCCATAAATTAATCCAAAAATAAATCCACCAATATGCGCCCACCATGCCACTCCTGCTGTCTGAGCTGTAAGTGGCCCCATAGATCCTACCCCGGATATCAATTGCTCCACAAACCACAAGCCTAAAAATACAACTGCCGGTACTGTGGTGACGAAAAAGAATATCAATACTTTGATGCGCGACTTCGGAAAAAAGACAATATACGCCCCCAATACAGCACTAATAGCGCCACTCGCCCCGAGCGAAGGAATGCTGCCGGGGCAAGCGCTACTCGCTGTTTCACATGCATTTAACAACACACATGGCTCACAGCAGCTGGCCATTTCGGGACTGCCCGCTACTAATCCTGCCGCAATATGTGCAAACGTAGCAAATAACCCACCCAGCAGGTAAAATATCAAGAAGCGAATATTCCCCATGATGGCTTCAATATTGTCCCCAAACACCCACAAAAACAACATATTGCCTATCAAGTGCATCCAGCCTCCATGCAGAAACATACTCGAAACCAAGGTGTGTAATTGATCCCCTTTTAAAATAACATTCGGGATAGTCGCGTACGCACATACAAGATGACCTGATGTGTTAAGTTGTAGTAAGAAAATAATGATATTCAGTGCTATAAAGCTGTAACTGAATAGCGGCTTATACCCTCCACGAACATTGGTGTCGCCTATTGGGAATAACATAGCATTTTATATTGGGCTGTAAAGCCCTAGTTATATGAATTGATTTATCAAGTTCTCATATAATTCCTGCTTGCCACTTATCTGCACCGGCTCCCCATTTTTCTTGGCATAACGATGAAGATCCGTGAGCTTTAATTTGCCTTGTTCATACTTTTGTCCTTCGCCCTTGTCAAAGCTGGCATAGCGAGCCTTGCGCCATTTCTTATAATCTGACTCCTTCATTATGCGATCAGCTATAATTAATGATCTGGCAAAATTGTCTATACCTCCGATATGGGCAATAAAAATATCTTCCAGATCAGTGGAATTACGACGTGTCTTAGCATCAAAATTTATGCCCCCTCCTTGAAATCCCCCCGACTCCAACAATACTAACATGCATTCCGTCAATTCATATAAATCTACCGGAAACTGATCCGTGTCCCAGCCATTCTGATAGTCGCCCCTATTAGCATCCATGCTGCCCAGCGCCCCAGCATCTGCCGCCACTTGCATTTCATGTTGCATGGTATGCTGTGCAAGTGTTGCGTGATTAGTCTCAAGATTGAGCTTAAAATCGGCCATCAGATCGTATTGCCTCAAGAAGTTGAGGCAGGTAGCTGCATCAAAATCATACTGGTGCTTAGATGGCTCCATGGGTTTGGGCTCTATGAAAAAGTAACCTTTAAAACCCTTCTGTCTCGCATAATCTCTGGCCATGTGCAAGAAAGTGGCTAGATGATCTAATTCACGCCCCATCTGTGTATTTAATAGGGACATGTAGCCTTCTCTCCCTCCCCAAAAAACATAGTTCTCACCACCAAGTTTTATCGTGGCGTCAATAGCATTTTTGACTTGTGCTCCGGCATATGCCACTACATTGAAGTCAGGATTGGTGGCAGCACCATTCATATACCGGGGATTAGAGAAAAGGTTTGCCGTCCCCCATAGCACTTTTATTTTGCTAGCCTTCATCTTTAGAAGGGCATAATCGGTGATGATGTCGAGTCTCTTTTCAAACTCAGCCAAGTTCTTGCCTTCATCTATTAGGTCTACATCATGAAAACAATAGTACTCCATACCTAACTTTGTCATAAACTCAAATGCCGCATCCATCTTATCTTTTGCCCGCTGGATAGGATCAATACCTGTCGCCCAAGGAAAGATCTTCGTTCCGGGACCAAATGGATCACCACCTTCATTACATAGCGTATGCCAATAAGCCACAGCAAATTTAAAGTGCTTCTTCAGCGTCTTGCCAGCTACACGAAGATTTGGATCGTACCATTTAAAAGCCAATGGATTTCGACTATCTCTCCCTTCAAATAGAATCTGCCCGACCCCTTTAAAATATTCCTTATCTCCGATGATTACTTTTGACATAGCCATATCCTATTTAGAACAACGAATGTAATAATCTCATTATTTAAGGCCTTATATTCTAGCTAAAAAAAGGGCTTTTAGTGGCTACCAACTTACTATACGCGTGAAATAAGAGCTTATTCCTTAATTTCAGCCATCAAATAACAATGCACCCTCACGAGATCTGCTTATGCAACATAAATATGAAGATACATTTGTGATCCGCTCCCACGAGGTAGATACCCAAACTCGGATGACATTGCCCGCTCTATTAATGCTTATGCAAGAAGGAAGCATGCGAAATGTGATGGATTTAAAATGCTCTTTTCGGGATATGATAGCGGATAACATAGCGTGGGTTTTATTGCGTAAAAAAATAAATATAAGTCGCTATCCTGTTATAGGTGAGTCTGTAAGAATATTGACGTATCCTGCCGGGATAGATCGTATTTTCGCTTATCGAGACTACTTCATGTATGACGAATCAGGTGCGGTAATTGCCTCCGCATCAAGTACATGGACATTATTCTGTCTCGAAAAGAGAAGCCTTATTCGTATTCCACCACAATATCACTATCTCAAACAAGATGATCAGACTAAAGTACTTCCTGTGCCTGACGGCCAATATGCAAGTTTGACGCGAGCAGATTATACATCATCTTATATTGTCAATTATTTTGATCTTGACTGGAATAATCACACCAATAATCTGGTTTATGTTCGAATCATGCTCAATGCGCTCCCCTTAGAATGGCATAAAAAATATGAGCTAACACAACTATCCTTTCAGATTAAATCAGAATGTCAATACGGCGAAAAACTGGTCACTCAAGCTCAGATCGACAAGGATAAAATCATTTTCTTGATCACTAAAGAAGATGGTTCGACCGCAATGCTGGCGGATGGAATGGTAAGAGAGAAGTAGGTAGCAAGTGATAAAACATAAGAAACAAATCATAATACGGATGTCAGAACTTATAGCAGGCAACTCTTAAGCTCGCCAATCCAAGGGCTTAATCAATGATCTTTTCAGACGCCTGCGTTATTATCAATTGATGATAACATTGTACCCCGTCACCACTCCCACCCATCTATAGGATCTTGCCGATAGCTTTTCTTTGTTTTTACACGCTCCAGCTGCCTAGACAGAATAATTTTGGCCAATGCAAGCGACGAGTCGGCATCTATCAAGCCATTCATAGCTTGCTCAACTAGCTCTTCCTTAACATCGAGTCGATACAAGTAACTAAATAACAGTCCGCTATCCTCTGCCATTAATTCTTTGACCCTATTGTGTATTGCCACGAGCAGATCTGTTGCGGCCTCTTGTTCATCCGCGATGGTGGGAAGATTAAGCGGTGCTGTGGAGAGCTCTTTACGTATAAGGTCTTCTAACATGATTTAAATCTATATGAGTGTGTAGACAATGGCCAATTAAATTATTCACCTCTCAATTCAGAACAAGCTTTCTCTGAAGCAAAGACCATTCTTTAAATAACTTTATTGCCACATACACTCTGTTGTTGATCCCGCCTTAAATTTAGTAGGTGTTTTTTTCCGTATTGATTGTGCGTTAGGCGCTCACCAAACCCAGGCTTTAAATTGTCGGTTTTGTGATTATGAACGGTAAGCTATGCTCCGGCTCTTTTACCAAATTCCTGTAAAAGTATATCATACATAAATGCCATTAGTCTTTCTTTATATTTTTTGTTTTCAATGCTTTCAGACTTTTGTTTGCTTTCACTATGATTGCAGTGAACTGTTTTTCAACTTCTGACAGTTCTTCATCAGATTCTTACTTATAGGCTACATACTCTGCTAATACTTTGCACTGAGCTAACTCTGTCGAAATTATGTGCGGTGGTTAACACATCTTGTCAGTTCATTTTGATAAACCCATCCAAAACCTCAATCCAGTCTTTTATATACATGAGCTTACGTTGCATGGCATTGACTTCTAATTGTCCGTTCGTTAGTCCGAGCGTTGGCAAAAAATGACTCTTTTGGTGTTTTGAGGGTTGCCTTGTGGGTCGGCTGGTGCGATGTGGAAATGTACCATTTGCACCTTAGGTTTTTTACCATGACGCACATCCTGTCAATTTCCGCCATTGTTACAACCGTGATTATCCGATGTGAAGAACTGATCATAATACTATCTTTGAGCCAATAGGATCTAGACCGACTGACATGAAAAAACTTTTTTTGCTCGATGGACACGCCCTAGTTTACAGAGCGCATTATGCCTTTATAACAAGACCTCTTATTAACTCCAAGGGGATTAACACCTCTGCCATTACCGGCTTCGTGCGCACTCTCTGGGATCTCATCAGCAATCAAAAGCCTTCGCATCTTGCCGTGGCATTTGACCCTCCTGGCAATGTCTTCAGACACGCGTACTTCCCTGAGTACAAAGCTAATCGTGACGCCACGCCGGAAGACATCATCATAGCCCTGCCCTACATCCGCAAGATCGTAGAGGCATTTAATATTCCGATCATTACGGTTGAAAATTTCGAAGCCGATGATGTCATCGGAACCATAGCAAAGCAAGCAGCTAAAGAAGGCTTTGACGTTTATATGGTTACTCCCGACAAAGACTATGCACAACTGGTAGAAGATAAAATATTCATGTATAAACCGGGACGGCAAGGCAACGATGTCGAAATACTCGGTGTGCCCGAGATCCTGTCACAATGGGGTATTAAATCTCCCGAGCAAGTCATAGATATGCTGGGTCTGCAAGGTGACAGCGTTGACAACATCCCTGGCATACCCGGCATAGGCCCGAAAACCGCCCTCGGTTTAATTGAACAATTTGACTCCGTCGAAAATGTCATCTCCAATGCTGATAAACTTAAAGGCAAACAACGCGAGAATGTGATCAACTATGCTGATCAAGCCTTACTCTCTAAACGACTTGCCACCATCAACATCGCTGTGCCGATCACATTTGATGCCGCGGCATACGAAATAGAAGGATTTGACAGAAGACGGCTTTCTGAATTATTCAAAGAGTTAGAATTCCGCACACTAGCAGAAAATATTCTCGGAGAAAAAACACAGCAGAGCTATGAAGGTACGCTGTTCTCTATGCCGATCGAAGAGAAGCAAGACGAAAACCCCACATATAACATTGGCAAAAAGTCGATCAAAGATCACCATCCACATTATACCCTAGTCAATACTGACACAGAATATCAGCAGCTAGCCTCACAGTTGCTTGCACAAAAAGCCTTTTGTTTCGATACAGAGACCACAGGACTCGACTCTCAAGCTGTGGAGCTGGTAGGCCTGGCCATTTCGTGGGAAAAAGGCAGCGGCTATTATATCCCTATACCCGAAGACCAACAAGAGGCGCAGAGAATCCTGTCCTTTTTTTCTGCCCCGCTGACAAGCAATTCTATCCTCAAAATAGGCCAAAACATCAAGTACGATATCAATGTATTACGCTGGTACGGTGTGGAAGTCAGTGAGCCCTACTTTGATTCGATGATTGCTCACTATCTACTCGAACCGGACCTCAGACACAAACTGGACTTTCTCGCCGAAAGCTACCTGTCCTACCAGATGATACCGATCAAACAACTCATAGGTAAAAGCGGCTCTAAGCAAAAATCTATGCGTCAAGTGCCTCTGGAGGAACTCGTCGATTATGCAGTCGAGGACGCAGACATCACTTTTCAACTGAAAGAATACTTCGAGCCACTTCTCAAAAAAGAAAACCTGACCGAGCTCTTTAACACCATCGAAATGCCCCTTATCAGAGTCTTGTCTGAAATGGAGTATGCCGGTGTACGTGTTGATGCAGATTTTCTCAATAATTACAGCCTCGAGCTAGAGAAAGAAATTCTCAACGCCAGAAATAAAATCTACGAAAAAGCGGGCACTGAATTTAATATTGCTTCTCCCAAGCAAGTGGGTGAGGTACTGTTCGATAAGCTCAAAATCCCATACCGATGGAGCAAGACTGCTACAGCACAATATTCCACAGATGTAGAAAAACTGAATGAACTAGCTTACGAACATCCTATAGTCAATGATATTCTCGAATATCGCAAGTATGCTAAGCTGAAGTCAACATACGTAGACGCCTTGCCGACGATGATAAATCCCAGGTCGGGTCGGATTCACACTTCTTACAATCAAGCTCGTGCCGCGACAGGTCGTCTCAGTAGCGAAAACCCCAACCTGCAAAACATCCCCATAAAAAACGCTGCGGGGCGTGAAATCAGAAAAGCTTTCATCCCTCGGGATGCTGATCATATTCTGCTTGCTGCTGACTATTCGCAGATAGAATTGCGCTTAATAGCCGAAATCAGCAAGGACGAAGCCATGCTCGCAGCGTTTCAAGAATCAGATGACATCCATCGCGCCACAGCAGCCGGTGTTTATAATGTGCCCTTGGCAGAGGTGACAGCCGAGCAAAGAAGGAATGCTAAGACGGTCAACTTTAGTATTATCTATGGTGCCGGAGCCACCAATCTTTCCAGACAGCTGACAATCAAGCGCACGGAGGCCACAGAACTAATCGAAAGCTATTTTAAAAAATACAAAGGCTTGAAAAAATATATGGATGACACCATCGAATTTGCCCGTAAGCATGGATATGTCACCACCCTGGTCGGTCGTAAAAGATCCCTCAGAGATATCAACTCTCGTAACTCGCTTGCCCGGAGCAACGCCGAGAGAATGGCCATCAACACCCCCATTCAAGGAACTGCGGCCGATATGATCAAAATAGCCATGATCAAAATTCAACATGCGATAAATGAAATGAAATTGCAATCAAAAATGATCATGCAGGTACATGACGAGCTTGTATTTGATGTATATAAACCGGAACTCGAGCAAGTCAAACAACTGGTAAGGGAAAATATGATAACCGCCCTACCCCATCTCCGCGTACCGATCATTGTTGAGATGGAGGTGGGAGATAATTGGCTAGAGGCTCATTAAGTTTTTACTATAATATGGTCAAATCGTGATAGAAAAGCCGGATCATAATCCGCGCCTAGGCCCGGTGTATCATCTACATGGACAGACCAGTCGCGAGCATATTGCGCTCCCCCGATCACCGGATCCTCTTCGTGCATCAATGGAGAATCGAGATCAAAGAAGACAATATTCTCCCACACTCTGGAGAAATGAACTGCGGCCGCAATACCCAACCGTGACTCACTGAATACACCCACCTGACAATACATATCAAGAGATTCTGCCATACCGGCTATCTTCATAGCGTGGCTTATACCTCCTGATTTGCCGAGTTTAATATTGATCAAGTCAATACACTCTGAGACAATCATTTGGATGGCATCTCGATGCGTAAATACCGTCTCGTCACCCATTATTGGAATCGGGCTAAGCGATCTGATTCTGGCTAAATCATAATGATTAATGGCAGATATAGGCTCTTCACAATGCTCTATTTCGAGATAGGCCATTGCCTGAAGCGCTTTGATAGCCTCGTGGCTGTTCCAGCCCTGATTCGCATCGATCCGTAAAGGAATATCCCCTACGACATCTCTTATAGCAATCATGCGATCTACGTCCTTAATGGATGGGCGCTCTCCTAACTTAACTTTGAGTACCGGAAACCCCTTTTCTCTATATTCAATAGCCTTCTCGACCATCTTATCCTTGTCCAGCAGACTTATCGTCATGTCAGTGACTATTTTTTTATCGGATCGACCATTGAGATACTTATAAACAGGTAATCCGACCACTTTTGCATTAAGATCATATAAGGCTAGATCGAATGCACTCTTGATAGAAGCATTACCGGACATGATGCGATCCATGATACCGACAATTCTGTGTATCTCGCCGGCATCCATCCCGATTATCGCATTGGCGATGCGAAGACCTGCGGCGACGGTACCCTCTTGGGTTTCTGTATGAATGGTGCGGTAAGGACAGCATTCGCCGATGCCGTATAAGCCGTCAGAAGTATATATTTTGACAATAGTGATGGTCGCATGATATAGTGGCCCTTTAGATATAACAAAGGGTTCGTTGAGCTTTATCTGAGCAGGAATGATTTCTATTTTATGGATCTTCATCATATTAGAAAGAAATGATCGCGCCAAAGATATACAGGGAAACATCAACGGCTAATTCGAAGGCTTAAACTATTTTAACAAACAATTAAGTCAGACTATGTTGATAAAAGAATTACTTCGCGTAATTATCTAAACTTTCATTAAAATAATCAGAAATGAGAAATTTCCTATTAGCTGGTTTTATAACAGCTGCTTCTTTATTGGGCGTATCCGCCCAAAACAATCCTGTCAGCCCTGCGCGCACACTTGATGCTCAGATAGATGGTGTTAATGTCAACATATCATATTATAGCCCTGCTGTCAGAGATCGACAAATATGGGATGGACTAGTCCCATATGGTAAAGTCTGGAGGACAGGCGCCAATGACGCCACAGTTATCACCTTCAGCGAAGCTGTTAAAATTAATGGCGAAAGTATCGCTGCCGGCTCTTATGCCATTTTTACGATTCCCAATGTAGATGAATGGACACTCATCTTAAACACTGAAAGCAACCAATGGGGTGCATACAAATATGATCAATCTAAGGATGCCTTACGCGTTACATTGACACCGCAAATGATTAATGAAGTAGTAGAAAATATGACCTTCTCACAGCAAGATGATCAAATAGTATTATCTTGGGAAAAACTTATGCTTACCTTCGCTATAAGCAAGTAAATTAGATTATTGATTATTTCATCCTTAAAACAAACGTTGTACAATGGGACTGTTTTCATTTATTAAAGGTGCCGGACAAAAAATTTTCAAGAAAAAAGAAACAGCACCCGCTGCACCCGGTGTGCCTCAGCTCACAGAAGAAGAGCAAAAAATCGCTAACCTTCACGATCACATTAGAAGTCTAGGCATCCCTGTATCCGGACTGAAGATTGACCTCGCAGAACAAGTTATTGTTGAAGGTACTACATTGACAAATGCTGACAGAGAGAAAATTATCCTTGCAGTAGGCAATGTAGAAGGGGTCGGCGCCGTCGCAGATAATATCACTGTCACGAATCCTGAACCTGTATCAAGATTTCACGAAGTCAAAAAAGGGGACACGCTCAGCAAAATCTCTAGAGAAGTATATGGCGACGCTATGAAGTTCAATACAATATTCGAGGCTAATCGCCCAATGTTGTCCCATCCGGATAAAATCTACCCCGGACAAATATTGAGAATTCCGCCGCTAGGTTAATTCAACTTACAGCAAACTTTTAAAGCGCCGAGACCTCAAGTCTTCGGCGCTTTTTTGTCCCTATGGCTATCTAGTGTCGTGTTACTGAAGAAAATACTATTTATTCAAATCCTACATCAGCTTCTAAAGCCATTATTAGCATTTTGCTTGACCCATATAGAGCCTGTCTGATAATTAAACCGAATTACCCATTAACTTTGCGCATTTATGAGCGGTCTGCACAAAGAAATTTTAAAAAATGGACTCACAGTCCTGGTTGAGCAAGATAAGAGCACTGCCCTTGCATCAGTTAATGTATTGTATCGGGTAGGATCAAGGAATGAAAGCCCGGACAAAACCGGATTTGCGCATCTATTTGAGCATTTAATGTTCGGAGGATCGAAAAATGTTCCAAACTTTGATGCCCCTCTGCAAGATGTCGGCGGTGAAAACAATGCATTTACCGGCCACGATTCAACTAATTTTTTCGAAGTCCTTCCCGCTGAAAACTTAGAAACCGCTCTGTGGGTAGAAGCAGACAGAATGGCTAAGCTCAAGTTCAGCCCCAAAGTGCTCAACACACAAAAAAAAGTAGTCATCGAAGAATTCAAAGAGGTCTGTATCAATGTCCCTTATGGCGATGTATGGCATCATTTGTCCGCTATGGCATACAAGACCCATCCATATCAATGGCCTACCATCGGTCGCACACCGGAAGATATTGCCAACACACAACTCAAAGACGTTAAAGCGTTTTATGCAAAATACTATCATCCCTCAAATGCGATTTTGAGTATCATCTCTCCTCTACCCGTCAAGTCAGTTTTAGAACTCGTGTACAAGTGGTTCGCAGACATTCCTGCCGGTATAGTTCCGGAAAAAAACTATCAAGATGAACCTGAAAGGATGAGTCCGGAGATAAAAACTATTTATAGCGATGTGCCTGGCCCTACAGTATATTACGCCTTTCAGATGCCCGGCAGATTGCATCGTGATTATTATATATGTGATATATTGACCGATCTGATGGCAGGCGATGAATCTTCGCGTCTCTATCGGCGTATATTAAAACAGCAAAACTTGGTCAGTCAAATAGATAGCTTTATTACCGGATCAATCGATCCGGGACTGATTATCATCGAAGCTAAGCCCATGCCTGATGTCAGTATCGATCAAGTCGATAAATCCATCTGGCAAGAACTTGAAGATCTAAAACAGAACAAAGTAAGTCCTCGTGAACTCGCTAAAATAGTAAACAAAGTTGCAACCTCAATTGCCTTAGATGAACTGAGTATTCTTAATAGAGCCATATCCTCAGCTCATTTTGAACATCTAGGTATAATTGATAAAAAGCACAAAGAGGCTAAAATTTACGAATCTATTACAGCAGAAGAAATTCAAACAGCAGCTCGTAAATACTTTGATGAATCAAAAGTGTGCCAGCTGAACTATCTGCCACTTTCTTTCAGACCTTAGTTTCGGCATTCTTCAATCATTTCTTGTATAAAACTTTATCTTCACTTATTATAAGTGAAGATAGATGCAAATAAAATTTTGTGGTGCCGCGAGAAATGTAACGGGTAGTTCGCATTTGATAACCTTAGATAATGGGTATAAGATATTGCTTGATTGTGGGATGTTTCAAGGTTCATTTCAGGATGATTTGTTGAAAAATAATACCTGGCATTTTGACCCACAGGAAATTGATTGTCTGATAGTCTCTCATGCACATATCGATCATATTGGTCGTATTCCTCAGCTTGTAAAAGATGGCTTTAAGGGTTGTATTCACGCTACGCTTCCTACCCGAAGTCTGTCGTCCATCATGCTCATGGATTCTGCATTAATCCAAATGAGAGATGCAGAATCATATAACAAAAGAGTCATAAGAGAACGCAAAGCCGGAAAACGTTATAAGCTTCCTCCTAAGCGTGTACCGCTTTACACCGATAAACATGCCGTAAATACGATGAAACTTTTCGTCGGATACTCTTATGACCGATGGCATTATATTTCTCCGCATATTCAAGTACAGTTCCGAGATCAAGGTCATATATTAGGTAGTGCAAGTGTTAACTTGCGAATCAAAGAAGGTAGAAAATATAGAGCGATAGGATTTACAGGCGACATAGGCAGGCCTGACCGGCCAATATTGCGCAATCCCCAACAAATGGATGAAGTAGATTACCTGATCTGTGAATCAACCTATGGTGATAGAGAACATGAATCCAAACCCGAACAAACCGAAAAACTTCTCGACGTAATCCGACATACTTGTGTCGAAAAAGGGGGCAAATTGATAATCCCAGCATTCAGTGTAGGGCGCACTCAGGAACTTGTTTACATGATGGATCAACTCTACAATCAAGGCAGACTTCCCGCCGTGCCTGTGTATGTAGATAGTCCCTTAGCGGTAGATGCCACGGATATTTACACCCTCCATCCCGAATGCTATGATGAAGAGCTAAGCCAATATTTACTGCGAAATGGAAATCCATTCAGCTTTAAAAAACTGCATTATGTACGTAATATAGATGAGTCTAAGATGCTCAACACCTCTACTGAGCCTTGCGTAATTATTAGTGCTAGCGGCATGATGACAGCGGGGCGAGTCAGGCATCATTTATTTCATAATATTGAAGATCCTAAGTGCACCTTCTTACTAGTCGGTTACGCATCAAGGGAAACTGCAGCAGGATTGCTGAAAGCAGGGGTCACAGAAATCAAAGTGCGTGGCGAAATGTTAAAAGTAAACGCCGAAATAAAAACCCTCGACTCATTTTCTGCTCATGGCGATCGAGCGGAGATGCTGGATAATATTACAAATCAAAAAAAATCAGCAAAAGAGGTGTTCCTAGTACACGGAGAATATAACACACAGCAAGCGTTTCAGGAATATCTGAGTCAAGAAGGGTTTAAGAAAGTATCTATTCCGGATGAAGGAGAAGTCGTGGTGTTGAAATAAAAGCAATCATCAGAAATGACTCCGTTATGAAATCCCTATTTAAATTTCCCATCGGCGCTGACCTATTAAATGCGGTCAATCGCATAAGCGGTAAGATTTACAACACGCCTGTGATGACCAGCCGGTTAGTTAACACCTTATTTCATGCTGAGTTATTTTTTAAATGCGATAACTTCCAGAAAGCAGGATCATATAAAATAAGAGGAGCGACCAATGCCATCCTTTGTCTGAGTGAAGCACAAAAGTACCAAGGTGTTGCCACTCACTCTTCTGGTAATTTTGCGCAAGCATTGGCCTTGGCTGCCGGACAATTGGGTAAAAAAGCCTACATCGTCATGCCGATTAATGCACCACAAGTAAAGATTGATGCGGTAAGAGACTATGGCGCAGAATTAATATTGTGTGCAAGCACACTTGCCGCCAGAGAAGAAACATTGGCTGCAGTAGTACGGGATAAAGGAGCGATCCCCATTCACCCATCGAACGATCCCGATGTCATATTGGGCCAGGGAACTATGGCCTACGAATTGATAAAAGAAGTATCTGATTTGGATTACATAATATGTCCTGTAGGTGGAGGTGGTGTGCTGGCTGGAACTTGTGTTGCTTTACATCATTTTTCTCCACAGACGAAAGTGATAGGAGCAGAGCCTGCAGAGGCAGATGATGCTTATCAGTCCTTGAAAACAGGCCATATCGTTGCTGCTACAAATAAATATACGGTAGCTGATGGCCTCAGAACACAGCTCGGCGATCAGAACTTTCCTATTATCAACAAGTTCACAGATCGCATCATTCGCGTCAGCGAACAAGACATTATTACAGCTATGCGCCTCGTATGGGAGCGAATGAAAATCATCATTGAACCATCTAGTGCTGTAACGGTGGCCGCCATCATGTCAGAACCGGAGCTCTTTAGCGGAAAGCGTGTGGGTCTGATTATCACCGGTGGCAATGTTAATCTAGATGCCTATTTTAATGCGCTGTGGGGACACAAATAGCGTTTGCTAAGGTTTTTGAAGTATAATAAAACATTCATTTCCGGCTCTAGGAGGAATGGAATTATAACATTTGGCGAGTGTAAGTATTTGAAATCGAGAGGCGAATAAGCTTCGATATTCCGCCATGCTGCCTCCATACGGAGGTCTTTCGCTATACATAGGCGCATCAAACAGAACACCTACCAACAATCCTCCCGCAGTCAATAAGTCGTACATTTTTTCTACATAAGCCGCTCGTGATTCAGGATCAAGTGCACAAAAAAAAGTCTGCTCAAGGATTAATTCATAAGCACCACTCATGGTAAAAAAGTCGCTGTGAATCAATTGCTCTGTCGGAAAATCCCTCATTCTGCTATGAAAATTACCAAGCGCCTGCTCTGACCAATCAAGCACGTAAGTGTTTTGAAATCCAGTGTTCCATAGGTGCTCCGCCTCGTAGGCGTTTCCCGCGCCGGGAATTAATATTTTTATGGACTTATCTGTCAGCTGATCTATATAAGTCTTTATGGGAGCCGTGATTTCTCCGACATCCCAACCGATATCTCCCGAGATATACCTGTCATTCCAGAATTGCTCGTTTAATTTCATTATGCGCCTACGGGCATTGTCGGTCTTACTTCAATCTTGGATGGCAAGGTGCGCGGATGCATTTTGAGAAGATCTACCACCATCTGGCCAATATCCTCGGGTTGAATTTTCCATGCATCTTCATCACTCGGGACATGATCATTGAAGTATGTGGCTACTGAACCAGGCATGATCGTGGTAACTTTGATACCGTACTTTCTCAAATCGAGCATAACCGCCTGTGTAAATCCTACTAATCCAAATTTGCTAGCATTGTACGCAGATCCGTGATTAAAAAAATTGACCCCGGCAAGACTCGCTATGGTTATATAATACCCTTGAGTTTCTTTAAGCTGATCAACTGATGCCTTAATAGAATAAAAGGCGCCTGTAAGATTCGTATCAATAACATCTTGCCATTGGCTACTAGTAATTGACTCAATGGAGGCAAAATGACCTATGCCCGCATTGGCAATGACAACATCCACCCTTCCCCATTTATTAACAATTTGATTAATAGCAGCCTTCTGCTCCTCTAAATTGCGGACATCAGTTTTAATACCCAGCACATTTCCAGATGAAAACTGATTAAGATGCCGTACGGCATTATCAATATCAGATTGATTTCGACTGGTAAAGGCCACTTTGTATTGTGACTTAACAAGGGCTTCGCAGATCCCGAGTCCTATTCCCTTTGAACCACCGGTGATGTATGCAACTTTCATTTGAGACATATCTTATTACTATTATCTCATACAAATATAGATGCTGAATCCGTCCTATTCTATTTTTTCATTTTCTCCTGGCATATTGGACATTGTAAATACCTACACCCATCTAGCTACATTGTCTGTATAGGAGAAATATACTCCGAAATAACAATTGCTATGAATAAGTGATTAAAACTATCAATCCTTTTCAGGCGATTATAGTTATAAAGTTGAGATGCCGATTACACTATCCAATACAGACCTTGGCAGGATGCCATAAATGAATATCAGCTTATGAATTGTACTAATTACGCGCGGCGGAAATAAGCTTCCTGAATTGCTCCCACTCGTAATCCAGATCGACCGACCGGAATGTCTTGAGCTCCGTGTTGTTTAGCATTGTGTCCACATTTGAAGATTCAAGCTTAAAAGATGATTTATTAGTGTGCATAAAGTATCAAGCAGATTTCTTAGTTTAATGACGATCTGAATTTCGAAAACCACATTATTCCATTTACAAAATGTGCTATCGAGAAGAAATCAGCTAAACATGCAAATTAAATGCATCACATATCATAACTGCTATTTCATCCGGTCTGAACAATGCCGTATCTACTACTAGATCATAATTACTAAGATCTTCAAAATCTATACCATAAATTCTTAAAAACCGTCTTTTTTCGCTCTGGCGTCGATCGATAATCTTTTGTAAGAGTTCTTCGGCAGGTAGATTCTGATCGTCACTGAGCCTTGATTTGTCATTGCTTATTCGCTGGGTTGCAATATGTACATCGCACATGAGATAGATCTTAAATGACTTTGGGATGAAATGCCATGCAAGCCTGCTGTCCACTACGTAGCTTTCTTCCGCGTCATTTAGTTCGCGGGTATAGTTGTCGATTTTTTCATCTATATCTAAGCGTTTTTCTGTGAGCAAATTAAGCTGTAAGGTCGATAAGCCCATTTCGTCAGCGAATTGCCGCTGAATGGCGCCTGTGCTAAGGTATTTACATTTGAGCTGTTCGGCAAGGATCTTGCCGGTAGTACTTTTGCCACTTCCTATGTCCCCGGAAAGCGTGATGATCATTATCCCTTCACGATTTCTGCTTGTTCAAGGAAGTACATCAGTCGGTTAATATCGTCCGCGTTGAGCTTCAGAACACCTTTTAGATGTATCTGCTCGGCTGTGTATTGAACATCCTTAACTGCCTCCACTTCCATAACCGTCTCCGGACCTGCGCCGCCGCAGAAAAAACACATGCTATAAGGATAAGCAGAAAAAATAAACTCTCTGTGTCCCTTATAACCTTCGACAGGTATGATATAACCTTTGACTGTAACCACCTTCCCTTCTAGCTTTTTTATATCCTCACTGAATACCGGCTTATCTATCTTAAACCCTAAAAACTCGTCATATTCCTTTGTATAGGTAATCTTAGCAAGTGTTTTCCATAAGTTCTCTCCTCCGGTCTGCGCTTGCAGCACAGTATTGACACTTAACAGAAATGAAAAAAGCATTAAAAGTCTAGTCATATTAGTGATTTAAACTAAAAAACGTTGTTGCCTTAGTGAAAGGTTAAACAGAAGGTCAAAAATATAATAAGTTTAACATTTCGGTGAGGCCTTAGTGGATATGAATACCTGGAATAAATCGCGCTAGAATCATTGACTGAAATTTCAGCCATAATACCTTTGAAGAAAATAATAAAAATCGCACGTGACATCTTCTGAAGCTTTCGAAAAACTGAAACGATTCTGTGATTATCGTGAACGCTGTCATAGTGAAGTTCGCACAAAGCTGCTAAGCCTTAAAGTATATGGACATCAACTGGAAGAAGTTATGTCCTTGCTTATTGATGAGGGCTACCTCAATGAAGAACGTTATGCACGAAGCTATGTAAGAGGAAAATTCCGAATCAACCGTTGGGGTCGGACAAAGATCGTAAACCAGCTCAAGGCAATGCATATTAGCGACTATTGTATTACAAAAGGACTAACCGAAATAGACGCCGATGAATACCTGGCAACATTACATGACGTGCTCTCTAAATACGCTATAATTAACAATGGCTATTCTAAACCCATGCTGCTGAAGAAACTAAGCCATTATGGCATTAATAAGGGTTACGAAATAAATCTTGTCAATACTATTGCTCAGGAAATTGTTAACAAGTGATGGATGAAAAGTCCATTCAGTGATATCTGTGGATGAAAACCGATCAAGTCTTCGGGAAACTCTATTTTTGCCTCAAATTGTCGCTGTGGCTGATAAAAGCGCAAAAGATTATAGGTTGTTTGATGAAGAGTTTATGCCGCATATCAATGCGTTGAAGACTTTTGCATTTCATTTAGCTTACGACGAAGAACTTGCCAATGACTTAGTCCAAGAGACATATCTCAAGGCGTTCCGGTTCATCGATAAATATGACGAGGGTACTAATGCCAAAGCATGGCTGTTCAAAATCCTCAAAAACGCCTATATCAACGAGTATCGCAAGAAAAGTAAAAGACCGACCAAGGTTGATTTTGAAGATATCGTAAGTTATCACGATAGCGAGGACTCTGTACTACCCGGGTATCTCGATCTCAGGGAAGAGTTGTTTGACCATATGATGGGAGATGAAGTGACTATCGCTATCAATGCATTGCCGATTGACTTTCGAACTGTCGTTCTGCTGTGCGATATCGAAGGTTTTAGTTATGAAGAAATCGCTAAGATTATTGATGTTCCCATAGGCACTGTTCGTTCCAGACTATTCAGGGCTAGAAACCTCTTGAAAGATAATCTCAAGAACTATGCAGAATCAAAGGGCTATAAAGATGTACGTGGTGAAAAAAATAAGACGCAGAAATCAGACGAAAATGACCATACTGGCTAGTGTCAAGTCTAAGTGAATAAAGCTAATTGCATATAACCGTGAAAGTTTTTTAACTTTGACAAACGAAGCGAATCTTGAAAAGGCGCGACAGATGAAAAAACAACACCTAATTAATTACTTTTCCCAGCAAGTAGACCTTTATCTCGATAACAGGCTTACAGAAGAAAGTAAGGAATGTCTCATGCAGATCGTCAATCAAGATAAAGAATGTTGTCAAATATTTATCAAAGAGAAAAATTTTAGAGATTTCGTCAAGAGTCATGTCAAGAGACCAGACGTGCCTACTTCTCTAATTGAAGATATTCGCAGTAAAATTCTCTAGCTCCTTTTCCTATACCCATTAATTACCGATAACAACTTATGATTGATAAGTTAGAAGCCATTTATGCTCGCTACCTAGATATTGAGGAAAAACTTTCCGACCCAGAGATTATAAGCGATCTCAAGCAATACACAAGACTAAATAAGGACTATAAAGATCTCACGGAGATAGTCGCCATATACCACGAGTATAAAAATGTCCTTGAGAATATTGCCTCTTCCAAGGAAATGCTCAAGGACACTGATCCGGAAATGCGTGAAATGGCCTCTCATGAGTTAGCCTCGCTTACTGATCAAGTAGAATCTTTAGAAGAACAAATAAAAATATTGCTGCTTCCCAAAGATCCCGAGGATAGCAAAGACGTTGTATTCGAAATTCGTTCAGGTACAGGTGGTGACGAAGCGAGTATTTTTGCCGGTGATCTATTCAGAATGTATTCCAAATACTTTGATGCTAAAGGGTGGAAATACGAAGTAATTGACGAAAATCCCGGCACAGTAGGAGGGTATAATAAAGTGGTATTGGAGGTCTATGGCGACAATGTTTATGGAAAACTCAAGTTTGAATCTGGAGCCCATCGCGTCCAGCGTGTTCCAAAGACAGAATCTCAAGGTCGTGTTCATACCTCTGCCGCTACTGTGGTTGTTCTGCCAATATTTGAAGAAGAAGAAATTGATATCCGAAAAGATGAACTTCGAACAGATACTTTCAGAGCAAGTGGCGCAGGTGGTCAACATGTCAACAAAACTGAATCTGGCGTGAGATTCACACACCTCCCTACCGGAATCGTAGCCGAAAGTACAGACTCCAGAAGCCAACACAAAAACCGAGAAATCGCAATGCAACGGCTTTACGCCAAAATTAAGGAAGCCCAACGACTCAAAAACGAAGGTGATCAGACGCAAGCTAGGCGGTCATTAGTAGGAACAGGAGATAGATCAGATAAAATCAGGACATACAATTATCCACAAAACAGACTCACCGATCATCGTATAAATCTGACATTATACAGTCTTGATAGAGTCGTAGAAGGACAGCTTGATGAAATTATTGAAGCACTTCAACTTGTTGAAAATTCCGAAAAAATGAAGTCAGGACAAGAAGTCACTTAACACTTATCCCGCCCTGAGATCCATAAGTCTGTAAGCTCGTCATATTATTGAAAAAACTATTGAAGAGGCATTGAACTCATAACGTAAAAAAACATATCTTTGCGCTCTTTTTATAACACGACAAGGAATCCTAAGCTTATGCAACACGTTCAAATACTCGCAGAAACAAGAATTGCTACAGGCAAAACAGCAGCTAAGAATCTTCGAAAAGAAAATAAAATACCCGCTGTGATTTATGGCAAAAATGGTGTGAATACCATTTCTACTACACCTAGTCAAGTAAAATCATTAATATACACTCCTCAATTTAAACTGGCAGAAATAGCTTGTGACGGTAAAACATACAAGACCATTTTAAAGGAAGTGAAATTTAATCCTATAACCGACAAGATAGAACACCTAGATTTCTTAGAAATCGTAGATGGTCAGAAAGTTAATATCGAGGTTCCTGTCAAATTTACAGGTACATCCCCCGGTGTTAAAGCCGGAGGTAAATTGATTCAGTCCTTGAGAAAAATTAAAATCAAAGTTTCTCCGGAAAATATTATCGATCATCTTGAATTAAGCATTTCTAGTCTTGAGCTCGGACAATCTGCTCGCGTAAGAGATATCGCTTTCCCTCAGGGTGTAGAATGCATGGTTAATCCGAGTATACCTGTGGCAACAATAGACATTCCAAGAGCGCTGAAAAGTGCCGCTGCTGCAGCGAAGAAGGAAGAAGGTAAGAAAAAGAAATAATACCTCGCGATCTATCTCTCATTTTCAGAACGACACAGGTTTTGCTTCGTCACAGCGACATTGCTTGTTATTTCTATTATTTTTTCGTGCAAGTCCACGGAATTTATACGGCAGACTGATCCTTATTCTGGCAATCAACAGCCCATTCCTAAAGAGTCCAGAGAAGCATATCGTGACATAGTAGTCACAGAGGCTAACAAATATCTCGGTGCTAAATACAAGTATGCCGGAAAAGGGCCCAATCATTTCGACTGTAGTGGCCTCGTTTGCACGGTTTATGCCGCTAGTGGCTTTAAACTATGTGGCCCCAGTTATGAATTAGCAAATAAAGGTGTAGAGGTCAAACTAGCACAAGCAAAACCCGGAGACCTTATTTTTTTTAAAAAGGATGGAAAGGTCTTTCATGTTTCAATAGTGATATCTAGCGAAACCGAAGCTTTGTGGGTCATTCATAGTACAACAAGTAGAGGTGTAATCAAAGAGAATATATTGAGTTCCGTATATTGGCGGTCTAAAATTTATAAATTAGTCAATGTGAGTAAGTTTTAATCAAGCTTGCCTCAAATAAATGATATGTTTAACTGGATAGAAAAATTATTCAAGTGGTTACAGATGAAAAACGAAGGTAAAAAAGTCATCATTTTATTCGGCCCTCCGGGCTCAGGCAAGGGTACTCAGGCCAAAATGCTTGAGAATAAGTACGGCCTCCTACAAATTTCCACGGGTGATTTATTCAGATATGAGCTCAGCAATAATACACCATTGGGGCAAGAAGCCCGTGCTTTTATGGACAAGGGTCAATTAGTGCCGGACGCCATAACCATCAGAATGCTTAATGCTAAAATAGAAAGCAGCCAGGATGTCGTCGGATATTTGCTGGACGGGTTCCCCCGGACGATTGCGCAAGCTGAGGCACTTGACTCACTCCTTGCTACCAGAGGGGATAAGATGATTCAATTGATATCGCTGGTAGTGGATGAAGAAGAAATCGTCAAAAGATTATTGGAACGAGGGAAATCCTCAGGAAGGGCCGACGATGCCAATGACCAGGTTATCAGAAACCGTATCTCTGTTTATAAACAAGAAACTTCACCGGTGTATGACTACTATGACACCAAAGGTCTTGCTTCTAGTGTCGTCGGAATGGGTGAGATCTCCGAAATTCAGGATAGGCTGATTGCCCTGATAGATAAACATATCTAAAGTGGCAGAACAAAACTTCGTTGATTATGTAAAAATATGCTGCCGATCCGGCTCAGGAGGTCGAGGCAGTAGTCATTTCTTGAGAGACCGATCTAATGCGCGCGGTGGCCCAGATGGAGGAGACGGTGGTAAAGGAGGGCATATTATTGTCAAAGGCAATGCGCAACTATGGACGCTTCTACATCTCAAATATAGAAAACATATTTCTGCAGAAGATGGAATAGGTGGTTCCGGACAGCGCATGACAGGCGCTTCTGGTAAAGATGAAATCCTCGAAGTGCCACTAGGTACTGTTGCAAAAGATGCGGAAACTGGAGAAGTTCTATTTGAAATCACAGAAGACGGGGAGAGTAGAGTGCTACTCGATGGAGGTAAAGGAGGCCTTGGCAACTGGCACTTCCGTAGTCCTACTAATCAAGCGCCGCATTATGCCCAACCGGGAATCCCCGGTAAAGAAGAATGGAAAATTCTTGAATTAAAGCTGCTGGCGGATGTTGGCCTAGTAGGATTCCCCAATGCAGGCAAATCGACCCTGCTCAGCGTAGTGAGTGCAGCTAAACCAGAAATAGCCGCCTATCCATTCACGACCATAGTCCCCAATCTTGGTTTTGTTGCTTATCGGGATAATCGATCCTTCATTATGGCAGATATTCCTGGAATCATCGAGCGTGCCCATGAGGGCAAAGGGCTGGGTTTACGATTCCTTCGACATATCGAACGTAATGCGGTACTATTATTTTTGGTGCCCGCCGATGCAGAAAATATCACAAAGCAATATGATATCTTGCTCAACGAATTGCGTTTGTATAATCCCGAATTGATTCACAAGCCGCGCATCCTCGGGATATCTAAAGCAGATCTAGTTGATGAAGAACTTAAGCAGATGCTGCTCACTGAAATTCCGAATGACATAGAATTCTGTTTCTTTTCGGCCGTAACAGGTGAAGGTATTGATAAACTCAAAGACCTAATAGTTAGGACCATCGAAGCGGCTCCTTAGTGTTTTTGTATAGTTAAGCTCCGCTTTGTTTTTTTTGAGTCTTTACTAAATCTAGCACAAGAACACTAGATAAGACTAATGCAAGATTTTCCGAGCTCTTAACAGCAAGTCCATACTCTCGCTCTAGTTGAAAGATACGCTTCGAAAGAAATGCAAATTCATCTTCTGCTCTCCTAAATGTAAACTCTGTGTGAAGTAAGTTACTCTGAATAATAAAAGCGTCGCCGCCCCACTGACTATCAGCGATAATTCTCTCTCGTAGATTCCAAGAGCTCACGAGTCGGTATTCATTGTCCGATAGAATAATACGATACTTAGGCTTAAAGAGATTAAATTCGGAAATTATCTCGGCGATCACTTGATCTTCCAGATCATATACCTTAAGTCTTTTTCTAATAGTAAATAACGATCCCTTCGCCCTGAACTGCATGTTATCCTGATCATCATAAATCAAGTATTGATTGCTAAGCGAAAACAACTTCTTGCGTATTCTGAACTTATAAATTTCCATTGGCAAAATTGGCGCCAGCCAAGATAATATCTGTAACCGCTATACACCCACTCTAATCTATCGATCGATCATTATTTTCGATAAAATGTCCTCAACGTCAATGTATAACAACAATGTCTTATGTAAAATCTCATTTAAAAAGGCTATATCTTGCACTATTTTTAAACTACGTACTAATGGCATTATTACAAACAGCCGAACGTGTGACAGATGATATTAAAGCGGACAATTATGTTTATCAGCGATGTCTTGCTGCTTATACATTGTGCGCGCCAATGATCGGAGGCGAGGTGCTAGAAATAGGCACCGGCAGCGGATATGGTGTCGAAAAGGTTGCCCCACTCACCAAGCGATTTGTCACTATCGACAAATTTAAGTGTGCGCTCAATGTCGCCGAAGTAAGTGATAATATTGAGTTTATTCAGATGACGATACCACCCATTGTAGGTATCGATAATGATAGCTTTGATTATGTTATATGCTTTCAAGTGTTAGAGCATATTCAAGAGGACAAGGCATTTCTCAAAGAAATATATCGTGTATTGAGACCAGGGGGAAAATTGATTCTTACCACTCCCAATAGACTGACCACACTCAGTCGTAACCCTTGGCACATACGTGAATACACGATTCAAGAGCTTGAAGAGTTGATGGCTAAGGTAGAATTTGAAGTGGATACACGAGGTGTCTATGGTTCAGAAATGGTGATGCGTTATTACGAAGACAACAAAAAGTCGGTAGAAAGACTTACAAAATGGGACTTTCTCAATCTTCAATGGCGTCTTCCCAGGGTGTTGTTACAGATCCCATTTGATGTGATGAATCGTATCAACCGCAAGAACTTACATAAAAACAATAATGCACTAGTGGAACAGATCACGCAGGAAGATTTCTTTTTGCGTGAAGCAGATGAGAGATGTCTTGATCTATTTTTTATCGCTAGTAAGTAAGAGGTCTCTTATTTTAATCTTCATTTCTTACATTGTGATCTTGAAGATATTCAGATCATGAAAAGAAGAACTGCCATAGCCGGTATAGCAACTTTAGCAGCTGCATGTAACTCGATTGATAAGGAGGCTGGGACAAAATCACCTCAGCCCAATATCCCACATGGGCTAAAAGTCCTTTTTCAGGGAGACTCTATCACAGATGCTGGTCGAAATAAATCAGCAAAAGACGCAAATAATCCACTAGGAATGGGACATGGTTACACGCGCGTCGTAATCAGTGAATTCCTTGGAAAGTATCCTGAGAAGAATATACAGTTTTATAACCGTGGAATCAGTGGTCATCGCGTATTTGAGTTGCGAGACCGCTGGGGAGAAGACTGTTTGTCTATTGCCCCAGACGTGTTAAGTATATTAATCGGTGTCAATGATTTTTGGCATACGCTTGGACTAGGATACAATGGAACAGTAGATACCTATCGTAATGACCTAAACGATTTGCTAACAAAAACCAAAGCAGCTCTGCCAAAAGTTAAACTAATCCTCGGTGAGCCCTTTGTATTATTGGACGGTACGTCCATAAGAAGAGACCAATGGATCGGATTCTTTGAACCTTATCAGGCGGTGGCTCGTCAAGCGGCTCATGATTTTGGTGCCGTTTTTATTCCTTATCAATCTGTTTTTGACAAAGCACAACAATCCGCCCCGACTTCATACTGGTGTCCCGACGGCGTGCATCCTTCTCTTGCGGGAGACTATCTCATGGCTCAAGCCTGGAAAGAGACCTTCAATAAGCTGGAATTCTAATCAGATCAATTTATTAATCCCCGAGAATCTGAAGTTTGGCGTACTGTAGCATGATGCGTTTATCAGGATTGTCCGGTACTGCATCAAAATGTATTGTTGCCACTCTCCGTTCATCTATATCCATAATTGTGCCTACACCAAACTTAGTATGTAACACTTTCATGCCTACCTTGAGCTTACTTACATCGTCAGGCGCAAAAGTGCTAAGGTCAACTTTAGGCATCTCTTGATTTCGCGGCACAGGTTTAAAACTTCCTAATATTTTAGGCTCTCCAAATGTCGGCGTGGCTTTGATGGGAACAATACTATCAACATGCTCTGGTGGAATTTCCTCTAAAAAACGGCTTGCGTCATTAAATCGCATCTGGCCATATTGATACCTGCTGTTAGCATAAGTCAGGGTTAAGAACTCTTCTGCTCGCGTGATAGCCACATAAAACAGTCGCCTTTCTTCATCGAGTTGATTTGGATCAGATAGCGACATATAGCTAGGAAAGAGGTTTTCTTCCATTCCTACAATAAAAACAGACTTGAATTCTAGCCCTTTGGCTGAGTGTACGCTCATGAGGGTGATGACATCTGTGTTTGTTTTGTCCTCATCCATATCCGTTATCAGTGCGATATTCTGTAGATACTTCGCGAGTGATTTATCGACTTGTTCTTCTCCCGGGTAAAGTTCATCGTCTTCGACAAATTCCTGAATACCATCCAATAGGGCATTAACATTTTCTAGTCTAGACAGATTCTCAATGCTCGTGTCAGACTTTAAATCATCTATGATGCCCGATTTTTTTGCAATATACATGGCTGTATCGTATGCATTGGACGATTCCGCTTTCTGACGAAAGTTGTACAGCATATTTAAAAACTCGACCAGGATAGTCTTGGCTCTACCGGACAAATTAGTCATCGGTAAGGACTCAAAAATGCTTATATCATTGTCCTCAGCGAATTCCACGAGCATATCTAGACTCCGATCTCCAAAACCTCTCTTAGGGTAATTAATAATGCGCTTAAAAGCTTCATTATCTTTAGGATTAACGGTGAGTCTTAAATAGGTTATAAGGTCTTTAATCTCTTTGCGCTGATAAAAGGATAGGCCGCCATAAATCCGATACGGAATATTATATCGACGAAGATATTCTTCAAAAACTCTAGACTGCGCATTAGTCCGATACAACACTGCGATCTCTTTATTCTGAAGAGAGTTTCTATTTTTCTGCTCGATGATCAAATCCGCTATTCTCTTCCCTTCTTCAGTATCAGTGAGGGCTTTAATGATTTTAATTTTATTAGTACCAGATCTATCTGTCCAAATCTTCTTTTTTATTTGGCGTTGATTGTTGGCAATAACGCCATTGGCGGCTTCTACTATATGCTGTGTGGAGCGATAATTTCGCTCAAGTTTGAATGTTCTAGCTGTAGGAAAGTCATGTTCAAATTGCAAGATATTTTCGATCGTTGCCCCTCTGAAAGAGTAAATTGATTGAGCATCATCCCCGACTATGCAGAGATTTTCTGCACTTCCTTCATATCTGACAAATTGTTTCAGGATTTCGTATTGCAGAAAGTTGGTGTCTTGAAACTCATCCACCATAACATACTGAAACTGACGCTGATATTTTTCTTTAACATTCTCGGGATTCTGATACAACAGCTTAAACATTTGTAGCAATAGATCATCGAAGTCCATGGCACCTGAACGCAGGCATTTCTTTACATAAAGCTCATAGATTTGATATGCCATAGGCATACGGCTCATGCGATCATAAGCTAATAATTCTTCATTAGCTTGATATGCCTTGGGCGTTATTAGATTACTTTTCGCATTAGAAATGCGTGCCCGCAATACGCCAGGACTATAAACCTTAGGATCGAGGCCTAATTGTTTGATGACTTCTTTAAGCACATTTTTTGTGTCATCAGTATCATAGATAGTGAAATCATTGGGATAGCCGAGGTGGTGTGCTTCTACACGTAGAATTCTTCCGAAAAGAGAGTGAAATGTACCCGCCCACACCTTGTTGGCTTGACTACCTACAACACCTTCGATACGCTCTTTCATCTCACGGGCTGCTTTGTTTGTAAAAGTCAATGCCAATATTTGCCACGGTGGCACACCACTATTGATAAGATGTGCTATTCTATAGGTAAGAACTCTGGTCTTTCCTGACCCCGGGCCTGCAATTACCTCCACAGGGCCTTCGAGAGCCTCGACTGCCTGTCTTTGCACATCATTGAGCCCTTGTAAATAACTGTATCCAACTTCCTTTTTCTTCATTGCGACAAAGATCACATTTTTAAAGAAAGCCCGGAAGTCAAGTTATTATTATAAACTCAACGCTGAATTGTCATGAGGGTTAATTATTCTTCTTCGCTTTCATCGCTCTTCAGCCCCTGTCCGACCACTTGTGATTTATACTCATGAAGTGTCCGGATATCGTCTATGAAATAGTAGTACCAGACGGCTGTTGATAAAATCATGCTAATCCCCCATGATACCCGGGCGCTATCAAATGCGTAATTTTCCCCTACAGCACGTGCTGTAAAATGCATAATGAAAGAAAATCCTATACAGAATAGCCACATTTGATACATCAATCTTGTGATTTTGATATCGAATACCAATGATATAAAATCAACCTTGCCTTTTAATAAACTATTAACTTCTGTTTGATTGAGCCTGAGGTTTGCCTTTTGTTTTTCTATATAATGAATAACGCGTTGACCGTAAAGGTAAATCATCGCCATTATTATGAACGTTAATATAGGCAATAGCCACTGGCCAGTAGCTCGGATAAAAAGTAAAGATGTTGTGATAAGTGCGATGATTAAGATGACATAGTTAATGCGGACATTTTGTTGATCGGGACTATTTTTTAGCCAGTCAAGCCATTTTCTTAGCAGCTCGCTACGCTTCTCATAATCATTTGATATATCAACATTGCTACTCATATATTGATTCATGGCATGTTTAATTTGCTGCAAATACGGGTCTCTGAAAAGGCCATCCATATAGAAGATGTATTATTGATATATCAACATATAGAAATATTATGATAAACTCTAGCTTTCAGACAAAAAAAATGCCTGAAATATCAGAATATTAAAAAATATTTACTACGAGCTATCATAAATGGATTAATATTGTAGTTAATATCATTATTCAATTTGGAGATTTAACTGCTTTGTATTCTTTCATTTTAGTCAGATCCGGCTTTTATATTCTCGTTTAAAAACACTTAATTTTTTATGAACATTTTTGTTGCTAAGATGTCTTTTGACACAACTGCTGAACAGCTAAGAGAGTTGTTCGAACAATTTGGAGAAGTTTCTTCTTCAAAAATTATCTTCGACAAGGTTGAAAACCGCTCCAAAGGTTTTGGCTTTGTAGAAATGGAAAGTGATGCTGCGGCTCTTGCTGCCATCGATGAACTTAATGGTACTGAACTTGATGGAAGGACTATTGTGGTTAAAAAATCTGAACCAAAACCTGAAGGAGGAGGCTCTGGTGGTTTCGGTGGAGGACGTAGAGACAACAGCCGCGGCGGTTTTGGCGGTGGTGGTGGTGGTAATCGTCGATTTGACGACCGCAGCAGAGGCGGTGGCAATGATGACAGACGCCCGAGAAGATTTGACAGAGACGATCGCAGTAGTAGATACTAGTCAAGAAAAGACTTTAAAAAGGGGGCGAAAATTTCGCCCCCTTTTTTTATGCTTGTTAAGAGAGTCTGCGAGGAACAATTATTGAAACTACGGAAGTAGACAAAGATTTACAATCAATTTCTACCACATCATCATTGGTTAAACTTACAGCTGCTCTAAGCCTCTCACTAATAATGCAACCTCATTATTCAGCACCTCTATGAATCCACGTGATATAGAATACACTTGCTTGTTTCCTGCTGAATCAATAATTCTGATCTCTCCTTCCGTTAATGAAGACACTATCGGTGCGTGACCGTTTAATATCTCAAACTGACCCATCACACCAGGCACCTTGACAGAAGTAACTATACCGTTAAAAACTTCTTTTTCAGGTGTTAATATTACTAGATTCACATTTCAGATTTAGCGTTTATTGATCTTAAGCTGTCGCCTCTGCTATTAGCTTTTTACCTTTTGCAATGGCATCATCAATCGTTCCTACTAAGTTAAATGCTGCCTCTGGATACTCATCAACCTCGCCATCCATGATCATATTAAATCCACGGATGGTCTCTTCGATCGGGACTAGTACACCTTTTAATCCAGTAAATTGTTCGGCTACGTGGAATGGCTGAGACAAAAATCGTTGTGCTCTTCTTGCTCTGTGAACGATCATTTTATCTTCATCAGATAATTCCTCCATTCCGAGGATGGCAATGATATCTTGAAGCTCCTTATAACGCTGAAGGATATTCATAACCCGCATTGCTGTATTATAGTGTTCTGTACCGATAATAGCCGGATCCATAATTCGAGAAGTTGAATCCAGTGGATCGATTGCAGGATAAATTCCTTCTGCAGCTAATTTTCTACTTAGTACAGTCGTAGCATCTAAGTGTGCAAATGTTGTCGCAGGAGCCGGATCCGTCAAGTCATCCGCCGGTACATATACGGCTTGAACGGATGTGATTGAACCCCTCTTGGTAGACGTAATTCTTTCTTGCATTACTCCCATCTCGGTAGCAAGCGTAGGTTGATAACCCACTGCTGAAGGCATACGTCCTAAAAGAGCCGACACCTCAGAACCCGCCTGGGTAAATCGGAATATATTATCAATAAAGAACAAGATATCTCTACCTCCGGTCGGATCACTCAAATCACCATCTCTATAATATTCAGCAACAGTTAGTCCTGATAAGGCTACGCGAGCACGCGCTCCGGGAGGTTCGTTCATCTGACCGAACACGAGCGTTGCCTTAGAGTCGACTAGAGCATGTTGATCAATTTTAGAAAGATCCCATCCACCTTCTTCGAGTGAATGCATAAACTCCTCTCCATATTTGATAACACCAGACTCAAGCATCTCGCGAAGAAGGTCGTTTCCTTCTCGAGTACGCTCCCCTACACCGGCAAATACAGAAATACCGTCATAAGCCTTGGCGATATTATTGATTAACTCCATAATCAAAACGGTTTTTCCTACACCTGCTCCTCCAAATAATCCAATCTTACCTCCTTTGGCATAAGGCTCCATTAAGTCGATTACTTTGATACCCGTAAACAAAACCTCCTTTTCGGTCGATAAGTCCTCGTAACGAGGAGGCTTTCTGTGTATCGGATAGGCATCTGAGCCTAATTCAACCGCGCCTATTCCATCTATCGCCTCTCCCACAACATTAAATAACCTTCCTCTGATCTTGTCTCCTACCGGCATCGAAATCGGCCTGCCCATGTCAGCAACCTTCATCCCTCTTGTGAGACCATCTGTCGCATCCATCGCTACCGCGCGAATACTATCCTCACCTAAGTGTTGCTGACACTCCAGTATAAGATCTTCCCCATTGGGTCGCTTGATTACTAAAGCATTAAAAATCTCTGGTGGTGAGCTGTTTTCTCCTTCAAAACTAACATCCACCACAGGGCCTATTATCTGTTTAATCTTTCCGACGTTTGCCATAAAAATTTGTCTGATTCAAAATGGGTGCAAAGATATGCCTATATGAATTTAATAAGCTAGATAAGTTAAGAATTTCTGTAGCGGAAAGGCGCTTATTTTATTCGCCGACCGGCGCAAGTTTTACCTTTAATCCATCAAGACCTTCTGTAATCTTAATTTGACATCCCAGTCTGCTATTCTTTTCCACAAAAAATGCCTGGTCGAGCATATTTTCTTCATCTTCGCTTGTCTCCGGCAGATCATGATCCGTCAGGACATACATGTGACATGAGGCACATAATGCCATACCTCCACAAGTTCCTTCGACAGGAAGGTCAGAGGCTTTGCAGATTTCCATAAGATTAAAATTCATATCTGTTGGCGCATCAAGACTATGTTGCACGCCTTCTCTATCAATTACTTCAACTCTGATTATATCTTCCATTGATGATTATTCTGAAAATCCATCTATACCAGATACCGTGGTATACTTAAAGCTCAACTTGGCTTCAGGATAAATATATTTAAATGCAGATTGTACCATCAATGTTGCTTCATGAAAACCACAGAGTATCAATTTAAGCTTGCCCGGATAATTATTGATGTCACCGATAGCATATATGCCGGGAACATTAGTGCTGTAATCGAATGTGTCTACATCGATAGCGTTTTTTGTAATATTAAGTCCCCATTCGGAGATTGGCCCTAGCTTAGGTGTCAGTCCGAATAACGGAATAAAATAGTCTACTTTGTGTCTGATTATCTCCTTGTTATCTTTTTCAATGAACACTTCCGTCAGTCTGCCATTCCCCCCGATATTAACCACTTGTGCTTCTGTGATTAGATTTACTTTTTTGGCCTCGGCCAATTTCAATACTTTGTCTATGCTGTCAAGGGCGCCTCTGAATGTGGTACGCCTGTGCACTAAGGTTACCTCAGATGCCACAGTGGCTAGCTCATTCGTCCAGTCAAGTGCGGAATCTCCACCGCCTGCGATGACTATTCGCTTGCCTCTGTAGTCCTCAGGATCTTTAACCATATAGTCAACACCTTTATCCTCGAAGGCCTCGATATTATCTATGGGTGGCTTGCGTGGCTCAAAGCAACCTAATCCTGCCGCAATAGCAACGACTGGCGCTTGAATCTTCGTACCTCTATGTGTAGTCAACTCCCACATTTTCTCTCCGACTTGCTCAAGATGTTCAGCTCTCTCTCCCAAGGTGAATGTTGGTTTGAAAGGCTCAATTTGCTTCATCAGATTATCGACCAATTCGCCGGCCAGCACATTGGGATACCCCGGTATATCATAGATTGGCTTTTTAGGATAAATTTCTGTCAATTGACCCCCGGGCTTCGGCAACACATCAACAAGATGACAACGTAGCTTAAGTAGTCCTGCCTCAAAAACAGTGAACAGTCCACAAGGTCCGGCACCGATGATTAGTATATCTGTCTTGATCATTGTTTATTAATCTTCTTTTTTAAAAAAATAGTTCAAATGTATACCACATTCCTTTTGTGTGGTGCCGATCCATCGACCTTCTCGGTTGATCCCCGGCTTCGTACAGTGTGTACATCCTACTGAACCATAGCCGCATAATTCAAGTGGGTGACGAGGTAGCTCGTATCTATTGATGTAGTCATTTACTTGATCACTGTTTACATCAAGTATCGGATGAAATTTAAGTATATCTCCTTGATACTGAAATATTTTCATTCTTGACCTATGCTCTGTCTGATAAGCCATCAATCCGCTGATCCACACTTTGTGTTTAATGATATACGGCTCTAACGGCGCAATTTTATTTGCTGTACAGCACATTCTAGGGTGATTGATCCACCATTTTTCCTCGGTGGTTAATTCATTTTGCACTTTCTCGGGGTAAAGATATATTAGCTTTAAATTATAAACTTTACGAAGGAGTTCCTTGTACTTATACGTTTCTTCGAAATGATACTTCGTGTCTAGGAAGTAAATTGACTGCTCCGGCATTATTCTAAAAATATGATGTAGCAGGTATATGGACTTCGTCCCAAATGATGTGGTCATCATTACATCTTCTGCTTTGAACATTTGATAAAATCGCGAAAGCCTCTCATCAATTGATAGTGGCCTGAATGCTTCATCAAGCGCATCTAGATCAAAGTCGGATGCAAGAGAATTGATATTGTCAATTTGTGGGGCTTGAGTGGTGTGTGTTTTCATCTTATTTTAAATTTGAAGTGAGGGCGTCGAGCTCTTTGACTCTTGTATTGAAATCTGAAGGCAACTTATCGCGATAATTCTTTAGCCTCTTAACTAATTCATTCGTTTCGTCAGGTAAAACCTTTTCAAGCCACTGTCGCAGACGTTTTGCAAAAGTCGGTGACATACCATTGGTAGAGATTCCGATTTTAACATCTCCTTTTGTTACTATTGAGCCCATATAAAAATCGCATAATCTCGGGGTGTCGGCTACATTGACTATTTTTCTATACTTCTTGGCGGCAGCCCATACTTGATAGTTGACTTCGGGGATATTGGTGGCGGCAACCACTATGTCAGCATCAATTACATCTCCTTCTATGAACACTCTAGGTACATAAGAAATGGCATCCATATTATTATTAATAATACGCTCCGTCTCCGGTATTATCATAGGAGCGATCACCTTAATACGTGCATTGGGGCTGCTCTTGAGTATAAAGCTCAATTTCTCCTGTGACACTTGACCTGCCCCTACCACTAATAGGCGTAGTTTGCTGAGATTGAGAAATATCGGATATAATGTGTTCTGACTCATATATTCCATGTTTTATTCACTTGATTAATGATCTGAGATGGGTGAAGAGACACAACTTTTCCTATTACAATAATGCCGGGTCTGTTAAGATCTTCTGTAGTGAGGTGATTGTCTATTTCTGTAATGGGGGCAAGAATCACTTTCTCGGCAGGTGTCGCGCCGTCGAGGATGATCATAGCAGGAACATATCCTTTATTTAATTCACCAAAAATTTCAGCTATTAACCGGAGTTTTCTCATGCCCATCAGTATAACGAGAGTTGCTGTGGATTGTACAGCAAGACGCATATCCGACGATAACTCGTGATGTCTGGAAGTGCCTGTTAATACCCAAAAGCTCTCTGCATAAGCCCTACTAGTCAAAGGCACTGATTGAAGCAAGGGAAGAGAGGTGCAGCTGCTTATCCCGGGAATTAAATTCACCTGAATACCGAATGCTCTGGCATACTTCAGTTCTTCATATCCTCTACCATATATAAACGGATCACCTCCTTTGAGTCTTACCACATGGCCATAACGAAACACCGATTGAATAATCAACAGGTTAATTTCATTTTGTGTCATACTGTGTCGGCCACAGCGCTTACCCACAGGAATCTTAACCGCCTTCGGCGAAGCATAGGACAACACTTCCGAACTTACTAAAGCATCATAAAGTACAGCATCCGCTGATTTCAATGCTTTGACCGCTTTTAATGTGAGTAGTTCAGGATCTCCCGGTCCGGCGCCTACAAGACTCAATCTTTGATTAGTTGTTGACATGTATAAGGTGTTAAGAATGTTAAGCAGAATAGAAGTTTCTAATCACTTCTTTTTCTTTACCAGCACCACGATAATTGTTTACAACTTGCAATAAGTGTTCTGCATTAATTATAAAGTGCATAGTGGACTCCTCAGAAGGAACTGTGGAATTAATCCGTGATACTTCATGTTCGTAATCGTAGGGCAGTGAAATCTTGGCAGTATCAATGAAGTGTTTTTTAAAATCATCGATAATTCCCTTTTGTGTGTTACAACTGACATCTTCGCTGAGCAACAGCGCCTTGGATGCGATCACCATTGTCGAATAAGCATAATAATGACTATCCGCCAATGCACCTTGTGCTAATGCGGCTTTGGCGCTCTGAAGTTTATCTTCTGCATCCATTAATATGGTGCTTACCATATCGATCATTACACCTGCGCATTCTCCTACGCCAATCGCCTGAATATAATCATCGTTTTCGCCCCAATCTATGAGATCCCGAGCAGTGATCGTCTCAAGGTCAGCATGGGGCTTAAGGAGCTTATAAAAAAAGTTTTTGCCGCCCATACGCTCGTAGAAGTGATTAAAATATTCGTCCAAGATTTTGTTGGTTTCATAAAAGTCCAGTAAAACACGAATGGATTCTAAAGCTCTCTTGGTGGGAATTTTTATCACTTTGTCGGCTATGTAAGGTTTTCCGGTAGGATCTACTCCACCACCTAGCACAACTTGGAGTGCCGGTATTACGAGATTCTCTCGCTTGATGGAGCTGCCATGAAATCCTATGTTGGCGATCATATGTTGGCCACACGCATTCATGCACCCACTAATTTTGATTTTAATATGCTGCTCCTCCAATAGATCAGGATATTCCTTCTCGATCATCCATTCTATCTCTTTGGCAAGGTGGGTGCTATTAGTCACACCTAGATTACATGTGTCTGTTCCAGGACATGCTGTGACATCCGCTATACTATCATATCCTATTGAAGCTAGACCGATATTTTTCAATGCTTGATAAAGAGGTAATAGATGTTGGACCGGAACATATCGCAACAAAATGTTCTGATTAATAGTCAAGCATAATTCAGAAGAAGCATAAGACTCGATAATCGGCGCAAGCTTGCGTGCATCATCTGAAGATAAATCTCCAAGAAGAACTTTGATGTACACACCATAATAGTTCTTTTGTCGCTGCTCAAAAGTGTTGGTTTTAATCCATCGTGCGAATTCTATATCGGTTTTTGAAACACTAAGATCATGGTCTGCCTGGATAGGAAAACAATCTGGGGCTCGTTGATCCGCAGGGATCAAAACGTGCTTATTGAGGAGCGCACTTTTTTCTATTTCTATCAATCTCAAGAATTCTTCTAATCCAATACTCTTGACCAAAAACTTAAGTCGTGCTTTATGTCTTTTTTCTCGCTCACCATATCGATCAAATACACGCAATGCGGCCTCTACGAATGGGATTAACTCTTCCTCGGGCAAAAAAGAATGTGCCTCTTGTGCAAAAAAGGCTTGTGCTCCAAGCCCACCTCCTACAAACACTTTAAATCCCTTCTTTTCTCCAAATAGGACAGGAATAAATCCGAAATCATGCATAAAGGTCATCGCCGTATCAAGATGACTCGACGAAAAAGCTATTTTTACTTTACGTCCCATTTCTTGACATATCGGATTTCTTAGAAAATATCCCGCCAAAAAATGCGCATACGGTGACATATCAAATGACTCTAATGCATCAATACCCGCTTCCGCTGATGCAGTAACATTGCGCACTGTATTACCGCATGATTCACGGGCTGTAATGCGTTTCTCAGCCAATCTAGTCCACACATGAACAGAATCTTCCAATTTGACGTGGTGCAACTGAATGTCTTGTCGTGTGGTTATATGAAGATTGCCCGTGGCGTATTGATCTGACGTGTCGGCAATACGGACCAATTGTTCTGTAGTCAATCGACCTAATGGTATTTTAATTCGAAACATCTGAGCGCCCACCTGTCGTTGGCCGTAAACGCCGCGCGTAAGGCGGTATAACTTAAAGCGTTCCTCATCTTCAAGTCCTGAGCGATAATTGTTAACGCGCTGTTCTAGTTCGATGATATCTTTTAAATCATCTGGTTCTATAGATTCGGGATCAATTACATTGTGCATTTTAAACCTTTTAAATGATGACAAAAAAAGAGCCCCTCAGGGTCTTCCTGAGGGGCTCTCGATATATATATCTACATTGCCACTATCTCATTCCGTACCCAGGTGAGTCAGAAAAAAGCAGCAACAACAATTCATAAATTTATTCAACATAATACCATTTATTCGCTAACAATCTAGTTATTCTAACGCGTCTTGAATGATTTAATATTTCAAGCCAGAAGTAAAAATACATTCTCTAATTCGAACGAACAAATTTTATTTGGATTTTTGTTAAATCCTGTCTTAATAGGGTTTCTAGAACTCCTTTATTCATGGTTAATTCATACATTGTTTCCTCGTTATGGAATACAGTAAGACATGCTAGTTAAAACTTTTGCAAGTGCGGTTCAAGGTATAGATGCACAACTGATCACTATAGAGGTCAATGCCGGGGGCAATGTCGCTGCCGGAAAGCAATTCTATTTTTTAGTCGGTCTTCCTGACAATGCAGTCAAAGAGGGATTTCAACGTGTTGAGTCTGCTATCAAGAATGTAGGCTATAAGATGCCCCGCCTGAAGCTCGTTGTCAATATGGCGCCTGCGGATGTGCGCAAAGAAGGCTCTGCATATGATCTTCCTATAGCAATAGGCATTCTGGCTGCCACCAAGCAGATATCAGATGCGAAGTTGTCCAAATACTTAATAATGGGTGAACTTGCTCTCGATGGCGGACTAAGACCTATAAAAGGTGCACTCCCTATTGCCATCGAGGCGCGCAAGCTCAAATATGAAGGAATCATATTGCCTCGTCAAAACGCCCGCGAGGCTGCTATCGTAAATGACTTGGAGGTATATGGTATTGATAATTTGGCCGAGGCTATCGATTTTCTAGAAGATACTCGACCCTTAGAACGCATCACTGTTGATACAAGAGAAATTTTCTCTGAGGAGAAAAATTATTATTCCGTCGATTTTTCTGACGTAAAAGGTCAAGAAAATATCAAAAGAGCACTAGAAATAGCTGCTGCAGGCGGTCATAATGTTATCCTTATAGGCCCACCGGGAGCGGGAAAAACAATGCTGGCAAAGCGATTACCAAGTATTTTGCCGCCTCTCAATCTATACGAAGCGCTTGAAGCTACTAAGATTCATAGTGTGGCAGGACTACTCGAGGGACATGCGGCACTTGTCGCGCAGCGCCCATATCGTTCTCCGCATCACACTATCTCGGACGTTGCATTAGTAGGTGGTGGATCAAATCCCAATCCCGGCGAAATATCCCTTGCGCACAATGGCGTATTATTTTTGGACGAGTTGCCTGAATTTAAACGATCTGCTCTTGAAGTTATGCGACAGCCCATGGAAGAACGAAAAGTGACTATTTCAAGAGCTAAAGTTTCCGTTGATTATCCAGCTTCATTTATGCTCGTAGCATCTATGAATCCTTGCCCTTGTGGCTTTTATAATCATCCAGAAAAAGATTGTGTGTGTGGGCCTGGAGTAGTAAAAAAATACCTGAATAAAATTTCCGGACCATTGCTGGATCGCATAGACTTGCACGTCGAGGTTACCCCAGTCAGTTATGATGAGCTGAGCACCTCAGAATATAAGGGCGAAACTAGTGACGCCATTCGCGAGCGAGTCAATAAGGCCAGAATAATCCAAGAAGAACGATTTAAAGACCATGCCAATATATACTGTAATGCTCAGATGCCCAGTCGAATGGTCAGAGAGGTATGTGAGCTAAGTCCTGCAGGTCAGACATTGCTGAAAACGGCTATGGAAAAACTTCAACTATCTGCCCGGGCCTACGATCGGATTTTAAAAGTCGCTCGCACTTGTGCAGATCTGGCTGGAAGCCCAGATATAAAAATCGAATATTTGGCTGAAGCAATTCAATATAGAAGCTTAGATAGAGAGGGGTGGGCAGGATAATGCTATTATAAACTGTCTCCTTCACAATATATGATACAGTTGCTTTACCTTTGGGTTATTGATCATTAATTAAGACAACTGAATATTTGCTGAGCGAGATAGTACTTTCGTTAGATGGGTTAGATCTTCTGGAACTATTCGGGCCAAAAGAGTCTAAACTCAAATTGATAAAAAACGCTTATCCCGATGTGAATATATCACAGAGGGGCACACAAGTAAAAATTTCCGGCGACAAGACTCAGACCCAAAAGGTCAAATCAAAGTTAGAATTGATGATGCGTATCCTTAATGATACGGATCGTCTCCCGGATCACGCTGTGATGGATATTATATCTGATTTTAATCCTTTTCACCGCACTGATGATTCCAAGGATTCCGGAAACGCGATAGTATATGGCGTAAATGGTAAACCCATAAAGGCAAGAACCAAAAACCAGAAAAAAATGGTTCTCTTGTCAGAATCTCATGACATACTATTTGCTATCGGTCCGGCAGGAACAGGTAAAACCTATACGGCTGTGGCTCTTGCCGTCAAGGCATTAAAAAATCGCCTAGTTCAGCGAATCATTCTAACGAGACCCGCCGTAGAAGCCGGCGAAAGTCTTGGGTTTCTCCCCGGAGACCTGAAGGAAAAAGTAGATCCTTATCTTCGACCTCTATATGATGCACTTGATGACATGCTTCCCGCTGAGAAGCTTGCTCAATTTATGACCAACCGAACTATCGAAGTAGCTCCCCTTGCTTTTATGCGAGGACGAACACTCAACAATGCTTTCATTATCCTTGACGAAGCACAAAATACCACTTCGCTACAGTTAAAAATGTTTCTTACTCGTCTCGGGCCAAATGCTAAATGTATTATCACCGGAGACCTCAGCCAGATTGATTTGCCACGGAAACAAACTTCCGGACTTATACAAGGCTTAGATATTCTTAAGGATATCACCGGTATTGCAACAATATTCCTTACTCCTGAAGATGTCGTAAGGCATC
Source organism: uncultured Saprospiraceae bacterium (assembly GCA_964396595.1). Classification (GTDB taxonomy): domain Bacteria; phylum Bacteroidota; class Bacteroidia; order Chitinophagales; family Saprospiraceae; genus CAYNFR01. The sequence continues at coordinate 58,595 of CAYNFR010000002.1, read as the reverse complement.
GCCTGGTCAAAGAAATCATACTGGCTTACGATAAACATTCTCAACATCAAGCCCCTTCTACTCGAAGATCCACTTCCGACCCGGAAGAAGAGCAACAAGAGACAAATTAATAAGCTTATGACATCAGAACTTCAATATCTCGGACAACTGAGGACGTCATCAGTTCACAAGAACTCTGGCAACACCATCATTACAGATGCCCCCGTCGACAACAATGGCAAAGGGCAAGCCTTCTCGCCTACCGATCTAGTCGCCACATCCCTTGCGGCATGTCTAATGACAATAATGGGAATTAAGGCTGCGCAAATGGAAGTTAATATCGATGGTAGTGCAGCCTCTGTCTTCAAACAAATGGCAAGCGATCCAAGGAGAATCAGCGGCATCAAAGTAACAATACATATGCCGCCTAATGCTTATCCGGATAAAATCAAAAAAATCCTTGAACACGCCGCCCGCACTTGTCCAGTCGCTCTGTCGCTACATCCTGATATTCATCAAGAGATAATTTTTCAATGGGCATAATTAAACCTTATGGGTTTTTACGAGTCTATAAATTAAGATAAGTAAAGCTTCCTTGTGACTGAAGTTGACCGCACCATTATTAATGACTTTAAAAGTAATTCGAATAAGGGTGTAAAGTCACTTTTGGCGAACTATGGAAAGCGAACTTTCTGGACGATCAGGTCTAAAGTGCCCAATCACGCAGACGCAGACGATATTATGCAGAATGTATTGATGAAAGTAGTATCAGGCATAGGATCATTTAAAGGAGAAAGTGGTTTGTTTACTTGGATACATCGGATAGCATATAACGAGACAATAAATTATCTGAAGAAAGAAAATAAATACAGCGTTCAAGAGAACATAGAACTAGTTCAAGAGACTGTATCGGACACGCACAGTGATCCTGACATAATTATTGCGCTGTTAAGTCAGGCGATCAAAACACTACCCGAAAGGCAACGGCAGGTGTTCATAATGCGCTACTATGAAGAACTTAAATATGAAGAAATAAGTAAAATATTGAACTTGTCAGAAGGAGCTTTAAAGGCAAGTTATCATCTGGCTGTCAAAAAGATAGAAGACTATGTCACAAATAGATAAAGAAAGCCCTAAGGAAATAATCAACGAGCTTAAGCACATTGCGCCTACATTGGCAAAGCTTAAAGTAGATCTCAATAATTACGAGCAATCTTGGGAATCTTCGCTCCTAGAAAGAAATTGGGCTGCGCCCAAGAAAAAAGTAATTAGAATGAACTTCTTGAAAGTCGCGGCAGCACTCATCCCGTTGGTGATTTTCACGATGTTTTTCTTAAAGAATAAGCAATTCGTTGATCAAAATCCCGTCACTAATACAGAGCTTGATGACGATCTTCTATTCGAGTTATTAGCTCAACAAGCACCTAACTTCAGAACTGAAGAGCTTCTAGATCTTGGTTTTTATACGAACATCATCAATACAGAACAATGATTAGAACTATTGTGATCTTCTATATCTGTACTGTGCTCTTAAGTAGCACCCTTGGCGCTCAAAAAGGCCATAGTGAGCGCTCAAAAGAATACTATGTACAGTTTATCACTCAAAAACTTAAACTAACTAGTCATGAGGCCGATAAATTCTGGCCCATCATGCACGCGTATAAAGAAAAACAACACGCGGCATACGAAGAACAAAAAAAGGAATCTGCCCAGTGTATAAACCTTAACTCTTCAGATGCCGAAAAAATCATGACAGCTAGACTCAATTTCAAGAGAGAAGAACTGAAACGATATGAAGAACTGATCAGCTCACTGCGTAATGTTATCCCCATTGAGAAGATTGTACTTATCGATGTGGCAGAACGAGAGTTGCGACACTCCCTTATGGATAAAGTAAGAACATCAAATAAAGCTAAAGATGAAGAAGATTAATTCTTCGATATTCATATGAGTGTGAAGTCGTCATGACATCTACAGAGATTTCTAAGGGTGTGCGCCTAACACATTTTGTCATAAAAATTAGTTATACACATTCCTCCTAAAGTCCATTATTGACATATATCGCCATAGTTTATATGTTGTGTCGTGATATCTAATGTTTTACAAATCCTACAATTCAAGAATAACTCTTATCCATAATATAACTTATTGATTATCAGATATATTGGAAGTTTTATCAATGCAAGGGTATTTTTACCTATCTGTGGAAAAAAAGGCCTCATATAAATTTTGACAAGTCTCCATTTCTGTATCTTAGCGTCCGATTTAGAATCCTATTGAGTTAAAACCGTGCTTAGAAGTATGAGGATATCCCCGGCGCTCCTGTCCCTTATTAAGGAATACGAACAGAGTCATGATGAAGGTCGCAGCATACAACTCTCTGATAAAGAATACATTGATATAATAAATTATTACGAAGTGGAGTGTGATCTAGATCGCGCTCTTGATATCATAAACGACGCCATTGACAAGTTTTCTTATTCCGTAGAATTTCTAAAATTAAAGACACGTCTGCTTTTAAAACGAGGTAGATTGAATGAAGCTTTTTCTGTTATAGAGCAAGGAGAGTTAGTTGCACCATTTGATACTGATCTCCTTTTACTCAAAGCACAAGTTTTCATCTATCAAAAGAATTGGTCATCATCTTGGCAAATTATCTCTGATCTTCTTCAGGTTGTTAATAAATCAGAATTGATCGATGTTTATTTAACCGAGGCTTTTTATCACGAGAATTTGCACGAGTTTCATTCGATGTACGCCGTGTTAAAGAAAGTACTCACCATGAGCCCATCCAATGATGAAGCACTCGAAATGATGTACACGGCAGTAGAAGTAAGCCGCAACTACGAAGAGAGTATTGAGTTACACCAGCAGATCGTTGACAACCATCCTTACACAAGCCGGGCTTGGTTTAACTTAGGTCATAGCTTCGCCAATATAGGTGAATATGAAAAGGCCATTGATGCGCTAGAGTATGCATTTATCATTAACCCAAGATTTGAGGACGCCTACCTCGATTGCGCTGAATATTGTCGTGAGAAAAAACAGTTTCTTCGAGCGCTCGATATATATATAGAGGCGGAAGATATACTCGGGGAGGATTTTGACCTGCTTCTAAATAAGGCACAGTGTCAGTATCAGTTGTCCAAAATCGATGATGCCAAAAGAACGTTGTTTACCGCCATAGAGATTGACCCGTACAATGATGAGGCATTATATTTATTATCCCAATGTCACATGGTCAATGAAAACTGGAATGGTGCTATCAAGGTCCTCAAAAAGACCATTGCCATTGAAAACCAAATAGAGGAATACTTTCACGCCTTAGCGTCTTGCTATGAGCAAATCAATAATGTGGACCGAGCTAAGCACTACTACAAAAAGGCCGCACTCAAATCATTCGAAATAGCTAAATACTGGGAAGATTATATCGTATTTCTTCTTAAAAATGGTTTTGATCATGAAGTGTTCGAAACTATCCAAAAGGCAGATAAATATACCTTCAGTTACGAGCTCAAATACCTAGAAGCTCTGGCGCTTATTAAACATGATAGGCAAGATGAAGGATATGCTCTCTTAGAAAACCTACTTGAAGAGTCAACAGAAGAGCATCATATTATTAATCGCTTGCCCGAAATACTCATCAGTCATCCAAGAATAATGGCTATTCTAAGCTATTATTATCAATCGAATTAAGAATTTCTCAATACAATAACCGAACTTGATAGACCCTCCTGTGAGGGTCTATTTTTTTTAGAAAAATGGATTCATTCGGCGTTCGAAACCGATTGTTGTAGTTGAACCGTGTCCGGGATAGACAGTAACTGCGTCTGGCAGAGTAAAAAGCTGCTTACGTATACTCTCTAAAAGCAAGTCGTGATTTCCTCCCGGCAAATCTGTTCTTCCTATACTTCCTTGAAATAATGTGTCCCCAGCGATTACAAATTTTTCCCGTTCGTTATAAAAACAAAGACTTCCAGGTGAATGCCCGGGCACTAGTCGAACCTCTAAATAGGTATCCCCTATTTCTACGGAATCACCATGTTCAAGAAATCGTGCTATCTGTGGAGAAGAGTTATAGGCTATACCATACATCTTACTTACCCCTTCGCCCGCACTCAACATAGGCAGTTCTTTTTGATGGGCTTCCAGTTCAAGCTCGTACATATCAACTACGTACTTATTTCCCAATATATGATCTATGTGACAATGGGTATTTATAAGTCTGACTATAGATAAATTCATCTCTGTGATCCATCGAGATAAAAACTGGTCTTCCCGATCATTGTTGTTGCCGGGATCAAATAGAATCGCCTGATTAGTCTTCTGATCATACACTATCACAGTGTTTTCCTGAAATGCGTTAAATGTGAATTGCTTGATTTTTAGCATATATATTGTTATTCCTCTTTTTCTTGAAAATATTGATGGATAATATGTGCTTTATGATGTCCTACTTCCACCGCCAACTCTTCTATCGAAGCTTTACTTATTCTTTTGGTTGATTTAAAGTGGCTCAATAAAGTGTCAATGGTTTTTTTCCCTACACCAGGGATGCTTTCGAGAGATGTCGTCATGAAATTTCTTGAGCGCTGATCTCTATGAAAGCTAATAGCAAACCTATGAGCCTCATTCCTCAATTGTTGAATAAGTTTGAGAGATTCCGATTTTTTATTAATATATATCGGAATGGGATCTCCGGGAAAAAAAATCTCTTCTAGTCGTTTTGCTATTCCTATCACTGTCATCTTATCTGTCAAGTCAAGATCGTTAATAATCTTCATAGCTGCTCCCAGTTGACCTTTTCCTCCATCAATGATTACGAGTTGTGGCAAAGCCTCTCCTTCTTCCTTTAATCGTTTATATCGTCTATATACCACCTCTTCCATAGAAGCAAAGTCATTCGGGCCTTCGACTGTCTTTATATTAAATTTCCGGTAGTCCTTTTTTGAAGGCTTTGCATTTTTAAAAACGACACAGCTCGCAACCGGATTAGTACCCTGTATATTGCTATTGTCAAAACACTCAATATGAAAAGGGACCTCCTCCATTCTTAAGTCCTGCTGAAGCGTCTTCAGTATTCTCTCTGTGGGCGAGACTTTATTAAGTTTATTTGCCGCTTCTCTACGTTTATGCAAAATAAAATAATTCAAATTCTTCTCTGATAACTCAAGCAACTTTTTCTTGTCGCCACGTTGTGGAACGATAACTTTAGAATCCGGTAGACTTATCTTCATATGTTTCTGTAAGACTATCTCAGGAGCGATACTATTGAACTTTTCACGCACACTAGGGATAACGTAAGAAAGAATGTCATCTTCATCTGAATCAAGATTCATTTTTACTTCCAATGTATCGGTATTGATCAATACACCATTTAAGACCTTCAAATAATTGACATAAGCCCAATCATCCAAAATAGACACGGTAAACACATCAACATCATTTACCGTACTGCTTACTACCGTTGACTTGGCCTGATAGTCTTCGAGATAGGTAAGACGTTCTTTCATCATGGCGGCTTTTTCATACTCCAGCCTCTCGGCGTATTCGCTCATGGCTTGGTTGATGTAATCTTTTACCGGCTTAAAGTGCCCGTTGAGGATATTTTTAACTTGCTCTATTTTATTGTTATAATTTTCTTCCGTTTCAAGATTTTGGCAAGGGCCCATGCAGTTTTTTAGATGATATTCTAGACAGACCTTGTACTTACCCTTATCAATAAACCGCCGGGACAAATTAAGTTGACATGTACGAAGTGGAAACAATTGTTTTATGATCTCGAAGATTTGTTTGATCTTAGACTTAGATGTGTAAGGCCCGAAGTATTTTGAACCATCCCGAAAAACCTTTCTGGTGAAAAACACTCTTGGAAAGCGCTCATTTTTTATGCATAGATAAGCATAGGATTTTGCATCCTTGAGCATAACATTGTATCTAGGCTGGAATTTTTTTATGAACGTGTTTTCGAGAAGTAATGCATCTGATTCTGAATCTACCACTGTAAATTCAAGCCGCACAGCGTTCTTGACCATTACTCTGGTCTTATAGGCTTGATCTTTCTTTTCCCCAAAGTATGAAGCCACTCTGTTGCGCAAGCTTTTGGCCTTTCCAACATAAATTATAATGTCATCCTTGTCTATAAATCGATATATCCCGGGTTGTTTCGGAATCTGGTCAGAGATTAATTTATATTCTGCGGTCGTCACTGTGTAGCCATTAAGTCTGATTATTGAGTCGTTGCATAAAGCAACAAACGCGCTCCGGCGGGATTTGTCACTAAGGGGACATTATGGACGTCACAAAGACGCATCAACATTTGAACATCAGGTTCATGAGGATGTTTGTCCAATGGATCACGAAAAAATATGACCATATATATTTCACCTGTAGCTACCATAGCCGCGATCTGAGCATCGCCTCCCAGTGGGCCTGAGAGCAAGCGCGTAATCTTAAAGCCCGCATCTTCAATGTGCTTACCAGTAGTACCGGTTGCTATAAGCAGAAATTGATTGATGGCCTCACGATGCTGCAAGATGAAGGAAACCATTTCTGCCTTCTTTCCATCATGCGCTATAAGGGCAAGCTTTTTTTTCATAACACAAATTTTTTTTGAGCTGTAACTAGCTTATAATTCACGCGTAAAGATAAGTCCTCAAATATTGAGACGATATCTCGAATAAATGATTTAGAACTTTTTGCAAATGATGTATCTTTCCACCTTATTAAATTTAGGAATCACTTAAACGATAGTTACAATGAACATTAGCAAATTGGGTCTAGTTGCTATAGGGCTTATAGCATACATGACGCTGAGTGGTCAGGCGCGACCCGAAGATAATTTATTTAATCAATTGGGGGCGATGCTCCCTACGCCGAATGAATATCGAACAGCATCCGGCGCACCGGGTAAAGCCTATTATCAACAAAGGGCAGACTACAAGATCAACATTACACTCAATGATGCCGAAAAAAGAATATACGGTACAGAAACAATCACGTATTTTAACAATAGTCCAGACAATCTTTCTTATCTCTGGTTACAACTCGATCAGAACGTCAGAGCATTAGATTCTGATTCTCATCTTATTGACGAAGCATCTATATCAGACAGGGGAGCGAGCACAGCACAATTGAAGAGACTAAGCCATGATTTTGACGGGGGACATAAAATTGAGTCGGTCACCTCTTCTACCGGTGCGGCGCTCAAGTATGTTATCAATAAAACCATGATGCGTATTGACTTGCCTAGCCCGCTCCGATCCGGAAGCTCTATAAGTTTTAACATCAAGTGGTGGTACAATATTAACAACACCATTGAAATAGGTGGTCGCTCTGGATATGAACCGTTCAGTGATGGCAATAATGTTTATTGTATTGCCCAGTTTTTTCCTAGAATGTGCGCATACAATGATATCGAAGGGTGGCAAAATAAACAATTTCTCGGTCGAGGCGAGTTTACTTTAATATTTGGCAATTATGATGTTGAGATCAGTGTTCCCGAAGATCATTTGGTCGCTGCTACCGGTGAATTGCAAAATGCCAATGCCGTGCTGACCTATGATCAACGCAAACGTCTTGCAGAAGCGCAAAAATCCTTTGTACAACCAGTAACAATCCAGACTCTCGACGAGGCCCTTGAAAGCGCTAAAACAGTCGCCACAAAGTATAAGACATGGAGATATAAAGCCGAAAATGTAAGAGACTTTGCGTTTGCCTCTTCGAGAAGATTTATCTGGGATGCGCTAGGCGTTAAAATGGATGACGGACGCACAGTTATGGCTCAGTCCATGTGGGTGCCTGAGGGAGATTGTTTATGGAAAAAATTTAGCACAAAAGCTGTTGCACATACCCTTAAATGGTATTCGCATTACACATTTGATTACCCTTATCCGGTAGCATGGTCTATCGATGGTAGTATGGGTATGGAGTATCCCATGATATGTTTTAATTATGGAAGATGTGAGAGCGACGGCACTTATTCTGAGAGAATGAAATACGGTCACATAGGTGTAATCATTCATGAAGTGGGGCATAATTGGTTTCCGATGATCGTCAATAGCGACGAACGTCAATGGACATGGATGGATGAAGGCCTTAACACCTTCTTACAATATCTTACAGAACAACAGTGGGAGCGAAATTACCCCAGCAGGAGAGGCCCGGCTAATTTAATAGTAGATTATATGGGGGGAGACAAAAACTTCATATCCCCCATAATGACTAATTCAGAAAGTATTCATCAGTTCGGGCCGAATGCCTACGGTAAGCCAGCCACCGCGCTTAATATTTTACGTGAGACAGTGATGGGAAGAGAACTTTTCGATCATGCATTTAAAGAATATGCTAACCGCTGGAAATTTAAGCAGCCTTATCCCGCAGACTTCTTTCGGACTATGGAAGATGCGTCAGGCGTAGATCTTGACTGGTTTTGGAGAGGTTGGTTCTTTACGAATGGTGCCGTTGATCAGGCCATCACTAGTGTTAAAAAATTCAATACTAATAGCCGAAACCCTGCCACTGAAAAAGCTTTAGCTAAAGAACAAAGAGATAATGGACCGACTAATATCAGTGTGATTCGCAACCGAGATATACCACATACCTATGACGAAATCGATACAACTATAAGAGACTTCTATACTACTTATGATCCTCTTGAAGTAGATCCTATCGATGAGATGGAATACGAACGCTTTGTGAACACGCTATCAGCATCTGATAGAGCCATGTTTGACAATAACATGAATTATTATCAGATAACTTTTAAAAACGAGGGCGAGCTTCCGATGCCTGTCATCATTCAGTTTCAATATACTGACGGCACGACTGAGGATGTCAGAATTCCTGCAGAAGTGTGGAAACTCGGCAAAAAGGAAATAACAAAAGTCTTCCCTCTTGAGAAAGATGTTGCAAGTGTAGTGCTTGACCCGTATCTCGAAATTGCTGACATAAATACCGACAACAATTATTATCCACCACGTGAGTCAAAGTCGAGGTTTGAGTTGTTTAAGTCTGGTCAAGGTCAGCGCGGTGGTGCCGGAGGAGAAAACCCAATGCAACGAGCCAGAAGGGCACAACAAGAGATAAAGCCTTAATTATACATCCAAGGCCCTATTAATCGGTGATATTATATTCAGAGGGGCATGTGTTTCATGCCCCTCTGAATATAAAGTTTACATTTTTTGTACTCCCCAGTAAAGAATATTATACCATGTGCCAGCTATTGACCAACACCACCAGAGTACAATTGTCATATCTCAGTTAGTTCACATTCAACACGGCTCGGCAAGAATTTCTTTCGCTATCTGATGGTCACTTCCACGAGCTACCGACCCTTCCCTAGAGGAACTACAAGCTTTATAGCATATGACAAGAACAACGAGTAAGTTTTTAATAGTTAACGAATTTAAATCCCGAAGGGATGACAGGATTATAGCAATTATCGTTTAAAACATAATAAAAAACCCGAAGGGGTGACATTCTGCACCCATTTGCCTTATATGCGGGAGAAATATGACCACTCAATACAAGTTCCTTTTTATATCTATAGCTAATTCAAAATCAGCCCGCCAAGGCATTTTGTCATTCTCTATCTCGTATCTAACGGCACGAAATTTATATATTGAATTATTCCTCTACCGATATTATGTCCCTGAAGGAAAATTTTTTGAAGAGATCTGAATCGTTGCAGAAAGTTGTGGTTTGCCAGAAATCCTCAAATTACGCTTGCTCAGGGCAGCGTCCTGTGATTACAAACACTTACTAAATATGCGCCCCGAAAGGTCAGCTTAATTTCTTCTCCTCTTTCCATTCCGCAGCGTGAAGAAATACCGAGTTGTCTGCACTATTTCAATCCCCGGCATCTCCTCAGCTCTCTTTGCAATCGTGCCGACGAGACAATGCCAGCTTCCAGGTGAGACAGCAAACTTTTATACCACGTGCAAAATACAGGGAGTAAGGTTTTTATAGGGTCAACTGACTTGATTCTAACAGTCAAAAAAAGGCTTCCCGGTGTCCCGAGAAGCCTAATCTGGTTTTTGGAAAGGAAATAGAACGTATCTTGTCTATATCATAGTATGATAGGTGCTACTTACCACCAATATCATAACGGATATTAACCAAAGTTCTTCGTCCTATTCTTGGCATATTTACATAATAGCGATATTCATTATTGAATAAATTCGTAGCAGTAAGATTAATGGATAAACCATTAGTAAACTTGTATCCTACTCCCGCATCCACAAGATTACGTACCTCTGTGTCACCTGAAAACTGACCTGCTGAGGCAAAATATGAATCATCATGCTGGAAAGCAAGATTTGCATTGAACCCTTTGATAGGTGTGTAGGTAAATCCTATACGATATTTGTTTTTGGGCACATTCAAGAAAGTTTGAATTGGTGCACCGATTTTTTCGCCTGTAGGTGTCACAACATTCTGTGTAAACTCTACATCACTTAACCAAGAGTAATTAGCAAATATAGAGAAATCTCCATTGACAAAATACTCAAGACCTAAGTCAGAACCCCAAAACACTCTAGGGTCAAATGTTCTGTAGCCTGCTGCTAAGTGCACTATACCATCATCAGGAACTTGGTTTGTAGGTGTCGTTGCGTGAAATGGTAGTCCTTGAAGATTAGCCGCCACCGCTGCTCCACCTTGCGCGTATGCGCCGGCAATAACAGGTGCTAATTGATCAAATGTACCCTGAGCGACAGGTAATGGAAAGCCTTGCTGAACCAATGCCCCGATAAACTGATCTCTGATTTGATTTACAACGGCTGCTCCCAGCTCTGTACCAAGTCTGTCTAAATTAGTCAATCTATAAGCAGGGGAAATAGCCGTGAATGATGAGTTGCGATCTTCTCGTACACGATAGACATCCACCATTATACCCAGCTTGTTTTTAATGAATCCTTTGTAACCAATTTCCCATGTGTCATTCGTACTTATTTGAGAAACAGGCGCATTGATCAAACCTAGTGGTTGTCCATCAAAGATGTTAAAGCCCGGAGATAGAGGCCCAGAAAAAAGACCTAGCGCGCCAGGATTTATCCCACCCAATAGTGCTGAAATAAGCGGTACAAGTGGTGCTGTTGCCGGATTAGCACCCAGTCCTTGTGCTAACCCTCCGGAAACAGCAGTATTGACTGCCGCAAATGGGAATGCCAGCGGTAATTGATTCAAACCTCTTGGAATTCCCGGTAATAGCCATCCTGTCTGTGGATTATTAAAAGTCTGCTCGACTTTGTTTCCGAATAGCCAAATATCAAATGTCGGACTCACTACAGACAATGGGAAATCTATGTTCAAAGAAAGATTTGAAACAGTCGAGTTTGCTCTGTTAAAAGATCCACGGAAAGTATGGTTGGGCGAAGCCTTATAGACAAGTGCCGCCCTTGGCGCAAAAGCGCCTTCGTCAATAAAATTAAATCGATCATAACGCCCTGCTACCACTAGATCAATCTTTTTAGAAAGCTCAAGCTTTCCTTGTATGTATCCACCTAACACCGAAAAATCATCATCGTTTTCATTCCTTCCATAAACTAAGTTTTCCGTGTCTTGTCCCGCAAAACGATAATCAAAACCTGCTGTCCAATTTGAATTCAAAAAGCTCTTCACATCAAAATTATATTGAAGCTGCCCTTCTAACTGCGTTCTCCCCACAGGCGTTCTATTACTTGTCTGATATAAGAATGTAGGATTGTCTTGAGAGCCACCATCATTATTTACATAAAACAATTGCGCGAATAATCCTCCCTTCTGAACTCTAGCCTGCGTCCAGAATTCATTTGCTTGAAATAATCCTTCTCCTTGTTCATTATAAAATACAGATTTCCCTGTGTTATATCCACCTGACAATGTCACACGCAAGTCATTCTGAGGTCTGAATTCAAGCGTTGTATTGACAGAAGTATTTCGCCAGTCATTGGCCATAGGATTGCCATCATTATTTTTATCAAGATCTGCTAACGATAGCAACTGTCGAGGTTGTCCGAATGCATCGACAACACCATTCCTCACGGCCGGTTGAAAAACACCTCGTTGCCCTGTTACCGGATTCGGACGAATAAATTTGGCGATTTGTAAAGCATCGTCAGGATCATTTGGGTCAAGGGTAAATTCATTTCCTTGTCTATGCGTCACATTAATCTTATAACCAAATGTCTTAGCCTCATTTGCTCCGGCATGACGCAACCCAAATCCCAACGTGCTCAACTCTCCACCCATTAGCTCTACAGATGTGCCTGTATAATCAATAGGGTTTTTAGAAATGAAGTGAACGACACCCTGTGTAACGCCGGGTCCATAAAGTGCAGAGCCAGGACCCCTCACCACTTCAATTCTCTCGAGATCAAGTTGATTTAAGCCCACCTGATCTGATTGAAAGGTTCCAATGCCGGGGCCAATAAGGCTACGATAATCCAAAATCGGGAACACTGATGTGCCAAATAAACCCGCTCCCCCTCGCATGGATATATTTATCCTGTTTGCAGATTGCTGCTGAACTTGAACACCGGCCACATTTACCAAGTTTCTTGTAGGATCTGTGGGGTTAGGTGAACCCTCTAATTTTCGTGCCGTCAACACTGAAATAGACGCTGGAGCCTCCTGTACTTTTTCTCGTTTTCTCGATGCCGATACGACGACATCATCAGAAAGTAAAATCCCCGAAGCCATCGTAATGATCAGGTTAGAAGTCGGACCGGAAAGACTCACCTCCTCAGTGTTATAGCCTGTAAATGAGACCTGCAAGGTTAGTGGAAATCCTTGGTTAGTCCTAAAACTAAAACTTCCGTCAATATCTGTAATAGTGCCGTCAGTACTTCCCTTAACGATAACATTCGCTCCGATTAGAGCATCTCCGGTGTCATCTACCACCTTACCCGTTATGGTAGATTGAGAATAAAGGGCGGTGCTCGACAAGAATAAAATCAAAGAACACACAAACCCCGCTTTAAGGATTAATTTTTTCATACGCTCGTTTTTTTGTTAATAATCGTTTTATTGTGTCAATAAACGAAATAAATGTATGCTTAACTTGCAGTATAAAAAAATGATTCTGATAAAAAATTTATTCACAAGAAATATTCATTGGCAAGTATGTCTACCATAAACAAATATATATACTCATTTATTTATATCCATCTGATATCTTTAAGCCATTATAATTAGGCCCAGTCTTGTTTCAGTTAAATTATCGAAGGAATGTTAAATTTATCCCATGCTCCGATATAGGGTTCCCGGAAGAATAAATCTCATCGGAGAGCATACAGATTATAATGAAGGGTTCGTGTTACCGGGCGCAGTAGATCTAGGCATTGATTTCTTTATAGAATTTTCTGAGGAGTCTAACCATTTTTTTTATTCTACCAATTTCAATGAATCGTCTGAAGTCTCTTCTGATGGCTCATCATATGAGAAGTCATGGGCGCGCTACTTCGCGCAAGTTGTCCAAGTTCTCCGATCCAAAAATCTGCTCCGTAGCAATATCTCTTGTCAGTTCGGAGGCAATTTGCCTGTAGGAGCAGGAATGTCATCTTCTTCTGCCCTTGCGTGTGGTTTGATCTATGGATTGAATCATCTTGAAAATATGGGCTTGTCAAGTATCGAGATCGTTCGTATCGCAAGTGTTGCAGAAAATGGTACAGGGCTTCAAGGAGGTCTGATGGATCAATTCAGCATTGTCCATGGACGAAAGGATATGCTCCTTTTTATTGATTGTAAGGACATGAGTCATAGAGAAATAGCGTTCAAGCCGGAGGGCTATGAACTCGTTCTTATTGATACTAAGGTGGAGCATTCATTAGTAGAAACAGAGTATAATAGCCGCAAGAACGACTGTGATCAAGGATTGTCAATTCTTAAAACATATAATCCTCTGTTAAATAGTGTAAGAGATATCTCTTTTGAAGAGATGAAAAAGCATGGCAAGCATTTGAGCGAAGTTCAACACATGCGCCTTTCATATATATTGGATGAAAATCAACGTGTATTGGACATGGTTCAAGCCATTCAGAAGAATGACTGCCTTAAAATCGGTGAATTATTGTATCGGTCACATGAAGGTCTTAAATCCTGCTATCAAGTCAGCTGTCTGGAGCTCGACTTTATTGTTGATTGGACGAAGAGTTATAAGGAGATTTTGGGGTGTAGAATGATGGGGGGTGGGTTTGGCGGCTGTACAATAGCATTAATCAAAAAAGACGCTATTCTAGACTTGTTTCCTGATCTCGTGACAGTTTATCAAGAGGTGTTTGGGCTAACGCCCACGTATTATATTGTCAATTTGTGTGACGGAATTAGACATCACATGGCTAATGCATTAATCGACGGTTGATAATATCTCTTGTAATCCACCCGATATTACCTTCGTTATCTGATACTTGGGCAACAAGCCATCCTGAATTATTCATACATTGAATGGCTTTCTGAATATTATATTCAGCCGGAATAAGACCAATACTGCTCAATCCCAAAGATCGTTCTGACAGATATGTCTCATCAGTTTCATGTTCCCTTTCTTTTTGCATGTCTTGCATTGAAAACAAAGGGGTCACACCTACTATTTGATCTTGTTCATTGATCAACAAGATGTCTTCTACTACATTGGTACCACGGACACTTGACCATCTAACATTATAAGGCATTCTCGGAAGATCCTTTACCATGATATCTCTTACTGTGATTCGGGATATCCTATCATACATTTTGACTTGTTGATACTCTTGTCGAGCCGTAATTATCACGAAAACACCTATCATCATTAATGCATAGTGACTTGTATATATCCCGTAAAGAATAAAACCTCCTGCAATAATCTGACCCAGAACACTGGCTATCTGTGTGGCCTTAACACGACTGTCCGTGAGCATGGATAGGGCGGCTCGCAATACTCTTCCGCCATCCATCGGAAAGGCCGGGATCATATTAAACAACACCAATGTGCCATTAACTAACATCATCAATCTTATAAAATCCGTTGGCGTCGCGTCTAAGCTCAATTCTTCAATATTTGGTATCAGTCTTCCTCCTAGCATCAACTGTACTATCGTCAAAACAAGATATAAGCCTACATTAACCAACGGGCCGGCAAGGGCAACCACCAACTCATGTTTCGGATTAACCGGGATGCTTTCCAATCTTGCTACACCTCCGATAGGAGATATAATAATATCCCGCGTCTTGATCTGATAAGCCTTCGCCGCCAAGGCGTGCCCATATTCATGCATTATCACAAACAGAAATAAACACAAGATATATGCCCCGAAGACAGAAGCCTCAACCCAATTAAGACTATTGGCTTGGGCAACATAAGCAATAAAAAGTACTAACAGACCGAAGGTCCAATGAACTTTTACCGGTATATCAAATAAAGTAACGAGTCGATAAGAAGGGCCTGTAATCTGCCTGATCCGCATTTATTGAATATTATCTCCTCTGAGCTGACGATATCTTTTTCGCGCATCTACACTAAATGTGCTGTCAGAATAATCTATAAAAATCCGCTCATAGAACTCCATGGCCTTTTGCTCTTCATCGAGATGCAGGTCATAAATTTGAGCAAGCGCATAAAGAGAATTATCTGCACGAATTCCATCAGCATAGTCGCTTATGATCTGTTCATATAAATTAATGGATTCCGGAAATTTACGCGCCTTAAATGCTCTCTCGGCTTTGAGAAAAAGAACTTCGCTTTCTAAAGAATGTCCGGGAAATGTTTTCATCAATTTTCTTAAAATGGCATATGCCTCTTCATCCCTGTTCTGATATAAAAGTAGCTCCGCCTTTGCAAACATCCCAAGTGCCTCATACGATGTGTCCAGATTAGCATGATCCATAATAAATACGGATTTATCTATGGCATCATTCGATATCAACCGCGAAGTAGCCGTTTTCAAAATGTCTAGTTGTTCTTGCGCCCAGTCAAAATCTCCGTTGTAATAACTGAGCATGGCATTCTTAAATCTTGCACGCTCTCCCAGAAAGTCTTCTTTGAAATCCTTGTCGACCTGAGAATAAAGCAATGTTGCATCCCATATCTCCCCTGACATTAAGTAGTAATCTCCCATGTCTAACTTCGCGTTAGCTCTAATATAGTTGTTAACACCCGGAAGCTGAAGTAAAGAATGTAAAGTAGTAATAGCGGCTTGTAAATCATTCAGGTGTAGTGCCTCAAGCTCCGCCAACTCTAATATCATCAATGCCGTCTCACGACCTCGGCCTAGTTCATCAAGGAAAGCAATATACTCTTTTCGAATCTCCTTGTATTTGTCATAAGAAGAATCATCATTGCTCGAGCTTATTAGTCTTCGTCTTGTTTTTAACACCTCTTTTTTTGCGTCTATGTAGTATCGCGAACGCTGACCCTTATCCTCAATGATGTATTCGAATGCGTTTATAGCGGTAGTAAAATCTCTATCATTTTGGGATATCTGAGCTATATTATACACACGATGTCCATCTTCATCAAGTCTGCGATCGAGTGCTCTGGCCTGGCGTAGCGCCCTGTCATATTTTTTTTGCGTGATATAAACCCACTGGATTAATTCTGCATAAAAGATATTATCCGGATCAGCATTGGAAAGGGACAAAGCTTGACGAAGTAGTATATCGTAGTCCCCATCATCATAAAGGTATCTAGAGAAATAATTTTGAACAGAATTAAGTCTTTCAATCGTCGCCGTCGGACTAGCAAGGAAGTACTCGACCATTTTATCAACATTATTCTTTCGGCGATATATTTCGGCAAGATTGTGTGAAAAATATGTCTTGTTTCCGACAATCTTCTCGCCCTTTAACAGCACCTCTTCCGCGAGGTCATACTTGGTCATATTCGTAAAAGAATTGCCTAACGCATTTATTCTACCTAGGTCACTACCCGTCTGTTGAATAGCCTTGCGAAATTGGTCTTGTGCTTCTTCACCTTTGCCCTGACGCTCCAATATCAATCCATAACTCACATAGAGCTGTATAAGATCCGGTCTCTTGTTTAAGGTGCTCATTATTTCTTTTGTCACACCATCATAATCCCCGGCACTGAGCATGGATTCTACATACTGATTAAAGTAGTATTCGTGATATCCGGCCTCATCTGAGAGCTTCTTAAACATCGTAGCTGCTTTCTCATATTCCCCTATTGAGTAATAATGTTGAGCTAATTGAGCTTCTCTTTGTCCGCTTAACTGAACAACGAAAATAAGAAGCAAGACCATGTTAATAATAAGCCTCATAATATTAGACTGTTCTCCATAAAGCCTTTTAACGAATGTTAGTCTAGGATAGTTGCCATAATGAAGCCTTTAAAAGCTTCATTGTCTATTAATTGAGCATTTGTCCGGATCTGTATTTGGATAATTTTTCTTCTACCATGGCGCTGAAGCCATCATCCTTGAGCATAGAAGCTATCCCAAACAAAGATTGAGCCGCTTGCATACGATAGCGATAATCTTGCATAAAGCTGGATTGCAAAACATCGGGATTGATACTTTCATAAAAATTGAGAAAGTCTCGCGTCTCCTCCGCAAGAATACCGGCGTGTTTTATAAGCTTCTCGCGCTGACCTGTCTGGAGATAAATATTCAAAAACGAAGTAATACCTGCATCATATTGGAAATTCATATGCGGGAATCCTTCAAAAAATTTATCTGCTATATCTACTGCTTTTTGGACTTCACCTTTAAGCAAGAGTTCATTGGCAGTTCGCATCATTACCATTCTATGCGCTTGAATAGCGGCGCCATAAGAGTTGTCCACGTATAGTTGCTTCTTGTCAAAATTACCCCAGGCCCATTTATTCATAATATTATCATATGCCAGATCTGTAGCAACTTTTCCACTTCCATAAATCTGAAACGTAGGATCGCTTGTGCTCTTAAAAGGAACAATTCTCAATGCCAATCCTTCCATCTGCATATAATCATTTAAGCCCAAGAGCTTTTCATTGCGGCAAGTAGTAGCGAAGTAAATCGGTCTTTCCCAGATATTAGATCCGATGACATCCATCACAGCAAGATCGTCTTTAGTAAGCCACGCTTTGTCGGGAGAAAAATTCAGTTGGATCTGATTTTCTATAACAACCGAATCTCCAGATCTGATAAGCCCCAGCCTATTGACTGCATCAATGTTAACGGGTATGAACATCTGGTGTGTCGGTATATAAGACTCAAATGTCATCGTTCCACCACTCGCTGAGAGCTGATTGTCACTTCCGATGAAACGCAAGACAGAAGAGAGATCCAACGGTCTTTCTTCCCGACCTCCATTGTAAAATGGTACTTGGTTACGCTTGCTACCACGATAGGCGGCAGCAGGAATCGTCAGTTTTATAGGCTCTGAATCATTGAGCTTTCTCCGTAACTTATTTATGTACCAATCAACAGCTATCAAGCTGAGGTTCACAATTCTCACATCTCTTCGGACATTTTCTACTTCTTGAGCATACCACAATGGATAAGTATCATTGTCTCCATAGGTGAACAGTATCGCATTGGGCTGGAGCGAGTTAAGGAAGTTCTTCGCATAGTCTCGAGATGCATAATGATGCCGACGACCCATATCGTCAAAATTGCCTGAACCCATTAATATCGGTGCTGTAAGCGCCAGTCCGACCGCTAGCGCTGTGGAAGGCATGAAGGCTAGTTTTGCACGCTCTCTGATCATGGTGAACAGTGCAAGTGCTGCTAAGCCTATCCAAATACTATATGTGAACATACTTCCTGCCAGTACATAATCACGTTCTCGTGGTTCATTGGGGGGTGGATTCGTGTAGGTCATGATACCTATTCCTGTTATCAAAAACAAGGCGAATAGCGCACTGAACTCTTTAGGGCTGTTTCGCAGATGAAAGACTAGCCCGAGCAGACCCAGTATCATAGGAATCA
Source organism: uncultured Saprospiraceae bacterium (assembly GCA_964396595.1). Taxonomy (GTDB): domain Bacteria; phylum Bacteroidota; class Bacteroidia; order Chitinophagales; family Saprospiraceae; genus CAYNFR01. The sequence continues at coordinate 39,732 of CAYNFR010000002.1, read as the reverse complement.
TATAAAAGTGATTGCGAGCCTTATGTTCACGCATCGTTTTAGGCAGCTGATCCATATTATACAGCCGCATTTCATCAATCGGTTTTATGCCAGACTCCCAATGTCCTGCCGATTTATCCCAAGGAGCAAATCCCTGTGTACCATTTTGCCTTCCGGCAAAATTCCACATGAAATAGCGGAAGTACATCCAGTTAACCTGATACTTAAGATAAAAAGCAATATTGTAGGCAAAACTAGGGGTGGGTGTTCCCCCGAAAATCTGCTGATACCAGCGCTCGTGTAATGCAGCTCTGCCCAATTCTGAATGCCCGATGCGCGGGAACAATATTTTATCAGAGCTTTTGTATTTAGCAGAGATCTTTTCTTCTACTACCTGATACTCTTTATCTTGGATTTCCGCATTCGTATAAGGAGGAAAATCTACCTTTCCTCTTCTGTCTGATTTATCATAACCGATAGGAGATGCAGCATAATGCGGCCCGAATAGTAAAGCCCTCTCGCCATACTGCTCCCTGTTCAGATACGGCAATAATCTTGTCGCATCAGAAGGAACATTCATGTTAACCGGGGTGTCTGCTTTAGCTCGTATTACGACTACCCCGACGGTAGAGAACCCCAGTGTAATCATCAGAGCACCCATGGTGAGAAGAGATACTAGGTGACTATTTTTATTGGCGGCATACCTGAAGCCCGCATAAAACACACCCGCGACAATAAGCAGTGTCGGAATTACGCCAAAATCAAAGGGAAGACCCAGGCTGTTTACAGAAAATATCTCTAGCGAATTCCATAAGGCCGGTATCCCGGCAATGATGAACTTCTGAACGATCGGTATGATAGCCCCACCGGCAATCATAGCGACAAAAGCCCCCTTATATGTATGTGTCGACTTCTTCTTAAAATACACCAGCAATGCCAATGCCGGAAAAGCTAGCAAGCTCAATAAATGCACGCCTACCGACAATCCCGCACTATAAGCGGAGAATACTAGCCATCTGTCATGGGTGTTTTCATTGGGCAGGGTGTACCACTTAACGACAGCCCAAACGGTCAAGATGGTAAAAAAAGTCGACATCGCATATACTTCTCCTTCTACCGCCGAAAACCAAATAGATGCGCAAAAACCCGACGCAAGTCCTGCTACCAGACCCGCACCAGCGCACAACCAAGTGTTGTCGCTATCAGGATAATTTTGGTCCATGACTATCTTGCTAAGCAACATTGTCAAATGTGCGACTAATGCCGCTCCCGCTGCCGTGCATAAGGCAGAGAGTAAGTTGACGGCGAAAGCAATATCTGATGGATTAGACGATAATAGATCTCCTACCCAGGCGAATAATCGTCCAACTATCAAAAATAATGGCGCCCCCGGTGGGTGCACTACTTGTAATTTATAAGCCCCTAAAATAAATTCACCACAGTCCCATAGACTACCCGTACGCTCCGCAGTAAAAAAATATACGGTCATCGTGACTAAGAAGACTGCCACAGAAACAATCGAAAAAGGAGATTTAAATAATTTCATATAGTAATTATTACCGAAAGAGAACGGACATTTGTCTGATATTATGCGCTTTAAAAAGCAAGCTTTGTTTTTCTATAAGCAAAAATGCTAATATGATTTTCGACAAAGGTATTAAATAGCTGCATTATGCATTCATTCACATATCAATACATTTTATCGATATCAGGATATGATAAATTCTTGTATAGTCTGCGGTTCTAGTGTTAAGAAGCATATTCTAAACATCAACGATCATCTTGTTACTCAAGACTATTTTAGTCTTGAAGAATGTGGCAATTGTGCTTTTAGATACATCAGCAACCCTCCTCCATCGGATGATGCATATCGTTACTATGATACAGAAGAATATGTTGAACATAGTGACAATTCGGAAGGTATTGTCAATAGACTTTATCATATAGCGAGGAGCTTGATGCTGGGGCATAAGTACAAGTTGCTGGAGCGGCATAGCAGGCCACGAAAACTATTGGATTTCGGAACTGGAACGGGCTACTTTATTAATGCGATGCGGGATCGTAATTACGAAGTTTTCGGGATAGAGATCAGTGAAAAAGCGAGAAATTTTGGCAAAGTAAATTTGAAGCTCGACATATTTGCCCCGTCACAATTATCCGAACCGGATATGGAAAAGGACTTCGGGTATGTCACTTTCTGGCATGTATTAGAACATGTTTATAATCCGGCTTCTGTTCTCAAGAATGTGCGCAATATCCTTCTGGATGATGGTATACTCATCATAGCCTTGCCCAATTATCGCTGCGTGGAAGCACAGTATTACAAGGATTATTGGAATGGATATGATGTGCCGAGACATTTGTGGCATTGGACGAAGGACAGCTTTATACGTTTTATGAAAGATCAAGGTTTCGAATTGATCAATACAAGTACACTGCCTCTCGACCCGTACTATAACTGCTTGATCAGCGAATCATACCGTAAGCGCAAATGGTTTTATCTCGCCATCCCATTTTTGGCGACTTATTCTGCCGTTCTCGGCATGATTAACATCGATAAAGCCAGCTCTATCGTTTACCATTTTAAGAAGGTATAGAATAATTTTACTATTTTTCGGATTGACTAAATATATAGCTGTGTTTAAGATTATTTCTATTGGTGTGCTCTTGTTCATTTTTTATAAAATGATTCTCCCTTCCAAGAAAATTGACCCTCCCCCCCCGAATAATAATCTAGGTGAAACCATAGATATCGACTACGAAGAAATCAAGTAGTGGAAGTGTCTGAAATAGAAATACTGTATGAAGATGAATCTCTATTGGTGGTAAACAAACCGATAGGTATTCCATCTCAAGATGATAAAACCGGCGACCCATCTTTAATAAGCCTTGTCGGCAAAGGAATGCACCTCTTTAATAGGCTAGACAGACCGGTGAGCGGGATCGTGGTGTTTGGTAAAACGCCTGCAGTCGTAAAATCTCTCTCCAATGATATCATTGTAAAAAAGTATCTGGCGATCACTTATCCACAGTCAGAAAAAGAAGGATTGCTAAATCAGCATATTACGAAAGATACGCGTAGGAATAAAGCCTTATTATCCGACGAACCTCGGGATGGATGGAAACAATGTTCTCTTAAGTGGCGATTACTTAAAAAATTTGACCGATATGATCTTCTTGAAGTCTCTCCCCATACGGGAAGGTTTCATCAGATAAGAGCACAACTCTCGGCTATGGGTGCGCCCATTAAAGGAGATCTTAAATATGGTGCACGACGCACCAACCCTCATACGGGTATCGATTTACATGCTTATTATCTCCGTATTGCGTCTAGAGACATGACGATTATCGCGCCGGTCAATCGCAGTGATACACTCTGGAAGGAAGTCGCCGGCATGATTCCGCACATTGATGTTTAAAAACAATGACATAGTCAGACAAGATGAGGGATGTAAGGGCTTATTGGGAGGTGAAAACAAGTGCAGTGCAGCGATATTTATTGTGGCACTATGCTATATGGCACACAGGCTATGTTTATATCAGCGAATTTCCTAAATCTGGAGGCACATGGCTGAGTAATCTGCTCAGCGATGTTCTTGAAATACCTTTTTATCAACATAGGATGATTCCCATATCTGAAAGAGGTGTTTTTTTAAGTCATTATAACAAGCCCCCCGGAAATAAGCGCACCATAATTCTTGTCAGAGATGGTCGTGATGTAATGGTATCTGCTTATTTTCACTTCATTAGACCGTACGCTTCGGAAGAGAACTTTGTTTCGGACACGGTTAAATATTGGCGCAGAGCGCTGGGTGATAGGCCGTATCAAAATGTTGAAGAAAGTCTTCCCTTGTTTATTGACTTATTCAACAAAGATTTTCGGATTTCCGGTCGAAGAGTCAACTGGGCTGGATATTATAAGGGTCTCTACGCTTCAGGGAATGATTCGTTGATATGGTGCACATATGAAAGCTTGTCCGCTAATGGTGAAAAAACCATCGCAGATATATGTGAACGATTGCACGTCGATTATGATACAAGTCGCATATCGCAAGCCATAAATAAATTTGCCTTCGGCAATACATCAGATCCAAAAGTTGGTGACAGTAAAGACGGTTTTTTAAGAAAAGGAGTTGTCGGGGATTGGAAAAATTACTTTTCTGTTGAGGCTTGTGAAATATTTGCACGGCATTGTGGTGATGAACTCATTAAGATGGGTTATGAAACAGATAACTCTTGGATAAAGCAATGAGACTGCCAAAAATATTAGTCGTGAGCGAAGAGTGGCGTGGTGGTGGCGCCCTAAAACGCATCATCATGGTCGCCGAGCATCTAAAAGATAATGTGGATTTTATCCTTTGTTTTCCTTCAGAAGCAGCCATATTAAAAGATCAATGTCAAGAGAAACGGCTGCGATATGAGCTGCTTGATTTGTCACCGCTCACTCGACATACTAAGGGCTTGTGGCGATATATATGGACTTTTATTCCTGACGTACGCAGGCTTTATCACTATATCAAAGAGGAAAAGCCGGACATCGTACACGCTAATAGCTCATGGCAGTTTAAGGCAATCATAGCATCGCGCTTAAGTCGCACTCCGTCGATTTGGCATATGAATGATGCCTACCAAGCTAGGATGGTCATACTCGCTTATCGTATTTTATCTAGGTGGAGCAATTATCGAATATATGCCTCGCGTGTTACCCATACTTATTATAAGCCCTATGATAAGCATGTTTATGGATGTATTATTCCTGCTCCGGTCAAAATAAATTATGATCCGGCCTCTGATAGAAGAGACTATGCTTCAGCCTTGCGCATCATGACGGTAGCATATATCAATCCTAATAAGGGCATTCATATTATGATTGAAGCGATTAGTCATTTAGTGTATCATCACGGACAAAAAGATGCACAATTAACCATCCTTGGGCCGGTATTGGAAAGTCAGAAGGGATATTATAATTCTTTATGTGAACAGGTAATCGGTTTAAACCTTCGCGATCATGTCACTTTTAAGGGATATACTGAAGATGTTGAAAGCGAAATGTATGAAGCGGATTATTACGTATGCGCTTCAGAACACGAATCAAGCCCCATGGCCGTATGGGAGGCCATGGCCAATGGCTTGCCTGTTATTAGCTCTGATATAGGCGACTTGCGCTCTATGAACAAGGAGAAAGAGTGTTGTATGATCTGTGATCGTAATCCTGCTGCGATTGCTCATGCAATCATGGAATTGAAAACAGATTCAGCGCGCCGAAACTTATTATCAGACAATGCATACCAGCATATAAAGCACAAGTATTCTATCGAACGGCACACTAATTTATATTTACAATTCTGTCGAGAGATCCTCGAGATGAGTAAAATTTAAGACTTGGAACGTGACAAAGACTTGCGAGAATAAATGAATATAGCGATTATTAACAAGAAAATAGGTGTCGAAACATCCCCTACAGGGTTTCATGCTCATTATCTCGGTCGTCATTTAAACTCGGTCGGTTGTAAGGTCACTTTTATTTCAGAAACAGAAGAAATTGATCCTATCTTTTCAGTTCTGACCGTGCGAAAATCCTATCGTGGAAAACATAAATTAAAAAGACTAATTTCCGAGCTGCGCCTATCATATGACATGAGCTCGCTGTTAAAGGCAGGAGATTATGAATATGTGATTATGCTCACCGATCCGCCATTTTTGCCTTTATTTTATTCAATTCTAAAGGTAAAAACACCCGCCATACTATGGGCCATGGACGTGTATCCACAGGCATTTAGTGCAGCCGGGCTTATATCTTCTTCCGGGTTTATTAACCAAATCTACTCTCGGCTTACAGCTAGATTTAAACCGTCTATAGTCATTGCGCTGGGGAAGAATCAGGCTTCGTATCTTTCTTCATTGTACCCCGAAGCGCAAATGATCGTTTACCCGGTCGGCTTGATTCAAGAGAAACATGATCGTGCGTCTGTTAATAATTCACCATGCTGGTATCAAGGAGAGAATTATATTTATCTCGCTTATGTAGGAAACCTGGGAGAGGCGCACGATCCCAATGTTTTAATAAATATTGCTCGGAATCTGCGCACGGATATGAGACTTATTATCAAAACACAGCTTTCGGAATCTGTTCTCGCTAGCATTAAAAAAATTGAGGGTGTCTTTTTCATTGAGGATCGACTTACTGATCATGAATTAAGCTCTATCGATGTAAGTATATCGATATTGCGGCCTTCGTGGACACACATTTCTGTGCCATCCAAAAGCCTCGCTGCATTAAATTTTAATCATGCCATCCTTTTCTGTGGGAATAAAGAAAGTGATGCGTGGTGCTACATATCGGATTGCGGCTGGAATGTCATGAATAATGAAGCACTTCTAGAGTGGCTAGAGAACATTACCATATCCGAGGTTCGTCAAAAACAGCAGAATTGTATAAAGGCATATTCATCAGCCGAAGAAGATTTAAAAAAAGCACTTTCCCGATTGTCACAATTGTTGACTTCTTGAGCACATATCCGCTCCTGCTACATTCTAGGACGTCTCCGCTTTGATTTACTGCCCAATTGCATCATCTGATTGGCTCCGGGGCTGCCCCCTCTCATAATGTTGGCTTGACCGCTTTGTTGTAAGGCTTTGTCAAACTGATCTATTTGCGATTTTATCGTTCCCTCTGTTACTTTGAGCTTCTTGATTTCTCTAAAATAATTTTTGGCTGTATTCCATTTTCCTTTTGACGCATTAATATTCGCCATCTGGAGTAAAACCATAGCTCGTTCATTGTCCGTAGGCAATTTCAGTCCTAATGCCTGATCAAAGTAGCTTTCAGCTGTTGAAGTATCTTTATTGTTCATGGCTATCGATCCTTTTAGGATATAATAAATAGCTCTCTGAGTAACATAAAGCCAAGCAGGCTTTAAAGTGAGATTGAGCATTTTATCAGCTTTGGCAAAGTCTCCATTTTGAATCTGTCTGGCTGCACTATTCACACTGCCAAATAAGAAGTAAACGATTAACAAAATAATCCCTATCAATAACAATGGGAATGCATACCAAAAACTCACTGTAAATGCTAATATAAGCCCGCCTAAAAGCAAGGCCACTGTACCCCCGATTAACCAATAAACATTGATATTTACCATAAAATAAGCGCTTATTTTTTGCGAAAGTAAAACAATTCAAATAGCTCAAACAAGATAGGATGGGGTATTAATCCCTTTTTTCAAGCCCAATGCTGAAAAGAGCATAATCATAAATCACAGGATCCTCCGCATTCCATGTTTTCAGAATTGCCGTAAGTTCTTCCACAGCAGTCCAGTCAGCATTGTTACGCTTCAAAATCCCTAGTGATTGCGCTACGTTATACACATGAATGTCCAATGGAATCATCAAATCCGACATTGACATACGATTCCATATACCAAAATCCACACCTTTCGTATCCTTTCTTACCATCCATCTTAGAAACATATTGAGACGCTTACAGGCACTTCCTCGCGATGGATCACTCAAGTGTTTTCTTGTCCGGGGAAGATGAGCTGGGTCGCTGAAAAAATATTGATTGAAGTACGTTAAGGATTCGTATATGGTATCGCGACTTAAAAATACTTCTTCAAGACTATCATGATCTGAGTATATGTTCCTTAATCTATTAATAAAGAATAGGGTATCGTCAGGTTGAAAGGTTCGATGTTTAAAGGTGAGCAGCCTTTTAAGATCCTTCGGCTTATGCTCCATAATAAAAAGGTATGGATCTCCATCCATGAGGGAGAAGAGTTCAGAAGCTTTTGAGATGATGGTTTTTCTTTGACCCCAAGACAAGACTGCTGTCCAGAAAGCGGTGATCTCGACATCTTGTCTCTTTAGGTATTGGTGTGGAATGGATATCGGATCGTTTTCAATAAACGCAGCAGCATTGTAGATGGCTACTTTCTTGTCTAAATAGTCTTTAACCCGATCTAGCTCCATTTTTTCTTGACGCGTCGGCAAGTTTAATACAGGTTTTGGCTGCTCTAGGATTTTATTTGAGCTTCTGCTTAATCTCTATTATCTCGTACGCTTCGATGATATCATCTACCTGAATGTCATTAAAGTTCCTGAGTGTTATACCGCATTCTAGACCTGCACGAACATCTTTCGCGTCGTCTTTGAATCTCTTCAAGCTGCTTAGCTCACCGTTAGCCCCTTCTTTATTAGGATAGATGACAATTCCATCTCTGATTACGCGGATGTAGTTATTGCGGTTAACGGTACCGGTAGTAACATAGCACCCCGCGATGGTTCCGATTTTACTGATTTTGTAAACTTCTCGTACTTGTATTTCAGCTGTGATCTTCTCTTCCTTTGTAGGCTCTAGCATACCCTCTATCGCTGAGCGAATTTCGTCAATCGCTTCGTAAATAATCGAGTATAACTTGATTTCCACACCTTCCTTTTCTGCTATTTGGCGTGCTGTTGTTGACGGTCTCACCTGGAATCCGATGATGATCGCGTCTGATGCGCTCGCTAACAAGACATCTGACTCTGCGATTTGTCCTACTGCTTTATGGATGATGTTTACTTGAACAGATTCTATCGATTGTTTCAATAATGAATCTGACAATGCCTCTATTGAACCATCGACATCTCCTTTGATTATGAGGTTTAATTCGCGGAAATTGCCTAGTGCTAGACGGCGACCGATTTCGTCGAGGCTTATTCGCTTATTTGCTCTATTGCTTTGTTCGCGTTCGATTTGCTGTCTTTTCGATGCGATTTGACGTGCTTCTTGATCAGACTCAACTTGTTTAAATTTCTCACCTGCTTGTGGTGCGCCGTTGAGTCCGAGGACTAGGACAGGAGTGGAGGGTCCCGCATTCTTGACGCGTTCCCCATTTTCATTAAACATCGCTTTGACCTTACCTGAGTGCGATCCTGCAACGATCACATCACCAATAGCCAATGTCCCGTTTTGGACGAGTACTTTGGTTACATAGCCCCGGCCTTTGTCAAGAGATGCTTCTACTATTGTTCCTACCGCTTTGCGTTTAGGATTAGCTTTAAGTTCAAGTATTTCTGCTTCGAGGATGATCTTATCCAATAATTCTTGGATACCTAGACCTGTTTTTGCCGATATATCCTGAGATTGATATTTTCCACCCCATTCTTCGACAAGAATATTCATTCCCGACAGCTCTTCCTTAATCTTATTCGGATTTGCTCCTGGCTTATCAACTTTGTTGATAGCAAATATCATAGGTACACTAGCTGCTTGCGCGTGGCTAATGGCTTCTTTTGTCTGAGGCATTATGCGATCATCGGCCGCAATGATAATGATCGCCACGTCTGTGACTTTGGCTCCTCTTGCCCTCATAGCTGTAAATGCTTCGTGACCCGGCGTATCTAGAAAAGATACTTTTGTTTCTCCGACTTTTACTTCATACGCGCCGATGTGCTGGGTAATACCTCCGGCTTCTCCACCCGCAACATTCGCTTTTCTTATGTAGTCGAGCAAAGATGTTTTTCCATGATCAACGTGTCCCATAACAGTCACAATCGGACCTCTAGGGACAAGGTCTTCCGGCGCATCCTCCTCTTCTTCTTCGATCTCGAGTTGATCTTCTGCGTTGATAAATTCGATTTCTTTGTTGAACTCTTCTGCTACGATTTCAATTATCTCCGCGTCAAGTCTTTGATTAATTGAGACGATGACACCGAGGTTCATACAAGTCATGATGATATCCGTCGCGTTAATGTCTAACAAATTAGCAAGCTCGGATACAGAGATAAATTCGGTCACCTGTATCGCTCCCCCCTCCAATGAAGAATCTAGCTCTTCTTGTCTTTCTCGTCTTACATCTCTGCTGTCACGTCTGATTCGTTGACGTTTATTGGTTTTGCCACCGGAGATTTTAGCCATTGTGGCTTTGAGCTTATCCTCTATCTCCTTAGCACTGATTTGCTTTAGCTCATCTTCTTTCTTGACTTTGCCCTTTGGTAGAATAGGTGGTCTTGCCCCTCCTCCTCTCTGTGTATTAGCGCTATCTAGCGGAAGTTTTTTACGTTTTCTCTTCGTTTTTTGACCCTGATCCTTGGCTACAGGCGCAGACTCCTTGACTGCTTTTTTAGGCTTTTCTTCGAATCTTTTAGTGTCGATTTTGCCCTTTATTTTCAAGCCTTCCAGCTGAGGTGTTTTAGCTCTTACTAAGTCCTCAGTGGGTTGACTTTCTCGCGTTTGTGGGAGAGATTCTACGGGATTTTGTTCAGGAGATATAAGCTCTTCTTTTACCGGCGGCTCCGGCTTATCAAGATTTATTTTATCAACAATTTTTAAACCTAGCCTAGGTGCTTCTACTTTAATTTCTTCTTTTGGCACATTGGCCGGCTCGTCAGCCTTGGGTGTTGAAACTATTGGCGTTACCGGGGGAGGCGCGACAGCTTGTTTGGGGATTGGTTCATGTTTAACGGCTTCTTCTATGCGATTGCCTATGACCAGTTTGTCAGCCTTAGATTTTTCCTCAATTGATGTGCTAAACTCCTTCAGCAACAAGACATGCATCTCTTCTGTTACCTGAGCTGTCGGTTTATTTTCCACCTCAAATCCCTTGGAATGCAAGAAATCTATGATGGTACTGAGTCCAACATTAAGTTCTTTAGCAACTTTTATCAGCCTATAAGACATAAAACAAATTTCTTCAAAAAATGCGCTTTTTCGGGCGCTTAAATATTATAATAGTCCATACGGCACTATTATTCTTCTAATTCCTCACTGAGGATTTTTAATACTTCATCAACTGTTTCGTCCTCTAGATCCGTTCTCCTGATCAGCTCTTCTTTACTCAAGTTTAATACACTTCGAGCTGTATCACATCCGATACTCTTAAGCTGATCGATCACCCAGTCTTCGATAGCATCTGCAAATTCGTCCAAATCTACATCGTCTATTTCTTCATCTGAATCTCTGTAGACATCTATTTCGTAGCCCGTTAATTTACTGGCTAATTTAATATTAGCCCCTCCTCTGCCGATAGCCAATGAAACTTGATCGGGCTTCAAGAAAACCGCAGCCGTCTTGCGATCATCATCGATTTTGATATTGGTAACTTTCGCTGGCGTTAGTGATCTCTGAATAAGTAGATTGAGGTTTGTGGTATAATTGACGATATCAATATTTTCGTTCTTTAACTCGCGCACAATACCATGTATACGACTTCCTTTCATACCTACGCATGCGCCTACAGGGTCTATTCTGTCATCATAAGATTCAACGGCCACTTTCGCCCTTTCGCCGGGCATGCGAACGATGTTCTTAATGGTAATTAGTCCATCTTCTATTTCCGGAACTTCTTGCTCAAGAAGTTTTGCTAAAAAAGCATTGTCTGTTCGAGAGATGATAACTGCAGGGTTGTTGTTGCGCATATCCACCTTTTTTATTACCGACCTGACTATATCGCCCTTACGGAAGTAATCGCCTTTGATCATTTCACTGCGTGGCAGTATGAGCTCGTTTCCAGAAACGTCGTCAAGTATAAGAATCTCTCTTTTAAGAACTTGATGAACCTCTCCCACGACTATATCTCCTAATCGATCTGAATACCGCTTGTATATCTCGTCTTTTTCTAGTTCTAATATTCTAGATTGAAGTGTTTGCCTCGCGGCTAATACAGACCTTCTGCCAAACTCCTCTAGTTCGAGCTGCTCGTAGCACTCCTCTCCGACATCATAATCCTCATCTATTTCTTGGGCCTCCGTAATGGAAACTTGAGCTCTGTCATCAGTTACCTCTCCATCAGGCACGATTTCTCTGACTCGCCATATCTCCAAATCCCCAGTCGTGTTAACAATGATGTCAAAGTTGTCATCAGTGCCATACTTCTTTTTGATAAGGGTTCTGAAAACATCTTCGAGTACTCTCACCATGGTCGGCCTGTCGATATTTTTGCCGGCCTTAAATTCTGAAAATGATTCTAATAGATTCATATCATTTATTTAAAACTCACAATCACTTGTGCTTTATGAATATTTTCGATTAAAATTTCTATCTTTTTATCTTTCTCGTTTAAGATGATTCTATCTTCTTTTACCTCCTCTAGCTTACCTTCTACTTTTGTTTCTTCTGTCGTGTCAACACTCAGACGCCTCCCCACATTTTTAAGATACTGTCTTAAATATTTCAAAGGGCGATCTACTCCCGGAGAAGAAACTTCAAGCGTGTATTTCTCGCCGAGCCACCCTTTTTCATCAATGAAGCCTTCCAAGTGTCTACTGATCTTTTGGCATATACCTAATGTTAATGCCTCATCTGAATCGATATATACTTCTACCTTGTTATTCGGCTTGCATTCTATTTCAACTAAAAAACAGCTCTTATACTCTTCGCTTTCGAAAAGCTCTTTAAGCACTTTAGCTAAAGCTTCTTCTATCATTATCCAAAAATTCAGGTACAAAAAAAGGGAACTTCCGTTCCCTCCTTCCCTTTCGGTGTGCAAATATAGTACTTTCTACGGACAATATCACTATAAAGATTGTCCATAACTACTTGAGCTTATTAATTAGACATCATCAGGTAGAATCACGGTGTATGACAAAGCTGACGGCGGCTCTTTCGGTTGCTTGTTATGGTTTTCATAGGTCAATAAATAATTTATCTCAATTGATTCAGATATTGGCTCTTCATGGGTCTCTTTCGGAGGCGCAATCGACTTCGGAAGGTTGAAGTGGATATTAATCGTTTTCTGATAAATCACTTTTCCTTTCCTGGGTGTTTGATCAACGGCAAATTTTAAAAGCCGACAAAGTCGCATTGCTTCTTCGTCGCAACCATAGCCAATGCCGGATATGATTCTTACATACCTCACGTTACCGGTGAAATCTATGTCAAGCTTGGTTATTACTATACCGTTTACACCTGCATTGATAGCTTGTGTCGGATATTGCATCCTTGCCCTCACAAATTCACTCATGGCTTTGCTTCCGCCCGGATAGTAGGGCTTAGGGCTAAAGTTCTTCGCGCGTTTTTCTTTCAACTTCTCAACACTTTAATGTTTTCTTAAGTAAACGGTCTTTATAAACACTTTAGCTTTGAGAAATTATCAAACCTAAAATCATTCATTTATGAGAAACATCCTTTTCTTGGCAGTATGGCTGATGCTCGCTTATCCTATCTTTTCACAAGATAATGATAGCAAAAGATCCACGATCAAAAAACAAGTAAATACGGAGATTAACGAAATAGATGGTATGAGATACATCACCGTGAGGGTTATAACAGGTGATGACGAGCAAGTGATTGCTTGGGAAGATGAGGGAATCATGCCGGCAGATATCAAACAAAAACTGGACGAGGCCGGCATTCAGGTAGATTTCGATAAAACGCCCAGACGGCGAGTTAAGATTTTTACCACCACAGACGAGGAGGAATTTATTTTTCCGGATATAAACCGAAGAGAAGAGTTTCGTAAACAGATGCTAGAAAATCGTGAGAACGCTCGCGATAGAGCACGAATTAACAGATCAGAAAGAGAAGATAGGTTTAACAGATCTCCATTTAATCAGGAAGAGTTTATGTCGAGTTTTCGGTTTAACAAGCCCTCAAATTCTTATCTCGGTGTGAAGTTAGGAGAGTCGAAAGATGGGGCGCTTATCGAGGATGTAGCCGCTGAAGGCCCTGCCGGAATAGCAGGTATACAGAAAGGCGATCTCGTAACAAGCGTTAATGGTGCTCGCATAAAAAAGACGGATGATCTGCTACAGATACTATATTTCTTTGATCCTGCTGATACGATTGAGATAAGTGTGCTCAGGGCAGGGGCAGACAAGAAAATAAAAATTAAACTCACCGAGCGTCCTGATGCCTTTAGGTAATTTTTGAATATCAAGTCTATAGAAAAGGTGCTTCTTCTATGAAGCACCTTTTTCATTTTTATTACTTGATCAAAGGCATTGGTTCTTGCTGACTTAGGCAGTGAAAACTTCCCAGTCCCCAGATAATATCTGTCGAGTCAATACCGACTACCTGCCGCTCAGGGTGGCACGATTGGATGATTTCTAGCGCTTTATCATCCTGAGGACAGCGATAAGTCGGCACGATCACATGTTTGTTGGCAATATAATAGTTAGCGTAGCTCGCTGGCAGTCTATGATCTTCATAGACCACAGGGCTGGGCATAGGGATTTCGACTATATTGAGTTGCGTTCCGTTAATTAAACGCATGGCCTTGAGTTCTCGGAGATTCTGTTGCAGTATCTCATAATTTTCATCATCGCGATCCTCCTCGATCACAGTTATTACAGTGTCTGCATTTACAAATCTGATGGTATCATCTATATGCCCATCCGTATCATCTCCTACTATACCATCGCTGACCCACAGGATCTGATCAACATTGTAAAACTCTCTCAGGTATGATTCTATCTGTTCTTGGTTGAGATGGGGATTGCGATTTTGATTGAGCAAGCACGATCTGCTTGTCAACAAAGAACCTGCTCCGTTAAATTCGACAGAACCACCTTCCATGATGATATTTGGATAAAAACAAGGTAAGGATAGCGCCTTCGCTACCAGACTGGGGATCACATCGTCGAGCTCATAAGGAGGGTACTTGCCCCCCCATGCATTAAACCCCCAATCAATGATCGCACGATGTCCTTCGGGATGTATTAGAAATGCCGGTCCATGATCGCGACACCAGGCATCATTCGTGGGATGATGATAAAAGAATACGCGATCTAGTGACACGCCCGCTTTTTCAAGATGTACTCTGGCACTTGCCTCCATATTCTCATCACGAACATTGATGCATACATCTTCTCCTTGAACTAAATAGCCGATGAAAGCCGCATATTTCGGATAAATGGACGCTATTTTGCCCGGCCAACTCATCTCTTTGTGCGGCCAGCTGAGCCATGTCGCCCGGTGGGGATACCATTCCGGCGGAAAAAAATACCCCTGTTTTCGAGGGGTGGCGATATCTGTTCTTTGTAGAAATGACATTTAAGCTTGATTTTGCATTAGACCTTGGTAGTGTAAATAAATAATCGATCTTTTCTGCCTATTAGCGGCATAGCCGGCCAATTTAGTTTCGTTGTCGAAAAAATCTGTGCTGAAGCAAATATGAAGCATAAATTTAAGCAATAAGTTTCTATAGATCAATGCGTATTTAATCGATATACCGCTTCGTAATCGGTTGATAAGAATCAATTCTTCTATCACGCATGAACGGCCAATGTGTGCGGTATCGATCGGTTAAAGATAAGTCTAAGGTCATAACTTGAATTTCTTCTGCATCATGTGAGGCCTTGTACAATACAGAGCCGAATGGGTTGCTAACAAATGACCCTCCCCAGAACTTCATGGCACCATCCTGCTCGTAACCCACACGATTGACACTGACTACATGCACACCATTGGCTACGGCATGGCTGCGTTGAATCGTCTGCCATGCATTGTGCTGCTCTTGATTAGTCTCTTCGTCTTGACTGGTGGCCCAGCCTATTGCCGTAGGATAAAAAAGAATCTCTGCACCCATCAATGCGGTAATACGCGCCGCCTCCGGATACCATTGATCCCAGCAGATCAACACCCCGATAGTGCCGTATTTCGTGTCGAATACTCTATAACCCAGATCGCCGGGTGTGAAATAGAACTTCTCATAATACGATGGATCATCAGGTATGTGCATCTTGCGATATTTGCCAAGATAATTGCCATCGGCATCGATTACCGCCGTGGTGTTGTGATATAAGCCTTGTGCTCTCTTTTCAAACAGAGAGGCGATTATCACCACATTATATTCTTGTGCGACCTGAGACAGTCTATCTGTGGAGGGGCCCGGAATAGCTTCTGCTAACTTGAAATTGTCATAATCCTCCTCATCACAAAAATATAGTGAGGTGAAGAGCTCTTGAAGGCAGACTATCTGTGCACCCTCTGATGCCGCTTGACAAATTTTGTCTATCGCCTTACCCAAGTTCGCCTCTTTGTCCCCGACACAGCTCATCTGTATTAATCCAACATTTACTTTAGTCATATACTTCACGCTTGATGATCAAAGGTATGTCAGAAAGGGGGAATTATGATGCTACCAGAGATGTCGAATTATCAACTTGCCCTTAAGACATTTAGTCAGCAAGCATATGACTTATACGGCTTTTAAAGTGACACATTAAAAGGTGTCACTCCGTAAATGATGATTACAAGCTGAAAAGTGCTTATTGATCGGATCATACTTGCTTAAGGTGAAGCATCCTAAACAACTGTTGATATTTAAACTACTGACTCGTCCTGAAAAAAGTTTACCGTTTTTATTGTTAATCCTGTTATTCATTTACAAAGTTAATTTTAGTCCTGATATGAGTTTACCGTTGCTTTCTTCTTCGGATAATAATTCTTCCACAATCGCTTCACTTGAACAGGTTCTGTTGCATAATGAACCGCATCGGGAGTGTAGTTGCTGATACTCATGTGAGGTCCGTTTGTTGTTGTACAGTTTCATTGCTTTATACAAGTAAGCAATAGCTTCCTTTACCGTTTTAATTTGCTCTGTATCTAAATATTCTTCTTTTAAAATTCCGTTTACTCTTTCTACAACGATTCAGATCTCTTCAAAAAATTTTCCTTCAGGGACATAATATCGGTAGAGGAATAATTCAATATATAAATTTCGTGCCGTTAGATACGAGATAGAGAATGACAAAATGCCTTGGCGGCTGATTTTGAATTAGCTATAGACATAAAAAGGAACTGGTATTGAGTGGTCATATTTCTCCCGCATATAACGCAAATGGGTGCAGAATGTCACCCCTTCGGGTTTTTTATTATGTTTTAAACAATAATTGCTATAATCCTGTCATCCCTTCGGGATTTAAATTCGTTAACTATTAATAACTTACTCGTTGTTCTTGGCATATGCTATAAAGCTTGTAGTTCCTCTTGGAAAGGGGCGGTAGCTCGTCGGGGTGACCATCAGATAGCGAAAGAAAGCCTTGCGGAGCAAATTATACCTTGTCGAATGTAAACCATATGGCATATCAATATTGCATTAGTGGTTTTGACGAGTAAGTGATACAAGGGATAATTAACCTTACTATGGAGTGAAAATATCGCAAGGTTTACTCGAAAAATTTACTGTTTCTTGCAGCTTAATCGTCCTAAATACAGCAATACATTGTTAATATTCAATAACTTATATAGTTTTTAAAGGACGATTATTTATAAAAGGTCTATCGTCAAGCTAGATCCCCACACGCTGCGGAATGTCTGCTAAACTTTCTTTTAGTAAGCCTGTCTCCACATCTATGTCTATATAACACACGCCTATGCCCCCGAGTAAGGAGAAGTTAAACCTGTCATGCTGATTTTTCTTATCGCCTTTCATCAGTTCAATCAAGGCCGTGGGGTTTTCAAGGTATTGTCTAGGCACATCTCCATATATACTGACAAGATAGGAAATAATCGTTCTATAATTATCCGCCGACAGACTTGTTAATTTCTTAGATAGATAAGCTTCCGCCATCATTCCTATGGCGATAGCATGTCCATGCGTCAAGGGAACACCAATGGTGTGCGAATAAGATTCTATCGCGTGTCCTATGGTATGTCCGAAGTTCAATATTTTTCGCAAACCCTTTTCCTTAGGATCTGCTTGAACGACGGCTTTTTTAATTAATACGGATGTGTAGATATTCTCTAGTGAGATATAACTCTGCCACTTATCACTGGCAGCGACCATCTCTTCCCATGAAGTTTTATCCTTGATGAGTGCGTGCTTGATCATTTCGGCATAGCCGCTCTTAAGCTCTTCATAAGGTAAGCTTTCTAGAAAATCCGGATCTATCAAGACTGCTTTAGGGTCTTGAAAGAGGCCGATCATGTTTTTGTAGCCTTCGAAGTCTATAGCCAATTTGCCTCCTACAGATGCATCTACTTGCGACAGCAAAGTCGTCGGAATCTGAATGAAGTCCAGTCCGCGCATATAACATGAGGCAGCAAATCCGCCCATATCGCCGATCACCCCGCCTCCCAGGTTGATAAGAAGGTCTTGCCGTGTAAACCGCGCGAGAACTAGTTGATTCCATATCTGGCTAGATGTATGGATAGATTTATGCGCTTCTCCGCTTGGTATTTCAATAATAAGAAACTCCTCAGGGAGTGCGTCAATCAAGCGCGGGAGACAATGTCTGCGGGTATTATTATCACATATCACAGCAAGCTTAGGATATCTATGCTGACGCAAATATTCACTTAGCGCCATAGAGGCCTTTCCTATTGATATGTCATAGTGATCTAGTTCTATCCTCGTCATAACCCTATTAATCAGTAAGATCCACAGTGCTCCACACCTGAGGCTCTTGTGCAAAAAGAGATTTAGTAAAAGCCCATGTTTCTTTAAAAAACGCAGATTGTCGGTATCGCTCCAGATGCGCCTCTGATACCCATTCGCTGATCGTAAATATAATGTAAGGAGCAGCACTATCCACTACGATCTGTAATGATAGACATCCTTCTTGGCTAGCTATAATGGCTCTCTTCTCCTTAAGAATCATCCTGAATGTCCCGACAGCATCATCTCTAAAGTGCATCTTTACAATCCGTGTTATCATGCCTTTACTCAAAGTTTATCTGAATCATTTCATTTTTGTTCAAGCCTAGCAGCTCGTGGGCGTTACCCATGTTAATGGCCAGCTCAAGCTGATCCACTTCGTTGAAATAAGCGCATACTTCGCCGATACCCACATCGCTAAACTTAGCAGAAATACGAGTTATTGGATCGCTTGTCTTGTAGTAAATTTTAAAGTTGCGTCCGTCGCGAACTTTTTCGAAGCTCTTGCGGTCGAGGTTAACGATCACATTGCCGAAATGATCCACATAAACGATCGTTGCTCTGATTTCTCGCGAGGTAATAACGGGCTTAAGATTAATCCTTGTATCAAGCTTGGCGAGATCCTCGCCAACATCCTTCCAGTCATTATCGACTAGTAGTCTTAGAATATTGGCTACATTATTGTAAAGACTGTCACTTCCGTTAATAACCGGATAAGCTCTTATCTCGCTCTCATGTAGATCATCGAATACTAGTGAGAAAACACCGTTGTTAGGGCCGATAAAAAAGTGCCCTTCTCTTTCAAAAAAGATAAACTGCGCCGACGGCGAATAGCAGCTATTGACCGCGACGACATGTCTGACCTCTTTAGGAAATTTTCGAAACACCCCTTTTAAAAAAAATGCGGCTTCCATAATATCCTGAGGGGGAATGTCGTGTGTAACATCAATAAAACGACATTGCGGACTTTCTTTTAAGATTGCCCCTTTGAGCAAGGCGACATAATAATCGCGCATACCAAAATCTGTAATGAGGGTAACTATGTCCATTTAAGCTTGCCGGAAAAATATGTAAATAACGTTATTTTCCCTTATAACACGGCATCTAATATCCTTTTGGTGGTTTTCCAGTCGCCCATCGTGTAATAATGAAGGCAAGGAACATTGGCCGCTTTTAGTTCTTTACTTTGGGCAATAGCCCATTCCACACCCACTTCCTGGACTTCTTTATTGTCCTTAGCCTTGACAATAGCTTTGACTAATTCTTCCGGTAAATTTATAAAAAAGTGTCGAGGGATACTATTGAGCTGATACTTACGGGTTATCGGTTTAAGCCCTGGCACTATAGGGACATTGATCCCGGCAGCTCTACAGCGGTCAACATATTCGAAGTACTTCTTATTGTCAAAAAACATCTGGGTTACAATGTAGGAAGCGCCGGCCTCTATTTTCTTCTTTGTAAAATGAATATCACTTTCAAAATTCGGCGCTTCAAAATGTTTTTCCGGATAACCGGCTATGCCTATACAAAAATCTGTAGGCGCACCATTCTCTATGCTCTTGTCGAGATAATGACCCTGATTCATCGCTGTGATTTGCTGTACCAGATCAAGCGCATAATGATGTCCATCCTCTTCGGGATTAAACTTGTCCTCAAACTTGCGCGCATCACCTCTCAAGGCTAGCACATTGTTGATGTTGAGAAAGGCAAGATCAATCAATGCATTCTCCGTTTCCTCTTTGCTGAATCCTCCACATATCAAATGCGGCACTGCATCTACACCATAGCGATGCATGATGGCGGCACAGATGCCCACCGTGCCCGGACGCTTACGAATGGCTATTTTTTCATAAAAGCCACTAGCCTGCATATTATAGATAAACTCTTCTCTATGATAGGTTACATCAATAAATGGAGGCTTATACTCCATCAACGGATCGAGTGTGTCAAAAATGGATTTCATACTACCCCCTTTTAAAGGTGGCAGTACTTCAAAAGAAACCAATGTGCTCTGCGCTTTCTCAAAATATTCAGTGACCTTCAAATCTTTTCATTTTAAGCTGGCAAAGATAGAAATACAGACTATCATCTGCGCGTATAACTGCTGGCTAAGACTAACGGATCGTTTTTAATATTTTGTAACTTTCTCGTCAATAGCGCTACTCTTAGCTCTAAAAAGAGCTTCGTCTGACATAAATTGCCTAATTCTTATGCTTTGAGCGCATAGTGCTGAGTAGTTACAATATTTTTTTTTCTGGATAAGGTTGTACAACATCTATATAGTGTGCATAAAGAAGTACATCTTCTTCTACAACATGATCCTCTCCTGTGTAAAGTCGAAATTTTTCTTCATCAATGCCAAGCAGCTCAAGTAGGTGGGCATCGATGGGAACAAGTGTGTCGACACTTCGTGGGGATAGATTTTTTCGGTTCGCTTGGAGCGCAGCCCAGAGTGCAATGTTAAAGTGTTCTGCCGGACTCAGCAAACCATTGAGCATCTGTTCTCGTGACATAATAATAACACCATCTTCTTGTTGTATCTCCATACAGTGTAGATAGTACTTGTCCGGCGTGCCAAAAGGATGATCATATAATATGAACTGATCGTAATGTTCGAGCAAAAAGTCTGCCTCGTCCATGGACGTGCGGATGAACTCGTAAGCCATCAAGGCTTTCATATCCTCCTCGACATCGTAATCTCTTTCTCTTTTTAAGACGAAAGTCTTGGTATGGATAAAGACCGATAATCTATCCATAAATTTCAATGCCTCGTGTTGAGGCCACATCGATATCTCAGGTTTGAGATGTGCGAGAAGACTCACTAGTTTTTTGGGTAATGCGGGAGGTCTTTTTTTCCACCACCATGTATTTATCTGGTGGTGAAAAACATACATGACAGATAGAATGATCAAGGGGACAATCAACATCCACACAGCTTCGCGCGTATAATCTTGATTGCTTTTCAAGAAAAACCAGATGATTACTCCAATGAATGGTAATGACAAAAGTTTAGCTAAGGGGATATTCATAAATATATCTCTTATTTCCTCTTCTCGAAAACTTAATTCTGCGATGAATATTGTTGGTTTATTCTTTTGTTCCTCGAGAGGAAGGTAGACGGTTTAATGTCCGTAATGTTGCGTTTTTTGTTTGCGTTTTTTGTTTGCGTTTTTTCCTTTGTGATATACACTCTGCTCCTTTCCATCGTTATAATGCCATTGTTAACTGTATAAATCATTAATTATGACTCGTTTTTCCCTATTATTTATTTTCTGTTTATCTGTATTATTTTCTAGTTGTAGCAAGGACAGTGATGACATCGTCGGCACGTACAAAATCGTTTCGCTTAAAACAGAAAGATGTAACGACCCTGAAGATAATTTTGCACCTAATCTTGACAAAAACGGATGTGCCTTGATAGACGCTATCCAGGTATGCATCGAAGGCACTTTTAGCTTTACTGCCAATGGAACCTTTTCTTCCAATATGAAAATTTCCGCTGGAACATTGTTTTCTCAAACAATTACAGCCTCGGGAACTTACACGCTAGAGAACGGAAAGTTGACCATTTGCGATCAAGATGGTTGCGAGATAAGTGATGCTAAACTCTCTAAGAACAAGTTAACGATCACCGTCCCTGACGATGATGGTTGTGTAACAACCTTAGTGGGAGAGAAAAAATAGTAAGCATAACGCATATTTCTTTGAAAGCCTGTACCCTGCATTTTACAGGCTTTCTTTTTTTGCCTTCTTTGTGGACTTCTTTTTGGTTAATTCGATTGTGTTGTCTTCCATTTCCTTTTTGAGGTGAAAGGCCGTGTGGCTGTTTTTTTGTTTTACAAGTGCCTCGGGGGTTCCTTCGAATACAATTTGTCCTCCGCGATTGCCACCCTCTGGGCCTACATCGATGATATGATCTGCCACCTTGATGATATCCATGTTGTGTTCGATCACAACAATGGTATTGCCCTTATCCACAAGCCTGTTTAGCACATCGAGCAAAAGTCTTATGTCTTGAAAATGTAATCCGGTGGTAGGTTCATCGAGTATATATAGCGTATTGCCTGTATCTTTTTTGCTCAGCTCTTCACTCAATTTTACCCGCTGTGCTTCTCCGCCCGACAAGGTTGTCGCCTGTTGCCCTAGGGTGATATAGCCGAGCCCGACATCTTGAAGCGTCTTGAGCTTGCGATAGACGGCTGGAATCGCCGCAAAAAACGCAACCGCCTCATCAACAGGCATATCAAGCACATCCGCAATAGACTTCCCTTTATACAAGATCTCGAGTGTCTCTCGATTATATCTTTTCCCGTCACAGGCTTCACAGTCAACATACACATCGGGTAGAAAATTCATCTCGATCAGTCGCTTGCCACCACCTTCACACACTTCACATCGCCCCCCTTTAACGTTAAACGAATATCTGCCCGGCTCGTAACCCCGTACTTTCGATTCAGGTAAATCCGCGAACAGCTTTCTTATCGGATCAAATAACTTGGTATATGTCGCCGGATTGGACCGCGGAGTTCTCCCTATTGGAGACTGATCTATTTCTATCACCTTGTCTATCAGATCCAATCCTTCGATATGATCATGGGCTAATGGTCTCTGTGCGCTATTATAAAAGTACTTGCGTAAGGCCGTATAGAGTGTACCGTTTATCAATGAGGACTTCCCGCTTCCCGACACCCCGGTTACACAGATGAATTTACCCAGAGGGATACGCAGCGTAACATCTTTAAGGTTATGACCTGTCGCACCGTAAAGTATTAGCTCTTTGCCGTTGCCGGGTCTTCTGGCTGAGGAGTAGTTAATTCTTTCGCGGTTGCTGAGAAAAGCGGCTGTAGCACCTTTCTTTTTCAAAAAATCCTTTGGCGTACCCTCGCTTATCACCCAGCCCCCGTTAATACCCGCTCCCGGCCCCAAATCAATAAGATAATCCGAGGCCAACATGATATCCTTATCATGCTCGACCACGATAACCGTATTGCCGATTGATGACAAGTCTCTAAGCGCCTCTATCAATTTCTGATTATCTCGCTGATGCAGCCCGATACTTGGCTCGTCCATGATGTAGGTTATACCCGTCAATTGCGAACCTATCTGTGTAGCCAGCCGCGTACGTTGCGCTTCTCCTCCGGATAATGTGCGACTAGGTCTGTTAAGACTGAGATAATCCAAGCCTACTTGTAACAGGAAGTCCACTCGATATTGTAGCTCTTTTATCACGTCGACAGCGATAGCATTCTGTCTTTTATCTATAAACTTAGGTAAGACGTCGATCCATTCCTTTAACTCAGTAAGATCCATTTCTCCTAGCTCGCCTATATGCTTGCCTGCCAGCTTAAAATGACGAGATTCCTTCTTCAGTCTATACCCGTGACATTCTGGACATGTGGCGACCATCATAAACTCTTCTGCCCATGCGCGTGTGCGCTCCGATGTTGATTCTTCATACCATCTCTTGAGCATTTTAGAAAGGCCTTCTTCCGCCAGATCATAGATGAAGTCATGTGGTGTACGAGGAATGTAGACCCCGGATGTTTTCTGCCCACCGAATAGTATGATATCCAGTGCCTCGCTGGGAATTTCTCTTATCGGCGTTGATAGGGTAAATCCGTATCTTTTGGCAAGTGCCCTGAGTTGTTTAAAGGTAGTATTGTCTCTGGCTTCGCCAAATGGCTTGATACCCCCTTTATTTATGCTCAAATTATCTTCGGGAATGACCTTCTCCATATCAATATCATTCACCTGCCCCAATCCCTTACAATGCGGACAAGCCCCATAGGGCGAGTTAAATGAAAAGGTATTGGGCGATGGCTCTTCATAGGAAATACCCGATTCCGGATCCATCAGCTTGTTACTGAACGGTATTACCTCCTCCGTGGTGTAGTTGTAAATCTGTATAAAGTTCTCGCTTAGTTTAAAGGCTATCTGAAGAGACGAGGCTAGACGTTCTCTCTTTGCTGCTTCTATTGTAAAACGATCGACTACGATCTCGACATCATGTGTTTTGTATCTGTCGAGCTGCATATTGGGTACGATATCCACTATCTCTCCATCTACTCGAGCCTTCGTATATCCCTTCTTGCGCATTTGGTCAAAGAGCTCCCGATAGTGTCCTTTTCGCGCTCTGATTAACGGGGCAAGCATAGCGATCTTCGCGCCTTCATAATTTTCTAGCAAGGTCTGAATGATCTTTTCTTCCGAAAACTTAACCATGCGATTGCCATTGACATAAGAATAGGCTTCACCAATGCGCGCGTATAACAAGCGCAAAAAATCATAAATCTCCGTAGTCGTCCCCACTGTTGACCGAGGATTCCAGCCTGTTGTCTTTTGTTCGATTGATATGACAGGGCTAAGTCCTTCGATTTTTTCTACATCAGGTCGCTCCATTTTACCCAGAAACTGTCTCGCATAACTAGAGAATGTCTCTAGATATCTGCGCTGACCTTCTGCATAGATCGTATCGAATGCCAAAGAAGACTTTCCACTCCCACTGATACCCGTGATGACAATTAACTTATTGCGTGGTATGCTTACGTCGATGTCTTTGAGATTATGCTCTCTAGCGCCTATTATTTCAATGTATTCTTGACTCATCTATTGCCCAAACAAGTTTTTAGCCTGAGTGTTTTTCAGATATTGGCATCGTGGTCATTATACACAATTCTTGCTTCTGAATATCGGTAATGGGGCTGGGTGCGTCAATCATCATGTCGCGTCCTTGGTTGTTTTTAGGAAAAGCTATGAAATCGCGTATGCTCGTCTGTCCTGACATCACCGCACACAATCTGTCAAAGCCGAAAGCGATTCCCCCGTGTGGTGGTGCTCCATATTCAAACGCCCCGAGTAAAAAGCCAAACTGCGCCTCCGCCTCCTCTTTCGTAAATCCGAGAAGGTCAAAATTTCGCGATTGCAGTTCTCTGTCGTGAATACGTATCGATCCACCCCCTATCTCTACACCATTGATAACAAGATCATAGGCATCTGCTCTGAGGGATTTCATCGTTTCGTGATCGCCGTGTAACATCTTCTCTTGATCCGATTTTTTAGGAGATGTAAACGGGTGGTGCATCGCGTGAAACCTTTGAGAGTCTTCATCCCATTCTAGAAGGGGGAAGTCCACTACCCATAGGGGATTAAAATCATTATTTTTGATAAGGCCAAATTTACGTCCCAACTCTAATCGGAGTTCGTTGAGCTGTTTACGTGTTTTTTCTGCCTCTCCCGACAGCACAAAGAGCACATCGCCTTTCTCTGCTCCAAATTTAACTGCCCAGCTTTTTAATTGATCATCATTATAAAACTTACCTACAGAGGAGCGGATACTTCCATCATCTTCATATTTTACATAGACGAGACCTTTGGCGCCGATCTGTGGACGTTGAAGCCAGGCAGTAAGGTCTTTAAAGTCTTTATTTGATAGTTCGACAGCTCTGTTTTTAGCGCATATCCCGACAACCAGCTCAGCATCATCAAATACCGAAAAACCATGCCCCTTTACTATATCATTTAATTCAACAAACTGCATGTCAAATCGTGTGTCAGGCTTATCTGAGCCATATTTGCTTATAGCATCATCATAAGACATCACCGGAAAGTCCGGCAGATTGATGCCCTTAAGCGCTTGGAATAAATGTTTTGTCAGCCCCTCGAATGTCTCCAATATCTCATCTCTAGTAATAAAACTCATCTCACAGTCTATCTGTGTGAACTCCGGCTGTCTATCTGCTCTGAGGTCTTCGTCCCGGAAGCATTTCACGATCTGGAAGTACTTATCCATCCCGGCGACCATCAATATCTGCTTAAAAGTCTGGGGTGATTGTGGTAGTGCATAAAATTGTCCCGGATTCATGCGACTTGGAACAACAAAATCCCTCGCGCCTTCAGGTGTTGATTTGATCAACATAGGTGTTTCCACTTCGATAAATCCCTGGTCGCTCAGGTATTTGCGTGTCTCTACAGCCAGCCTACTGCGGAAGATTAGGTTTTCCTTTACTAGTGGTCTCCTTATATCTAGGTAGCGATATTTCATTCTGAGCTCATCACCACCATCCGTGTCATCATCGATGGTAAAGGGAGGTACTTTTGATACATTGAGGAGTTGAAGTGCACTTACGGCTATCTCAATGTCTCCTGTTTCCCTATTGGGATTTTTATTGGAGCGTTCGCGAACCGCTCCCGTAACCATAATAACATCTTCTCTTCCTAACTTTCTCGCTTGCTGACAGAGTGCAGCATCATCTTCCATATTAAATACCACTTGCGTGATACCATACCTGTCTCTGAGGTCTATAAAGGTCATTCCGCCAAAATCCCGACTAACTTGCAGCCACCCACTCAATGATACTTCTTGTCCGACATGGTTTATTCTTAGCTCACCACAATTGTGCGTCCTATACATGTATATCTCGATTTAAAAAATAGCCACAAAGCTAATCCAATCAAGTTTATTGGTTTCTATAGATTTCAGAAAGAAAAGACATGACCAAGGCCTAACAAGATCATCAATAGTGATGCACTCAGCGCAAGTTGTTTTAAGTAAGGATCCAGGGTCTGAGCGTCTTGGATATTCTTCACGGCCGTAAAGTTTTTTATCAACAATGGTGTAGGAATCAAGAATAGCCCTTGCCATGGATGTCGATAATCCATTAAAACGAAAATAGCTGCTGTGGCTATCGCCAATGTTAGTAAAAGCCCATGGTATCTTACCGCTGCACTGCGGCCTATCCGCACAGGTATTGATTTTTTACCGGCTTGTGCGTCCGATGCTATGTCCCGAATATTATTGATATTTAATACTGCAATAGAAAGACAGCCCGCTGTAACAGCTGGCAATACGAGTGCAAAATGTATTTTTTGACATTGTAAATAATAGCTGCCCATCACCGCCACCAGCCCAAAAAACACGAGCACAGCGAGATCTGCCAAACCCATGTATCCATACGGCTTCGCGCCTACCGTATAGTTAATCGCCGCGCCAATACTCAAGATACCTATGGCAAGAAAAAAAACACGCGTAGAAGTCTCTCCAAAGGCCATGAAGACCAATATTATCCCTGCACCCAATACTAAGCCCGCAAGCAACCACATCGCAGCTTTCATCTCCTCTGCCGTAATCAATCCTGCCTGAACAGCGCGCTGTGGCCCTCGGCGAGCACCGGAGTCTGCACCGTGAATGCTATCACCATAATCGTTTGAGATATTGGAGAGAATCTGTAAGCCGACTGCTGTCAGCCAAGTCAGCAGCATGATAGGCACATTGATCCCACAAATGGGATAAGCCAATAAAATACCAAGCGCTATAGCCGCTGTAGCCAGTGGCAATGTCCTTAAGCGCATTGCCATGATCCAAGCACTTAATTTAGTTTTCATCTTGTAAATGTATAAGGCTTGAATGACATCCTGTGTATTACAATTTCCACAATAATGATAACGATCTACTGACGACCCTTTCGTGGTCAAAAATTTCTAGCCACGGGTGAAGCCGGTAGTTGAAAAAAAATAGCCCTCTCAAATACATGCCTCGGCCTGAGTCGAGAGGAATAAATTTATGCATAAAAAATAATCCACCTTCCGAAGTCATAGGAAATATAACATCCTTCAGAAAAAAGGATAGCGGAACTGAGGCGTGTCATGTAGGACTAGTTACATTTGTTTACATCAATTACTTGAAATGAATAAGCAGCTCTTTCTCGCATTTTTTTTGCTTAGCGCACTAACAAGCGGAGCACAGTCGGAATTTAAGATTATCGCTTATTGTACCCCTAGTACGAATATTGACTCCATACCATTCGCGTATGTGACGCATATTAATTTTTCGTTTGCTATCCCGGCTAAGTCCGGAGATACATTACTGCCGCTACGTCAACCGGACTACGTAACAGCGTTAATTAACCGTTCTCACGCGCACAATGTGAAGGTTTTCTTGTCTATAGGTGGCTGGGGTATCGGTGATGGCGGCGGGGATGATACGCGATTTCATGTGATGGCAGAGCGAGAAGAGGGCCAATGGCGTTTTGTAGAGAGTTCTATAGATATGGTTAAGCTATACAACTTTGACGGTATAGACCTTGACTGGGAATACCCCGACGAAGATCACAGATCTGCGGATGATTTTGTCGCGTTATGTCGCAAATACCACGAATCCTTACACGCTCTGGGAAAAGAGTTTACTGCTGCTGTGGTCTCCCACGGACCGAAGGCATATGGAATACTAGAAGCATCTTATCCGTATCTCGACTGGATCAACATCATGGTTTATGATAATGACTACGGTGGTGAAGAGCTTAAGCATCATTCACCCTATTCATTGGCCGTAAAGTGCATTGACTATTGGTTGAATGATCGTAATCTACCTGCCGAAAAATGTGTGTTAGGCTTGCCATTCTATGCGAAAAAAGGGTTTGGAAATTATGGCTTCAGCTACAAAAAACTCCTTGAAGCAGGCGCCAGCCCGTATGACGACTATTGGAATGGTCATTTTTACAATGGCATGATCACTATCGCCAACAAAACGGACTTGGCTGTGAAAAAGGGCCTAGGAGGTGTTATGGTCTGGGAGGCCAGCCATGATACTACAGATGAGTTTTCACTGTTTAAGACCATTTATGATAGGGCAAAAAAATGATTTGAATGATTAAAGTACTCGTTATCGGATGTGGCAACATGGGGGCTTCACATGCCCAAGCATATCATCAGTCACCGGGCTTTGAAATCTGTGGCCTAGTCGCAAGAGGCAACAGTAAAGACAAATTGAATCAGGAATTAGGTGGGGTATATCCACTTTATAATGATGTCGATGTGGCATTATCAGCTGCCAAGCCTGATGCCGTTTGTATCTCTACCTACCCGGACACGCACGAAGAATATGCCCTAAAAGCAATTGGGCGTGGCTGTCATGTTTTTATTGAAAAGCCATTGGCCGATACCGTAGCGGGAGCAGAAAGACTTGTACAAGCCGCTATCAGAGCTGATCGCAAGCTAGTAGTGGGTTATATCCTGCGACATCATCCTTCGTGGCAGAAGTTTATCGAATTATCCCATGGGTTGGGCAAGCCACTTGTCATGCGCATGAACCTCAACCAACAGAGTCAGGGCTACATGTGGGATGTACACCGCAATCTGATGAAAAGCCTCAGCCCTATCGTGGATTGTGGGGTTCATTATATTGATGTCATGTGTCAGATGGTACGCTCGCGTCCGGTTTGGGTTTCTGCTATAGGCGTAAGATTAACAGATGATATTCCTAAAGACAACTATAACTACGGACAGTTGCAAATAAGATTTGAGGACGGCTCTGTAGGCTGGTATGAAGCAGGATGGGGTCCTATGATGAGCGAGAATGCTTTTTTTGTCAAAGACGTCATCGGGCCGAGAGGAAGTGTGTCTATCATGGCCAAAAATGCCGGAGATAAAGGTCAATCCGACAATGTGGACGCACATACTAAGACAGAATCTTTGTTGCTCCATCACAGTGAGCTAGATGACCATAACCGCTTCACCAATAAAGATGAATGGATAGACCTATCTGACGAGCCTGATCACCAAGAACTGTGCAATAGAGAACAAGATTATTTCTTACGAGCTATCCGCGACAATATCGATCTTACAGATCACATGGCAGATGCGGTCAATAGCCTGAAGGTAGCCTTTGCCTGTGATCGCGCTGTTAAGACGGGAGAGCTTGTAAGATTATAGTATTTTTATGCCTATAAACTCAATATATCTCACTATATGAAGCGCATTTTCTCTCTAGCAAGCCTGATGCTCGGCCTCTTTTCTTTTTCGGCTTATAGCCAGGTGCAATCAGGGTTTTTTACGATCAGATACGAAGACAAGACCGGAAAACTGTTCTTGCGGCTGACACCTGATCAACTCGATAAAGACTTCCTTTACGTAAGTTCGCTTGCTGCCGGGGTCGGGAGCAATGACATAGGGCTGGATAGAGGTCAGCTAGGAAGTCGCAAGGTGGTTTACTTCACCCGACTTGGTCAGAAAATATTCCTCATGGAGCACAATCTCAAATTCCGTGCGGTGAGCGATAATCTTCTAGAGCGTAAATCCGTGCAAGATGCCTTCGCACAATCTGTGGTGCATGGATTTGACCTTATCACCAACAATAATGATCAAGAAATAGAACTGACGAGTTTTCTGATGCGGGATGCTCATGGCGTCAGCCAACGTCTTGAAGGATCTAAACAAGGTAGCTACCGCGTCGATCTGAGCCGAAGTGCTATTTGGCCGGAAGGCCTGCATTCGTTTCCGGATAACACGGAAATGGAAGCCTTACTGACCTTTGGCGGAGAGCCGAAAGGTGCATGGATACGCAGTGTGTCCGCAGACGCCGCGGCAGTTACGGTGCGTCAACATCACAGCTTTATCAGACTGCCGGATGATAATTATAAGCCGAGAATGTTTCACCCGTATTCCGGATATTCCGGCTTCTCGTTTTATGACTATGCCACACCCATAGAAAGCCCCCTCTCCAAAAAGTTTATCACCCGTCATAGACTTGAAAAAAAGAACCCCAATGCAGCTGTCAGCGAGGCGGTAAATCCTATCATTTATTATCTCGATCCGGGATGTCCCGAACCGGTCAAATCAGCCCTGATGGATGGCGCAGCATGGTGGGATCAAGCCTTTCAATACGCAGGATTTGCTCCGGGCACATTCCAGATCAAAGTCCTTCCCGAAGGTGCCAATATGCTAGACGTGAGATATAACGTCATCCAGTGGGTTCACAGAAGCACACGGGGATGGTCTTACGGTAGTTCTATTACCGATCCGCGGACGGGAGAAATATTGAAAGGGCATGTTTCTCTTGGTTCACTCAGAGTACGCCAGGATTATCTTATTGCACAGGGCATCCTTTCTCCTTTCGCAGCTGGAGATGATAACACAGAAGAAATGAAGAAAATGGCCATCGCTCGATTGCGACAATTATCTGCGCACGAAATAGGTCATACCTTGGGGCTTGCCCATAATTACAGTTCCAGCACATTCGGACTATCATCCGTGATGGATTATCCTCACCCTTATATCACTGTTGATGATCTTGGAAACTTCGATTTTAGCAAGGCTTATGACAACAAGATCGGAGAATGGGACAAGCGTAGTATAAAGTATGGTTATATGGTAGTACCATCCGGCTCTAACGAAAATCAAGCACTTTACGAACTTATAAATTCATACCAGAAAGAAGGCTATAAATATATTTCTGACGCAGACGCCAGAGCAGAAGGGGGCTCGCATCCCGATGCACATTTATGGGACAACGGCGAGGATATTACCGCAGAGATGACACGATTACTCAATGTGCGAAAAGTGGCTCTTAAAAACTTTGGTAAAAACAGCATTCCGAATGGTACTCCCCTCTCTGAACTTGAAAAAGTCCTTGTGCCTGTCTATCTGATGCATCGTTATCAGCTCGAAGCTGTATCCAAACTGGTAGGTGGACTTGAGTACGAGTATTATGTCAAAGGCGACGCTTATGATCACAAAGTCAAGCCTCTATCACTTAATATCCAAGGGCGAGCATTACAGGCTATCCTGTCGTCACTTGATCCTGAGCAGCTGATGCTTTCTGAGAATATCCTCTCACTAATTCCGCCGCCGGCAATGGGTTATGAACGCGACAGAGAGCGTTTTAAAAGCAGAACAAGTAGGGATTTCGATGCTTTATCACCTGTAGAAAGTTATGCGAATATGGCTATAAGATTACTTCTGCATCCGGAGAGATTAGCGAGGATTTATAGGCATCACGCGGCATTCGGTCATCCTCTTAAACTAGAGGAATATCTTGACCAGATAGCCACCCATCTCTTCAGCTACCGATCGAATGACCCCTATAAATCGGCTATCGAACAGCTCGTACAAAGTATCTTCTTCGATCACTTGTTAAATGTAGCTGTGTCCGGGTCAAATGATATTTTCGCCGCAGCTACGGCAATGTCCACTGCCGAAAAGATCGTAAACGCTCAATTGCGCAATCTGCCCACACACAACAGATTGAAGCGTCTCCTTGAATCTGCCAAAGAGTCTCCTGACACCTTTAAGGTGACGGACTATCTTGATTTGCCACCTGGTGCACCTATCGGGTGTGGTGGTTTTCATTGACAAGGAAGAATAATCGGATGGTAAGATGCTTATTCCTACTGCTCGGCTTATATGCTGCTGTGATGGGGCGGGTGTCGGCGCAGATAGGCGGCATAGGCACCTTTCATTTTCTAGATTTGCCGGGTGGTGCGCGAAGCGCGGCATTGGGTAGTCATGTAATCGCGCCGGGAGATGGTGATGTGAGCATAGCCCTCACGAGTCCGGCGCAGTATGATAGCAGTAGCCACAATCAACTATCATGGAGTCATAGTTTTCTATTGGCCGGGATACAATACGGGAGTGCCAGCTATGGACATCATCTACCTAAGTGGGGCATCACGACCGGATGGGGAGTGCAGTATATTAACTACGGTGATTTTGTCAGAGCGGACGAATTTTCTAACCGTCTAGGATCTTTTAACGGCAGGGAGACCGCCTTGCGTATCAGTGCATCTAAGACTATAGAAGACCGTCTGCGTGTCGGCGCTCAATTAATCGCTGTCAGCTCTATGCTGGATACTTATGGGGTATTCGGTATGGGTCTTACACTTAATGCGCACTATTTATTGCCCGAGTCACATAGTGCGGTAAATGTAATATTGCGGAATGTCGGACGTACTGTCAGTCATTTTTCTGTGCCGGAGACTTGGCGCACATCGCTCATAGTGGGCTATTCTAAATCGCTTGCGCATGTACCTTTTCGCTATTTCATAAATGTGGAAAACCTGGAGCGCTGGGATTTAAGAACTTCACGTATTGACGGGATGACGCCGACTATACAGCGCGATGGTATCAGCGGCGTAGGACGATTTACAGACAATTTATTTAGACATATCGGACTAGGGGGTGAACTTTCATTGGGTGCTGCCAGGAGTGTACAGCTGCGCTTTTCCTACGATCACAGAAGAGGACGTGAGCTCGGTCTCGATGAATATCGCAGCTTAAGCGGTTTCAATTTGGGATTTGGTATTAATACCAAGTTATTAAGAATAGACTATGCGTATAATCGTTATCATCTCGCTGGCGGAAATAATCAGTTGTCGCTTTTATTAAAACTGGATAACTTGTTTTCTAAATTCTGATATGCATGAAAAATATACTCTCTTTTATAATCTTCGGAATGCTAGTCTGCACATGTAAGCCCTCATCCGGTAATGTTGACGGAGAAGGACTGATAATGGGCGAGATTATTGAAGTCTCTATTGATCGGGCAAAAGAAATGCTCGAAATGACCGATAACTTGGTCGTGCTGGATGTGCGATCAGATTACGAGCTGGAAGAAGGCTATCTGCCATCATCCATCAACATTGATTATCGATCGAGTAGTTTTAGGGATCTATTATCCGATCTGGATAAGGAGAAGCCTTATCTTGTCTATTGTCAGACGAGTATTCGCAGTACGAAAGCAGCACGAATCATGCACGAAATGGGCTTTCGAGAGATCTATAATATGAAAGGTGGATACCGCGACTGGACGAAGTAACAATTCATCTGTTTGCTGGGAATATTACGCCCATCTATTCCTATGCGTTCTTTTCGTTCCGTCTATTCTTTATGTCCGCTCCGGGATCACGATCATTTATGTCCTCTGGTCACTGTTAGCGCTTTATAGAGCTATTTATGGCGGTATAAGACCGAAGATCGGCTCGTCTATATGGCTAGGCCTGATATTTATTGCCGTCTTAATAAGTGGCTTTAACTCTGAAAATATAGCTATATGGTCGGTACAACTGCGGATATATGCGCCATTTGCCTTGATGCCTATAGTTTTTGGGTATTTACCTAAGTTAAAAGAAGAGGATCTGCTGAGATTGCTGTACTGGGTCTTTATTGTGATGCTTGTAAGTGCTGCTATTGTGTGCCTTGATAGCCTGCTTAGTATAGCTTCTGTTACGGATCAGATACGTCGTGGCGCATCTATTTATACGCCTATAGAACATGTGAAATACAGCATGTTTAACGCCTTTGTCTTGCTGGCGATGATCTGGGTTTATTTACGATATAAACTTAAACATCGCCGTCTGGTCTTGCTGGGGATTTTAGCCCTTTTTATCATGATGCATTGGATGGCGACAAGAAGTGGCTTGGTGATAAGCTACACAGGTTTATTCATCATAGCTTTTTTGATGATCAAGCGAGAGGGTTTCCGCGCACAGATTAGTAAATTGATCGGTGCGATGTTGATCTCCACTATTATCGCTTTTCTGTTTTTTCCGACGCTTCAGGCCAAAATCGGATACATGAAACATGACTGGCTCATGGGGCAATCTCATTATTCAGACAGCGCACGCCGGATCAGCAATAGGCTTGCCCTCAGCTTATGGCATGATTCACCGATATTGGGCGTCGGTGGTGGTGATGCGCTTCATGAAGCCCAGGGGATAGCCGGAGGGCTAGGGCATCAATCTTCAGCGATAATGTTGCCGCACAGTCAGTTTATCCTTGTCTTGGTGCGATCGGGATTATTAGGCTTGAGTTTGTTTTTGCTCGGCTGGCTCATGCCGCTAAGAAGTCTTAGGAGTGAACGTCATGCCGCTATTTTGGTGCTACTCTATTGGACTTATGGCCTCTCATTTTTGGTCGAAAACAGTTTTGAGAGATCCATTAGTGTAGCGTTTTTTCTATTCGTCTTTCTGTTGATTCAGGGAAAATCCGTAGATAGGCTCTGATCAAATGTTGACTAATAGGCACAGGCTTTTTCTATCTCGTACCTGACAACGCGAAATTCATATCTTAAAATTATTCCTTTGCTGTTTGCATAGTATTTCACTTCCTATCATCTCATCTCTATCCCATATACCCTACTCATCGCAGTGATGAACAAGGTTTTTCTATCCGTGCCTCCGATGGTCACATTGGCCGTCCACGGCTCAGGTATGGGTATATTCAAGATTTTCTTGCCTGCTGGGTCAAATGCTGTCACACCCTGTTCATTAGTCAGGTAAACATTTCCATGTCGGTCTATGGTCATGCCGTCGGAGTGCATCTCACAGAACAAGGCTCTATCATATAAGTAGCCATCTTGACCAATATGATAAACATAAGTCTTCTTGTCAGCTATATCTGCGACGTATAGTTTGTTGTCATCAGGCGTACCGATTATACCATTGGGTGTCTTGAAGGTACTGTCCAGCAGGACTAAAGCGTCAGTAACGCGATTGAACATATACAGGCCTTGGACTTTCTGGCTGGCTTGTATAGTACGTGGATCGTCTTCATGCCAATAGTCTCTTCGATAATAAGGGTCTGTAAAGTAAATTATTCCGTCTGGAGATTCCCACAGGTCATTAGGTCCATTAAGTTTTTGCCCTCTAAAGTCAGCGAGCAATATCTGCGTTGGTCCATCAATATTGATGCTTCTAATTTCGCCATGCATGTCCGCACAACTGATGATATGGCCATCACGATCGATATATAAGCCATTGGCTCTGTCCGATCCTTTTAAATACAGCTCTGTCTGGCCATTGCCGGCGTCCCATCGCCAGATAGCATCATTGGGTTGGTCGGTGAAGTAAATGTTTCCTTCTGCATCAGCTGCGGGCCCTTCGGTGAATAAAAATCCTTCGCGGATGATGCTCAGATGTGCATTTTGCGCCAGTAAATTCGTAGGATCATAAATACCTGACGCTGTTTTATCTGATGGCTGCGATTTACATGACATACTCAGCAGCAATAAAACAGAGACGAGAATAGGCAATTTCATAGATGTAATCGTTTAAACAGTCGCAGCGGTTATCGCTTAAGGACTGATATTTGTAACCCGTTTTGAAGCATAATATAGCGACATTTGTCTTAACAACAAGCAATTTATTTCAGCCTATGTCAAAATGGAAGAAAGCCTACCTTCTTGAAGTGGTCGATCTGACCAAGAATACGTGCGAGTTTTACTGGAAAATCGAGCAGAAAGACGCCTCCCATTTTGTGCCGGGTCAGTTTATCACTTTTGATCTGCCGATTTCAGACAAACGGCTGGAGAGGTGGCGATCCTACTCTATTGCCGGCGCACCTAACGACGATGGGCTTGTCAAACTCTGTATCGTGCTGTTCAGTGATGGACGCGGCTCGGAGTACTTGTTTTCGCTCGAGCCAGGCGCTGAGATAGCTTATAAAGGCCCTTCCGGTGTATTTGTTTTGCCGAGTCAAATATCGTCGCCCTTGTGTTTTATTTGTACCGGCACAGGGGTCGCCCCTTTTAAGAGTATGATCGAATATCTTGACATCCATCACTGGCCGGATGTTGATATTGCCTTGTATTTCGGATGCAGGTCCGAAGGGGATATATTATACAGAGAATATTTTGAAGAATTGGCGGCGAGGCGCCCAAGTTTTCATTATGCTGTCGCAACAAGCCGAGAGACATTCAATGCCTATCGTGGTTATGTTCACGGGCTATATGAGGCGCGATATAAAGGAAAAGAGGTGGATAATACGCGCTTCTATCTCTGCGGCTGGCAAAAAATGATTGATGAAGCCGTGGAAAGACTGGGTAATATGGGAGTGAATAAAAAAAATATCATCTACGAATTATACGGCTGATGGTATTTAAGAAAATCGATCGATACATCATCCGTAAGTATATCAGCTCTTTCATATTTACGGTTTTTCTCATCACGATGGTCGCAATAGCCATGGACGTGAGCGAGAAGATAAATCGTTTTTTGTCCAATAATCTGAGCTTTAAGACGGTTGTGTTAGAGTATTATGTCCATTTCATCCCTTGGATCAATGGGGAGCTCTGGCCGCTGTTCGCTTTTTTGTCCGTCATCTTTTTCAGCTCCCGAATGGCAAGGGATTCAGAGATCATCGCTATTCTCAATTCCGGAGTGTCATACATACGTTTGTTAAGACCGATGCTTCTCGCGGCATTGATAATCGCAGGGTTGCATTGGGCGGGTGAGAATCTGCTTATTCCGAAGAGCACCAATCTGATGACAGAATTCGAAAGCGAATACATAAAGCGAACCATCAAGTCACCTCTCTCCAATAACGTGCAATTCTACATTTCACCCGGTGTCAAGCTATACTGTCGTTATTACCAGACGAGAGACAGCTCTCTCCAAACATTCCGTCTAGAACAATTTAACCACCAGGGCGAACTAATTGCCTACATGAAGTCCAAGAACTTAAAGTTTAAAGAAGAACCCAATCTCTGGACGGCACGCGACTATGAAATCAGATATTTTAACGGATTAGAAGAAAGCATTGAGCTAGGTATAGGAGAGACCTTGGATACAATATTGCCTATACATCCGGATGATTTCGTGCGACATAGCAAACAGATGGAGATCATGACCACCCCAAATCTCCGCAAACATATAGCCAGAGAAAAAACGCGAGGACTTGACAACACTACGAAATACCGTATCGAAGTGTATAAGCGTACTGCCGGATCTTTTACAATTCTTATCCTGACAATTATCGGCGCATGTATCGGCACACGCAAGGTTCGCGGCGGTCTGGGCATGCATCTGGCGGTAGGTGTGGCTCTAGGAGCTCTCTTTGTCTTAATCAGTAAGTTCTCTGAAACCTTCGCTAGTAATCTTTCTTTTGCCCCATTACTTGGGGTGTGGACACCCAATATTCTCTTTGGGTTTATCAGTTTGTGGCTTGTTAACAAGGCACAAAAGTAGTCTGTAAAAATATTTCATTTTTTTTTGAAATTATTTTGTTGTCCATAACTTCTTAATCTGTTGAATATAAATTATTTATAAATATTAAAATTTATATGACAACAATAATCGCAAGTTTTGTTTAATCTTTATTGTGTTTTTGTTTAACAAAATATATACCTTTACACCATCAAAAACACAGCCATGGAATTATTGTCTAAAAACGAGTTCATTGAGAGTTTCGACAGAATGTCTCCTTCTTTAAGAGCCTTTGCTTATAATCTGACCAAAGACACTGACGACGCTAAAGATCTTTATCAAGAAACAGCTTTCAGAGCCATTACCAATAGAGATAAGTTTCACGCAGGCACGAATCTCAAGGCATGGTTGTTTACAATTATGAAAAACATCTTCATCAATAATTATCGAAAAAAGGTCAAGGCCAATACCATTATAGATAATTCAGACAATATGTATTTTCTCAATTCAGGGGATGTATCGATCAGTAATGGTGCTGGCACGAATCTGATGATGGAGGAATTAACAAATATGGTGAACAAACTCGATGATTCGCTCAAGGTGCCATTTGAGATGCATTATATCGGATTTAAATACCAAGAAATAGCTGACCATCTCGATCTACCTCTCGGAACGGTCAAAAGCAGAATATTTTTCGCTCGCAAGGAGCTAAAAGATCAAATCGAGATGCAATACGGCAATCACTCTACCATACGAAGCAAGTTATCGGCATAGGTTTTAATGTTTAGGAAGTGAATCAGCCCTCGTGTAAATAATGCACGGGGGTTTTTTATACCTGTTCAGCAAGTGTAAACCCACCACTACAAGAAATGGGGGTATGTGCTTATAATCCCTATTCGTACTTCATTGGAAAGCTATCGATGGGTTTTCCTATTCAAGATAATAGCCTCCTGACAGACTTTGTATTTTCAGCGCAAAGCTTGATTGGCTTGCCGGTTTTAGATCTTCTTCTTAAGGAAGTCAAAAATTACAAATAGTGTATTAAGCTAATCAATGCTACACATGTCTTCATCCCGAGAATATCACGTTACGCCTCTTAGTCTCTATCAGAATCCTTTCTGACATCATTTGTCGTATCCTGCTCAAGGCTATAAAGCCTACGCTTCATTAGTTCTATTTCCTGCCTTAAGGCATTTACACTTGCGCTTTCATCTTTTAAAAAGGCTACTGTCTGCTCAAGCGAAGTCGTCTTGTTTTTCTCCTCCTCCAGCTGCATCTTGAGCCCTTTGATCGCACTCATCGTAATCCCTAGCATATCGATAGGATTCACAAGCGTGTCGCTGCCTATCTGCCCATAAGCATCATGGCCGAAGTGCTCGTAAAAATCCTGCGCCATAATACCATAATGACGCTCCATTGTAGGATCAAGTCCCTTATAATTCCATGAATAATAGTCGATGGATGAAAGCTTCTCTAACACTGCCTGATCATCCAGTGGTAAGAGCTTGTCCTTGCGATTACGATCAGAAATGCTTACCCATGAATTGCCATTAGCAGTGACTCTGACCCCTATATCTCCTGAAGAATTGGCAGGATTGGTAAATCCTGAAATGAAATAATACCCCCCTTTAAAGCGACAAGCGAATTGGTTATTTGCACCTATATATCTTGTCGCTAAATCATCATCCCCGAAGAAAAAAGCTCCTGACTTGTCGTTGGTACTGACATTACGACCCATTGCAACTGAATAGTTACCAGAAGCT
>CAYNFR010000001.1:368738-369986 GCA_964396595.1 uncultured Saprospiraceae bacterium | reverse complement strand
GCCGACGATCCAAATCCTGTTGCACTTGCCTCAATATTTTGGTTATTCGGTCTTATAGCAAACTGGCTGAACATCGGAAGGGATAAAAGGAAAAATAAGAAAAGATGTAGTGATTTCATTTTTATTCGTTTTTGATTAGAAGACTTATGTTGTGAAAATTTCTTCGTGTTGAGATTTTTGGGTGTGTGGACATAAGAGAAAAACAATGTCCTTGTAATTACAGATGTGGTATACTTGATAAAAAACGCCGGGCACTTGCTTTATAGAACTGTTAGCGTTAAGAGATGACATGCTCTCCTCTCGAAAGATGCCTTTCTCCCACAATTCAGCGTATTAGGTGAATAGAGGTTCTGGTGGAGTCTTTATCCATGCTTGATGTTGTTCTTGCTAAGCAAAAATAGATAAACCTCTTTAGAATAAGACAATAAAAAAAGGGATCAGCATGACGCCGATCCCGTAAAAATGTAGAACCTTGAAAAAAATATGTCTAGCTTTAGTCCTCTGCCGACATATTATGACTGCTCAATTTTTGGAGTAATTGTTTGATTTCTGCTACATCACTTGCTAGTTTTTCATTCTGACCATTGGCCTCGGCAAGCTGTGCTTCTAGTGTATTAATTTTTGCTTGTTGCTCCTTGATAGCTTCTGTCAGAAGGGCTGTTAATTTTGCATAATCAACTGCCTTATATCCATCACCATGCGTAGCAACCACCTCCGGAGCAACGCCTTCGACATTCTGAGCGATGAAGCCCATCTGTGTGGTAGTAGGGAATGTTCTATCTGCAAACTCATCTACGCGGAATTGATAATTAACCCCTTCTAGCGACATCACCTTGTTAAGTGCTCCTGTGATAGGCTGGATGTTTTTCTTAAACCTCTCGTCAGAGCTAGAGTGGATCTGCTGTGCCAGGATGTCTCCGTTAACATCAAGTCTAATTTGTCTTCCCGACATTTGTGCCGGTGTTACATAGCCTCTGCCTATCGCTATTCTTCCATCACTAGTGATCACAGTGGTGTCAGTACCCTCAACAAAATAAAGATTATAGCCATCCATGGTCATATATCTCATAGAAGTAAGTGTTCCATCATGTCTGTAGATGACACTATCTTCTTCTGTTCCCAATATCTCCGCCGCAGTCACTTCTATCACATTACCGGCAGCATCCACCGCCAAGAATGTCGTAAACGTGCCCTTGATCGCATCAGATCCATAACTGCTCAACTTTAGCTCCTCTGAAACTAGCGTGC
>CAYNFR010000001.1:11375-368638 GCA_964396595.1 uncultured Saprospiraceae bacterium | reverse complement strand
ACTTTAGCTCCTCTGAAACTAGCGTGCTGTCTCCATTGATATTCACATTGTTCGTGCTGGTCACATTTACGCCTGTGATGCCGGTTACACTTACTGTTGATCCCGCACTTATAGTCGCTTCATCTGCTGCCGTCACAGTAACATCACCTGCACTACCAGCGGTAATATCGCCTGTGGTACTTGTAAATGTAATATCCGTCGCTGACGTGCTAAATGTGCCTAATCCTGTAAACGTCAGATCGTTATTCGCTCCCGTTAAGGTCCTGTTATCCGTCAACGTGCCATCTGAGTTGTAGATCGTCGTATCCATCGCCGTATTCAATATCTCCGCCGCAGTCACTTCTATCACATTACCATCAGCATCCACTGCCAAGAAAGTCGTAAACGTGCCCTTGACATCATCTGCACCGTATCTATTGATTCGAATCTGTCCATCGTCATTAAGAAACAGTATGCTATCTATTGTAGAAGACCTAAATTTTACTTCTTGATTAGCGTTTATAAGCATGACGTTTTGACCTCCTTGCTGAATAGCAAGTTCATCTCCGTTTATAATGACTTGCCCTGTGGAATTAAGTACCAAAGAGTCAAGATCATTGAAGTATAAAGAATGATTATTACCACTCACGGTACGATCCTCATCAAATCCCCCATCAGCTAGATAAAATGTTCTTGCAGCTATAATGGGACTTAAATCAATTATCTTAATGTTTCTAGGGCCAAGAATCTCTGCATCGTTTTCGATAAACACCAATGCGGAATCGCCGATAACATATATAGTGTCTATATATTCGTTACCTGTCATAGTATCTTGATCCGCGTCGTTGGACAAATTAATGAGCGTTCTGATCGTATTGATAGAATCTGTTAACTGATCATTCGTAGCAAATAAACTATCCAGATTGACGACAGAAAAATAGGTGTCGCCATTGAATAGTGCCAAAGAGTCTGGCGCCAATAGATCAATCGTCAACGGAAACTCTATTACCTGCCCTGTCCCATCATTGGCGGTACCTAGGAAGTAATGATTGTTGCCGGTGAAATTTCCAAGACCATAACCGTACAGCTTTATCATTAAAGCGTCGTTGGCCGGATCAAGTGGAAAGCCCAGCTGGTTACTATTCGTCGAAATACCTATACGTAAAGAGGTATCTATCTGAAAGTATTGACCTGAGCGTTCGGCCTCAAAATCCCTTTGAAGTCCATTCAAAAGGGTGTTGGTCTCACCAACTTTAACCTGTGCCTCGAGGACATTAGCACAGATAATCGTGAAGGCCGCGAACAATAGGGGTCGCAAAGTTCTCATTTTAAAAAGTTTAATTTAAGCAATCAGTATTAGGCACGAAGCCCTAAGGTTCTACAATCGAACTCGTGTTGGTAGGTTAGTCACAATGAATGGATACACATTTCGTATACCCACCTTTGTTGGGACAAGGTTACGAACTATTTCATATATAAAAAAATATTATATATAAATTTTTTATATGTTTTATTGGTGGCGGGACACTTCTCTCTCTAAGTAATTGATTTTCAGCACTTATTATTTCTCTGCTAAAAAGGCTCTAAGATCTCTCGTAGTCGCTATAGGATCTTCAAACATCGGCAAATGGCCAACATTTTCATAAATAATGAGCTTGTTGTCAGGTATATCTCTTTCGAACCTATACGCGTTGGCTACAGAAATAACATTGTCTTGGTCTCCCCATAAGATTAGTGTTCGCATAGGCAATGTGCTGAGTAGCGTTGTGTCTGGTCTTGACGACCCATTTTTCGAGCGATTTAGTATCACCTCGCGATTACCTTCTCTGACTAACATTTTAACATAAAGATTTACCTCTTCTTTAGTGACAAGAGAGTCTTGAAAATAAGTGTTGAGAAGTGTTTTCTTGATTACACTCTCGGGCGTAATTTTTGTCAGGAATGGTCTTAAAGATTCTTTGTCAAGCAATCTGAATGCCAGTGGTCTTTTTTTCCCACTGTTGATACTGGGATATCCGGATGCATTGATAAGTATTAGCTCTTTGACTTTATCCGGGTTCTTCGCGGCATACTTCCAACTGATTGCGCCGCCCATGCTATTGCCCGCTAGCACAAAGTGTTTTAATTTTAGACTATCTACAAATGCTTCTAAGAAAGCAACCTGTGCACTATCAGAATAATTTCCGCTTGTAATAGGACCTGTAATTCCAAACCCCGGTAAGTCAACACTGATTACCTTAAAACTATCGGACAACATTTCCTGCCAATGTCGCCAGTTATAGGTGTTGCCGCCGAATCCATGAATTAAAACGATAGTCGGCCCTTTTCCTGAAACTTGGTAATGAACCGCGGCCCCATCATAATGGACGTACTTAGACTTTTTTGTGGCAAACTCCTTTTTAATGGCTTCCACAGGAATGTCTTCTTTATATTGAGCTTCTAGGTAAAGTGCCGCACACAAGACGAGCACCAGAAGTATGCCCAATTGCCATTTAAGTACCTTTATTAACATTGACAGGATGCTTTCTGACACAAAGGTTGCGATTATTTTTAGACTTTATTCGTCTATAGTCAAGCTTGTCATGCGTATCGTTTCATTTGGCCGTGCGGCCAATACGCTATTCGTCATCAAAGTTGACTAACACTTCGAAGAGATAAGAATTAACCAGAAAATTTCACCCTACTGGAAGACAGTCCGATTTTGATTTATATTTGCGCAACTTTTGGCGTGGTAGCTCAGCTGGTTAGAGCGCAGGATTCATAATCCTGAGGTCGGCAGTTCAAGCCTGCCTCACGCTACGAAGCCCATCTTACTAAGGTGGGCTTTTTTGTTGTCTCTTATGCGTAATTAATCTAGTCTATACCAAGTCTGGGTACGACCTAATGTCGGCACACCTACATAACCTCTCAAGTCTAAGCTTTTGCCGTCTTTATTGAGCGTTATTTTGCATTTATAGTCCTTACCATTCTTCGGGTCTAAAATTCGTCCTCCTGACCACTCCTTTCCACTTTTCGTCATGTCCCACATGATCGTCATCCCTTGAATAGCCTTGTTCTTAAGTTCTCCTTTGCATTTTTCGCAGAGGGTATCAGGTGCTTTGTTTAATAGCTTGACTATCCTTGCCTGGACTTTCCCTCCTTCTTGGTATATCTCAATATGAGAACTAGGCTCTCCATCAACATCATCAATGGCTTTCCAAAGCCCTACAATATCTGATTGTCCGGCGATCATCAGTGGAATGAAAATGAACCCAAGAATAACTACCAAATACTTTTTCATATGTCTTATCTCATAAATGATGGAAATCGTCGCCATATCATAAACAAAATAAAGCCCATTAATGCGCCACCTAAGTGCGCAAAATGCGCAATACCTGTTCCTACTCCACTTAAGCCATAAATCAAATCTATGCCTAGAATCACAAGAATAAGATATTTGGCCTTCATAGGAATGGGCGGAATCAAGAGCATGATTTGGATATTCGGAAACATCATGGCAAAGGCCAACACTACCCCCGATATAGCACCTGATGCGCCTAGCATAGCCGAATTGCCACCGACCAGAA
This sequence comes from uncultured Saprospiraceae bacterium, assembly GCA_964396595.1. GTDB lineage: Bacteria > Bacteroidota > Bacteroidia > Chitinophagales > Saprospiraceae > CAYNFR01. The sequence goes on along the minus strand of CAYNFR010000001.1, from coordinate 365,093 downwards.
TATGAAGCAGTACGGCACCAAAGCCGCAAGCAAAGTAATAAAACAAAAAGCGTCTTGCGCCCCACACTCGTTCAACATTGGGTCCAAAGAAAAACAGAGCAAGCATGTTAAAAAATAAGTGATTAAGGCTACCGTGATTAAACATATGTGTGACAAAACCCGCAGGCTTAAAGAATGGGTGACTTAATGGGTAATAAACAAAATAACTTCTTAAACCACCGAGGATGGGTAATTGCAATGCAAAAAACAATATGGCACAGAGGAGGATAATATTTTTTACGACAGGAGTGAGATTGTACATCTTATATATATTGTTGCGAAGGTGCTGTGTTCATTTGATATACCAATGATCTTATAGAGAATAAAAATTTCCTATTTAAATCGATTATCTATTTCTTCTTTATTAAGCATAATGAAACATTTTTTGTCGGACGGGCTAGTATATGGCATTTTGGCAGCAAATAGTTGATCTATCAATGATTGCATCTCTTCTTTGCTCAAGTTTGTTTTTCTCTTTATCGCCTTGTGCATAGCCATTGATCTGGCGACATTATCTTTAATATCCATTTGAAGCTCTAAGTTGTCTGCATAGGTTTCTAGAAATTGTTTGACAAACTCTGCGCCGCTGACCGTCAAGCCTTCAGAAGGCATGGCGGTTATAACATAGGTCTTCTTTCCGGCTTTTTCAATATTGAAGCCGATGTATTTAAGTTCCTCCAGCAGGGTGTCAAGAATTTCTACGTACCTCGTGTCCAGCTGGATGGTCTCCGGAAACAAGGTGTTTTGGGCATAAATCCGTCTTTCATTTAGTTTTTCTATATACTTCTCGTACAATATTCGTTCGTGAGCGGCTTGTGGTTCAATAATAATCAGACCGGATTTAATCGGACTAACCACATATGAATCTCCAAGCTGAAAACATACGGCCTCAACATTAACTAACTCCTTTTCTTCTGTACCCTCAGTCCAATTGCTACTTAGCGTTAAGGCTTTAGCGCCGTTGTTGTTATTTGTGCTTGATTCTTGAATGTCACGATAAAAGTTCATCCACCCTTCTCTTTCTTGTTTTGACGATTGTTGGGTAGGCGAATTAGTTCGAGCGTGTTCAGGTGTTTTGTTAGAAGCCCGTTTCGTCAAATCAAAAGACGAGTTGGCCATTCTTATATCAAGTTCGTCTGTATGGTCAAAATCTAAGCTGGGAGCAATGCTATATTTACCCAACGCATGCTTAACCGCCACTTTGAGATAATTATAGATAAGGCGCTCGTTTTCAAATTTTATTTCTTGCTTAGTCGGATGTATATTGACATCAATCATAGCAGGGTCGATATTTATCAAGATGACATACCATGGGTGATGATCTTCCGGAATAAGGTTTTCATACGCAAGCTTGACGGCATGTGACAAATAACTACTCTTGATAAATCGGTTGTTTACAAAAAAATACTGCTCTCCTCTAGATTTCTTTACCAAATCCGGTTTTCCTACATACCCTCCCAGCTTGACAAAATCAGTCTCCTCTCCTACCGGAATTATCTTGTCATTCAAGTGTTTGCCAAAAAAATTAATCAGTCGCTGTCGGAGATTAGACGGTGTGAGATGATAAAGTTCGTTGTCGTTGTGATGCATGGTAAAGTGGATCGATGGGTTTGCAATCACGACATGGGTAAACTCATCAATTATGTGTCTCAACTCTACAGGATCAGACTTCAGAAACTTGCGACGCGCCGGAACATTAAAAAACAAGTTCTTCACACTGAAAGAACTGCCCTGATTCATAGAGCTGGGCGTTTGCTTTTTGACTTTGGAGCCTTCTATTACGATGGTGGTGCCCATAATAGCATCAGCTGCCTGGGTTTTAAGCTCAACTTGTGCCACCGCTGCAATAGATGCAAGCGCCTCTCCTCTAAAGCCGAAAGATCTTATATTAAAAAGGTCTTCTGTCGAATTAATCTTGCTGGTAGCGTGTCTTTCGAAACACATTCGTGCGTCCACCTCGTTCATGCCACGACCATTATCAGCGACTTGTATTAAGGTCTTGCCGGCATCTTTAACGATAAGTTTTATGCTTGTAGCTCCGGCATCAATAGCGTTTTCAAGAAGCTCCTTAACAACCGACGCCGGTCGCTGAATTACTTCACCGGCTGCGATTTGATTGGCCAGGGAGTCCGGCAATAAATTGATAATTCCTTTGGTCATTAAATCTAGTATCTTAAGTGCCCGTTATTAAGGATTACTCCAACAATTTAATCAACAATGGTAGGTGTTTTGTCAGAAGTATATACGTGAGGGCACATAATATAACTATGATCAATAACAGAATCTTGTTGCGTTGAGCTCCTGCTCCTGTTGTACTACTCGTCGAATACTTTCTTTTAAACCCACCTCTTATTCTTTCTTTAAGCAGCTCCTTTTCATCACCTTCTCTTTTATATCGCTTAAGGCGTTGTTCGAGCTCTTCTTTAGCTGGGTCATAATACCTAGGTATATAGTCGAACTTCCGATGTTTAATACGACTGCCAAAGTTAAGAAAGCCCATAACAGTTTTATTGAGCCTTAAAGATAGGACGCTCCTTTCACTCTTGCAAAGAGACCGGCAAAGGGAGTGTAAGACTAAATGCACTTTTGTCTCTATCTCTGCTTTCTTTCAGCCTTTAACTTTGGGTGGCATTTACGAGCTATTTACTCCTTGATTTTGTTATGATTTTTGCTCGGCCAAGGACTCGTCCGAAAATCTCACCAAAATTTGAGCGGTGTTTCGTTTTTAAACTAGGGCTTCACCCTTGGCTATAACAATTCGTCCCTTTAAGGGTCTTTCGCAAACAATTACCGTATTCATGCTTTTCGGATTACACCAATTATGCCTTAGTTTAAATTAAAGCGAGCTGTCAGACCGCCTCTTACATTGGTAATGGGAAAAGACGTCGAGAGATAAGGCTCTGTTTTATTATATTCCAAGAAAAAGCGCAAAGTAAAATTTTTGTTGATGTCATAATCTATCGTGGGATTAACCCTTATAGATTTTAATCCCCTCGTCGGTCGTGCTGTTGTGCCACTATCCAACTCATGAATGAATGTTACATCATCCCGCATTTGTAGATTAAAGGCAAAAACTAATCGATGCGCATCATTGGATACACCGCCTCTACTTGGTGCTGTCTGTCTTCCTTGTGTTCCCTCGCTGCTGCTTTCTTCTTGCTGTCGATTACGACTTGGTCTTCTGTTCTGTCTGCCCCCTGTTAAGAAGCCTATAACGACATCATCAAATGTCCATCCTGCCCCGATGGTAAACTCTGTTCCCTGTGATTCAGATAGCTGACCGATACCGCTGGATAATTGCAACATTCGCGTTTTAGAATACTCATAGTTAATCGTCAAGTTGTTGACGGTCTTGAAGTTTATCCCAATGATCGGCTGAAATTGTTCATTTATAATAATATCAGGAATCTCAAACCTTGCAAAGTAATTGCGTGTAACGATATCAGGGTCTATAAAAAACCTATCCTGTGGTTGAAATTGTAGATCGGTCTCATATCTGCTCACACTTAGGGTGCCCTTATATCCATGCTTGAGCGTGAAGCTGCTGAATAGCTTATTAAGGCCGGGGAGCCGTGACAATCCATTATAATTAAGTGTCCAGTTGGGCCTCGGGAAAAATCCTCGATTAGCCACATCATCCACAAGGCCTAGTGCTACAGATTCTGCATCTCGCCCGGTATAGGCCGCTAGAAAAGCAGGGATTAAAACCTCTACTTGTTGGCGTCCATAACCTTTTCTGTAACCCTGATCTGTTTCATGAGGGTCTGTTGTGTCATTGGGTAGTCTGTTGGAAATAGTGATACGGTTAGACTCAAATCTCTTGAATAATCCATTAATGTCTTTATCAAACAGGGTGTTTAGGCCCCAATATGTGATGTCAAAACTTCCTATGTCACGCAAGGCGAGTTGTTTGAATTCGGGCGAGTTAGGATCTGCTGATACGTTGATAAAGTCTTCGGCATGATTGATTACAAATGTTTTGCGCATTTTAACATCAATACGGAAATCCTTCCAAGGCTCGATTTCTATATCGGCATCATATGTCTGATTGGAATTCTGAAGAACTTGTTGGTTCTGAAATCGGTTTGCTGTTATCCATCCCCTTGAGGCTGCATTGCGGAGGAAATTGTTGGGATTTTCGATATTGATATCCGGTTGAATACCCATCACAAAGCCCCAACCCGGAGCTGCTCCTGCCAATCCGAGGTTTTTGGGAGACGGGACGAAGCCCGGCACCGCTGTTGACAAGGTTTCTCGATAATTCAAGCGTATATTACGGAGAGACAGAAGCGGTCTTAAAAAGAATTTCTCTGCTGCGCTAATCGTACGTTCTTCGCTAGACTTTTGTCCACTGCTTTCTGAAGATGTTGCTCCTCCTCTGGCCGTTGTCCTACTGGGACTTGCTCGGGTATTGCGCCCTTCGAGTTGTTTAAAGTATTTTACTTTTTCATATAGTTTTTGAAAGTCGAAGCCCGCATTGATCGTTCTGGTCTGATTGTTCTGTATTACGTTACCTAGATCTATCGTAGCCAAGGACGCCCCTGACCAGGTATAATCTCCATTATACGATGCTCTGGCTGTTATCCAATCCATCCCGGGTATATAATTAAATGGTACGCTATAATTCAGCGATATGCCTTGCGAAAAGTTTTTAATCCTTCCGAGATTTCTGAGGTTGTCATTGCGATACTGACCCGGGCGACCGGGGTTTGTCATAATCTCGTCAGACACATCGACTCCAAATGGATCTTCCCACCTTCTTTCATCTGCTGTCGGGGCAACACCCACTTGCTTTAATTCATCGACTATCGAAAGCGCTGAAGCATTATAATTAAATCGCAATGAACGTGACAAATCCCAGGCGACATTGTAGGATCTTGTCCAGTCAAATCGCTGATCATCAAATACGTATTCAAAGCCTTCTGTCGGATCAGGTAGTCTATATAGTCTGCTATTTCTATACCGACGCATCTGCGATGTGAAACCGATCGCATTGGGGACGGGGTTGAAGTTAAATTCTTTAATTAACCTAAGTGCCTTGGGCTTTAAGCCTTTGAAAGGTTGAATATTTAATGGTCTCGCATTATAAGCATATAATAGGTCTCCTCTTTGATCGCTTGATTTCTCCTCTTTGATAATAGGGTCTGTACGTTTTATTCTAGCATGCGAATAGCTGACACTAACATTACTGATGTCCCATGGCAATGGTGTACTTTGTTTCGAACGCTCTTTCTTAACATTGGTAAAGTTGATGGACGATGTTGTGGTTATCTCCCGACTTCTTTCTTCAATGTCCAGACGCTGGGCTTCATTCAAATTAGGATTCTCAAGGAGCTGCTTTTTTGTTACATCGAGTTCGTAGGCGTCAAATCTTGGGTCGCTTATAGATCTTCCGAATTGATAATAGAATGGTACACTGATGTTTAGCTTTTGGGGCAAGAATTTTCCGAGTTGAAGATTGGTTGCAAAATCATACTCAAGCAATCTGTCTTGTCTTCTTTCTTGTATTTGATCTTCGATCTGTCCAAAGCCTATTGTACTGAAGTTGCCACTCAATGTTATATTTCCTAGATCAGCTAACTGCAAATCCACGCGTGCCAAGCCTGCCGTTCCGCCATTATTGTCAACGCCTTTAAGGCGTAGCTCATTTACCCATACTTCGGCACATAAAGGTCGTTCCTTCTTCGACCTGTTACGAACACCTATTATAATCCCCTTTATATAACCTAGACTGGGGTTGCCTTTTATCTTGGCTTTTGCTGTGGGATGATCTGGGTTATCAATTTCATAAATATCCGGTATAGGGATGTTTAGTTGGTTTCGTTGTAACTTGACATCTGTAAATAAACTCAAGGGAAAGTCCAACATGTTTTCCGGCCTCCATACTTCATCTGTGTAGCCCATGAAGTCTGTGTTTTTGTCGATATTGCGTATTGCTAAAGAGTCGGACAATACAAGAGGTACTTCGTATTCGTAGTAGTTATTATAAAAGTCTTTGCCGAACCTTACAAATACAGACAGGTCTCCATCTTCCACAGGCTCGATTCCTTTTGCTTCGGCATGAACAAACATTTGTAATTTCTTATACAGCCGTAAATCCAGATCTATAAGTTTCGAAATCATTGCTTCGCAGCTATCGGGAAAGTTACAAACGTTAATGTTCATCGAGTTTTCGTCCTGTAACAAGTTGTTAAAGGTGTTAAATATTCGCTCTTGTTTAATACCTCGGGGCAACACGTAGTTAAATGGCTGCTTTGCACCGTTACGCTGCAGACCTACTTCGTTGACGATAAAATCTATTGTGCCGCCTGGCGCATCACCGAGACATGTGGGGTCAATATCAAGTCGTCGCCAAGAGTTACGTACTAGCTCAAAATCCGCCATTCTAAATGTCTTCGCGGCACGGAATCCCGTCATATACATGCGGATGAATTGAATGCTTCTGAAGCCTTGGATTCCTCCGATTGACGTGCCCGCAGTCATTACCGGAATCTGGTAACGATACCACACTTCGGGCTCATTGGTCGTGGGATTGAAGATGGTTCTTTCATCTGTGATAAAGTCATTCTGCGCACGTCGAATTCTGCCATTGTCATTACTTACCTGCAACACATATTCATAATAGCTTTCGCTTTGCTCTAATGATCTGTTTTCGTTAAGATCTTCGCTATCTGGCACCGGATTTCCTAATCCTATTCTTTCACTTTGTATAGGCGCGTTACCCTGTGTACCATTGAATCGCTTATATTTTTCTGTAAGGGGTAGCTCACTAGGGAGCTCGGGGCTTAAGAAAGAGAGAAAGTTGTCGTTGGCCGGGTCGTCAGATAGATTGGCTCTAGGAAACGCTGTCCTTACTGCTTCCAGGTAGTTACGAAACTTTACTTGTTCTGCTTCATCATCGAGACCATCAAGTCCTTTGTCTTGCAATTGTTGATTTTGAAGGTCAAATCCTCGCACATTGGGTATGGCTAGCGGCACATCTCCCCAGTTTGTGGGCTGTGTGGGTATCGTTTCACCCGGAATGGGGATAGCATTTTCATAAAACTGAAGACCATCCTTCATAATATCCTCTGATACATTACCCAGATTGAAGACGATGAGACCATTTTCATTGGCGGGTTGCTCTGACCCACGACGATTCATGAATGGGTTTAACATCCAGAACTCGATGTATTCGTAGTTAGCTAATTCGAAATCGTTGTTAGGCAAAAATCGCATGATCCCGCCCCAGCGCGATCGCGGATTGAGTAGCTTGATCTGTTGTGTGTTTTCGTCATATTCTATACCCGAAGAATAGGACGTACCTCCAGGCAAATCAAAATTATAGGGGCCTCTCTCTTCGGGATAAAAGTTTATATCAAATGTGAACAAGTCAGGGATCTGTGTGACATCGATCGGACGGTCGAATAATTCATTCTGATTTATCAGTCTCGAATACGGATCGGCTTCATCTGCTTGTGTTCTGACCCTTCTGTCATCTACAACATACCACGACAATAAGGCTCTGTTAGCGCCATAGTTGAGATTGTCTGTTAGTTCGGATTCCGGAAACACTGATGGCGTACTTGCCAATGACCATAGATTTGGTCTTGAACCTATAGAGATAGCGGCAACCGCTCCTTCAAAGTCGTCTATACTGACGACGGGGTCATCATCTCCGGGTACATTGATAGCGCGACTTTGTCCCGGCTTTATTGCGGCAAACTCAGCTGTGAGGCTTAGCGTTGAAGGAACGTTCGTACTGATAAAGGGAAGCGCGTCAACCATATTAGTTAGAAACTGCGCCTCTGTTTTATAATTCAAGTCAAGGCCGAACATCCTGTTGTTTATAGGATCCTCTCCGAGATTGACTTTTTGGGTAAAGGGTCGTTGAAACAATCTCATGTAAGTCGCTCCGAGTGAAAAGTTTTGATTAAATCGATATTCCCCTCTCGCTCCGATCATTGTTTTTTGCTGTAGTCCAAACAAGCCCGGGTTTTCTAATTGAACATGTATAGGCGTGGCTGACTGTAAATAGGATTCATTTAATATTTTCAGTCTTCCTATACCATAGTCTATATCGTAATCAATGTTTTCTCTTAGCAGCTGGCTACCGGCTCTTACGGTTACAGATCCTCGAGGTATATTAAATGCGCCGAGGCTTATCTCTGAAGAGAGATTTGATTTCAGTTGTCCCCGGATAAGAAAGCGGTTTTTATCTAGCGTTTGTCTAGCTTGTGTTATGGTGTTGCTATATAATTCCGGAAAACCATACTTCTCGTAAAGCTGATCATTTTGGCCTAAGAGTTCATACAACGAAGATCCGAAAGGTTCCAGCACAGGAAAAATAATGGACCCCGTGTTGGGGTTTACAGTGATCCCCGGGATAAAATCAAAGATTCCATCTTCTTGAGGATCCCCATACTTACTTAGTTTATCTAGTAGAAAAAAGTTCAATAGCGGTATTCTGCGAAACCCCGGTTCCGGAATATATCTCAGTAAAGTTGCGCTACCGAAGTCCTCATAAAATATGTCAAACTTAAACTCGTCCTCTGTTAATTGGGCCGTGTTAAGTGAGTAAACATTTTTCATCATCAGATCCCAAGAAGGAATGCCTGGAACTTGGTTGCTGCTCTTTAGCATTTTTACATAAACGACATCTCTAGGCTCGGGTAAACCTTGATCCGTCAAGCCGCTGCGATTACTTTCATTGGAGATTTCTCCTACTTTATAAATTTGGCTTCCATTAACAGAATAAGTGTATTCATAAGAAACCCCCAGCACTTGGTTAGGTCTCAATCTGGTGCGTAGTGAAATAAATCCGGTCTGTGGATAAACGGTATATTCGGTCGGGTCTAATTTGCGCATGGTCTGCACCTCGAAGTCTCTTACTTGGGTCAATCCATATTGCCTTTGCAGGTTGTTGCCGACGTTGATAATTTTACGTGTTTCTGTATCGCTGATTAAGGACCTGAAGAGGTCGGAGTTTTTATTTTCCGGAAGTGTTCGTCCATCCACATCCATAAGGTTAGTCGGTGTCGGAGTGGGTTGCCAGCGTGTATTTGGATCATTAAATCTACGTAGATCGGATTCTCCCAGATCGGCTATGGCTGCCACAGTGGTAGCATTCCGCAAGTCCGCATTTTGATCTATGGTTACCCATACTTCTATGTTTGTTATTCGCTTTAAGGAACGAATCTGAGGAATGTTCTGAAGGGCTGATTCGTACAGATCACGATCATAATGCGATAGAAAAAAGTGTCTATTTTCATCATAGTCATCCGGACGGAGATTAAAGTCTTGAATAAGCTTTCCGTTCTCTAGTGTGATGCCCTTTGACTCTGATCTATTTTGAGCAGCCAGGGCGGTAAGAAAAAATTTGCCAAATTGTAATTCTGTTTTTAGGCCGAATAAGTTTCGTGGGCCTTGAATAAGCTGCGTTTTAAGTGGCATACTTACGTTACCTGCTTCTATGGCTTTGATGATGTCATCTTCATCAAAAGCATCACTTAGATAACCCAGATTAAGTCTGTTATCAAAATCAAATGCGGCTCTAGAGTTAAAGTTGAAGCCCAGATTCATCTTGTCTCCTATCTTTCCTTCGACGCCCATGTTTATGTTCATATCGAAATTAAAGCCACTGATCTCTTGTGCTCTCAATCCGATATTGGGGTTTTGAACACGCTGATAATCGCCTCCGAAGGTCAAATCTATATTTCCTGTGGGTTTTATGGTGATATCAGTACCCCCGAAAAGTCTATCCTGAAGCAATGATTCAATATCCACCTTAGACATGGGGTCTAATTGTAGGCCCCGAGTATAGTCCCTTGTTTTTATACCTGCGAGTTTTTTTAGAAAATCCTCTTCTTGCTTCTTTCTCTGCCACTCCAGATACTCTTCCATGGTTAGATACGTCGGGGTACGATAGTATTCGTTGCCTATTTTCTCCATGACGACATACTTGCCTACTTCAAAATCGTACTCTACTGTAGATTCGATGATAGATGGCTTAATGTCAAAGGGGTTTTTATTGGGATCTGTTAGAAAATCTCCTTTGTTATCTTTTATGGGAATAGAGTCGACAGCCACATATACAAAGCGGGCCTCAGCAGTGGGTCCGGCGGTTGCTCCGAGATGTAGGATACTGGCCATTGCGCAAATGACGAGTATAGAATTTCTTATGACTTGCGTAAAACTACAATTCATGCGTTATAAAACTCCTCGTAGAGATCGTTTTTTGTACATTAAAGGTGATCCTAGTTAAAATTCAACCGAGTCGAAATGAGTCGCTTTTTAATTCAATGAGTTACTAACGAAAAAATCATTCTTTAGTGTATGATGTACGTACTTTAGGATAGAATACGATACGTTCAAACCCCGCTTCGTAGCCAGAATCCTTGTCTAGTAGATTTTTTCTCGCAGATTTTTTATTTTCTCGGATCTTATATACTCATCAAAGTCCATCAGCTGATCGATCGTGCCATTTGGTCCTATTTCGACAATACGATTACAGACCGTCTGTAATAACTGATGGTCGTGAGTGGTCATAAAGAGATTGCCGGGAAATTCCTTGAGGGCATTGTTTAATGCTGTTATGGATTCGAGATCAAGATGGTTGGTTGGTTCGTCTAGAAGTAAAAAGTTAGGATACTTAAGCATGGTTTTAGATAGCATGCATCTTACCTTTTCGCCTCCCGAAAGCACACCGGTTTTCTTATACACTTCTTCTCCACTGAATAACATCCGACCTAAGAAGCCCCTGATAAATTGTTCGTCTTTATCTTTAGAATATTGGCGCAGCCAATCCATAAGTTCTTGATTCTGATCTCCCGTAAAAAAAGAGGAGTTGTCATTGGGAAGGTACTCTTTGGTTATGGTCTGGCCCCACTCTATCTGTCCTTCATCTGCTTCTTGGTCGCCGGAAAGCACTTCATAAAACGCCGTAGTTCTGCCCGAATCCTTACTCAATAATCCTACCTTATCCTGTTTATTAAACATGAGATCGACATTCCTGAAAATCCATTGTCCGTCTTCCCCTTTTTTGCCAAGTTTTGTAATCTTGACTATTTGGTCGCCGGGTTCTCGTTCTGGTTTAAAGTGGATAAAAGGATATTTTCGAGTGGATGGCTGGATGTCTTCTAGGTTCAGTTTATCTAGAGCTTTTTTGCGGCTGGTAGCTTGTTTAGATTTAGAAGCATTGGCTGAAAACCGCTGGATAAACTCCATCATTTCCTGGCGCTTTTGTTCTGTTTTCTTGTTTTTGTTGGCTAATTGCTGCGCCATTAATTGGCTTGACTCGTACCAGAATGTGTAGTTGCCCGTAAAGATGCGTATGCGCTTAAAGTCTATATCGACCATGTGCGTACACACCATGTCTAAAAAATACCTGTCGTGAGATACGACAATAACGAGGTTTTTAAAATCAGCCAAGAAGTCTGATAACCACGTCGCCGTCTCAGCGTCAAGGTCATTAGTAGGCTCATCGAGGAGGAGTATATCCGGATCACCAAATAGTGCTTGCGCTAAGAGCACCTTTACTTTTTTAGCGGCGTCTAGTTCTTTTACTAGTTTATAATGATCTTCGACCGGCACTCCCAGGTTGTTGAGAAGCTCTCCTGCGGCGCTTTCTGCTTCCCATCCGCCCATCTCGCCATATTGATTCTCCAGTTCTGCTGCTCTTAATCCATCCTCCTCTGACGCATCGGGATTCATGTAGATAGCGTTTTTTTCTTGCATGATCTTATACATGAGATCATGACCCATCATGACTGTATTAATGACTTGCTCGTCTTGATAGGCGAAATGATCTTGCTTAAGAACGGCCATTCGCTTCCCCGGTTCGATGGAAAATGATCCTCCTGTGGGGTCAATTTCGCCTGAGAGAATTTTGACAAACGTGGATTTTCCCGCCCCATTGGCGCCTATGACGCCGTAGCAATTACCATTTGTAAACTTGAGGTTTACTTCATCGAATAATACTCGTTTGCCATACTGAATGGACAAGTCTGAGACTGTTATCATAACCGTAAGAAATAAAAAGCCGCGAAATTAGCTCTTTTTGCCGCGTCAGGCTATTGCTTTTTGTTCGATTTGTACGCGAGGACTATTTATATCATTTTATGTTGTGTTTTTGGCTTATTACCTATTAAGACTTTCTGGGTTTAATTGAATTATCAAAATCACCTCTGTCGTCTAGTTAACGATTAATTTGTCGGTGTGTAATATTTTCGTGTTCGTTCGCACAGAAACAATCAGTTACAAGTTTCTGCTTTTGAATGTGTCTATAATCAATACTCTCTACATAGAGAGATGCATAAGTTATTTGACAAAGGCACATGAACTACTTTTGTTATCAGAGAATGAGGCTATAGCACATGATCGATATCGTTCTGCATGCGTCAAGGCGTTCGAAATCATCTTAGAGCATTGCGGAAAACGCTTGGGAAAGGTCTTAAAACCATACTTTCACACTAGTGTTGCTGCAGACTTATTATCTTTTAAAGACGTTTTTAAGCAGGCTGCGACGAAAAGCATTATATCTGTAGAATTGTGTGAACGCTTTCAACTATACCGCGATAAAACACTTTTAGATGTGAAAACAATGCATTCAACATATTGGGCGTAAAGCCCAAAGATGTTTTGGGCGAATTATGCGTTATGTTAACATGAATGTTCGGTTCTTCCTTTTAAAGATTATCATAGTTAGTTTTCTGCTGAATAGTAGTTGTTCCGGCGATCGAGCGCCTTTGTTTCGTATGAATCTGGAGGCTGATTTAATTATTCCTGCCGGATTGAACTCTCTTGATACGTATTATTTTACTATTCCTCTGGTGCCTACGAACTTTAGAACATACTGGGGCGGAAATCCATCTGATGTACAGTCCATACTCCCGGCTAATGCACAGATGTTTTCGCGCTTTAGTAATATCGATTGGAATATCGTGAGAGAAGTTTACATTTTCGCTGTATCCCCACGCAATCCCGATAATCGCAAAGAGATATTTTATCAGAATTTAATAGAGCGAAATCGTTCATCAGAGTTGAGATTGTTTAATTCCTTGCCGGATGTGAGAGATCTTTTGGTCCAAGACTTTGTCAATCTAGAAGTAAGAATTAACTTTCGAGTGATTACGCCTTTTGAAATTGACACACGTCTGATAATGAACTTTCATGCCAATGCCGAATAATAACAGCTCGTCCAATAAATATCTGGTGAGCTTCTTTCTTCACGACGGGTGGGAAGAGGAGTATGTTGCTGCTATGCCCTCCGTAATGGAGATAGTGGAGAAGCTTTTCGCCCAAGGCCTTCTTATGAGCCTGGCCCTCTCTGAGGATAGAAAAAGTATATGGTCGGTGATTAATGCGGATAATGATAGCGAGTTGCTACACATTATCGATAAGTTTAAGCTGACGGTGTTCGGGGATTATGATTATAAACCATTGTCCGTTTATCTGACAGCACAGTTCTTGCCGGAGGTGTTGCTTAATTAGACTTCTTGCCCATCACCTATTATATGGCTTCTTTTTTCTGGTACAATTGGGTCTGGAGCTTGATGAATATGTTTCTGATACTTGGAATGTCTCCAAGTAGTTTTTGCTTTTTGAAGTGTCCTTCAGTGGACACAATTGAGCTTGTGTGTTTTTTATAGTTTGGTTTTTTTTCACCTCCTAGCTACCTCTCCTCCACCATCAATATATTGCTCACCGGTCGTTCGCCTTGATGATCCCACTGTCTATTGTCGCATGGCATATTGACGACACCTTTATTCTGGAGATAAAATGTTGTTGATCCGCCGCCATCTAGATTGAGAGCGTCTTTGCAGTTTAACCATGATAAGATTTGTGTAAGTTCGGGTAGAGAAAGTCCTTGCGCATTGGCATTGCGGCCATCTGCGGTGAGGAGGATTACTCCTTCATCCGTCACACATACTGCTGTACGGGGATGGCGATTGTCATTAAAAGGGTTATTGGGTAATGCAATATTGTGACCAGACTCGATAAGCATGGGGCCGGATTCTAGGATATTGGCATAATCCAACTGTGCCTCCCAAGTTTTCCCTTTGGAGCGGTCTCTTTTCAAGAGGTCAAATCTTTCCTTGTCAAAAGCTACCACCCCATCTTGGTGTGCTCCATATTTGGGCGTGTCTCCTTGCTGCGGGTCAGTAATCAATTCGTTGTCAACACGCAGATAGTTTACTGAACCACCTTGTCTCATATCAAAAAAACCACCATTAACTGCCGCTAGCGCTCCGGCGTCATTGGCTAGTTTACTGGTCTTGACTAATTCGCCGAAAGCAGAAACTATCTTGAACCTGGTGCGAGCACTTTTCTTGTTGACATGGAGAATGTGGATGTTTTGGTTAGTATTAAACAACTCCTTGTTATTAAAGTGGTAGTGTCTATGCTCAATCCCCTCTGATAAGGGTTCGACGACCCAAGGCGCAGAATAAAACCGAACAGAATCTGTGTTACTCTGCAGGGCGATAGCGGATTGATCTCCTTCTTTATTTACCCCGACGAATTGACCATCATGATTTACATCAATCTCAAATGGTTTTAGCAACGTGTCTAACACACGTGCTACTTGTCGTCTGTTAAGTCTTCTATTAAGGGTTTCTTGCCTATCGAGAGCGAGTATGCCTAATATGCTGTCCTCTGTAATCTTGCTATCTATGGCATTGAGGACTTTAGCAAAATAGGCCAACTTTAGTTTAGACCCGGAGGCATCCCACCGCTGGTTTAACATGGGATAGAGCTCACGTAGACCTTGTACAAGCTCGTATTCTGTGACCTCGTTCTCTGGATAAAACCACATTTCGTTAGCCCATAAGTAGGGGATTCCTGCCCCTTTTAAAACACCTGTTGCACCTATTCGCTGGATTATAGCAAAATCCGGGTCTGATATGTTAACATCCTTATACGGCATTATATACACATTGCCTTTAATCAATTCATTTTGCACATGCCGTATGGGCACACGTGATGGTGGGGTGTTTCGACTTATGGAGATGGCCGCAATTGTTCCTGCTGCCTGGCCGATGGCCAATACTACCGGCTGTAACCTCGTGCTTCCATTGACGATATTAGAAACACTAATGCTTTTTTCTGCGACGATGAGGTGTTCGTGATCAGACGGGAGCAAGCTGCCCATAGGGATGTTAAATGCCGGGGCTTTTATATTTATAAAATCAATATTGGGCGTCTCCGGATTTTTTTTGTGATGATGATCTATCGGATAATTTCCCACGGCTATTCCTGTACGATAATACGCTTGGGCTTGATCATAAGGGTGCGTGATGTGCTGTACGAGTAGTCTGGATTGTCCTTTTATCCTTCGGGACTCTCTGTGATAAGGAATATAAGGAAGCTTGTCCGCGGTGTCGTATTCATCATCAGCCAGATCCAGGTTTTTATAGCCAAGTTCGTGTTGTAGGTAGTACAAAAATCTAAAGGAAATGTCCTTAGCTTCTTGAAGTTTTTTCTCGCGTTCGACTTCATCAAGAGAGATAATATTCATGTAGATGTCATTGCCACAGTTAGGCCAATTGATCATGAATTTATTGTTGGGTAGGCGGCCGTATTCCATCATTTTATCGCAGTCGATGAGTGGAGGTCCTATACGAGAGGGATCTTTGGTATCACAACAGCAGTCAAATTCTGAAGGATCATAGTTGAGCGGCCGGACAATAGTTCTGTCTACATCCGTGCCGTAATCCTTTAAAATCATGACATAGGTCAGATCTTGAACAATGTCATTTGCCTTGTCCGGGGCAAACCATTCTCCTGTTTCCGACCCGCTATCCATGCCTATGTCGTACTTTATCCCATGGGCTGCGGCTATATCCCCCAGCTCCGTGGCGTCGATCAATACTTTAGAAGTAAAACTAAATGTTCCCGACGTGTTTTCCGCTGATATATTCCACAAGTTGTTACTGAATCCTGATTTGCGTAAGTGTGTATTAAATAGAATATCGAGACCGGGAGTCCCTCCGGCAATGTTTTTAAATATTCGATTGCCGACATGTGGTTCAAATAAAGTGTTGCTCACCCATCCTGTTGAGACTTTGTCTGAGCCACCATAATGGGCATAAAGACTATCTCTGAATTCTTTAAATATTCCTCCTGCAATCTCATGGTTGCCATCGAATGCACTAACCCCTGCTGCGGTGATCATACCTCCTAGCCAAGGGGTGGACTCTATCACCAATGTTCTTGCGCCAAGTCTGGCCGATTGGATGCCGGCACTGATACCGCTAGCGCCCCCGCCTACCACTATGACATCATAATACTTCTCTGAAGATGGGAGCGTTCTGAGAACCTGACAACTCAATGTTAGCAGCAGTCCGATGGGAAGGACAATGCTATTGAAGCAAAGAAGTTTTTTTCTGGCAATATTCATGTGCTGCGGTATTGATCTTGTTCGTCAATAAGTTTGATTAGCCGCCATCTTTTCGATGATACGGTAGTAGATAGCTGGAAAGAATCTTCTCAAGACTACAAAATACTTTTCTTTTCCGATATAGCTTTCCTTGCGGTTCTTTGATATAGCTCGAAGTATTTGTTCGGCACATTCTCCCGCATCCATTCCGGATTCTTGGTTGGGGTCCATTATGCCGTGTTTTTCTCCACGCGCATTTAGTGCATTGATAGAAACTTGTGTTTTCACATAACCGGGACACACCAATGTTACATAGATATTGCGATCGACAACTTCTGCTCGTAAAGCATCATACCACCCGTGCAAGGCATGTTTACTTGCCGCATAGGAAGATCTTCCCGGGGTGCTAAGTTTGCCTGTAACACTACTTACCGGGACAATATGACCGGTTTTTCTATGGAGCAAATGTGGTAGAATGGCCTTTGTCAAGGCAATGTTTCCGAAGAAATTAACATCAAATATTCTTTTATCCACCTCTATTGAGCTGTCCTCGACTCTCCCTCTTTGAGATATTCCGGCATTATTGATAAGAATGTCTATGTGCCCGAAGCAAGCTATCGCTTGGTCTGTTTTTTCCGGAAGTGAATCAATATCGCTGACGTCAAGCGCGAGGATTTTAGCTTGTCCGTTGAGTGAAGATTGTACACGAATCAACTCAGCTTCTCGTCTCGCAGAGAGTATAAGTCTTGCGCCCTTTTTCTCAAAAGCATGCGCCAATGCCTCCCCTATTCCCGAAGAAGCTCCTGTTATCCAGATGATTTTATCCTTGAAGACCATTGTCATCATATTAGTGATTGAAAGGTAATCATTGTATTGGAGTTCATAGTACAAAAAAGCTCCAAATCATTTTGCTCAAGACGGTTAATTATCCAACAAGGAGTGTTCAAAATAAAATCTTAGCTAACTTTAGCAAAATTCCACAAATCTTGGAACAGAGCCATTCGTATTCTCCTGAAAACAATATCCGCGATGTTATCGTTATCGGTGCCGGTCTTGCGGGCTTATCCGCCGGCGCTTCATTAAAGGAACATAATAAAGACGTACTGATTCTCGAGGCGCGAGACAGGGTGGGCGGGCGCGTGTTAACGCAATACCTTGATGATAAAACATACATAGATCTTGGTGCTGCATGGGTAGGGCCAACCCAAGATCGCATTTATCACTTATTGGACATGCATGGTCTTAAAACGTTTAAGACCTATGATATCGGAAAGAGTCGTTTATCTTTAGGTAATACATGTGTATCATACTCGGGTGATATGCCACCACTGCCTTTTCTTTCTTTGATTAGTCTTGACCTGGCTATCAAGAAGTTCAATAGACTTTCTGCTACTGTCAATCTCTCTGCCCCCTGGTCTTCTAAAAAAGCGGATCTATACGATAGCATGACTCTGGATACCTGGTTAAGAAAAAATATACCATTTGGTAAGGCAAGAACATTGTTGGAAATTGCATCTGAAGCTGTCTGGGCCGCCCATCCACGAGACATTTCCTTCTTGCATGCCTTGTTTTATGCTAAATCCGGTGGTGATTTTGATCGCTTGCTCAATGTAAAAAATGGCGCTCAAGAAGAAAGAATCATTGGCGGTAGCCAACTGCTTGTCCATAAAATGGCCAACCAACTACAAGACAGCATTCTGTTAAACCAAACGGTTAAAATCATTTCGTTAGAAAAGAACATCTACAAGATACAGACCAATAGCCGTTCCTTTTTTGCGCGCAAAGTTGTTATAGCTATCCCGCCGCCGCTTGTTAATAAAATCGATTTTTATCCCTCTCTTCCTGTTATAAAGCGACAGCTGTTTGAGCGCATCCCGATGGGTAATGTTGTCAAAACCTTTGCGATCTATGACTCTCCATTCTGGCGCGATGAAGGACTTAATGGAATGTCCGTGACAGACCAGGGTCATATATCTGTGGTTTTTGATAATTCTCCGGTGGACGGTCGTGTTGGTATTCTGATGGGATTTGTTCTGGCAGACAAGGCTCGATGGTTTATGCGACTATCCCCGGAAGAACGACAAAGTGATGCACTTAGTAGTTTTTCACATTTGTATGGCGCGAAGGCATTGAACCCGTTAAAATATCTCGATTTTAGCTGGGCAGATGAGGCTTTCTCCCTGGGGTGCTATGCCGGCTATTTTCCGACAGGTGTATGGACGGGTTATGGCTCTGTGCTAAGACAAGTGGAACAAGGTATACACTGGGCCGGCACAGAAACAGCCACAGAGTGGAATGGATACATGGAAGGAGCCATTCAGTCCGGATATCGTGTAGCGCAAGAGCTTCTTAATGCATTAAATTAAAGGATTCATGGACGGACAGGCTAAGGAAATCGTCGAGAAATTGTGCCGCTGGCCTCATCGCGGTGTTGGCTCTGAATACGAGAAAGAGATTCTTAGATACCTAGGTAGTTTATTTCCTGAAGGCTGGTGTGTAAACCATGCTTTCCGTACTCATAAGACATATCTCGTCACTGTCTATTGGATTGTAGGTGGAATCGTCTTCGGGATATGGTTGACTATATTGTATAAGTGGATTGGAGTGTTGGTTTTAGGATTGTTTATCATCGGCGGGTTAAGATATTTTAATTGGTATGGTAGCTTTATTAGTGGGTGGAGCCCTAGTGTAATTTCTTACAACGTCTTTTGTAAAGAGCCAAAAGAAGTAGAGAAAAGGGTTTTGCTGATGGCGCATTGGGACACCGCTCCCACCTCCTTGCTTTATTCGCCCGGGATGGTCGGTAATTTTAGACTGTCGCTGATTGTTAACCAGCTTCTGTTCTTGTTGGTTTTTTTATTTGGCTTGCTTTATTCGTTAGGGGTGTCAAGCGCTGCATTTGTGGCTCTTTGTTTTTTTAGTTTTTACTTTATTTTCCAATTGATCTTCGCATCATGGGGTTTCTGGCGTAATGGGTATAGCAATGGCGCCTCAGACAATGCTACCGGGGTTGCTGCTGCTATCACGACGGCGCGACAACTCTGGGCTCGTGGATATGATAATATAGCTGTGGATGTACTGATAACCGGTGCAGAAGAAGTGGGTATGATAGGTGCTAAAGCATTCTGTAGAGATTATGTCGAGGAGTTGGATAAATATAATGTGATCAACTTTGATACATTGGGTAATGGCACACTGCGGGTAATAAAGCGAACTGGAGGTTTGACTAATATTGATTATCATTCCTCGATTATGGATGTGTGTTTACGTGTCATTAGAGAGGAAGAACGGTTTCACCATATTAAGAGTGATGTGTGGCATACTGCGGATTTTGACTCCGTATGGTTTAATCGCGCCGGTATTCCTTCCATAACATTTGCGGCTTTAGACGCACAAGGTAAAATGGCTAATATACATACGCCTTCAGATACTCTTGAAAATGTGGATTTTTTTCCGATGGAAGAGGCAATTGCTTTTGCGACGGAAGTAGCGGATCGATTGGCCTATAAATAAGCCTAAGGCTGTCGTGGGTTGAGTGTATTAAAAAGAATCTCCGCAGTCTTCTCTGCGGCAATGTCCCAGCAAAAGTCCTTCGCTCGCATAAGTCCTTTTTCTCTCAAGCTTTTCTGTAATAATGGATCATTTTCAATATTCACCATTGCATCAGCTATTTCTTCACTACTAAGGGGATTAACACACAGCGCAGCATCGGATGATACTTCTTTTATTGCCCCTCTATTGCTGCATATTACAGGTGTTCCTGCTTGCATCGCTTCTACAACAGGTAATCCGAAACCTTCATAAAGCGATACATATGTTAATGCTTGTGCACTGGCAAGGAGTGAGAAAACATCTTCTTCAAATTCGTGTAATATAATGACGTCTTCGAAGAATGGTCGATCTGTGAGCAGCTCCTTTACGGTATTGGATTTCCATCCCCATTGTCCGGCTAGAATAATTTTTGTCTTAGATTGTGTACGCTCTTTAAATTCGTAAAATGCGAGGATAAGTGATTCTATATTCTTGCGAGGATGTATCGAGCCAAGGTAAATAAAAAACGGTAAGCCTTTGGAGTACTTTGCTCTGATGAGTGCTTGATCTGGCTCAGAAATCGGAATGAAAGACGGGTTAATACCATTGTGTATTGTGTGAATTTTGTCTTTTTGCTGAGGGATGAAGCTGACTAACTCCAGTTTTACCGACTCAGACACTGTTATCACACGTACGGCCTTTTCAAGAAATCTAATAATGTTGAGCCTGTAGAAGTTGACTTCTCTTGATTTCATCCAGTCACTATTGTGAAAAAAGGCAATATCATGAATCGTTAACACGCTAGGTATTTCAGTCCGCAGGCTTAAAAAGCCATCCGGAGACCAGAATAAATCGGCCTTGATATCCTTGAGTGCCGCCGGCACAATATGTTCAAACCATATATTCCAGAGAATTGGATGTCGGGTTGGAGGCCAAATTATATGAACTTTGACATTGGTGGCATAAATAACATCTCGTGGTGGTGGTCTATCTAGTAACAAATAGAAGGTATGCTGAGGATGTGCACGAGCAATTCGCATGATGAGTTGTTCGCTATAATGCCCTATACCTTCTAGATGTTCTGTGGTAAGCAGGCGCGCATTTATAGCTATGATCATGTTGAGGAATTGTTGAGTGCATTTAGTTAACGCTGTTTTGTTCCTATACAAAGGAACTATATTCGCGCAAATTACGCGCTTTGTCTAGTTTTCTCCAAGATCTGTGGTCGGCTGTTAATGGTTCTGAGAAAAACCTAACAGAAGGTAACATAAAAAGAGCTCTTTTTATGTTGTCTGTGCCTATCATCTTAGAAATGTCTATGGAGGCATTATTTGCAATATGCGATGCCTACTTTGTCTCCAGACTAGGCAATGAAGAATTCCTGGCGACCATCGGCCTTGTAGAGTCTTCTATGTTTGTCGTTATTTCTTTGGCTCTTGGTATAAGTATGGCCGGAACGGCTGTTGTATCCAGGCGCATCGGCGAGAAAAACTATGAAGCTGCAGCTGATGCCGGCTTTCAAGCCATTTTTCTAGGTGTACTTTTTTCTTTGGTCATTGCCCTAGTAGGTGTATGGTATACACCTGAATTATTAGGTCTATTAGGCGGTTCTGAAAGCTTGATAAGGGAAGGTCAGGATTATGCCCGTATTATGATCAGTTTCAATATTATACTGGTTTTGTTATTTGTGATCAATGCGATTTTTCGCGGAGCCGGCGACGCTTCCATTGCCATGCGAACGCTTATTCTAGCTAATGGTATCAATATAATTCTTGACCCTTGTCTGATCTTCGGTTGGTGGATATTTCCTGAATTGGGCTTTGTGGGAGCAGCTATTGCTACGTGTATCGGTAGAGGCATAGGCGTTCTTTATCAACTATACATTTTGTTTAATGGAAAAGGTCTAATTCGGCTGACACTTAAAAATATCAGAATCATACCGTCTGTCCTGCGAAGAATACTCATAATCACAGGTGGTGCTGCAGGACAGCATCTGTTGACTTCCTTTAGCTGGATATTTTTGATAACCATCGTTGCCACTTTCGGCAGTAAGGTTCTTGCCGCTTACACCATTTCTTTTAGAATAATTGCTTTTACTATATTACCGGCCTGGGGCATAGCGATGGCTGCGGCCACTTTAGTTGGTCAAAATTTGGGCGCCGGTCAACCAGATCGAGCAGAGAAGACAGCTTGGCAGGCTTCTTTTTATAACATGATAATGTTGTTAACTATTTCTATCGGGGTAATAATCTTTGCACGGCCGATTATGACTATTTTTAGTCAAGACGACATAATCATCAACGAAGGAATATGGGCTTTAAGAATCATATTCGCCGGTTATGTTCTTTACGCATACGAGATGGTGCTGGGGCAGGCATTTAATGGTGCTGGAGATTCTTACACGCCCACTTTTCTGAACTTTATTGCTTTTTGGCTTATTCAGATTCCTCTTGCTTATTATCTGTGCCATTACACATTCCTAACGTCGAGAGGTGTCTATGTATCCATAGCCTTTTCTTCCTGTATCCTTGCTCTCATGGCAATATATGTTTTCAAAAAGGGTCGATGGAAAAACATACAAGTGTGATTTAGCTGTTGTTAACCAGCGTTAGTCCTTGTGAATGAAATTAATCTAGCCAGTATATGCTCAAAATTTTATCTCTGCTATTGACCATTACCAATGAAATATAAGGAGAATTCTTGCTATCTCCACTTCCGGCATTGTTGCTAAAAATTATTTATTCATCAAGCAGCATTATTTATTCATGTGTCGTTTTAGCAACAGAAGTTAAGTTATACTTAGAACCTCTGGCGGCATATACCGACTTATTTGTATGAAAAAACAGAGTCGTCGTCAGAGGTTTTTTTATGATAGTTTACCACCTCCTGCTGTTGATCTGCCCAATCTTTATTGCATTTGTTTATACAGATAGCTTAAGAATGAAGCAATGGGTTGTTGATATGTCTTGTATTATCACGAGCAGTTTTTTTGGCTATATTCTCTTGTAATATATCAGTCAGATTGATACCCATCTGATTGGCTAAACAAGTAATTACAAATAGCATATCTGCCATTTCCTCACGAATATTCAGATCAACTTCTGCTTCTGAAAGAGCCTCTTTAAAACTTTGTTCTCCATATCTTCTCGCTATCAGTCGGGTGAATTCACCCAATTCTTCTACTAGTAAAAGATTGTTGGTGGTGATATCAAAATATCGTACACCATACTGCTTAATCCAATTATCAACAATCTGTTGCCATTCTCCAATAGACATCATTCTCTAGTTTTTGAGTCAATAATTATCGTGACCGGACCATCATTAATGAGACTTACAGACATATCCGCACCAAATATACCCGTCTCAACCTTCACAGCTTCTCCTTTTATTCGGGAGATAAATTTTTTATACAAGTTATTGGCATATTCTGGTCGGGCGGCCTGAATATAGGATGGTCTGTTTCCTTTTTTGGTCGAGGCAAATAATGTAAATTGGCTTATTACCAATACTTCTCCTTTTACATCAATTAATGATAGATTCATTTTTCCTTCGTTATCCGCGAATATGCGCATTTGAACTATTTTGTTAACTAACCATTCCACATCTTCGTCTGAATCCTCATGCGTAACCCCGAGCAATATCAACAGACCCTGCAATATTTTTCCTGCTTCTTTTCCATCAATGGCAACATTAGCATTTTCTACTCTTTGGATTACAGCACGCATCGTTTTTTTCGTTCTGTTGGTATTACAAACATATTTATATATTTATATATATAAGTAACTGTATTATATATAATTGTATTAGGTCTTTTTTGTAAGTTATGTACATTCTCATCACATACCTACGTGTAGAATAAATAGCATCCGTTAAGAGAAAATAAAGTGCCAACAAATCAATTAGTTATACACATAATTTCTTGTTCGTATAACATTGTTGTTTATCAACATGAATAACTAATAAAAGTGTTGATAAATTAATAAAGACTGTTAGTTATATCATTTTATATCTAAATAAAGTACTTAATCAACATATAATTGTTAATAAACTGTGTATTACAATACAAGCATAAATTTTCTCCACCTTTACACAGGTCTTATTATTAATATTCTATTTATATAAAAAGATTATAATTATAAAAAACAGAACAAATGCAATGCATCTTACATTTGGTTGGAACAAGTTTAGTTTTGTCCACGATAGGTGTTGAACAAAAATAAGATTTGCGCTAAATTGTTAATTTGTATTGCGAATGCATCGTCCTATAAAAATATGGTTGTGGATAGGCATGATGATGCTGTTTGTACAGATAATCGTAGGTGGTATAACGCGGCTTACGGGATCAGGTTTGTCGATAACAAAATGGGAAATAGTTACTGGTACTCTGCCACCTGTATCTGCTGCTGCCTGGGAGGAAGAATTTGAAAAGTACAAACAGACACCGCAGTATCTGAAGATAAATGAAGGGATGACGATAAGTGCATTCAAGTTCATATATTTTTGGGAGTATATTCATAGGCTATGGGCTAGAGTGATGGGCTTGGTCTTCCTATTGCCTTTTATGTTTTTTTTGAGGAAGACTTGGATTACTAGGGAATTAGCTAGGAGTTTGGCTGTCGTAATCGTTCTGGCCGCGATTACAGCGACTTTTGGCTGGATTATGGTCGCCAGTGGATTAGTAGATCGACCATGGGTTAATGCATATAAATTGAGTTTACATTTAATTCTTGGGATTTCTGTTTTGGTAGCCTTGTTATGGACTTATCTTAATTATACTTATAATGTAGAACAAATAAAAAAGCTAAGTATTGGTAAAGAACACTTGGGATGGTTATATTTTATAATTCCATTGATAGTTGTTCAGATAATATTTGGTGGATGGATGTCCGGAATGAAGGCTGCCTTATTTTTTCCCACATGGCCATTAATAGGATCGGAAGTGATCCCTTCGGTGGTTTTAGATCCGAGTAATTGGCGCATTGATAATTTTGTCAATTATGAAAGTGGAAGCTTTGCTATAGCTATTATTCATACCTTCCATCGTTTTACGGCATATTTGTTAGCCTTGCTTATTATTTGGTATGGGGGAAAGTTTTACTTGTTTAAGCCTAGCAACATCATTAATAAGTGGTATTTAGGCGGATGTATTCTTTTAGTTATACAAGTTGTTCTTGGGATCATTTTATTACTTACAAGTAGAGGGAGTATTTCTGTCTTGTGGGGAGTGTTGCACCAAGCTGTAGCTGTTTTGTTGCTTTGTGGATTAGTAGGGCATTATTTCTATGTAAAAAAGGGATACTTAAACCGATTGAGATAGTTTTGTCAAGAAATACATTATAGTTTGATAAGAGAAGATATTAAGGAGGACTCGGGATATCAATTTATAGAGACGACGCCCGGCAAACCTGTATTACTACTGCTTCACGGTCTTTTTGGGGCGTTGAGTAATTTTACTGAGTTAATTGCGGCTTTCAGAGATGAATATAATGTGGTCGTTCTTCTGTTGCCGATATATACATTACCGAAGGAAGAAACAGGTCTTGATGGATTAGTTAAATATACCGCTTCCTTTATAGAACATAAAGGCTATTCTAATATTCACTTGCTAGGCAATAGTCTTGGGGGACATATCGCGCAACTTTACACGCTTGGTAATCCCGACAGAGTTAGCTCCATGATATTGACGGGGAGTAGTGGTTTGTTTGAGAGTGGTATGGGTGATGGTTATCCACGTCGTGGTGATTATGAGTATATAAAGAAGAAAACAGAGGAGACATTTTATGATCCTTCAACAGCAAGTAAAGAGCTTGTTGATGAGGTTTTTGATACAGTAAATGATAGAGAAAAGGCATTGCGTATAGTAATCACTGCTCGATCGGCCTTACTCCACAATTTGGCAGATCAATTAATTAACATAAAAATTCCTGTACTTCTCGTATGGGGAAAAGAAGATACTATTACCCCTTTATTTGTTGGCGAAAAGTTTAATGAATTGTTTTCTCGTGGAGAGTTGCATGTAATAGATCTTTGTGGTCATGCTCCTATGATGGAAAAATCTGCGGAATTTAATGTTATATTAAAGGAGTTTTTAAAAAGACAGAAAGTCTAATATAATAGGTCTTTATACTCTTCTATATACGTGCAAAAATTTTCTTGGATTATTCTCTCTGATAGGCCATAATCAGCCAGATTGTAGATGTGCTTACCATGTTTATTTTTACTATTGTCTTTGATGAAACTAGAGATAATGGCCTTATGATTATCTGTCCAAGCGAGATTCAGATCTGCATATATGCGCCGGACAATGGCTACAGGATCAGATATAAATTCTTTGTAAGCTATATCAATAAAGTTGTCGGGATGATTCTTTTTGTATTCTTGGCATTTTGTCACAAGCCGCTGGTTTTTTCGTAACCAGTGTGCACCAATTTGTCTAGGATTACAAGAAGGCATGAAAATCTTTTTGCCATAATATATCATGCTGCAAAAAGACGCCATCGTCTTAATTGGGTCTCGATGAAGATGTATGACCTTAGTGTTAGGAAATACGGCATCAAAAGTGTCCATGAATTCCATGTGATGCGGACTTTTAAGTAATAGATATTTTTTTGCCGGTTTCCTCCATAATAAAAGCTGTAGCCACATTTTTAGATCCTGATATGCTTTAGTCTGTTCTTGATTTTCTAGCCACCGGGCGTAATTGGGTGCTAGAAGAGCAGCTTCAATAATACTACTCATGAAGGAATGCTCCATTAAAACAACTTCTTCTTCGAGGCTGTTATATTCTATTTCATGTATCCGTTTGAACTCTGGATTAATATAATTAAGCGCTTTGTGGCCAATGTAAGCTTGATATTTGCCGTAATATGCTCTTTTTCTAGAGCGTGGTACAGGATTCATTATTTCCCAACTGTGGACCCCTCTAAATTCAGGAAGCTGCCCAAGCAGGCGTTGCAGAAATGTTGTTCCAGTGCGTTGTAAACCTGTGATCATTAATGAAGGAGGGAGATCCTGTAGTATTGAGGGATCACGTTTTAGCCAGTATTGTGCCCATAATCTATTGGTGAGGTTGATGTGAACTTTTTGCTTATAAAGAAGATTGCCCAATGGATGAAAATGCGTATTTGCATTTATATCTTTAAAAGCTTGGGCCATGGCATCTCTGAAAAACATATCTCCATAATCAGATAAGCCGGTTGCTTTACACGCCTTTTCGAGCTCTCTCTCAACAATCAGTGGTTGTGCATTAGAAAACGATTTAATGATATGATTTACGGCTCTAACGCCGCTAGGATAGCTAAATTTTTTTATACTACCATTCGAAGAGGTGTTGTTGTAGAATTCTTCGGCTTTATCAGCCGCATCAAACTGCGATGTTGTAATCTCGTAATGCTTCATTTAAGGAGACCTTCTTGTCTGTCTGAACAGAGCGTTTGCCTATGATAAGGGCGCAATTTACATTAAATGTCCCAGCAGGAAAGACTTTATTGTAACTTCCTGGTATTACAACAGAGCGTTCTGGTATGTATCCTTTAATTGTAATCGGTTCAGCATTTGTAACATCGATAATATGTGTTGATTGGGTTAAAACCACACCTGCACCGATAACGCTTTCTTTGTGTACTCTGACACCTTCTACGATAATACATCTCGATCCGATGAAACAATCATCTTCTATAATAGTCGGCATCGCTTGAAGCGGTTCTAGCACGCCACCAATACCAACCCCACCAGAAAGATGTACATTTCTTCCTATTTGTGCGCACGACCCTACGGTTGCCCAAGTATCTACCATAGTACCCGACCCTACATATGCACCTATATTTACATAACTGGGCATGAGTATAACATTTCGTTCTAGATGGCTTCCATATCGGGCGATAGCATGAGGAACAACTCGGACGCCTGATTCAGCATAATTTTTCTTAAGGGGTATTTTATCATGGAACTCAAATGGACCCAACTCGATAGTCTCCATCTGCTGAATGGGGAAGTAGAGTATGACCGCTTTTTTCACCCAGTCATTTATAATCCATTCATTATCAGACGGTTGTGAAACACGTAGAGATCCTTCATCCAATAGATCAATTACATATCTGATTGAATTCTGATATTCTTCTTGATTTAGTAAGTTTCGGTTATTCCAAACTGCTTCAATCCTATCTTTTAGTTCTTCCATTTAGTAATAGATTCTGAATGCTATAAGCATTGATAATACGCCGACAATAACACCACCTGTTATATCAGAAAATTTGTGTTTTCCTAATGCAAGCCGTGATGTACATATAAGTCCAAGCAGAAATACGGAACAGAGGAAAACAAAAATACTTGATACACTAATCGTGCCGTAGAATAAAAGTGACAAGTCAAAGTATGATTCCGATGTTAAAAACATGAGAATACCCATCCCTGTGGTCATTGCAGCAGCGCCGATGGCATGTAAACTTATTTTACTAAAAATATTGATAAAGAAAGCCAACGCAACGCTTATACTTCCTCCGAGACTGATCATTGCGATAGTAGTGGGATAAGAGATGTTTTTTGCTACATTGACGTAATACCAGATGTAAAACAAGCATGTGGCCAAAAGAGGGGCAATGCGCTGTTTGTTGTCGGGCATGTCAATGGAAGAAATGAGCTTAGTGCCTCTTATTAATAATACCGCTATCGCAGGAATGAGAATTACAGAGAAAAAACTAAGAATTAAGCCTAATTTAAAACCTCTTTCGTTTGAGCTGCCGAAAGAGAATCGATCCATATGAAAACAAAAGTAGATCAGTATATAGTATAATATTAGTGGATGAAAAATCACACTGATAACGCTATAGATGGTATTCAAAGACGGATGATATTTATACACTACGCGAATGTATGCTTTTCTCTTTAACTAGATTCTAATGACAGGATTGTTAAATAATTTAACCACGATATGTGTGTTAACTCCGCATTCAATACGTTCTATCGGTATGATGAGATTTATTATATACGCTTATTTGATGACGGTACATATTTACTGTTTTGGTCAAGATTCAGGACGGTCTATGGATAGTGTGTTCAATCAATTGAGACAAGTAAGATTAGTGGAGGATACTATACAAAACTACCGTATCGGAGGACATTTTGTAACGGCAATAGTTATAGAGGGAGACACGTTGATAATCGCGCGTATAGACAATATTAATATTAGTAGCCCACGTAGTTTTGCTTCTCAAGAAGAGTATCTTAAGTACATGCGATATAAGCATTATGCCGCGCATGTATATCCTTATGCGAAGGAGGCCATTAGAATCTTTAGGGAAGCAGAACAGGTGACGAAAAGCATGAGAAAGCGCCATAGAAAGAAATATTTAAACAAACTTAGTGCTGAGTTGGAGCGGGAATTTGAAGATCCATTGA
Source organism: uncultured Saprospiraceae bacterium (assembly GCA_964396595.1). Classification (GTDB taxonomy): domain Bacteria; phylum Bacteroidota; class Bacteroidia; order Chitinophagales; family Saprospiraceae; genus CAYNFR01. The sequence continues at coordinate 335,770 of CAYNFR010000001.1, read as the reverse complement.
AGTCTTTAACCAAGACCCAAGGAAAGATATTGGTTAAGATGATAGAAAAAGAGCTAGGGATGTCTATGTTTGATCTTATTAAGATGACGCAAGGGGGGGCGAAAGCATTTTATTGGAATCAGTCAAGTAAGCTTTATGGCTATAGACTTAAGAATGAATATACAGTAGGAGAGAATAGATTACTAGATATAGTTCTTGATGATTTGGATTTAAGTTACGACACAGGTATAGACAGGAAAAATTAGCGTATGACAGCAAGCATAATGCATAGTGAATGGCGTAGTCCGTCAAATATTGCACTAATCAAGTATTGGGGCAAAAAAAAAGGGCAAATACCTCGGAATCCATCAATAAGTTTCACGCTTAGTGAAGCATATACACAGACGAGAATAAACGTAAAGGAACAAGGCCAATTGATTGATTTGTATATCGATGGACAAAAGAATGAGGCTTTTGCGGAGAGAATACGTAAACTGATGAATGGTTGGCATAAAAATTTTCCAAGCTTATCAAGGTTTAGTATGGATATTGAGACACACAACAGCTTTCCACATTCTACAGGGATAGCGTCTTCAGCTAGCGGCATGAGCGCTTTAGTGTTGTGTTTGCTTGATTTGGAGTATAAAATAAGAGGCAACAAGAACAGAGCTGATGTTGCCCAGACATCACACCTGGCTCGTTTAGCTAGTGGTAGTGCCAGCCGTTCGGTAATACCCTATGTCGCCTTATGGGGTAAGACTACCCTTCTTAGAGAGAGTAGTGATAAATATGCCATTGAAGTGGTGGATGTTGACAGGCGTTTTTATGATTATCATGATGATGTAGTAATAATTTCCAGCGAGAAGAAAGCCGTGTCGTCATCAGCCGGACATGCTTTAATGGATGTAAATATTTACGCAAAGGCGCGTTATCAGCAGGCCAATAAGAATTTATGTGATCTACTAGATGTTTTAAAAACGTATGATCTGGAGCGATTTTGTGGTATAGTCGAACAGGAAGCCATGGTTCTACATGCCTTAATGATGTGTTCGTCTCCTTCTTATGTGCTCATGAAGCCTGGCACGCTGGAAGGTATCAATATTATCCAGGGATATCGTAAGCGCACGCATATCCCTGTATGTTTTACACTTGACGCTGGCCCCAATATACATTTGTTATATCCACATGAATACGAGAGTGATATCAAGCGCGATTTAATGCCTGAGTTGCTCACGGTTTCTGAGTCGGACAAGGTGATTAAGGACAGGGTGGGCAAGGGCCCAATCAAGATATCATAAATATGTACTGTTCCATGTGGAACAGTACGAGAAAAGTATTGATAGCATGTGAATACCTATTGTTCCACGTGGAACAGCTCTTTCTACTACGCCCCGTTTTTGACTATGTTCTTTTAGCGTTGTATTGGCTTGCCACAGCCCCTTTCAGTCTGTTTGGTTAGTTGGTTTTAGAGCCGCATAATGCGCTTTCCGGCATCTTCGAGCGTTCCTTTCTGTTTTGCAAAACAGAAACGCAGGATATGCTCATCTGTGAGATCAGAATAAAAGTAAGACAAGGGTATGGTTGCTACACCATATTCTTTTGTCAGCTTCACGGCCATGTCCAGATCAGATATATCGGATATGTGACCATAAGCCGCTAACATGAAATAACTGCCTTGACTGTTAATACGCCTTAAGGGTGTTCTATCTAGAATATTAGCTAGAAAATCTCGCCTTTCCTGAAAAAACCTTCCTAAACTTGTATATCTATCAGAGACTTTTAAATACTCCGCAAGGGCATGTTGTACAGGCCTGTTAATGCTGAATGTATTGAACTGATGAACCTTCATAAACTCATCCATTAGCTCTGGGGCACCTACAATATAACCCATTCGCCACCCAGTTACATGAAATGTCTTGCCAAAACTAAATACCGCCAATGACCGGTTGCGAAGAGACTCATAACGGAGGACGCTTTCATGAATATAACCATCAAAAATTATATGTTCATAAACCTCGTCGCTCAAAACAACAAGATCATGGCGCTCGGCAAGCTCAGCTATAGCAGATACATCCGCTGATGACAAAATTGTTCCAGTAGGATTGTGCGGATTGTTAATGATAATCATGGCCGTTTTATCATTGATCATCCCGGAGACCTCTTCCCAATCAATATTGTAATATGGAGCCTTAAGTCGGACAGGAACAGCAATGCCTCCAGCCAATGTGATAGACGGAATATAAGAATCATATGCAGGCTCAAAAATAATTACCTCTTCTCCCGGGTGTACGAGCCCTTGTATTGCGCTAAAAAGCCCTTCAGTTGCTCCCGCTGTAATACAAATATTTCTCAAAGGATCCAGCGAACATCCATAAGAGGAATATATTTTGTCGGCAATAGCCTCCAATAGTTCCCCTACACCACGCAGTGGGGCATACTGATTTTTTTCTTGTGCCATCGCCGTGCAGACCAGCTGATGAAGTTCGGGATCAATGGGGTAGTCGGGAAACCCTTGTGAAAGATTAATAGCCTTGTACTCGTCCGCCAAAGCACTCATCGTCGTGAAAATCGTAATGCCGACATTCGGAAGCTTGGAATTCTTCATTTGTGATCAAATGATTTTTAGACTCATATCCAGACTACCGGCAGAATGTGTTAAGGCACCTACGGAAATATAATCTACCCCAGTTAAAGCTATAGCCCGCAATTTTTTCAACGTTACCCCTCCGGAGGCTTCTACTTCTTGTTTTTTATCTATCATGGCAACAGCCTTCGCCATATCCGTTATGGACATATTGTCTAGCATAATACGAGTCTTTACGTCCAGAGAAAGCAATTCAATTAACTCCTCGAATGTTCTCACTTCCACAGTCATATCCATCGATTTGTTTTGTATCTGAAGATATTCCTGTGTCAATTCAATAGCCGCAGTGATGCTTCCGGCAGCTTTTATATGATTGTCTTTAATCATGATGCGATCATACAGACCAGTTCTATAATTGGCGCAGCCGCCAATATGTACAGCATATTTTTCTAAAAATCGCAGCAAAGGTGTTGTTTTGCGTGTATCGAGGATTGTCACAGGCAGGTCTTTAACTTCTCGTGCGTACAAGCGACTTATTGTCGCAATACCACTTAGTCGTTGCATAGTATTGAGCGCTAGTCGCTCTCCCATGAGAAGAGCACGGCTATTACATCGCAGGTTAAAGGCAATGTCTCCAGGCTTTACATCTTTTCCGTCATCTATTACTTTCTCAAAAACAACGCTTTTATCAAGATAAGTAAATATTGCGCGGGCAATATCTACTCCCGCTAACACGCCGGTATCTTTGATTAAAAGATGTCCCTGACTTTCCTGATTTTTATTTATACACGCATTGCTCGTATGATCTCCGTCGCGTACGTCTTCCGCAATACCATGTTTAATAAACCATGTTAATTGTCGCTTATTTATTATCATTCGTATGCATTATATTGATCAATAAAGGTATAACGTTAAGAGTATCTACCATAACCGCAGATCCAGTTTAGCGAACATGAAAAAAGTCCTACACATTATCGTCTTGTACTCCCTTCTTTTCTCTTGCCGGCAAGAGAAAACCGAGAAGCTTGTGCCTATAAATACATCATTGACAATTCCTGTTGTGAGAATAGAGACTCTATTAGATTCTCTGCGTTTTAATAGTCCTGATCAAATATACTCTTTATTTTCTCGTCTAGAACCATACATCGCAGAGCTATATGTACACGAGATAATGGGCGTCTCACGTGAAGAAACAAAGCTCGACAAGGCTGTTCTTAAGATACTTAATGATTCGAGCTATCTGATGGTCTACCGTGATGTTTATCAAGTATTTTCTTCATTATCCAGCATAGAACCGGTCTTGGCAACAACCGTTCAGAACTTTAGAGCTATAATGGAGGAGGATAATGCACGAGATATCCATTTTTACACACTGATAAGTGAGTTTGCGCTTCAGTGTTTCTTGTTTTCAAATGGAGATGCAGAGGGCGTAGGTATTAGCCTAGATATGTTTCTGGGACGTAGTTTCCCTTATGAAACAATAGACCCCGGCAATCCACAATTTTCTAGCTATATATCACAACATTTTACGCCTGAGAACATACCTGTAAAAATAGTTGATGTTCTCCTGGAAGACCGAATGCCATTGCCGCACAAAAATGACTTCTTACATCTTATGATATGGGGAGGAAAAAAACTGTATGCTAAGGATAAAATACTGGATTTTTTGCCTGACTCCACCATAATAGAATATACAGCGGAACAACTAGCCTGGTGTCGCGATAATGAACGTGAGATGTGGAATCATTTTTTCGAAAAAGGACTTTTTTATGAAACAGAACTACGCAAATTCAATAAACTAATTTCCCCATCTCCGTCAAGCCCGGGCATGCCTTCAGAAGCACCAGGTCAAACCGGCAATTATATGGGCTGGCAAATTGTTTCAGCATTTATGCAACGAAACCCGCAGATAAGCATTAAGGAACTGTTTAACATCCACGACGCTCAATATATCCTGGACAACAGTAAATACAAACCCAGGAGGTAATCACCCTAAACAAGCTTAGCCAATTGCTGTTAATCATTTATGTTATCACGTTTTTTACACCCAAAGAGCTCAATAAAGAAAGAGTCAATAGACTTAAAGAGTATTGTCATGAATCATCCCGAAAATAGGGTGATTAATGAAGTGAAGAAATACCTCAATGAATGGTCTGTGCTAGGTATAGCAGATATCACATTGCGAGAAATGCAAGAAATCAGCTATTTGATTAACCCGATGAACCGGGGCGTCTTGTGGAATTGCCTTAAGAAAGAGCTTAGCCACGAGGCCTGGAAAGAAATATTCTTTCATATCGTCAGAACAGCCATTACAAATGAATATGTGGTAGGACACGCCAATATTACTACAGAAATTTCGTCAAAAAGGGTAAACACCAAATATTATGCATATCTTAAACCAAGCCTTAAATATCGCGCTAGAACACCGGTTCTACAACTCTATGGCAATATCTATATCTCTCTTGATATTGTAAATGATACGCCTATCCAGCTAAAAGTGCATAGCAATGTTTATCAAGGTCGGGGATATGTCGAGGCACAAGAATTTGAAGAGTTCATAATCAAGCTCCAGCAATACGAAGATCACAAACGCTAGAAGAACTAACCATAACCTGAATAATGTTTCCTCCGCGGACTATAATCTAAAATACCAATAGACGTTAAACCCCTTTTCTGCTCAGTAAGCATTAAATAAGAACACTTATTGCGTATCATTTGACTCCTTGTTGAGGAAAAATGCGAAATCAAATAACGACTACTGAGGGAAAAGACTTCATTCTTCTCATAGGGCAGCTCCACAGCCATATTAGTTGAGCAGCTATACGTCGCCAATCCATCCGCTTTTTTATCTGTTCTTAAAAAGTGCTCTTTGAGTATTTCCGGATCTGTTTTGCGATGCGTTTCTACTTTGCCGACGATTGGAATCTTGTTAAGGCTGGCACTTTTTAAAGATCGATGGCTTCTGTTACTGTTAAAATAGTCAGGTACTTTAATTAAACGTTGAAGAATCTCGCCTGATTTGTCCATTTGGACTAGTTCGGCCTGCCCGTTAATTAAGATTATATCGGTAACTGTTTCTGCCCCGACTAGCAAAGGAAAAAAAGAGAAGAAAAGACAGCAAACGCTTAATACTGCTTTGTTAATTGACAACAAGCCTGCATTCATGGGAAAGAATTTATGCGTTTAATCGGTTTTAAGGCTCAAACGATAGCAATGTAAATCATTTTTATTCAATATGCCCTAGTATTTACCCTATTGTAAAGTTATTTACACACTAAAAATCGTAATATGATGTAGATTGAGCTCCTAAAATTCAAAACATGAGACCTTACGATGTCATAATTTGGGGTGCAACCGGTTTTACGGGGAGATTAGTCGCGGAGTATTTTCTGAATAAATATGGTATAGATGGGGAGTTAAAATGGGCAATAGCAGGAAGAAATCAAGAGAAACTATTGACCATTAAAAAATCATTGGGAGACCCGGACATCGACCTTATAACCGCCGATAGCGAGGACTATACTTCTTTAATTGCCATGACGGAACAAACAAGAGTCATCTGCACAACAGTTGGGCCATATGCCTTGTATGGAGATAATTTGGTTAAAGCCTGTATAGAAACACAAACAGATTACTGTGATCTCACAGGCGAGGTACAGTGGATGCGCCGAATTATTGATAAATATCACCTACCGGCTCAATCAGCCGGTGTGCGCATTGTGCATACATGTGGATTTGATTCTATTCCTTCAGATATGGGTGTCTATTATGCACAGGTAGAATTAAAAAAACGCACAGGTCAATACGCAAAACATATTAAATCCAGAATAAGAGGAGCAAAAGGAGGTATGAGCGGTGGTACTTACGATAGTCTTGCAAATGTCAGAGCAGAAGCAGAAGCCGATAATTCGATTTACGCCTTGCTTATAAACCCTTACGGACTTAATCCTGATCCGAAACACAAAGGCGATGATAAGTCTGATCTACAAAAACATGTTTATGAGAACGACACCAAGACATGGCTTGCCCCATTTATCATGGCGGTTATTAATACCAAAGTCGTTCGACGTAGTCATGCCTTGATGAACTTCCCCTATGGGAAAGACTTCTGCTATGATGAAGCTTTTATGACCGGATCTGGGCTTTCCGGAAAGCTCAAAGCCAAGAGCATCAGCTTGATGACTTCCGTGTTAATGAATGCAAAACCCGGTGGGTTTCTTCAAAAAATTACAAACAAAGTGATGCCTAAAAAAGGAGAAGGACCGACGCGCAAACAAAGAGAAAAAGGTTTCTTTAAGATAAACCTATACGGCATTATGTATGATGGCAGCATGTATACCTTTAATGTGTCCGGCGATAGAGACCCAGGTTATGGCTCCACCTCCAAGATGCTCGGCGAATCAGCCGCATGTCTTGCATTAGATAAGAATATCACACCCCCTGTCGCAGGCGTACTAACACCTTCCGTAGCGATGGGAGAAGCTTTAATTAATAGATTACAAACTCATGCCGGGCTGCGATTTGTATTTCGTGGCAAGATGAATTAAAACCACTATGATCGCTCTTGCCATAAACGTTCTAAACGTCATCTTTTATTAGCAGTCAAATTTCCAATTAATTCAAACCACACCACGCTTAACTTACATAATGATACCTTTGTATGAGGCAAAAATGAGACAGTGAAGAAACTTTGGGAAAAAGGGCGGGATTCTCAAGAGCATATTGATCAATTTACGATAGGGCGCGATCGTGAGATGGATATGTTCTTGGCTCCGTATGATGTCTTAGGATCTATGGCTCACGCCAACATGCTTGCCGAGATAGGGATGATAAGCGCTGAAGAAAATCAACAACTACAAAGAACGCTTACAGATATCCAAGTGCTCATTGAACAAGGATCTTTCGTCATTGAAGAAGGGGTAGAAGATGTTCATTCTCAAGTAGAAATATTATTGACAAGAAAACTCGGGGACACTGGAAAAAAAATACACCTCGCCCGTTCTCGCAATGATCAGGTGCTGGTTGATTTGAGGTTATATTTTCGAGCAGAAATGCATAAGATAAAGGAAGCCTGTCTGGATACAGCACGGGTATTTATCGAGTCTGCAGAACGATATCAAGACATCCTCATGCCAGGATACACACATACCCAAGTGGGAATGATCTCCTCGTTTGGTCTGTGGTTTAGTGCTTATGCTGAGGCATTAATAGATGATGCTTCATACATTGCCGGTATATCAAGAGAGATAAACAAGAACCCGCTTGGAACGGCGGCCGGCTATGGTTCTTCTATTGCTATAGACAGACAGAGCACGACGACAATGCTTGGCTTCGATGGATTGTGTGTTAATCCTATTAATGCGCAGTTACAGCGAGGAAAAACGGAGATGCTCGTAGGCCACGGTTTATCAAGCCTAGCGTTGACACTCAACAAATTTACCACAGACATCTGTTTTTATTGCAATGAAAACTACCGTCTCGTACGTCTTCCAGCGCACTTGACTACCGGATCTTCCATTATGCCACACAAGAAAAATCCGGATGTGTTTGAGTTGATAAGGGGTCATAGCCATACGCTGATGAGCTTATCCATGCGGATTAGTCACAGCATAAGCAATCTGGTCAGTGGATATCACCGGGACTTCCAATTGCTAAAAGCACAGGTAATTCCGGATATAGAATTGGCGAAACAAATCCTATCATTGGTCAAAGAGTCTGTGCCACAGATAGAGGTTTTAGCGCCTGACATGAATGATGAAAAGTACAAGTATCTCTATTCAGTGGAAGTTGTCAACAATCTCGTAAAAGAAGGCGTCCCATTCAGAGAGGCATATCAGCAGGTGGCACAGATGATAGAAAATAGGGAATTTAACCCTAGTACGGAAATAAATCATACGCATATTGGGAGTATGGGAAATCTAGGATTAGAGATATTAAAAGATAGAATTAGTAAACTCGAATAAGATATGAATATTCAACTCAAACGTGTTGATGAACACTTCCGGCTCGCCGCCATAAGCCCACGCGGAGATGTCATACATCTGAATGGCAGCCCGGATATAGGGGCGGAGGGAGATGGATGGCGGCCTATGGAGACGCTTTTGATAAGCTTGGCTGGTTGCAGCGCCATAGACATCATTAATATTCTCAAGAAGCAGCGCCAAAGACTAGACAAGCTAGACATAAACATAAGCGGCACAAGAAAGCAAGGGACACCATCACCCTACGAGACAATTCTTGTAGAGTTTATAGTGAGTGGCAAGATCAAAGAAGAAAAAATGATAACAGCAATCGAGCTCACCAAGACTAAATATTGCTCTGTTTATTTTTCTTTACATCCTGATATACAGATAGACTATACGTTTGTAATTCATCATTCATCCTAACATAAGCTAAATACCTTCGAGACAACAATATTTACACCACATCCCAATGTTTATGCGCCGCAAGTAAAAAACGGATTGCGCCGACGATTCAAGATAATTACTTCATTAAATAAGCTGATCTCATTATGAAGGACGAGACTAAATCTATAAGAAATCAAGCCGCTCAGACGGGTTATCGAGAGCATAGTGTTCCACTGTTCTTAACCTCTAGCTTCACTTATGGGTCGGCAGAAGAAGCAGCGGCATATTTTGCCGGAGAGATCGAAGGAGATATTTATTCCAGATTTACGAATCCTAACACGACCGAGCTCATCAATAAGGTCTGTGATCTTGAGGCTGCGGAAGAGGGTGTGGCAACAGCATCCGGAATGGCAGCCATTTACACGACTTTAGTGGCCAATCTTAAGGCAGGAGATCATCTTGTTGCCGGCAACAGCTTATTTGGCAACACCTTGTATATCATTAAGGAGCTGCTACCACGCTGGGGAATCGCTTATACACTGGTTAATGTAACCGATACAGACGAGATAATTGGGGCTTTTCAGCCCAATACGCGCATGCTGATGGTAGAAAGCCCGACTAATCCCGGGCTTGATCTTGTAGATATTCCGGCTGTAGCAGCAGCCTGCCAGTCAAGGGATATAATATTCGCGATCGACAATTGCTTTGCCACACCAATATTGCAAAAACCAATATTGATGGGTGCGGATCTGTCTATTCATTCTGCCACAAAATGGATGGATGGGCAAGGACGTACACTAGGAGGAGTCGTAGTCGGGTCTAAGCATCGGGTCAAACCGATTTTTGAATTTCTCAGACGAACGGGCGCATGTCTTTCTCCATTCAATGCCTGGTTACTTAGTAAAAGTATCGAAACCCTATCTCTAAGAATGGAGAGACATTGTGCGAATGCATTGAAATTAGCTGCATTTTTGGAGCAACACCCAGCGATAAACCAGGTGAAGTATCCTTTTTTATCTACTCATCCGCAATATGATCTAGCAAAAAAAATGTTGAGCATGGGCGGTGGAATTGTAACTATAGAGGTCAAGGGAGGTCAAGAAGCCGCATTTAGGTTTATGAATAAAATTAAGATATTAAGCCTGACGGCCAATCTCGGAGACTCAAGAACAATTATTACGCACCCTGCCACGACTACGCATAGTAAACTAAGCCCTGAAGATCGGATTATCGGAGGCGTAACAGAAACCACTATTCGCATCAGTGTGGGGCTAGAAGCCATAGAAGATATTATTGCTGACATAAATCAAGCCCTGACAATATGATGTATGCCGATATTTATCGGATAGCAGAGGAGATAGGTCTGGAACTTGGTGGAACATTGCCAGAGGCTCATATTCATTTTTGCACCTATGGAAAATGCAATAAAGACCGAACAAATGTAGTCTTAGTATGCCATGCGCTCACCGCAAATGCACAAGTACATGAATGGTGGGCAGGCATATTTGGTGAAGGAAGAATCCTCGATCCGACTAAACACTTCATCATCTGTGCTAACAATCTCGGTTCTCCATACGGTACGACTTCCGCCAAGTCCATTAACCCGCGGACAGGCAAGAGGTATGGGATGAACTTTCCCGAATTTACCATACGAGATACGGCGGCATTGCATATGCGGCTATTAGATCATCTCCGAGTCAAAAAACTATCTTTCATTATAGGTGGATCATGTGGCGGAAATATATGCCAAGAGATTGCCTATCTCTCCGCGATACCTATCGAAAAGATGGTGCTTATGTGTTGTTCTGCTCAGGAGACTCCTTGGGCAATAGGTATTCACGAGGCGCAGCGAGTAGCCATGGAGATAGATAGCACATTGTATGACAATACCGACGTGGCCGGGCAGAAAGGACTTTATGCCTCTAGAGCCTTCGCCCTATCATTTTATAGAAGTCACCCTTCTATCAAACTGCGCCAATCGGAAGCAGATCATGATAAAACTACGGGATTCCGGGCGGCATCATATATAAGATATCAAGGTGAAAAATTTATTGATCGTTATGATGCCCATTGTTATTATACGCAACTCAAAAGCCTTGATACGCATCATATGGGCAGAGGACGCGAATCCATCGAAGAAGCATTGGCCGTTTTACGGCCTAAGACCCTTTGTGTGGGCTTTAACACAGATTTGCTTATACCTGTCGAGGAGCAGCGTTTTCTTGCAGCACATATACCTCAGGCTGAATATGTAGAAATCAAGACGCTATTCGGACATGATGCCTTTCTGATAGAAACAGAGCAACTCAACCGTGAAATCATACCATTCTTGTCACCATCATAGGGACGAGACTAAAATCGATTTTCTATCTCGGCTGCTTCGAGCATTAAATAGTGAAGATCTGTATTGACCACAAATGGTTTGATTTTCTCACTGCCCGGGCCGAATGCGGCGAGCTCTACGAAATCACCCGTATGATTATCCCCGCCAAATGCTACAGAAGTAAAGTCCTTCTGGTAGCTGGCATATTCTGCATAGGGTAATTTATAATCATTGTATAAACCTTCGGCTTTTTGGTTTTCGTAGCTGCTGTAAATTGACTTTAATTTTTCATCACTCAGCTTGAAGCCTTGATACGACTTAATTCTTTCTGCGAATAAATTAATAGTCCCACCTCTTTCAAATTGGGAAAGAATAAAGTTATTGGATCTTTTATAGTGGAAGAGAGTGTCGAAGTTATCATTCGCTTTGCTGTAATAAAGCCCAGGATTGGCATTGCCGTGGTCTGTCGTCAAGATAACCAGCGTATTACCATCCCTCTCAGCAAAATCTATCACCGTCCGTACGGCACTATCGAATGCTACTTGGTCGTATATCAATGCCGGCGTATCATTGGCATGTGCCGCCCAGTCTACTTTACCGCCCTCTATCTGAAGCACAAAACCTTCAGGATGTGTCGATAACAATTCGATCGCTTTGGCGCTCATTTCTGCTAGCGAAGGGGTGAAAGCGTTAATGACGGGATCGTTGAGCCTATCTATATCATACGCGAGGCCATCTTCATCAAAAACGCCTAAAACCGGCCTGTCTTTATTGGCTTTGGCAAGATCTGTTTTATTGTTGACCACTTGAAAGCCTTTGTTCGCAAACTCTTGGTACATATTGCGGTCATCTTTGCGATTGATAAAGTACTTACCCCCCCCTCCTAGCATTACGTCAAAGCGCAGGCCTAAGTATTTCTCGGCTATATCAGCCTGATCTCCTCGACTTTGTTGACTTACACAGAACGATGCAGGTGTTGCGTGTGTAATCGGCACAGTAGTTACACACCCTACCTTTTTGCCCGCTTTTTTAAATTTCTGTAAGATGGGCATGTATTCTTCGTTATTAGGCCCTGTATTTAGCCTACCATTGGGTACTTTATGGCCTCCTCCCCACGCAGAACCACCGGCTGCACTATCTGTAACAAGAGAATTGGCGGAAGAAGTATCCATTAATGCGCGTGTCACGCGTTGATTGCGATAAAGATCTAGCCACGCGCTGCCCCTGCCATCGCGACGTTGGATGAATAAATCACCCATATTGAGTGTCCCGGAGCTCATACCATCACTTACCATGAAGATTATGTTCTTGGCTTTACGACCTTTGCCAATACCATTGACGGCTTCAGAATGAGGCGTTTTGCAGGCTTGAATAGGGAAAATAAAGGATGTCCCTGCAGCCCCGACAGCGGCGGTGGTAAAAAACTTTCTGCGCTTCATACAATGAAAATCTTTAAATGAAGCGGCAAGCTACTAAAAAAGACTAAAATGAGTATACCCTATACTGTGACGAATGGATGAACAAAATGTTAAGCTCCTATGAATACCGTCTAATCAATATCGTAAATCGTCCATGTTTCATCAATAGGTTCGCCACGCGAACTTTTTCCGGTATGTCTCCAGTCATTACCATCTCTATTAAAACCAAACGACAAAGCCATACCCACTCTAGATTGATCTCGTGAGAAGAATTCTATATGCTCCGTGTATATGCCATCAACGGCAGAATAAGTACCACCGCCACAACCGAAGAACTCCTTTGTTGCCATATTATAAGCAGTCCATTGAAACCTTGTTCCAGAAAGGATTTTAATCGTCCGCCGTGGCGCAAGTTCAATGGAGCTAGAATTTCCATCAGCCACGCGAGAGCTTATCCGCCATGCACCTGCGAGAGGAGCGTCACTGATGCCATGGTCAATACGTTGCCATATTTCAACAACCGGTTCACCATCAATTACACCGGACATAGTCAATGCTTCATCATTAGCGGAAAACTCAAAAACATACGTCTTGCCAACATTGTCTTGAGTCCATGTGCAAAACTCCAATGTTTCCAACAATTTACCCGCTTCTATCCGATAGCTTCCCCCTTCTGTACCTATAAATTTTCCGTCAGCGGGATCAAATGCCGTGTAAACAAAAGTGCCAGCAGAAACAATCTTGATCATTTTGCCTTCGGCAAATGCTTCATGATTTTTAGAGACCAATGTCCAAGCTCCATTCATATCAGTAATGCTCTCAGATACTCTCTCAGGATAAAAACTTCTTGTTTCAGAAGCGAAATATGACATGAATAACAAACTGAAGAGAAGACTTAACACAGGCATGATTCATTAAATTAGTTGGTCTAAATGTACGCAGTTTTTTCTTAAGAGCGATAAAAACACGGCTTAAAGGGAGTAAGGATTAATGATCATGCTATCATAAAAAGCTAACTTCGCCCGTATAATGATAGCCAAAAAGCCTTAGATGGGATCCATTATGTCTCGAGAGTTTATCAAGCCTCAAAGGGTGAGTATCTTGTTGATATTCGTTGGACTAGGGCTACTCAGACTGACTAATTTTAATTTCTATTTGTCCAGACTGGTTGGTTTCGAGACGACGATCAATGCTACTGGTGGAGATGCATACAATTTTATAAACTACATCATTCCGATAGTTGCAGGCGCTATTTTTCTCGGTTATTGGCGGCTAGAGGAAGTGAACTGGCGAGGGTCGGTGTGGTATGTCTTATTGATAACTCTATACGTACTAAATGCCGGACTTGCGCCCTATGTAAATAGTAATTGGGTGTTTTATCAGCTGGTGTTTATAAGTGTCGGGTGGTGTTTACATGTGCATGTCGTCAATGCGGACTATGAATGCAATCGGGTTTTTAGCAATGGTTTGTCGATACTCTTTTGGTTGGGAATCTTGTTTGCGGCGTTCTCAACAGGACAAATATTGCTTCATGTGAGCCCAGGAGTTTATTTCTCTGAGTTCAATGATTCTTTCGTTCAGACGCTTGACGATTATGGTATTATGAAGCAGCGATATGGTTATCTTATGGGTTTTTTGTTTGCTTATGCCATTTTTTTGGTGCGCGATCTACGGTTGAAAGTGTTGAGCATTGGGATGATTTGGCTAAGCGCTTTTGGTATAAGAAGTTTTTTGTTAGGTGTTGCTGCCGCATCTTTGATCTATCTATTGCGACAGCCCAAAAAGCTATTGACGGTTATGGCGATGGCTGTGTTTCCGGCTACCATTCTCATAAAAAATTTCTTTCAGCAAGGGATTTATGATACGCGCTTTTATCCGTATCTGAATGCCTGGGATATAGTTCAAAACTATCCATTCGGTTTAGGATTGGGTGGTTATCCAAGCTATACAGAGGACAATAGTCGTCAATTACTAGCTATGTTCTATGATGTTAATAGTGTCTTGGATTTTGTGCCTACTGCACCCGAGTCAGATATTGTTCATTTATTTGGCAGTCTTGGCTTAGTTCTAGGGGGCTTACATCTTATGATCATTGGCAAGTTGATATGGAAGATAATTTTGCGACAAGGAGACTTTTCTCCACTAGAAAAGTGTTTTAGCTTCTATTTTGTCTTCATGACATTTTATGGCTTGAGTGAGGATTCCATTTTCTCTATAAATTATTGGGTGTTTTTTGGGATAACGACAGGGATAATTACGCGACATTCACTTGACGCAAATAAGACGATTGATGGAGTGTAGTGTAGTGATGGCCTGCTATAATGCCGAGAAAACTATCCGCAAAGCGGTACAGAGTATTCTCGATCAGGATTATACAGCGTATGAATACATCATCGTAGAAGACGGAAGTTCAGATGACTCGTCACGTATAGTGATGAACATGGCGGCGAAGGATTCACGGATCAAGGTCATACTAAACGACAGCAATATGGGATTGGCTGCAAGCCTCAATAGGGGCATTAAGGCCGCACGAGGCAAATACATTCTGCGCATGGATGCGGATGATGTGGCCATGCCAGGCAGGATAATAACGCAGATCAAGTTCATGCAAGAAAACCCGGCGATAGACATCTGTGGCACCGGCATTATTCCTATTTATGAAGACGGGAGTGAAGGAGCGCCACATCTGCTGCCGTCGCTCCATGACCAAATCGTCAAACGGATCTTCCGTAAAACGCTCGTTTTTCACCCGACTATTATAATTAAAAGGGAGTGCTATCTAACGCATGGCTTTTATGATCCAAATCTCAGATGGGCCGAAGATGCCGATCTATGGTATCGCATATATGATCGGGTGACATGGCATAATATAGCTAAGCCTTTACTCAGATACAAAACCAAATCACGTCTTAACAAGAAAATCATCAAGTATAATCTCGCCGTCAAATACCGAGGAATGGAAAGAAGGGGCAAGCTCTTAACCCATGGATTTATCTTGGTGTTAGATGCACTTAACTATGCTTATCGATGGATAAGAGGGCGATAAGTCCATATACAAGGGTTATGCGCAAATAAGCCTTGTATGTTTTCCTAAAGTGGCTAGTCTTTAATAGTATTTTTGAGGAGATTGATTTTGCCATCGGTCAATTCATACAGCTCGTCAACCATGTGGTCGATGTGTGATTCAAGGGTGGTGGTGTCGGCGGAGCTGATCAGCAGAATAGTTAAACTTCTCGCCACCGAAAGAATATTTAATTGATTTATCCGACCGAGGCGCAGGGGATATGTCGTAAAACGCCTCTCCGGATTGTTTATCTGTGATAAAAATTACATCATTAACGACTTCTAACCAGTATACTTTCATTGGCCTTCCTTGAAAATCGCAAAGTATATTCATTTCATTTTTTACAGCAAAAATCTCGTTGAGGGCAGAAACGAGAAAATGTACTGAACAAACCTCGAATTTATCAAGCAGTTTTTTTAGTTCACCCCCCCAATAAATCTATTTCACAATTCACAGATACAAATTAGCAAAAAGTCTTGATAAGCATGGTTTTTATGATCTATCAACCATTAGCACTTCTCAAACGAGAATGTGGTCATCGGCCAACAGAACCTTTCTAAACAACATTAAGACAAGCAATTCTTCCCGATAAGGCATACGATATAGGCACATCCATAAGTTTAAGATGTATTCATCACATTCTGCCCGGAAATGAAAAATAAACTATACCCCATATTGCTAGCTGTTATCGCCACCTACAGTCAGCAGCTTATATCACAATCGGTAAAGAGTTTCTACATTGGGCATAGCCTGAGTGATTATATCCCTGAAATGGTTAAATCTCTCGCTGATGACCATGTTGAATCAAGTATGAATGATTGGAAGTATCAAAGCATACCAGGCTCTCCTTTGAGATGGAGCTGGCAAGCAAAGGATCGGGATGATTATGGGGCCAATCCTCCCCACCTATATGGCTACTACCAGTCCGAAGGCTTGCCACAAGGCGGATATGATGTCCTGGTCTTAACAGAGTCGGTGCCAAGGCATAATAACATATGGGGTATCGTAGAGACCTACGAATTTGTTGATAGCTTTTATCAATATGCATTAGAACACAATCCCGATATCCAAATATATCTATACGAAGTATGGCATTGTATCAACAGCGGAACGCCGACAGGGTGTATGTATGATCAAGATAGTCCCCCGTGGCGGCAGCGCTTGACCGCAGATCTGCCTATGTGGGCAAGTGTATTAGACACCATAAACAATCGTCACAATCCTGCCAAACCGCTTCTTATGATCCCCGGGGGGCAAGGTCTGGCAAGGCTACAAGATAGTATTGATGCGGGTCGTGTTCCCGGTATTAACAGTATGAACCAACTGTTTGATGATGACATTCACCTGGGTGATGTCGGGCGATACTTTATTGCGTGCATTCATTTTGCTACATTGTTTAAAACAAGTCCTGAAGGGCTTCATAATCAGCTGATGACACAGTGGGGAGGATCATTTGGCGCACCGACGCCCACTCAAGCAGCTATCTTTCAAAAAATAGCGTGGGAGCTAGTCACAGACCTCTCTCACTTAACCGGAGTAGAGTCAGGCACTACATCTCAATGGCACGGATCTGCCAGCGACCAGTGGCACAACTCATCTAACTGGGGAGAGAGCGTTCTTCCGACGATTGACTCAGAAGTGTCCATAGCTGATGGCGCAACAAACTATCCGGTTATCAGCACGAACGCGGAGGTAAAAGGCTTAACGGTTGCCATAAATGCCGTATTGACCGTGTTGTTAGGTACAGAATTTACCGTCAGTGGCAATTGATTCTATAATTTAGCTCCGCACCAAGCTAGGTTCAGGGATCGAAAAAAACCGCGAAAGAAGACTCTCTCGCGGTCATTGTTAAATCAACGTTCAGAAACTTTTATCAACTTTATTTTACATAAGCCACAGATGTAGATGCGGTTTTTGGCCCTTGTTGAACGACTAGATAATAAATGCCTGTCGCCATACCATCTGCATTAATGAAATGTCTCAGAGTCTTGTCCGTTTTTTCTATTAGGGCATTACGGATTAACTGACCGGAGCTAGAGTACAGTATATATCTTAGCTGGCCATTTTCTTCTGAGCTGTATTCAAACTCTATTTCGCTGACAGAAATTCGTGTTATGGACAGAACATCCGAGTCCTGAGTCTTTTTAGCATGCTCAATATCTTCACGTATGTTTTTTTTGATCTCATTGGCGAGCTTAGACTTACTTTTAAGTGTTACTTCTACCACGCCATTTTTGCCTTCAGCGCCATATTTTTCTATTGCGCTGTCTCCCTTGAAGACGCGCACATTCTCAATATCATCCGGAGATATTTTAGCAAGACCTTCAGTCATTATTACCCCATCTATAACAAACAAAGGCGCTGACTCTCCGGTAACAAGAGAGGCAAGTGAAACTTCTGGAGGAGCAGGAGGAGGAGGAGGGGGAGTTGAGCTCTCCTCCGATAATTTAAAAGTTATGGGCGCGGTGTATAAAACCCGCACATTAATTCCATTCTTCATTCCGGGTGTCCAGCGGATTTTATCCTCGTTCATTTTCTCTATCACAGCGATAGACGCTTCGTTAATGCCATGTCCCAATCCCCTCGCTAGCCTTATGTCTCCTATAGAACCATTTTTCTCCACAACAAACTGGACAAATGCCCGACCTTCGATACCCTTTTCGATTGCTTCCGCCGGATATTTCAGGTTTTTCATCAAGAAGGCAAGGAACTTTTCATCGCTGCATTCTTTAGTCTGACAACCATCAAATAAGGGCATTTTATCGACAACATTAAAGATAGAATCATAATGGAGAGAGGCAAGTGAAGCTACTGGAGGAGCTGGAGGCGGTGGAGGAGGAGGAAATACTACAGCATTGGATGATGAAGGCACAACGATGTCTTCAGCCATCTTAAAGGTTATTGGCAGAACATATGACACTCGTACATCTTCACCCCCCTGATTTCCCGGAATCCAGTTAATCTCTTCGTTCATCTTGTGGACTACAGCCATGGCAGCATCGCCACAACCACCACCGATGTCTCGAGCAATTTTTATGTCAGATAACTTACCGTTTTTCTCCACAACAAATTGGACAAAAACCCGACCTTGAATACCATTTTGGCGCGCATCGATGGGATACGTAATATTCTTGACAACGAAGTCTATCAGCTTTTTGTCACTGCACTCTTTGTCTTGACACCCTTCTAAGAGGGGCATTTTTTCTACGACTTTAAATATCTCTTCTTCTAATTTGAGTGTATCAGAATCGACAGAGGCATTAAGCACGAGAAGGGACTCTTCTTGCAACGAATGAGAGAATTTTTTCCCAACGAATCCCAGGGCAAGAACAGCAATAACCGGTAGCAAGAAGGCATATTTTAGCCCGGCTGTCTGCGATGATTTTTTTTGGTACATCATGTTTATACGATTTTTAAGGTGTGAATTAAAAAAGTGATTAACTAAAGAAATATGAATACCGGACAGAGCTTGGTTAACCAGTAGCTGACCGTATGCTTTACGAGGTGTTTCTTTGAGTACGGCAGCATCAGCCAGATACTCATGCGTCTGCGACAAGGCAGACTTAAACAAGTAAACAAGGGGATGAAACCAGAAGGCGATACTGATGACTTCAGCTAGGAGGACATCTACGGTATGCCGACTTCTGACATGGGTCAATTCGTGATGTAATATTTGGTTAAGGTCTGCTGATAAGGGGGTTGATTCACTGATGAAAACATAGTGAAAGAAAGAGAATGGCAAGTGTTCTGCCTTGGTGTAAACCAGTGTGTGGTCATTCTTGGTTTCTTTTTTGCCGGAGGCAAATAGGCGATAGATCGACTTTAATCCTTGAAAAAACCTCGCCAGGAAAAAACTTAGGCCGATTAAGTACAACCATCGGACTATGGAGAGTAACAAGGAGCCACTCTGTGCATTTTCGACATTCGAAGCCAAGATATCGGGTAGTGAATAGAGATTGTGAACGATCTGGGGCAATTCTTCTTTAAATAGCCAAGATTGAATGGGTATAAAAGCTAGTAAGGGCAGTAATAGGCCGAGAAACATGCCTGAGAGCAGATACCACCTATTAAGATTGAAGAAGGTTAATTTTCTTAGAAACAGGAAAAAGACAGCATAAATCAGCGTCCAGCATAGAGTGACTTGGAGTAAATATGCGTACATGATGGGTTAGTTTAGAGGTGAAATAGGGTCCTCATCGTCGGCCTGAAGCTTGTTGATGATTTCGGATAGATCCTTAATACTCAGATTCTTTTCTTTGATAAGAAAGGAAACAAGTTGATTTACAGAGCCTTCAAAGTATTCTGAAGTAAGTCTGTTAAGACTTGACAGTGAATACTCTTTCTTCGGAATGGTAGGATAATAGACGTGTGTTCGGCCATAGGCCTTGTGGTCGACAAATCCCTTTTTTTCTAATACTCTTACGATACTGCTGATCGTGCTGTGCGGGGGAAGGGGTGCGGGCATTTGTTCGATAAGCTGAGAAACAGTAACCGGCTCGGTTTGCTCCCAGATCATCTGCATGATCTCTTCTTCCGCCTTGGTAAGTCTGATAAGTTTAGACATAGTTTCAACGTTTAAATCAAATGTATAACGTTTTTTATAGTTATACAACGTTTTTGTCAATATTTTTTTTGTAGTGATAAAAAATATATTCGAGCGTGACAGAAGCCCATCAATATCGGAATATGCAGGTGAAGTCGTAAATTGCCTCCGATATGAGTTGGAAGAACAATAGAGTCTATAGATATGCTTCTCAGTGGATTAATCACCCGCAAGAGAAACCTTCTCTGAGCGTCTTTACGAGGGTATTGTGGTTTTTGACAGGAGGAGGGATATTAAGTCTTGTTTTGTTGTTTACTGTATTAAGCTTTTCTGACTTGCCAAGTTTTGAGGAATTGGAGAATCCACGATATGATCTTGCGAGCATTATATATGATGCGGTTGAGAGGCCGTATGGAAAATATTACATCGAAAACAGAGAACATGTGCCATATGACCAGCTATCTACTCACATTAAGGATGCCTTGTTTAGTGTAGAAGATGCACGATACTGGAGACATAGCGGAATAGATTTCTCTGCACTGATCCGGGTGGCTGTAAAGTCGATTTTGCTCAGACAAGAAAGTGGAGGAGGAGGATCAACCATAACCCAGCAGCTTGCTAAACAATTGTTTGATAGAGCGCCGATTAAAAACGAGACTAAGCTCAGTAGGGCAATAGGATTGGCAAACATAAAATTTAAAGAATGGATTACATCCGTGAGACTTGAGCGACGATATACAAAAGAAGAAATCGTTGCGATGTATCTGAGCAAGTTTGAATTTATTAATGGTGCACATGGCATCCAGTCAGCAGCAGAAATATACTTTGACAAAAACCAGAAAGATCTCACAATTGACGAGGCGGCGACACTAGTGGGCATGCTTAAGAATCCGGCTTATTTTAATCCGGTTCGATTTAATGCCCGGACGAAAGGGCGTAGAGATGTCGTGTTACACCAGATGCATAAGCATGATAAAATTAATAGAGTTCAGCGAGATACGCTCCAAGTATTGCCATTGAGCATGGCGTCGTTTAAGAAAGCTTCGCAAAGCGAAGGTCTTGCACCGTATTTCAGAAGTGAATTGACGAAGTGGTTACGAGCACTATTGCTTCAACCATCCTATTTAAAATCAGATGGACAGCCATACGACATCTATCGCGATGGATTAAAAATATATACGACCATCGATGCTGATTATCAGGAAAAGGCCGAGAAGGCATTGTGGAAGCACATGAGCAAGGTTCAGAACCGCTATTGGCAAGTGTGGCGCCGCCTTGATCCTTTTACTTATGATGCGACGGATGTCCAGAAAAGACTACGTCAGGAGGCTTTAAATAGAAGAATTCGAGACACTGATTATTATAAGGACCAATTTGCCAGAAGATTTGATGAGCTAATCAAAGACGTTAAAAACAGGTATGACTTAGATCTTACAGACAACACTTTACGTAGATGGATTTCTGATTTGGATTTTGTCGAGAGCACATCAGAGCAAAACCGAGGAAAGTGGCGTAGGTTTCAATCCGGAGAACTTGTCTCTGAAGCGAAGAGTCTATGGAAAGAATTTACAGCCAATGTCGATCAATTTCTCAATGAAAAAGTAGATGCTCAGGTTTTTGCCTACAATGATGAAGGTTATGAAGTAAAAAGCATGACGCGGCGGGACTCCATCGTTTATCATCTTCAACATATTCAATCCGGACTAGTCTCTGTCGATCCGCGCAGTGGAGAAATAAAGGCATGGGTCGGCGGGGCTGATCATAGATATTTTAAGTACGATCATGTAAACATGAGGCGACAGGTGGGCTCGACTATTAAGCCTTTCGTTTATGCTTCCGCTATAAGTGTGTTGGGTATGTCACCATGCGAACAATTTAAGGATATCCAATACACAATTGCGCCGGGAGATGCTAATTTTCAAGTAGATAAAGAGTGGTCACCGGCAAACTCTAATAATCTCTTCACCCAGAATTTCTACAACCTCTATCAAGGACTACTGTATTCCAAAAACTCCATAACAGTACGAATCGTCAAGGAGATGGGTACCATGGCACCAGTCAGAGACCTGATGCACAATCTAGGCATCAGTAAAGAAGAGAGATTAAATGGCAATCAATTACTTGTGCCGGATTTACCTTCATTGTGTCTCGGAGCAGTTGACTTATCTGTTTTAGAGATGGCTGGGGCATATACTGCATTTGCGAATGATGGCGTCTATACCCAGCCCAATTTTATCAGGCGAATAGAAGATAAAAACGGAAAGATTATTTATCAAGGCACGTCTGTGCAGCGCAGGGCAATAAACCCACTATATAATGCGGTGATAGTGGACATGCTTAAGAATAATGTAGGAGGAGGCTTTAGCATGGGACTTAAATCAGAGGTAGGTGGTAAAACTGGAACGACTAATGACTTTGCGGATGGATGGTTTATGGGTATTTCACCGACTTTGGTCACCGGTGTTTGGGCGGGCGGCGACGAGAAATTTATCCGTTTTCTATCGCTAGATGATGGACAAGGTTTTGTAATGGCGCGACCGATCTTCGTCGATTATATGAAAAGTCTTGAAGAAGACCAGAACATTAATTTCGATGTTAAAGCTAGATTTAAAGTAGGTCCTCCGGGATTTGCGGAGTTAACAGATTGTTCTCGCCACAAGAGTGGATCGCACCAAGATGAAAATGAACAAAATATTAAAAAGAGAGCCGATCTTGAAGACTTTGATGAATTGGAGGATTTTGATGATTTAGATAAAGTCCATCTTCGTGATACATTGATTAGAAACAATTAAACAATATCATAAAATGAAAGCACCAATTGCTAATTTATTAAATGCTTTGACACTTATTCTTCTCGGGGGATGGGGTTATTTTGGCTCAGATACACCTTCGAACACGGCCCTAATACCCGTCGTTGTGGGCGCTATTTTATTGGCTTGCTACAGTGGCGTTAAGTCCGAAAACAAGATGATAGCCCATGTGGCAGTATTGCTCACCTTGCTCATGATATTAGGGTTGGCCATGCCTTTTAAAGGCGCGATTGGTCGAGCCGATACTATGGCCGTCATCAGAGTGGGATTGATGATCATAACAGGGGTGTTGGCAATGCTAGCATTTATAAAAAGTTTTAAGGAGGCACGAAAAGCCAGAGAAAGCGCTTAGAAAAATTGGCCTATAATGTTCTTATGCTTTCTGCGCTTGCGTGGATATGACAAAGACATATATAGACAGCGCTACCTTATCAGCTCATCACGTTTAGACTTGTAATAAGACACAGCTGTATCAATTTTATCTTGTGAAATGCCGACAAGGTTTTTTATCTCGGCTAGTACTCTACTTTGATGATTGATATCTGTTGCGATTTGCTTGATATTGGGAGAGCCTTTAGCGCTATTGCTTTGGTTTAACCCATTCGATGACAAGGTTTCTAAAAGAGAAGCTGATTTGCTCATTGAGGAGCTTACCTTGGTAAGCTCCTCGTTTAACATTTCAAAGTCAGGGATAATACTATACACGCCTTCTTTGGCCGATATAATTTTTTGCATTGCCAATTCATCAAGAGTACTATAATAACTAGTGTCTAAACGAATGGAGTTGACATGCGAAGAAAGACGATTGGAAGCAGTTTTAATGTTCAAGTACAGATCAGAAATAAGTAAAACATTTTCACGGTGAAAGTAATTGAGGTGATCAGTTTCCGGATCAGACACAGTTGATTTGGAACCGCAAGAACAAAGAACCAGAAAAGACAAGAGAAGAGCATATTTCATCATAAAAAGCTATTTAAATTAGAAATCCTGTCAATAATTCTGGCCAGGCCATCATAAACGCCCCATCAATATGCAAAACTAATATCAAGACATATAGATATTTCATGCGATCTCTGTCGTTATGGATTAAATTTGCCCTTCCTTAGGTACAGTGAAAAAAATCTTCCTAAGGAGTAGAAACAAAAATACACTAAGCACTAAGCACTAGTACTATGTTAAAGTTCTTTACTAAACTATTCGGCTCTAAACATGAACGAGATGTCAAATCTCATCAAGGAGCTGTGGAGAAAATAAACGCTTATTTTTCCCAATACGCCTCACTAAGCAACGATGATCTTCGAAATAAAACCTACGAATTTAAACAGCGCATAGCCCGACATCTAGACGGAATAGATTCAGAGATATCGGATTTAAAAAGCCAGGCCGACGATCAGACCGATTTTGCAACGAAAGAGTCTCTTTACAACCAGATCGACAAGCTTAAAAAAGAGCGCGATGGGCATATCGAAGATATCTTACAAGAAATACTGCCGGAGGCATTTGCAGTGGTCAAAGAAACGGCCAGACGATTTACCGAAAACAAAGAGCTAGCTGTAACGGCCACCGATCATGACCGAAAGCTGGCGATGACTAAAACGCATATAAAAATAAGTGAAGGAAAAGCCCTCTGGTCAAACGAATGGAAAGCAGCTGGCGGCGATATTGTTTGGAACATGGTACATTTTGATGTACAATTGATAGGAGGTATGGTGCTTCACTCCGGTAAAATAGCAGAGATGCAGACAGGTGAAGGCAAAACCTTGGTAGCCACCTTGCCGGCCTATCTTAATGGCTTATCGGGAGAAGGGGTACACGTGATTACAGTCAATGACTACCTTGCTAGACGTGACTGTGAGTGGGTGGGTCCGATTTTTGAATTTTTGTTTTTAACAATAGACTGCATTGACAAGTATCGTCCACACTCAGCAGAGCGTAAGGCGGCCTATGAATGTGATATAACATATGGTACAAACAACGAATTCGGATTTGATTATCTCCGTGACAATATGGTGCGCTCCACAGACGAGGTGGTTCAGCGTAAGCATCATTTCACGATGGTTGACGAGGTGGACTCTGTATTAATCGATGATGCAAGAACACCCTTGATCATATCCGGACCCATCCCTAAAGGGCAAGAAGAGCAGGAGTATCAAGAACTTAAACCAAAGATTGAAAATCTTCTTTCAGAGCAAAGAAAATTAGCGACTCATTGGCTAGCGGAGGCAAAACGAAAATTTGCCGAAGGCAAAACCGGTCATGAAGAAGGAGAAGGGGGAATGGATTTGTTGAGAGCCTATCGATCTTTGCCTAAGTATCGTCCTTTAACCAAATTTTTAAGCGAAGAAGGCGCAAAAGTTACTTTGCAAAAAGTAGAGAACTTCTATATGCAAGAGCAATCTAAAAACATGCATCTTGTTGATGCGCAATTGCTTTTTACGATAGATGAAAAAAATAGAAATGTCGAATTGACAGAACGTGGAGCCGAGTTTCTAGCCAAAGGGCAATCAGACAATAACTTTTTTGTCATGCCCGATATAACCGCAGAGATGCAGGTTTTAGACGCCAAAGAAAAGGAAAACAATCAACAATATTCTGAGGAAAGACAGACGCTAATTACAGACTTTGCCATTAAGAGTCGAAGACTACATGCAGTCAGTCAACTGCTAAAAGCTTATACGCTATTCGAAAAGGATGAGGAGTACGTAGTCATAGATGGACAGGTTAAGATCGTAGATGAACAGACGGGACGTATGATGGAAGGTAGGCGATATTCGGATGGTCTTCACCAAGCACTTGAAGCCAAAGAGAATGTAAAAGTCGGAGATATCACCCAGACCTATGCTACGATTACCCTTCAGAACTACTTTCGCATGTATCACAAGATAGCAGGTATGACAGGTACTGCGGAGACAGAAGCGAAGGAGTTCTGGGATATTTACAAGCTAGATGTGGTAGCCATCCCTACGAATAAGCCCATCGTTCGTGATGATCGAGAAGATCTCGTATTTAAAACGTCACGAGAAAAGTTCAATGCGGTAATTGAAGAGATAAACCTACTCACGAGAGCGGGAAGACCTGTATTGCTCGGAACGACTTCTGTTGATATCTCTGAAAAACTAAGTCGTATGCTACAACTCCGCGGTATAAAACACAATGTCCTCAATGCGAAACAGCACCAGCGAGAGGCGGAAATAGTCGCAGAGGCAGGCAAGGCGGGCAACGTCACCATCGCCACGAATATGGCTGGTAGAGGAACGGATATCAAGATTTCAGAGGAAGTTAAAAAAGCCGGAGGTTTAGCGATCATTGCTACGGAGAGACATGATTCGCGAAGAGTTGATAGACAGTTAAGAGGACGAGCCGGACGCCAAGGAGATCCAGGAAGTTCACAATTTTATGTTTCCCTAGAGGATAATCTCATGCGACTATTTAACTCCGAGCGCCTAGCCAAGGTAATGGATAGAATGGGACATCAGGAAGGAGAGGTTCTACAGCACAGTATGGTAACCAAGTCCATAGAACGGGCACAGAAGAAAGTTGAAGAAAATAATTTTGGTATTCGTAAAAGATTGCTCGAATATGATGATGTTATGAATATCCAGCGCGAAGCAATCTACAAAAAGAGAAACAATGCATTGTCCGGATATAGACTGGCGCTCGATCTACACAATCTGTTTTCTTCTTTATGCGAAAACCTTGTTGATGACTATAAAGCCATCAATAATTATGAAGCATTCAGAAATGAAGCTAATCGAGTGCTTGGTTTTGACCCCGAAATAGACGCCCAAGGATTCAATCAATGGCCTCAAAATGATTTAGTCGCAGAGCTCCAAAGGCAAACCAAGGAGTTTTATGATCTTAAATTTAATCGAATCACCGAGCTGCTGATGCCGGTAATCAAGCAAGTATATGAAAACGATGGAAATCGTTATCAACGTATCGCCATTCCATTTACAGATGGGGCAAGACGGCAATTACCTATTTCTGCAGATCTGAAGACAGCAAATACAACAAAAGGTGTATCGGTCATAAAAGACATAGAAAAGGCGGTGGCACTAGCTATTATTGATGAAAACTGGAAAGAGCATCTACGTTCTATGGACGAATTAAAGGATTCTGTTCAGGCAGCGTCATTTGAGCAAAAAGATCCGCTCGTTATATACAAAATGGAAGCTTATAACCTTTTCGAAAGACTTATTTATAGCATCAATGAAGAAGTCAGCTCTTACCTAATGAGAGGCAAGCTTATGATCTCCATTGATGGGCAGCTACAAGAAGCACGACAAGTCAAGACGGATTTGAGCAAGACCACCGTCAACTCTCGCGAAGAGCAAGCAAGACGTGCGGCAGCGGAGGGTGTGAGCAGACCAGAGCGTCCGCGACCGGAAACATTTATAAGAGAAGAAAAGAAAATAGGCCGCAACGATCCATGCCCGTGTGGCAGTGGCAAGAAGTTCAAGCATTGTCATGGACAAGCGATAAAGATTTAATACTTTCGACTATCTTAATAGCGTATGAAACACAAAGGATTAAAGAGTCAATTAAGAGCCGGAGTGTTGGTTCTAATTTTTTTGCAATGTTTCTTACATGGACGGGCACAGGTGTTTATTGAAGAGCAGCCTGAAGTTAGTCAGATGATGTCTCGCTTCGTTGCGAAAGGCAAAGAGGAAAGTACCATCAATGGGTGGCGTATCAAGCTTATCAGCACTACTGACCGTAGAGCCATGGAAAATGCGAGAGCATTATTTCAGCGAAACTTTCCTGAGTTTTTAACCAGCCAAGCATATGAGAATCCATATTACAGCGTAAAATTTGGGGTGTTCGAAAGCAGATTAGATCTTGAGCCGGTATTAGCAAGGGTAAAAAGAGAGTTTCCGACAGCTTTAGCTTTTCGTGACAAGATATTGAAGACCGAGTTCTTCGAATAATGGCAACGGCACTACGAAGGACAATAATAAAAAAGTTTGACTGGTTGCTTTTAGGCTCATATGTGCTACTCGTGCTCACTGGGCTTCTCATGGTTTATACGACTACTTACAATCAGGTAGAGGATCAAAATATGTGGTCTTTTTATGCACCATTCGGAAGACAACTCATATGGGTGGGTATTGCCTTAGTCGCACTTATCATTGCCTATTCGATAGACTGGACACTGTGGAATAGTGCAGCAGTACCCTTTTTCCTTTGCGGCCTTAGCTTATTAGTAGTGACATTGATTTTTGGAAAGGTGGTAAATGGGGCACGTGCATGGATCTTTATAGGCCCTTTTTCATTCCAGCCCGGGGAGATGGTAAAGTTTACCACAGCCATTATGTTTGCCAGCATATTGAGTCCTATCAAGTTTAGAATGACAGAGCCGAGAAATCAGGTGATAGCGGCATCATGTGTTTTGATACCTGTATTACTAATTCTCTTGCAACCGGATCCAGGAACGGCGATAACTTATTTTTCAGTATTGATATTGGCCTATCGCCGTGGTCTGCCGACCATTTATTATCTGATAGGTTTAAGTCTGTTTTTGACCCTGACGATATCATTAAAGTATGGATTCGAACTCTTTCTTGCTCTTTTAGCGACAATGGTATCATTGGCGGTATTGGATTTTAAAAGGGATAGGTTAGTATCATCTATGATTGTCAGTTTTGTGATCCTTGCGAATCTTTTGCTATTTCAGCTAGGTTATGATATATACGCGGTCATAATAAATGTGTTAGCCGTAGCTTACACGGTTCTGATAGGGAATAAAACGGCGGATTTAATATCAAAAATGCGAACACTATCAGCGGTAATTCTGCTCGGTGTAATATCATTTGGGAGTGATTATGCATTTGAAAAGGTGCTTAAACCGCACCAAAAAGATAGAATTAATGTGTGGCTTAATCCTGAGCAGTGCGATCCACGCGGATCTCTTTATAACCTGCTACAATCTAAGTTGGCTATAAGCTCGGGGGGCTTGTCAGGTACTGGATTCATGAATGGTACTTTTACCAAATATAACTACGTACCGGCGCAGACGACAGATTTTATTTTTAGTAGCATTGGAGAGGAACAAGGTTTTATTGGTAGCGCGTCTGTGGTGTTACTGTATTTAATCATGGTTCTACGTTTGATAAAAATAGGAGAATCTTCTTCCAGCAGGTTTGTCTTGAACTATTGTTACGTGCTGGCGGGCTTTATTTTCGTCCACTTCTTTATCAATATAGGTATGACCATGGGTCTTGCTCCAGTGATAGGAATACCTCTTCCTTTTATATCTATCGGCGGAAGTGCTTTGATAACATTTTCGGGAATGATTGGAATAGCCTTGCGCATGAGCAAGAGTACTGTATGATAAGCAAAAGGGGTAGAACACATAGCTCTACCCCTAGGTAGTTATCGCATAAATCGGCGAGCTATTTCAGATCAAACCGATCGAGATTCATTACTTTGCTCCAGGCAGCGATAAAGTCCTTGATGAACTTCTTTTCAGCTCCTGCAAAGGCATATACCTCAGCCGTTGAACGAAGTTCGCTGTTAGATCCGAAGATCAAATCTACGCGCGTAGCTGTCCATTTCCAGTCTCCGGTGCTGCGATCATGTGCCTCGTAAACATTATTCAATCCGGCTACCTCTTTCCACTTCAGATTAAGATCTAACAGGTTCACAAAAAAGTCATTCGTCAATTTGCCGGGACGCTCTGTTAAAATGCCATGACTTGATTTATCATAATTTGCACCCAGAGTTCTCATGCCTCCGATAAGCACCGTAAGCTCTGGTATTGTTAGTGTTAAGAGTTGCGCTTTGTCAATCAGGAGTTCTTCGGCAGAAGCTCTTTGTCCGTCTTTGAGGTAGTTCCTAAAACCGTCCGCTTTAGGCTCTAGAACGGCAAATGACTCGACATCCGTATCTTCTATTCTTGCATCACCACGACCCGGCGAAAAAGGTACTTTTACATCATATCCTGCCTTTTTGGCGGCTTGTTCGATGGCGGCACAGCCTCCAAGAACGATTAAATCTGCTAAAGAGACTCGACTTCCTTCAGCACTTGAATTAAACGCTTGCTGAATGTTTTCGTAAACACTTAGCACACTAGCTAGTACGGTAGGATTGTTAGCTTCCCAATACTTCTGAGGAGATAATCTGATGCGCGCCCCATTAGCACCACCTCTTTTATCAGAGCCTCTAAACGTAGAGGCAGAGGCCCATGCTACGGAAACCATGTCTGAAACTTCTAAGTCCGCAGCCAATATTTTTGCTTTCAAGTCCGCTATGTCTCTGTCTGTCAACAAGGAACAGGATGATGCGGGAATAGGGTCTTGCCAAATAAGATCTACTGAGGGCACTTCAACGCCCAAGTATCTTGATTTAGGCCCCATGTCTCTATGAGTCAGTTTATACCATGCACGAGCAAAAGCGTCGGCAAATTGATCAGGATTATCATGAAATCTGCGAGAGATCTTCTCGTATGCCGGATCCATTCTGAGGGCTAAATCTGTGGTAAACATGATGGGTGTGTGCCGTTTTTCCGGGTCATGTGCATCAGGTATTGTCTTGGCACCCATTCCATTTTTGGGGATCCACTGGTGAGCACCTGCGGGGCTTTTCGTTAATTCCCATTCAAACCCGAATAGATTCCAAAAGTAGTTATTGCTCCATTTAGTTGGAGTGCTTGTCCAGGCACCCTCCAATCCGCTGGTGATGGTGTCACCGGCATTTCCACTACCATACGAATTAAGCCAGCCTTGACCCTGTGCCGTAATTTCTGCAGCCTCCGGCTCAGGACCGACATATCTACTCGGGTCTGCTGCTCCATGTGCTTTACCAAATGTATGACCACCGGCGATTAAAGCAACTGTCTCCTCATCATTCATGGCCATGCGACCAAATGTTTCTCTAATATCTCTTGCAGCAGCAATAGGATCGGGGTTTCCGTTAGGACCTTCAGGATTCACATATATTAATCCCATCTGTACAGCCGCCAAGGGATTTTCGAGATCTCGATCTCCCGTGTATCTATTATCCGCTAACCACTCGCCTTCTGAACCCCAGTAAATATCTTCTTCCGGCTCCCAAACATCTTCTCGGCCACCACCGAAGCCGAATGTGTTAAAACCCATTGACTCTAGCGCACAGTTTCCTGTGAGTATCATCAAGTCTGCCCAAGACAATTTGTTTCCATATTTCTGTTTAATAGGCCATAAAAGCATACGAGCTTTGTCAAGGTTTCCATTGTCCGGCCAACTATTTAATGGCGCAAACCGCTGTGTACCGCTGCCACCACCTCCACGACCATCAGATATACGATATGTTCCGGCACTGTGCCATGCCATTCGTATAAAAAACGGCCCATAGTGACCATAATCTGCCGGCCACCAATCTTGTGAATCCGTCATAAGATCATAAAGATCTTTCTTAACAGCTGCCAGATCTAGCGATTTGAATTCCTCAGCATAGTTAAATGAAGAATCCATCGGATTCGTAAGATTAGAATGCTGCTTAAGGATGTTTAGCTTTAATTGATTCGGCCACCAGTTGCTATTACGCGCGCCATCTCCCGCTGCTTTTTTGATCATGCCACCAGAGAATGGACATTTAGCAGCGCCATTGTCATTGATATTTTCCATATTGAAGTGATGTATTAATTTAGTTAATGAAAGGGCGTTAAAGTATTTGTCTAAACGCAGCCAAAGTTAAACCTTCGACTCGATAGTTATTATTGATAATTTTTATAATTCAATAGATAGACACTATCTACAAATGCTAAGAATGGCGGAGTTTTATCTTGCCGATAATATAGTTGCCTAGTCTTTCACCTTGTTCCACCCCCTCATCTATCGCTGGCCTATAATGTATGCCTCCGTACAGTCTGCTCACCGCAGCTTCGTCAGAAGCGTGATAAAAAGAAGTAAAATGTCTGACAGGTAAGCCATAGGCAACTTCTACATCATCGCTGTAGCTATAATTATCACCAAAGATAGAAGTAAGTGCTACCGCAGCCGCCCGAGAAATGACACTGTGACCGCTAGTATGCTCAGGAAAAGGAGGTGTCTGCAAGAAGGGCACCCAGTTTTCATCTATGTATTGGTTGATATATGTTTCAGGGCGGACGAGATTAGATCTATACTTTTCATCCCAGCAGCTAATAAAGCCATCGAACAAGGCTATACTCGTAAGCGTGTATGCTTCGATAGTTTCTGCCATACTGAGATTGCCATCACGCGATATCACACCAACGATTCCAATCCAGTGACCTCCGGGAGTGATTTTCTTGGTTGCGTGCATCACATGGCCTACGACATTGAGCTTGAAGGGATTGCAATCCCAGAAAGCAGCAATCTCACGCTCCTCTGTGGTTAACTTATTGCCTACATTATAAACATCCAGGGCCTCCTGGTAGAACAAACTGTTCTCATCTATATCGAAGGGTGTGTTAGGTCTTGGTACAAATTGTTGCGCACTATCAATTATCAAAGGCCGTATATCTCGCCAGCTTGGTTCGATACCATCCATATATCCCGGAGGGGTGGGCTTCCATCGAGATGGATCTTTGGATATGGAGAACTTCGGATTTGTACGGGTTTGTTTGTAATTATCAAGTTGTGCATAGTCTATTATATGATTGGCAACTAACTCACCATAGTCTTTGGATCTTTTCAGTATGCTCTTAGGAACACCACTCTTCTGCCATTTGAGATCTATGTTGTTATAAAACTCAGTGAAGCGCTCTTCTGTGAAAATAAAGTGTTTAGCCGCAATATAAAACGCATGTAGCGCAGCAATACTTGGTGAGTACTCTTCGAAAGGAGCGGCTGGGGTGGTTGATAATCCATTGAGTTGACCACCAAGGCTTCGATAAGTACTATCTGATTGTGCCCACACTTCATAAGCGGCTATTGACGGATAGACATAAATACGACTTGCTACTGGAGGAGAAAATATATCATGTATAATTACTTCACTCAATCGATCGAAGGCTCCCCGAAGATCAGAAGTGTCCTCCACGGCGATAAGGTAATCAGGGGTCTTACAACTGAGGGTTAGCAAGAAATAAGATAAGAATAAAATAAGCAGTTTTCTCATGGCATTTATGAACCGATTCCTGTACAAAGATATACCCTTGCAGGACGGTGATCAACATCTCAAATTTAATCTCGCTTTATTTACTTCTTTCCTCTAAAAGTGCGAAGCATCAAGGCCATTATGCCACCGACGACACCCCCCGCTATAGTTGAAGGATTAGTAATACCAACAAGATGGGCGACAATGATTAATGCCGCAGAAACAGCACAAGCAATCAAAATAAATCGTGGAATTTTTCCCATCGAACGAGGCTTATAATTCTCTTATCCAAATGTTTCTAAACCTAACCTTATCACCGTGATCTTGCAACAATAAAGGCATTTTGCCCGGATGGGCTACATAATAAGGCTCTCCGATGAAGATACATGGCCCTTTAAGAACAACGTTGTTTTGAATTAACACACCATTATGAAAAGCTGTCACAGTCGCAGGTTTTACGAGTTTTTCTCCATCAAATATAGGTGCATTAAACACGATATCATATTTCTGCCATTCACCGGAAGGCCTGGAAGCATTTACTAATGGACTATATTGTTTGTACATGGCACCGGCTTGGCCATTGGGATAGGTAAGATTCTCATATGAATTTAGTATTTGGATTTCATAAAGACCCATGAAGAAAACACCACTATTGCTGTAATATTGTCCTTCTTTGTCGGGATCTGTAGGACATAAAAACTCTATATGTAGCTGTACATCCCCAAAAGGCAACAGTGTTTCTATTGCCCCCGCTCCGGGTATGACAACCATTGCACCATCTTTTATTTCCCACCCTGCTGAGACTCGTTGATCGTCGGTTAAATCTTGAGCTTTAAGTTTTATGATCGGCCCGACTTGTTCCATGTTGACACCGTAGTCATATCTCGGTTTGCGCCACTGTGAGAGGTCTCGCCCATCGAATAGAACAATAGCATCTGAAGGAGCAGAGGTAAACACCCCGGGAACCACTTTGAGAGGTGTGGGTGTCCATTGCTCTGATGCTTCCCAAGGTTTCGTTAGTTGTAAAGCATCCCAATCTATAACAGGAATCGTCTGCGATGAAGCAGTGAGGTTAAACATGATGCAGAGAGAAAATAATAATATTCTAGCCATATAGAGAATCTTTTATTGGGGATGTGATTTTAGTAGTTCTTCCGCGGTATAAAAGCCCTTTTTATCCTTAATTTGTTGACGTACACGAGCCACTGTCTGCGGAGAAATCATCTTGCCTTTATTCCCGAAATCATTGCGAATATAACTCAAGACAGCGGCGACTTCATCATCATTCAATAGTCCTTCATAAGGGGTCATGGGGACTTGTCCCGGATAATCAACCCCTTTGACCCGAATAGGCCCCATTAAGCCTTTTAATGTCAGCATTATCAACCGATCATCACTTCCGAGCACCCATTCAGAATCTTCGAGTGGGGGATAACCAGAGGCAGCAAGACCTTTGCCGTTGTATTGATGGCATGTACCACAATAACCATCCTGCTGATAAATCTCCCATCCTTTTCTAAAAACAGCCTGATCACGTTCATTAAGATGCTTAGCAACGACTTCTACTTTAGTCACTTCATGATTCCTTCCTTCTAGGTGCGCTTTGGCATTTTCAAATACAGGATGCATCCACTTGTCTAATAAATGTTGTTCGGCTATGTCAAACACTTGAAGCCCATCCTTCTTTTGCAACCATGAAGCGGCGATTATTGCTTCTAGTCGTACACGGCCATGCTCATCGGCGGCAGCTGATTTGAGAAGCTCTTGTGGATTTTGCAATTGATGCCCCATATAGCGGATGACTCTCACGCCTGCAGCTCTAGCTCGAAAATCATCGGATTTTAAAACAGCATTCAAGACATCATGATCAATCTTATTCATGCCCCAGCTTACCCAAAGAGCTTCGACGACATGATTGTTATAATCTGGATCGTTTTTGTCTAATTCTGAGACCCATTTAGTCATATAAGCTAATACATCTGCTGCTTTCCTCGCCCTAAGTTCTCTACGCGTACGATATCTAGTTCTGCTCTCGGGTAACTTGAGGTTTTCAAATAATTCGGGGATGTTGGCATCAACTATTTTGGCCGGTGTGACGAGAGGTCTCGAAGGATAGCTTATCCTGTAAATTCGGCCATGTACATGATCGCGATATGGATCTCGTGCATTGTGTTGCATATGGCCAACTAGGATATTATGCCAATCCACCACATAAAGAGTACCATCCGGTGCGATTTCTAAATCGACAGGGCGGAAATTTTTATCAGATGAATGAACCAGATCTTGGCGATGTTTTGACCTGAAACCTGTGCCCTCGTTATAAAAACGGTGTTGCTTTAGACCTAGAAAACCGATTGAGTTGCATAACATTAAATCCCCTTGCACCTCTTCCGGAAAATGACGACTGGACATAAACTCCAGACCGGAGGTCGGTCTTACCAGGTGTGCTTCTTCTATGAGATTATAAGATTTATGATTGGCTCGGCCGTATCTTGGCTTAATCGTTCCGGGTAGCATCCACAATACATCAGGGCCTGAAGTCTCTGCAAAAAAAGGTTGACCCCAGTCATCGAACGCGATTCCCCATGGATTGGGTATAGAGAGTTGAGCGGTTCGTTCGAGATGTCTTCGCTGTGGCGAAAATCTGTAAAATCCACCATTCGTAGCCCTTACTGTACCATAAGGTGTCTCAACATTGGTATGTAAAAAGACCCCCTCGGCCATATATATAGCACCCGACGGATCAGAACAAAAAGCACTAATCACATGATGCGTATCATGATCGTCAAATCCGCTGTAGATGATTTCTACCTTGTCGGCAACATCGTCTCCGTTGGTATCGCGCAGTAATATCAGATTAGTGCCTTGAGAGACATATACCCCTTCTGGGGCAAATTCAAAGCCTACCGGCAAATGTAAGCCGTCGGCAAATGTGGTCTGTTTATCTGCCTTGCCGTCGCCATTGGTATCCTCCAATATGATTAGCTTATCATTAGGTCTAGGGTCGCCAGGTTTCCAATGCGGGTATGAGGGCATGGTTGCAATCCATAGTCTACCCTTGTTGTCAAAGGACAATTGAACAGGATTGGCCAAGTCGGCAAATTCTCGCTCGGAAGCAAATAATTCTATTTTGTATCCCTCGGGCACGTTTAATTTAGCAAGAGCATCATCTCCATAGTAATATTCTTCTTGCCCACGGCCGTATCCAGTAGGCTGATAATTGGATACGACTGGTGGTAGTGGGATAGTCGCGGCATCCGCAGCAGCTACATCATAAATCTCCCCACGACAAGCGGCCCAGATGGAGGTGTCTCTGATGGCTGTAATCTGCCGTATCTTTTCGAATTCATACGGATAGTTATCTGGCCCAAATGGGTCATATCTACGGCCGAAGGCATGAACACCATTGGGTATTTTGTAATCGTTGTGCCAGTACCAGTTTTTGTCCAAGACGGCTTTTAACACGGTATTTTCTACTGATCTATTTTTTGGTTTTTTAATTCCTGATAATTGGGCAGCTATATAATCTGACACGAGTCGATAACCTTGATCGTTTAGCTGTAAACCGTCAATCGTGAGCCGGGAAGTTTTCTTATAGATTCCTTTGGAGTATGTAAATAGGTCTATGAAAGGAACATCATTTGTCCGGGCTATTTCGCTAATGGCATCATTGTAGATCGAAAGATTTATATTGACCACAGCGCCATCTGGTACGTCGAGATGTGTGCTTATATCTTCAATTGCAGTCGGGCTAATTAAGACCAGTCGTGGTGCACGGGTCCCATTGTATTGAGAAGAAAGAGTATGATCGATAAAGGCTTGAAGTTCTTGCTTGAAAAAGTCTAAGCCCTCATTTCCAGCAAAAGACTCTGAATATCCGAAGAAGCCAAGAATCACATCTGCTTTGTGATCATGAATCCACTGGTCTGCCGAGCGGAGGTTTCCTTCATTCCAAGAATCTTGTGCAAATTCTGTCTGAAAAGCCTCCGCACCAGGGAATGCCCATGGATCTTTTCGTCCAGATCGCGGACGAAATCCCGGCGTGTCACCTCCGTCGCACATATTGCGTATGTACAATTGGTAATCCGGATATCGCATATGCAGGGCAGTCTCAAAATGTCCAAAGTTGATCATCCGAGAACATAGATTTCCTCCCACCATGATGATTCTGTCAGAAGGCTTGACCTCCACTAAGGGAGCTTGATCAGAATGACAGGAAATAAGGCTGATCAATAAAGCGAATGCTATTCCTTGAGCAAGAACATGGACGACTCTCATGAATGTTACGTTTTAGTTTCAATTAACGATATGATAAGGTCTATTGCTCTTTCGACAAAAACCGGATCTTCGATGTACTCAGGACAATCGATTACTTCAATATTGGCCGGAAGATGTGTCCGCAGATAATCAAAAAAGGCTCTGTCTGATTCTTTATCAACAAGTTCTCCTCCTTCACGGGAATATCTGCCGACGCCACCGTGAGGAAGCAAAAAATAGGCTTTATCTTTGGTATATTGAAGACGCTTACAAATGGACTCTGCTACTTGGATGATTTCTGTTTTATTAATCCGAGGCACGTATATTACCGGACTGTGAAATACGTATTGGTGATTTTTATACGCTTCGGGGATAGTATTGGCGGGTACGAGGATGCCTAGGTGTTCTGCGCCTCCGGGACATAAAACCTGAGGAAGACCTAGTTTTCCGGCGACGGTGAGTCTTTCGGGGCCTCCGGCTCGGAGTACAGACCAAACATCATCCGCTATTTCACCCATAGCGTAATCAAAAACAGCACCGATAATCCCTTCCTTCATCATTTGCTCCATAGCCCGCCCACCTGATCCGACGGCATGAAAAACGATAACTTCATACCCCTTCTGTTCGAAATACTTGATGGCATGCATAGCACCGTTGGTAAGAACACCAAGATTTGACATGCCTATGAGTGGCTTGTCATGTTTTTCTAGCTGGAACTTAGATAGGACTTGCGCCATTCCACAAGCTGCGGCGGCAGCATTTGCCAATATCTGTCTGGTAAATGGATTTAGTTTTAAAATATCGCTCACCGAAAACATCATGGTAATATCCTTAATTCCCACAAAGCTTGACATGTCTCCTGAAGCGATAGTTGAGACCATGATTTTAGGAAAACCATAAGGCAATGCCTGCATAATGTCGCAGCAGCTGGATGTACCTTGAGTTCCTCCTAGGCCAAGAACAGCGTGAACGGTGTTATCTGATATCTGCGATTTGAGAATATTGATAACTCCCTTAACCATGACAGGAGCTGCTGCTTCTCGGGTAGGATGAAGGAGTAAGGCGTCAAGAGAGCTGCCGCCGCTGATGGCTACTGCTTCCCGCGAAAAATGTGCTTGTGTTTCGGCGACACCCACCACGCCGATATCTATTACTAGAGCTTTGTGTCCGAGATTTGAAATCTGCTCCACCAAGTAATCTGCTTCTTGAGCCTTGGTGTCGAGAGTGACGATGAGGGCGATGGTCTTGGACATCAAAAAAAAATTTGGTATTAAGAAAAGCGTAGATTGGTAAAAGCAGAAGCGGCTTCATACACTGCTTTTTCGATAGGAATTCTTTCTGTAGAAGATCCTGTCCAGAAGCCGTCACAACTAGTATTATTTAAGATAAATTGGGCATCTACCGGTGTTTCTAGCGCTGCACCATGTGCGACAAGAATAATGTCCGGTTTGATTTTTCTCAGGATTCGATTAGCCTCTTCGGTTCTTGCGGCTGTCTGATCTATTGTCTCACCGGAGTCATAGCCCTTTAAACCCCCTTTGGTGGTGCCGGCATGAAAACAAAACACGTCAGGTTTTGCTTCTTCCACGATTCTGATACTGTCTTCAAGGGTAAATCCCAGACCGATCGAGACCATATCCATTTCTTTAGCTAGAGCGAGCATGGCTATTTCATTATCAAGGGTAATACCGCTTTTAGTCAAGACTTTATAAATCTCGCTATCTTTATCTACATAGCTGATGGATGGCCCTATATTCGAAACAGAGAATACACCCATTGCTTTGCACTCATTGAGAACCATCACCATGTCTTTAAGAGGATCATTGGCATTGAGGCAGGCACAGATAAAAGAATCACCCTTGATAGCGGGCATAATATCTTCGCGTGTATAGTTAAGTGTCTGCCTATTGGAGTCTAAGATCGGCCACATCATAGACATTGTTCCCATACCATTAGCTCTAAGTCGAGCCCCGGAAAAAGTG
Organism: uncultured Saprospiraceae bacterium; assembly: GCA_964396595.1. GTDB lineage: Bacteria > Bacteroidota > Bacteroidia > Chitinophagales > Saprospiraceae > CAYNFR01. The sequence goes on along the minus strand of CAYNFR010000001.1, from coordinate 296,425 downwards.
TTTATACAATCAGTACCTGCTTTTTCGAGCAAACTCGCCACCAGACCACTTCCTGCACTCGCAATCATTATCGGTAATCGCGCAGCTACTTTATTGCGCAGCTTCTGCATGATTTCTTCTCTGTTTGTTCTTCTAACTATCATTATCAGCAATATTATCAAGACGCTAAAGGTAGCAAACTAAACGAGACTAATAAACAGACCATTCAGCTAAAAATCTCTACATACTGAACTCGACTTATATTACTCTTTCGTTACCACCGTCTATGGGCAACTGCGCCCCTGTAATTGTTCCGAAGAGGGAGCCAAGCATAGCAACAGTTAGTGCAGCTACATCAGTTGATTTTACTTCCTTTTTTAGCACATTGTTAGTTTTATATTCTTGAATAGTTAAGCCATAGTGCTTAGCTCTTGCGCTAAGGACATCATCTGTCCAGATGCCTGTATCATAGACGGCATTTGGATGAAGTGTGTTCACTCTGATACCATACTCACCTAGCTCAAGTGCAGCAACACGAGCCAATTGTGTAAGGCCCGCCTTTGCGGCAGAATATGCTACTGCTCCTGGGCCCGGCGCGGGCACATTTTTTGATCCGATAAATACCACACTGGGATTAATGCCTTCTTTCAAGAAGGGAATGCACTTCTGCAACAGCCTCTGATGGCTTGACAAATTAAGTTCCAGGCTCTTCTGCCAGGTGCTTTCATCCATATCTTCTATTCGCCGACTAGGCGGAAAAATACCGGCATTACTGATGAGATGATCGATTCCGCCATACCATCTGATCCCCTCAGAAATAGCTTTATCTATGTCGCTTGATTTCGTGATATCACAGACAAGGCCCAGTACAGCACTTGATGAAAAGCTTGACTTAATTGCCGGATTAATATCAAGTGCGATCACAGCGCCACCATGGCGAACGAATTCTTCTACACATGCTTTGCCTATACCACTGGCCGCACCGGTGACAAGCGCAATTTTACCTTGAAAACTCTTTCTTGTTCCTGCTTTAGCAAGCTTGGCTTGCTCCAGACTCCAATATTCCATTTCGAATAAATCACGAGCGGGTAATGCCCGCCAACCTCCCAGCTGTTCGGCTTGAGTTATGGCCTTCATCGTATGTCTCGTGATATCAGATATTATGCCTACCGCCGATGCCGAATTTCCAATAGAAAGCGTGCCTATGCCAGGCAGTATTGCCCAGCGAGGAGCCGGATCAAGTGCTTTTTCTCTCTTGTTGAATTTATTGTAATAAGTCTTATAGTCTTCTACATACTTATCAAGGTCTCTAGAGAAAGAATCACTGAGAATAGCCGGTATGCGTTTAGTCCTGATGATATGATCCGGAGTCAATGGACCTTTGCCTGCTATAGATTTAACATTGGGCTGCGCCGAAAAACTCACTGTCATTGGTTCTTGACTTAAACGAGACAGCATGGCCTCTCCTGCTATCTCGCTGATAGAGCGACGAATTTGTACAAGAGAAGAAAGTGAGAATTCCTTCTGAGATTTCATGCCTTTAAGGCCGATGGCTTTCTGTCGTTTTAAATATTTTTCTGCTGCACTCACGATGTCAATCATCTTTTGATAACTCTTTTTAGCGTCGTTATCAAATGTAAACACGCCATGGTTTAGCAATATCATACCATCCAGTTTGTCCCAGTCTACATTCTTCGTCATGTCATAAATTTTCTTTGCGAGAATAAAGCCGGGCATTACATAAGGCACTATGAGCATATTCTGCCCATAGATTTCTTGTATTTGCTGTTTACCATTGGGACTATTGGTGATGGTCACCACGGCATCTGCGTGTGTATGATCTACGAATGTGAAGGGGATTATAGCGTGCAATATAGCTTCTACAGAGGGATTTGGCGCGGAAGGATTGGTCATGGCCATTCGTTGATATTTGACCATTTCTAAATCGGACAATGCACTTAATTGTGCGAGATCGATAAGTGCAGCAAGCTTAACCGGAGCAAAACCCGCGGCTTCGATCGTCCCTAGATCCCAACCACTGCCTTTGACATATAAGATGTCTTCTTCTACGCCGAATATATTTTTCTCTTTGACCTTAACGGAGGTATTACCCCCCCCATGTAGAACAAGATCTTCTTCCTGACCCAATAATCGTGAAGTATATACACGCATAACGAGTAGATTTTTTGAGAAGGCAGCGGCCTCTTTATCATTCCATAAGTTTTTCATCGAGAAGTGTATTAGTATAAATTTAAAAAATGGTTGAAAATAGCCAAAGTATGATTCTAGCGTATTTTATGTGACATATTGATACAAGCAAAACGTCATTTTATTCTAACGAACTATTCAAGGCTGTTCATAAATTCTTCAACAAGTTTCTGAACCTGATTTTTGTGTACAGCATGGTTGATGTATCGGGATACAATTATTTCCAAGCGTGCTGATTTGATTCGTCTAGCGAGCGTTTCCGCCATATCAAATGGGTGTAAGGGATCGTCATGATTAGCAATTATCAAACATTTCTGCGTGATTTTATCAAGATCCTCAGTGACGACATAAGGACGGTCTCGATACATGTGCTGTATTGCCATATTGATCTGCGGATGCTGATCCGGAGAAAAAATGCCAAGTAGCGAGTCTCTCGCCGTTGTCAAAGATCCGAATATGTTATCCAATGAGGTGTTATTCATGAAGACTTGTTTTCCACGAGCTAGTTGTATATAGTCAGCAGCTATGTTTAAAATAGTCAGATTCTCCGGCATGGGATCACTTAACCAAGCCGGCCTGAGTAAAATCAGACCCTCACAGTATTCGGGATACCTTAATGCAATATTGAGCGCAATACCAGCACCCATGGAAAGACCGCCGAATACTGCTTTTTTATAACCGCGCTCAGAAACTATCTTGATGATATGATCCGCGTAAGCATCAAACCCCAGGTCTGATTGTGTAACATGTCCTGTCGATCCATGTCCTGGACAAGTGATCGATATTAATCGGCAGGCCTCAGGAGGCGAAATTAAGCCTGCTATCTGTTGATGATCTGCTGTCAATCCGTGTTGAAACACCAGTAACCGACCTTCTCCTATATCGTGTATAGTGCTATCTGACATAGAGCGAATATGAGCTTTTTTACACATTAGGCTCTGATATCGTCTAAATATTCTTAAGTTTAATGCGATCTTGATCAAAACACAATTCACTATGCTTTTTAGATCTTTCGTTTATGCCTTTGTGCTGCTTCAAAGTTTTATTGGCTGTTCGCCAAAGAATATTGGCTCCTTGAGCCAAGAAAAAACAATTGCAGGTCCTCATATCGTATTTATTGCCGGTGATGAAGAATACCGCTCAGAAGAGTCCTTGCCTATGCTGGGCAGAATATTGAGTAAGGAACTAGGCGCGCGAATTACCGTGTGTTATTCACAAGGAGAAGATGGCTATAGCGACCCCAATAGAAGTGATAATATACCTGGCCTTGAGGCACTCGAAACGGCAGACTTAATGGTGATGTTTACGAGATTTCGCAGCTTGCCCGAAGAACAGATGCGTTATATCACCCAATATGCTGACTCAGGAAAACCGATGGTAGGCTTTAGAACAAGCACACATGCTTTTCTCTATACAGGCGACCTAGGAAAGAGGTTCGGCCATATGAACAACGAATGGCCTACTAGAGTCTTCGGACAGCAATGGATTACGCATCATGGACATTTTGATGACGGAAAAAATCCTTTAACACGTGTAGAATTAATGACGGGGGTTCAACATCCCATACTTAATGGGGTGAAGCCCTTTGATGCATACTCTTGGCTGTATCATGTCCAGGGTAATGGCTGGAATGTATATGGAGATAAAACCTTTATCCTCAACGGTATCACCTTAAAATCCGGTCACGAAAAGGATGGCAAGTATGCTTATCCTCCTGAGCAGCCGGTGGCATGGACAAAAACTTATCGAGGCGGTCGTGTCTTTTTTACGACCCTGGGTCATCCTTACGATTTTCTGGATGAAAACATGCGTAAGTTGACACTCAATGGTATTTACTGGGCACTCGGGCAAGAAGCAATGATTCCCAAGACTGGCGTGAATGCCGAGATCATCGACGAATATCAACCCAATAATTCGGGATTCGGGGAAAAATATAAAAGGGGATTGAAGCCAAGATAAGGCGCTGGCAGTATCCGGCGTTTGTAGCTGTCACAAAAAGAAAAAGTACAGATACCGAAACCTACCCTCTTTCTTTTAATTTTATTCCTAAAATGGCAACAATTAGTAAGGTACACCTTGCACGGCTGCTTGCGCATTAATATTGCCCCAGCCATACTGGCTACTTCTGTTGTTACGCAGATGTGAGGCGTTTCTCAATCGGGTGACTACGTCATTGCGGCTCATATTGGGATTTGTTGCCCATACGAGCGCGGCAATCCCTGCGGTAGTAGCCGTAGCACACGATGAACCACTGATATATTTGGGTTGAGAAGAACTGGTAGCTAGCGCCACAGAATTACGGTTGCTGTCAAAACTCCGCTGCATTTGAAGGGTAAAATCAACCTGACTTCCAGAATGACATGTGTTACAGCGGTCATAACTTGATTGTGCTTTTACGCCTGTAACGGCTACAGCCTGACTCATGTTAGCTGGGAAAATCACCCCTGTCCAATTAGTAAAGCTGGTAGAAGTTCCTGCAGCAGCGAAAATAAGCTTTCCTTTATTAAAAGCGTATACGACCCCATCTGACACGGAACTCGAAGAAATGATATTGCCTATGGACATGCTGATTATCTTGACATCGTTTCGATTGCCGGCGATGATGAGCGCATTTTTAACACCTTCTCTTTCGTCTGAAGTGCTGATGATCACATCTTCTACTGCACGTATCGAAATAAGGTTAGATCTATAGGCTGCACCCAGGGCATTGCCATTAGTGCTCCATGGGGCTGCGGCCAATCCTGACATGGACGTGCCATGACCACATGGGTCATTTGGGGTATCAAGCTTTCGCCACCACCACATACCTGAATAGTGGGTGCTAAGTTTCGTGATACTGCGTCCTGTACTGTTGCCGGAACTGAATGAACTACCGAGGTTTGGTTGATTGTCGGAGACACCTGTATCGATTATGCATACGCCGATTCCATTTCCGGAACTTACGCTCCAAGCTTGCTGAATATTGTGATTAGAAAAGTTCCAAGGAATTTTTGCGTTAAAGCTGGTCGTAGTGGAGTAGTCAGCTGTATTAATATTGTAGTCAGGGCTGCCATCACATCCTGATGAGCTTTTGAGTTCTTTACGCAGAAGATCGTAGCCGGATGGTTCGATGTAGCGCACTTTATCATGTTTATCCAGAAATTTGACTGACTCGATCGTTCCCAGTACTAATCCTACAGTCGGGATATAATTGTCTTCCGGAAACGGGAGGATATCTTTCAGTTGAAGATTCGGAGCAGGTCGGTGTCGTCGTTCTATTTCCAGCACCTGATTAACCAGGTCTGTACGAAGTTTTAACCAAGTGTCATTCAAAATTTGTTCTGTGCCGATAAAGTCTTCAAGATTTTTTTGACCCGTCAAGGTATAGCCCATTGTAAATATCGAGTCACTCAGCATGCCCGCCATAAAACGTTGTTCGGGGGATGCGTAGCGCCAATGGTAGATTTCACCGCGATCTGTATAAGATCGAATGTGATCATCGATGCTTTGATAGCTTATTGATGAAAGATCAATAGGTTCACTGCTGTCTAGAATTTCTTTGTGACAGCTGTAGGTCAACAAGACCATTGCAGAAAGATAGAGGAGATTTTTTGTCATTGTGAGATGTATTATGGTTTAAGCTGGCTCAAGGATATGAATTATATTGATAGATAGGGCAGTATAGCTTTAAAATCGGAAGGGATGGACAAATTGTCAAAACATTGTTTTGTAAATTATGAATTCACAAAATAAAAGAGCAACAAATAGTTGAAGGGCTTGTCTGTACAATAAAACCAAAGCTAAAGCTGAGTTTAGCCAAAAAAAAATTGGTAGAAGCTGTTCGCGAAAATACCGACAAAGAACTTCATAGGTGGGTTATAATCACCATAATAATGATATTATTCAGATGCCGGCGAGGAAAATTGACATTCACGACATCGGAGGTCAAATGTATGGAAAGGGCAAAAGGTCGAAACCTTTCGCACCACAGTTACTCCACGATCAACAATCCCCTCATAGTGGCAGCATGTGCCGGGAATGTGCAGACATACTGATACCTACCCGGTGATAATGGAGCTGTAAGATAGATGATGTCGCTAGATCCGGGACGGAGCAAAGCCGTATGGGCGATCACATCATCAGAGTCGGGTATAAAGCCCAGCTCTTCGCCTCTGAGGCCTAGGTTCATAGCTTGTTCTCCTACCTTGTCAGCGGTTCCGGGATTGACTATGAGTAGATTGTGTACCATGTCGTCAGGATTGTTAAAAACCAGTCTGATTTTAGTGCCAGCTTTAGTGCGGATGATTCTTTTGTCAAAGAGCATTCCGGCTACAGCTTCAATTTCGATGGTTTGTTCCGGGCCATTGACCCATGAGGTGGGCATATCGGGTACTCTTTTAGATTTAAGAGAAGAAACTTCAGCGTTGTTTTGATCAGTGGGTGTTTCTGCGGATGGAGTTGTTGCTAATGATCCGGAAGTAGTCACGCGCTCCGGTATCTGATTGATGGTATAAAAACCAAATCCATGTAATGGCTTAGCTCCATTAGCTGATCTGACATCATCAATCTTTATTTCATAGACATAGCCGGGTCTCATATTATCGACGTATAGACGAGCGCTTTTATTATCGTCTGCTACTTCGACTCGGGTAATGGTGCGCGTTTCAATATCTGTAGGAGGACTTCCGTATAAATGGTGATATAGATAAGTGAAGTCATTGATAGAATAAGCACTTGTCTGAGACGCTGTGGTGCGATTGACAGGCTGGGTGAAGTGAATTATAAATCCATCCGCCGTTATGTTAATCTGTTTCATGTCAAATGGAGTCTTGCCTGTCCACTCTAATCGCTGTAAGCCATAGGGCGCCTTACCTGTAGCAGCCCACCCGCGGCTTGTCATACCAACGTATAGCTTTTCATCAGCACCCCATTCAAGCCGAAGGATGCCCGAAGAAAATCCTTCTTTAAAGGGGAAACAGGCCCCTTGATATACGCCGTTAATTTTTTCCTGATAGACACGCATTATTTTACTGTGACCTTGGTCTCCTATGAGTAATTGGCCGGTGTACGGCCCCCAACTATCGGGAATAATAGCAACATCTGAAGTCGAAATACCCATCAATGTATGTGGAAACCAAACGCTAGGCGGGCGTATAGCTTTATTCTTGAGACCATAGTCATAGAGGCTCAAGCCTTCTTTGTCTGAGATGTCGCTCATCTGAAGGCTTAATGGCGAATTTTTTTCATTACTCCATTTAAGTCCTTCAGGATGGCCGACGAAGACACCTTTTTCGATATGTGTCATCCGACCTGAACCCACCCAATCACCTTGGTTTTCTGTATAAAAAACATCTCCTTCTTCATTAAAACCAAATCCCGCGGGAGAGCGCATCCCTGTTGCAATAGGTGTCATATCTCCTTTGGGGCTGACTTCCAGCATCCAGCCACTCCATTTTGATAAACTGGCACCCCTGCCTATCCAACCAAGGTTGAGCGTAATAAGCATATTGCCACTAGGCAAAAACTTAGGCCCATAGGCGTATTCATGATAATTACCGGCGAGATCCCAAGTGTAAATGCTCTCGAAGTGATCCCCCTTGCCATCACCATTGATATCGGTGGCCTTTGTTAGTTCGCCACGTTGGGCAAAATAAAATGATCCGTTCTTAAAGGCGAGACCGAGTGGCTCGTGTAGGCCTTGTGCATAGCGGTTAAACGTAGGTTGGTTGCTGCCGGGTCGGTCGATAAGCCATAATTCTCCTCTGCGTGTCGTAACGCCTAGGCGGCCTTTATCATCAAAAGCCAGCCCACCTACTTCGAGTATAACGTCCTTAGGGATGGGTACAGTTGAGATAGAATAATATTGACTTTCTGCTTCGGCATATTTACTCTGCCCGTATATCGAGGCGGCACTCAGAAGACAAAAAGCTATTAAGACAATAACAGAAGATTTATTATTAAGAAACATAGTCGTTACCATTTGATAAGATATGAAAGTGGGCTTGAAGAAGTAATATTTACCTTGATGGATTGATCGCCAATGGTCCATTGTCTCGTATCATTAAAGGGTTTTAAATAATAATTTCCCTCTATACTATACCAGCCGTCTGAAAGAGCATAAACAGCGATGCCTTCGATGAGCGTAACGCTATGTTTAGACCCTTTAATGATGGATATATTGCGCTTGACACCTTGGCCGTCAGGCACAATTTCATCTTCCAATTCTACTTCACCTGCGACAAATGAAAATCTGGGATATCCCAGATCCGTCAGCAAATACCCCGAGGCTTTGGTGTGGGCTTGAAAATTAATCGGTTCTAGATCAAGTGTTGCATTAAGCGGTTGAAGCAACTGGGGTTCGCCGCGATTGTGCCACATTTCAGCAACATCAGCAAAACCTCCTTTCCAAGCTGTTAGCAATTGATTGTTGCGTGTGTCGTAACTGTAATGGATAGAATGAGGTGACCCGACCGAAAGAACATGAGTCTTCTTCATTCTGCGATGATTGACAAAACCTCTTACTAGCTCTGGAGAGGTCTGTACAGATAGCGGCATAAAGGTTTTTGTCATCCAATTGGGTACTTCCTTTGGAACGAGACGCTTCGGCAATTCGTGCTTTCTGATACCCGTGCCTTCTACATAAATCTCGATGTAGGCGGCCCATACTTCCTGATAAAAACTCAGCTTCATTTTGTGCATACCGCGCTTCAAGCTTATCGTCCCTCTGGCAATATCTCCACCTGGTTCGCCTAGATTGTGAACGACCAGTTGGTCATTGATATACAGATCTCCTCCATCATCTATGTTTGTTTCGAAAAGATATACACCATCTGCCGGCACTTGAATTTCTCCTTCGAACAATAAGCAGAAGCCTTCATTCTTACCTGCGAGCACAGATAGATTATCGAAATTTTCTACTGTGCCCGTCTTGACCGGTGTCAGCGCACTAAAGTCAGGAATGCTATCAAACTTTCCGTCATATAGCTTGTAGTTGATATTCTTGAGTTCCACTTTGTCTTGTGAATAGAGTTTATACTTAAAACTTTTTATGGCAAGAGGGCCATGGTTACCTTGAATCTTTAACGGTGCCAAGGCGACCTCGACATTACTAACAGCTTCTAAGGTAGGCGTTGTTATTTCAACATTATTATGAATCTCGTAACCATTGAGTTTTACGAGCTCAAAAACAGCATTGGCAATTTTTTTTCCCTGGCTGTCGAATCGCGGGGCTCGAAATATGACATGGAGCTTCTGCCATAGACCGGCTTGACGAGCGGCATTGACAGAAGGGGCAATACCGCCTCCTTTAGCATCGTCACTCATGGGTTGATCGTATATGCCACCCATGTCATCAGAACTCACATCGGCATCATCCGACGAATCGCGAATCTGTAGTTCATAACGACCTTGAAAATAAATACCTGAATTTGATTTTCTCGGCACGAGAACCTCTAGCTCGAGCTCTATGTCACCATGTTCAAAACGCGTGAACAGATGTTCGCCATCGGCGGGCATATCACGTTTGTTGAGGTCTTTTACTTGATTTACCAAGATACCCGAGCCTGGGCGAGTCTGCAAATCCCATTCCTTGCTAAAGTCTGAGAAGGCAACTCCTGCAATAGACCAATTAGTGCCGGCAGTCTCAAATGCAGATAAGTCTTTTAATTCTATCCGGGTTAAAGGCAGAAAAGGGCCTAATTCATCCGGAGAAGCATTGTCATAGGAAATGGGCATATCTTCTCTGCAGCTCACAAGGATTAAGAGAATAGCAAGAATATAGTTTTTCATAGGGTATTCTATCAAGCGACCCAAGGTAATAAGTCTGCGCGTATTGATATTAATTCCTTCGAAAAACTTCATTTAAGCATTTTTTATTCATTTGAAATTGGCTAGAATAGGTGTCAATAACAAGTCAACAATACCAAATCGGTGATATACATTTCTTTTGTGTAAATTTGCGTCGTTTTATTCACCCTTTTGATGGATCCGTTGCAATTTCATATTGATAAAACGCGCTTGCCTCAGCATGTGGCGATGATTATGGATGGTAATGGCAGGTGGGCAAAAAAGCACAATCAGCCGAGGGTATTCGGACATCGCAATGGGGTAAAGGCCGTTAGAGAAGTGGCAGAGGCTGCCGCCGAAATAGGCATAAAATACCTGACGCTTTATGCCTTCAGCAAGGAAAATTGGAAAAGACCCACATTTGAAGTGGATACCTTGATGAGGTTATTTGTCAAGACAGTCGGAACAGAGCTAGAAACGCTCAATAAAAATCGTATAAAGTTAGAAGCTATAGGGGATCTGGACAATCTTCCTGAGACGACAGCGGATGCTCTGGCAAAAGCAATTTGGGAGACGCGCAACAATGACCATATGACTTTAATTCTTGCGCTGAATTATAGCTCTAGATGGGAGCTAACGCAAGCAACTAAAAGAATAGGGGAAGACTTGCTTAACGGAAAAATATCCTCTCCCGACCATATTGGGGAAGATATAGTCCAACAATATCTCTGCACCCGCAAATATCCTGACCCGGAATTAATGATCAGAACCAGTGGCGAACAACGAATAAGCAATTTTCTGTTGTGGCAATTATCCTATGCAGAATTGATGTTTACGGATATACTCTGGCCTGATTATTCCAAGAAAGACTTTTATCAAGCAATAGAGAGATATCAACATCGTGAAAGAAGATTCGGGATGACAAGTGATCAAATAAATACCACCAAGCCGGTTATATGATTCTTAAGATAAAGTTAAAGGTGGAAGATAGTCGCGGAAGGCTATCAAGCTATTCGTTCAAGGCATTAAATCGATTAAGAAGCTCTATGACTAAATGGAAAATGCTTATCATAGGGTTATTGTGGTGTGCTCAATCCGCTGCGCAGACCTCTAATCCCCTCTTTCCGAGTTTTGCTGATCATGATCTAGTTAACCCTAAAGCGTATATCCTTGACACGGTGCGTGTGATAGGCGCTGAGCGCAGGGATGACAATGCTATTAAGTCTATAACATCCCTGCGAGAAGGTCAGACCTTAGTTATTCCGAGTTCGCAGATTACTAATGCCGTAAAGAAACTATGGAGGCTAGGGCTTTTTTCGGATGTATCCATAGTATTGGACACTTTGATAGAAGATAGAGCATCCATTTCTATTATACTTAAAGAACAACCCACGCTTACCCGCATCGTGTTTAACAATATGAATAAGAGCAAGCAGGACAAATTGAAGGAAAGGGTTGATGGCATCTTGTCGGTGGGTAGAATTGTAACAGACAACGATAAGATACAAAGCACAGAAAAGGTAAGAGATTATTTCATCGAGAAGGGATTTCTCGATACCGATGTGCGGGTATCAGAAGTGATGGATTCCATTAGAGACAATGCGGTTATATTGGTATTTGACATAAATACAAATGACAAGGTAAAGATCGCCGAGATAAGTTTTGAGGGCAATAATGCATTTTCTGATAAAAAGCTTCGTAAAGCGCTGAAAGAGACAAAGAAAAAGGGTACGATCTTTAAGAAATCAAAATATGTATCGAGTAGTTATGAAGAGGACAAGAAAAAGCTCGTCGAGTTTTATACGAAAAAAGGTTACAGCGATGCGACGATTCTAAAAGACAGTGTTTATAGAGATGAAAGCGGGAGTATTGGTATTGCTTTTGTGATAGAAGAGGGGGTTCAATACAAGTTTGGGAATATCACCTGGAAGGGCAACTCAATATATACGGATGAACAATTGAGCGCCGTATTAGGGATAAATAAAGGCGAGGTTTTTGACCCGGCACTATTGGAAAAGCGACTGCAATTCAGCCTAGACGGAAGAGATGTTTCGAGTCTATATCTGGATTACGGCTATTTGTTTTTTAATGTAGATCCTAAGCAAGTAGCCATTCGAGCGGATACGATTGATCTGGAAATGCGGATTTATGAAGGCCCTCAGGCGACGATTGACAGAGTTGTCATCAAGGGAAATGATAGGACTAACGAGCATGTAATCCGTAGAGCCATAAGAACTAAACCAGGAGAAAAGTTCAGCAGGTCTGAACTTGTGCGTTCAAATAGGGAGATCGTAAACCTTGGGTATTTTGATCCTGAGAGTGTACAGATGAACACCCCGGTTAACTATGAGCGGGGCACTGTAGATATAGAGTTCACCGTCGAAGAGCGTCCATCTGACCAGTTGGAGTTATCGGCGGGTTATGGAGGTTTTCAAGGCTTAATAGGCACACTAGGGGTAACGTTTAATAATTTCTCCATACAGAATATCAACAAAAAAGAATCTTGGAGTCCGCTACCTACAGGGGATGCACAGCGGTTTTCAGTAAGACTTCAGTCCAATAGTCGTTTTTTCAGATCTTACAATGCTTCTTTTACGGAACCGTGGCTAGGGGGCAAGAAGCCTAATTCTTTTTCAATAGGTGCGGCGGCGACGATTATGGATCAATCTCAATTTGGCTCAGGAAAGCTAAATATTACGCGGGTATTTGCGGGATTGGGTAGTGCCTTAAGATTTCCTGATGACTTTTTCACCTCATCAACAGTGGTGAATATCGAGCGAATTCAGCTTGATAACTTCTTCAGTCAATTTGTCGTAAACAATGGTGCATTTAAAAACTTTAACATCAATCAGACATTTGCTCGTAGCTCGATAGCCAACCCTATGTTTCCTATGAGTGGATCTCGTATTTCCTTGAGTATTAAGTTCACACCGCCGTATTCTTTATTCCGCAAGAAAGAGTTCTGGAAGCTTAGTCCGGCAGAACGTGAAGCCGTCATAGGTGATGAAAATCTAAACCGAGGGGTAAGGAACAAACTTGTCGGAGAGGCAGCAGAGCAATTTATTGAGCAAGTCGAAGACGGCAGGAAGTTTTCTTTCTTAGAGTATCATAAATGGCGTTTCGATGCGGAGTGGTTTTTTAATGTTACGGGGAAGTTAGTTTTTATGGCTTCTACGAAAATGGGCTTTCTAGGCAACTATAACAGCGCCTTGGGTGATGTGCCGTTCGAAAGATTTGAACTAGGAGGCGATGGACTTTCTAATCAGAATAATGGTATCATGGGTGTGGATATTATTGCACTTAGGGGATATGAAGTGGCGGATATTGATCCTCTGAGTCGGCGCACGGGTGGCGGCACGATTTTTAGCAAGTACACAGCGGAACTTAGATATCCTCTGTCTACGAATCCTAATTCGACGATTTTCACTACATTATATTTCCAGGGGGGTAATCAATGGAGAAGTTTTAGAGATTATAACCCATTTGATATGCGCAGAGCAGTCGGGATGGGTGTCAGGGTGTTTTTACCGATGTTTGGTTTGCTCGGATTTGACTATGCCTTCGGATTGGATAAGACAGTCGACGGCAATCGTAACCCGAGTTTTGGCCAGCTTGGAAAGTTTAGTATTGTACTGGGTTTCGAGCCGGATTAATGGTGCTTGGATTAAAGAATCGTTAAACTGTGTTGAAAAAGCTACAGATCAGACTAAATTTGCGTCTTAAGACTAACGTTCGGAGCGTGAGCTCGATATATTTAATCAATAAAAACGACTAAGTAATTTTATCATGAAGAATTTTATTTTCTCTCTATTAGTGCTGTGCATCACATTGACTCTGAGTGCGCAGAAGTTTGGTTATGTAAACTCCAGCCAAGTGTTATTGGCGATGCCTGATGTAAAGACTGCTGACAGCAAGCTTGAATCCTATCAAAAAGACATCTTTACCAAAGGGGAGCAAATGGTTAAGAAATTTGAGACCAATTACAACGCATATTTGGCGGAGATGAATAGTGGTGAGCTGTCTCAAGTACAGATGCAACAAAAAGAAGCTGTATTGACATCAGAGCAGCAAGCTATACAGCGCTATGAGGAAGAGGTACAAGAGTTGCTTGCTAACAAGAAGCAAGAGCTATATCAGCCAATTCTGAATCGCGTACAGAACGAAATTACTAATCTTGGCAAAGAGCTGGGATATACTATGATCTTTGACACAAGTATGGGGGGAGTCGTGTTTGCTAAAGAAGCGGACGATTTGTTTCCTGCGCTAAAGAAGCGCCTGGGTATTTAATCTGAAGAAATAAACTTTATAAAGGGCTGTTCTCATGCGGGAGCGGCTTTTTATTTTTTTGATAGGAACATTTATTCTATCAATTTCTCAAAGAAAATGCCGCACTGCCGAGATAGATTGCTTTCATTTTTCACCATTCTTGTCATGAAGGAGTATAGCCGCTTGGCAGACAGACGACTTCGTTTTATCCATTTTTTATTTCTATAATTCTTGGTTTTGGCAGTCGTTTAAAAACCCAAGTTTATAGATTGGAATCTTTGGGTTGTGTGCACACAGATCAAGTATTTTACTTTTAACATGGTGGTTCGGAGAAACTTCGTTGCACAAATAAACCATAGTGTTAATAATTAAAATGGTTTCTTTTTTTGCACTGGGGCTATTGGCTTGTCAAGCCAATCCTAAGGAGGATTTTATAGTTCAGCTGTGGGAGCTTTCACTATATTTCTGCTCCCCAACCTAGAGTTATGAGCTATGATGTTACTAACATAAGTTATTGCTTCTAGCCAACTTGACAACTCACTATGTAGATTCAGTCCCATTTCGTTGGCACCAATTGCTTTTTCGGATAGCTGATGTTTTAAATTCTTGTATAGTTTTGACAAAATTCCAATTGAGGCTACTTCCATTATTTTCCAAGCATCTTTTTCTTGGTTTGAATATCTTCTCTTCTGGTCTTGGAGAAATATTTCTTGACTCCTGTGATATTCTTTTTTGAGATCAAGAATAGTGTTTTGATAAATAGTTATTCTAGGGCGCCGGGCAGAACTTTCTTTACAAATTGATCATGGATCAATTGCCATAAGCCGCCATAAGCCGCCATTTTTCACAGTCGGCTTGTGTATCCCATTAATATCCCTTGAGTCTGTAGCAGCTTATATTTTTCAAAAAATGGTGGGCGGCAAGTTCATCTTTGAAAAGCATCCCTCGCTGTTTTAACAAGGCAACTTGATCTTCGATACAGATGGTGCTTTGTTTTCCGCGTAAATTAAAAAAGAATGACCCGCCAGCAGATCTTATGGTATGCTAAACGGGTACTGTTGAATTAAGGATACATTCTTTTTGGCAATTTGAAATACTGCCTCTGGGAGCACCCCCCTTCTCAACATTTATTGCCCGTTTAAATTAAAACCTTTCCAACATTTGCCGACAGGCCACAACTAAACCATTTAGTATATTGCTAATTATATTAGAATACTAATATATTTGGCAAAAAGTAGATCTTGTATCTTAACACCCATAGTCATTATAGCTTTCGTTATGGCTTACTATCTCCGGGAGAATTAGTTAATTGGGCGAAGGAGGCCGGGTATTCTTCTGTAGCGATGACGGATATTAACAATACGGCGGCAGCGATGAGCTTTATTCGTCTGGCCGGGCGAGCGGGTCTTCGCCCGGCGGTGGGTATAGATTTTCGCAGGGGGGTGGAGCAGCTGTATGTAGGTCTGGCTCAGAATATGGATGGGTTTGAACAGTTAAATCATTTTTTAAGCGGTCATCTGACACAAGAGAAAATAGACCTGCCGGATATCCCATGTATGATGGAGGATGTTTTTTTTATCTATCCGGTGATGCGCATGCCGGATAGGCGTTTACATGATCATGAATATGTGGGTATAAGGCTGGATCAAATTAACCAACTCGGATTTAGCATACGTATCCCGAGAGAAAAGCTTGTTTTATTACAGCCGGGGAGTTTTCGCGATCGCACAGATCACAATACCCACAAGATATTACGCGCCATCGACATGAACACGATTTATTCTAAAGTGACATCGGCAGATTATGCTTCGCCGACGGATATGCTGATCAGTAGGCGTGTGTTGTGTGAGCGGCTCAAGGGGCACGAATATCTGCTGGCGCAGACAGAGGAGCTGCTGTCGAGATGTATCGTGGATATGGATTTTAATACCGGTGAATCTAAGAACCTCAGGGCTTATACAGGTACAACAGAGGCCGACAGCCGCCTGATACGTCAGTTATGTAGGGATAAGCTCTATTATCGCTTTCCTCGTCCGACACAGGATATACTCGATCGAATAACGAAGGAGCTCAATATTATCGAAGAGAAGAAGTTTGTGTCTTATTTCCTAATTAACTGGGATATTGCCCGATATGCGCGTGATAGGGGATATTTTTATGTAGGGAGAGGGAGCGGGGCGAATAGTGTGGTGGCGTATCTCCTACAGATTACGAATGTAGATCCGATCGAACTTGATTTATATTTTGAGCGGTTCATCAATTTATATCGGGAGACGCCGCCGGATTTTGACGTTGATTTTTCATGGCGAGATAGAGAAGATGTAACGAGGTATATTTTTAATCGCTTTCCTAACACAGCGCTTCTGGCGACTTATAATACTTTTCAGTATCGCGCAGCTGTCAGGGAGCTAGGCAAGGTATTTGGCCTGCCCAAGGCAGAGCAAGATGTGCTGAGCGAGGGGCGGTTTAACTACGCTGATCTTGATCAATATTCGCAGCTCGTGGTGAAGTATGCGCAAGTGATTCATGACATGCCGAGTCATCTCAGTGTTCATGCCGGAGGCATCGTGATTTCTGATCTGCCGATACAGCGATACACTGCGACCTTCGTTCCGCCGAAAGGTTTTCCGACGACGCAGTTTGATATGGTTGTGGCTGAAGATATTGGGCTGCACAAATTTGACATACTAGGGCAACGCGGTTTGGCCAAGATCAAAGATGGACTCAAGATCGTCCGGGCAAACAATCCTTCAGCCGAGAATATTGATATTCATGATATCAAGCGATTTAAGGAAGACGGCAGAGTAAAGGATCTGCTTCGTGAAGGTAAAGCAATAGGTTGTTTTTATGTAGAGTCTCCTGCCATGCGAATGCTCTTGCGCAAACTGCGCGTGGACAATTATCTAGGTCTAGTGGCTGCTAGTTCGATCATCAGGCCCGGGGTGGCACGGTCGGGTATGATGCGAGAATATATATTGCGAGAGCGATTTCCGGAGAAGCGGAAAGAGGCGCATCCGGTGATGCTTGATATTATGCCGGACACCTATGGCATCATGGTCTATCAAGAAGACGTAATTAAGGTGGCGCATTATTTTGCCGGGCTGACGCTGGGGGAGGCGGATGTGTTGAGACGAGGCATGTCGGGTAAGTATCGGTCGAGAGAAGAATTTGACCGGGTGCGTCAAAAGTATTTCGACAATTGTGCGGCTAAGGGTTATGCGGAGGATTTCAGCAGGGAGATATGGCGACAGATTGAGAGCTTTGCTGGGTATGCATTTGCTAAAGGGCATTCGGCATCGTATGCCGTAGAGAGTTATCAGACCTTATTTTTAAAGGCGCATTATCCACTGGAGTACATGGTCGCTACGATTAATAATGGTGGTGGTTTTTATCGTTCTGAGCTATACATCCACGAGGCGCGCATGCATGGCGGTAATATTCTGGCGCCTTGTATTAACAATAGCGAGTACGCCTGTGTCATCAGCGGAAAAGACATATATCTGGGGATGGGTTTTATCTGTGGTGTAGAGCTCGATATGGTACAACAGATCGTCATGGAGCGCAAGCGCAATGGAAGATACGGTGCATTGGCCGAATTTGTCGATCGCACGTGTATAGGCCTCGAGCAATTGTGTCTCTTGATACGCATCAATGCGCTGAGGAGCTTAGGGGAGGAGAAAAAGATCTTGCTGTGGAAGGCATATCGCTTGTTGTCGAAAACGGACAAGAAAGAGGTTTTACAGCCCAAGTTGTTTAGTTGTAATATCAAGGAGTACACTTTGCCTACACTGTCGGAGGAGATATTTGAAGATGCATTTGATCAGATGGAGTTACTAGGATTTCCGTTGTGTGACCCGTTCAGTCTAGTGGAAGATCAGAATTATCCGAGATTACTAGTGTCTGATTTGCCGCAGGCAATAGGAAAAACGGTGCGGATTATAGGCTATCTGATAACGATGAAGGACACTAAGACGGTCAAGGGGGAGCGGATGGGATTTGGAACCTTTATCGATTTAAAAGGAGATTTTTTAGACACGGTACATTTTCCGTCCGTGGCCAAGGCATATCCTGTGCGTGGCAAAGGGGTATATCTGATCGCCGGCAAGGTCACGGAAGAATTTGGCTTTTACAGTATAGAAGTCTCTTCTATGACCAAGTTGCCATATATCACAGATCCAAGATTCTCCGAAGGAGAGAGTGCCGCGCCCCGAGCTATGTTGCCGTCGAGACGGCGAAAGTCATTAAAAAAAGAAGAAAAACAGGATTTATAACGGACTCCTAGCTACCGATCATCAGACTGATGGCAATACCCGCAGCAGCACCTGACACAAAAAGTGTCCAATCCCTTTGCTTCGCTTTAAACCAGCGCATCAATGCGTAACCGATAAATACCGTGAGGGCAACGATGACAATCTGTCCTAGTTCTACCCCAATGTTAAAAGCCATCAAGGGCCCGACAATAGATTCTTCTTTGCCGAGAAGTGATCGGAAGTAATTAGAAAAACCGAGACCATGTATCAAGCCGAACATCAGCGCGAGACCATACTTAGTCGTCATCGTTTTTTTATCGACCACGCCATCTACCGGTTTGATGACATTAAATAATGCGGTAATTAATATGGTCAGCGGAATGAGAAATTCTATCAGATCAGCATTAACCCGTACGACATTCAATGCTGACAAAGCAAGTGTAAGGCTATGACCTACTGTAAATGCAGTGACTAAGATTAATATTTTTTTCCACTCTGTAAAACGATAAGCGGCACAAAGTGCGATCACAAACAAGATGTGATCATATCCGTTAATGTCTAAGATGTGATCAAAGCCCAGCTTTAGATATAATTTAAACATGTGGTTAATTGAACCACTAAAGTATCATTTAGCACTTAAAATGAGTATAAACTTGAGCGTGTTAATGGATTACACATCACGACAAGAACAGAATTTATACTTTTGTCCATGACAATTAGATCGCATGGCTCGATATGAAATGGTAATGCCCAAAATGGGCGAAAGTATTTTTGAAGCGACCATCATATCATGGCATAAAAGCTCGGGAGATCGTATCGAAGAAGACGACATACTTCTTGAAATTGCAACAGACAAGGTAGATTCTGAGGTCCCAAGCCCGGTCAGGGGCATAGTCTCGGAACTTTTATTCTCAGTAAATGATACCGTCAAGGTCGGAGAAGTAATAGCGATCATTGAGCAGGAAGGCTCATCAATAGCGCAGGAAGTTATTCGGACGGATCAACCAGCCACAGAAAAGCCTAAAGAGGCACAAGTAGTAAAGTTAAAAGCGGAAACGCCTCCACAATCTCCGACGCCGTTAAGCAAAACAACCGACGAAACACCGAAGAAGTCTTCACTGTCGTCATCGACAAAATCAAGCTTAACGATTCCACAATATAAATCTACTGCCTACTATCCGAGCCAGCTTGATGGCCAATGGTTCTCGCCCATCGTGCGGAATATGGCTCGGGCGGAAGGAATCAGTGTGGAAGAGTTGAGACAACTGAGCACATCTCTGAATAAGTCACGGATATCCAAGGATGATCTTTTAAGATATATCGATCAAAAGAAAACAGCTCCCGGGCCGAGTTCTGCTACAGCAATAGTATCGAACCACGACAAATCTAAATGCTCTTCCGAAAAGCAAACGGAAGGAAAACCTGTTACAGCTCAGTCGAGTGAGTATACTCCTCATGCCGGTGATAAAATAGTCCCTATGGATCGGATGCGCACGCTCATTGCAGCACACATGGTTCACTCTGTCAAGACGGCACCGCATGTAACATCCGTTGTCGAAGCTGATGTAACCAATATTGTCTTATGGCGCGACAAAGCCAAAGGACTCTATCTAGAGAAATATGGGGAGCGACTTACTTTTTCGCCCATATTTGCAGAGGCCGTGATAAGCGCATTGAAGGACTTCCCGATGATTAATGCCGTACTGGATGGCGATAATATTGTCCTAAAAGCAGCCATTAATCTTGGTATAGCCACAGCCCTGGAGTCTGGAAATCTAATTGTACCCGTTATCCACAATGCGGGAGATCTCAATCTGTATGGTCTGACAAGAAAAGTAAACGATCTTGCGTCTCGAGCAAGAAAAAATCAACTCAAACCAGAGGAAATACAGGGGGGGACGTTTACGATAAGTAACATCGGCACATTTAACAATATCATTGGTACGCCGATTATCCCGCAACCACAGTTAGCCATTCTCGCTCTCGGAGCCATACAGAAAAAACCTGTTGTAGAGCAGAGTGATTATGGAGACATTATATCTATCCGACATATGATGTATCTATCTTTATCGTTTGATCACAGAGTTATAGATGGTTATCTAGGTGGTAACTTCTTGAATAGAATAGCACATTACCTTGAAAATTTTGATACCAACAGGCATTTATAAATTGACGACAGCAGTATCGTCTGTCTTGTTGTTGTTTTTTGTACCCTTATCTGCCCAGCAGGATAATCTTCAGAAAGCTAATAGTGCATATGACAATGGCCACTATCAAGAGGCTATAATTTACTTTAATCAGATTGAAAAGCTAGCGACTAGCGGACCACTTCTCTTCAAGAGAGGTGTCTGTTATTACGAAATTAATCAGATGGATAATGCTATGACGGATATGCGAGCCGCCATAGAGTATGGATACCAGAATGCCTTGATTGATTATTACACGGCGATGATATTTCATCATAGGGGAGACTTCAAGAAGGCCGCAGCACAATACAAGTTATATCTCGCCAGTCTTGATCCCGATAGTGCAGAGCGTATAAGGGTGAGAAAACTGATCAAACAATGCGGTAATGCACAACGCATTTCTTTTCAAAAACCGATTGCTATAGTCGAGCCCCCTTCGCGCACAATCAACAGTCCTTATGATGATATCGGAGCTATACAAAGTCCTAATACAGAAGGAAGAATTTACTATACCAGTAATCGACCAAATATAGGCTTGAATATGCGGGCGAGCGATCACGACATCTATTATGCCGATCATAATGGAACCCAATGGTCTGATGCACAGCGTTTGCCGGCGGCGATTAATCGGGGTAAAGATGAGCTTGTACTGGGTTTTACGACTAATGCAGATGGTATTTATTTTTATAGAGAATCTAAAATAGGCGGGGAAGTTTTACTTAATGGCTCTACGACATCTGGCAGTAGCCGCAAGATAGGTCTTGACATACCCCTTACCCTTTACAATAGCCGTGTGCATTTCTGGAATGATGAGGTGATATTTGTTGCACTTAATTTGCCGACAGGCTATGGGGGTTATGATATTTATGCGATAAAAAGAGAAAACAATACATGGGGAGCACCCATTAATCTAGGGCCTAATATTAACTCCATTGATGATGAACTCTCTCCCTATCTGGCAGGTGATGGTCGCACCCTCTTTTTTAGTAGCAATAGAGAATGGGGTGTAGGCGGTTATGATGTATATCAATCGAGCTATCTTTATGAAGCTGAATCTTGGACAGAGCCAGTCAATCTAGGGATTCCCATTAATAGTGCCGGAGATGAACTAGACTTTCAAATGGGTCATAATGGACTGACAGCGACATTTAGCTCTAATAGGAAGAGCGGACTGGGCGGATATGATATTTATCTGGCTCGATATAAAGAACGAAGTGCAGCTCAGAATTATCTGACAGAAGACCTAGGCTTTATCAACTATCAAGCCTCTGAGTTCTTGGCTACACCATCAGAGGGTGCGGAGGCAGAGAATTGGGAAGAGTCACTGATGAAGGAGACTGTTGTAGGGGATATTTCAATACTAATTCCGCATATCTACTATGTAGAAAGCGCTGACGTTACAAGAATACACAACACCAAAGTTCTAGATCAAGTAGCGGAGACCTTGATCGCCAATCCCGCTGTAACTCTAGAAATCATTGGCCACAGCGGCACAGAGGAAATACCTGAGTACACCTTATTTTCGTCGATAAAAACCGCTGAAAGAGTTCAGCAATATATGGTAGAAAAGGGAGTCAGACCTGATAGGATGCATGTCAAGGGATTTGGGTATAATTATCCGTTGATAAAGGATGGCAAATCAGGCGGAGATGATCTGATAGCAGAAAAATATAATGCCCGGGTAGCTCTATATCTGCATGGAGCAGAAAGTACAATGGTATCAACAGAACATATTTTGCCGGATCTTCCCGATCAGCTTTTTAGTCAGAAGTCTATGCTATATGAGGCTATCGTAGAGGAAGACCTCAGTTATAAAATAGGTATCATTATCACAAGTCAGATGTATCGCGGCAAGCTATTGAGTATGTATAACGATGCTACGATAGAACGCGATGCTGAGACAGGTCTTTACCTATATACTATCGGTTTATATGATACCTACGCTAAAGCACTTCAAGTCAGCAGGGACTTGAAGAGAGATGGATGGGTCGATGTAAGAATATGGCCCTATGTTAATGGCATGCGCGTCAAGGATGAAGCATTAAACCTGCATGTGGCAGAATTTCCGGACATCAAAAATGTGATTAGCCGTGTAGAATAATCGTAAGTATTGAGGCACTTGCTTTGAGATCATCGTATCAATGATTGGAGATGATTTTTTACTCTCGCAGATAGCGCTTATAATCGCAGAAGCACATCAGTCGAAGGAATAGTCAAAGCCTGGTTAATCGACTGGAACTTTACCATTGTAAGCGCTCATTGTTTCCTTTATACCTCGGAAACAATAACTAAGACAAGCGTCCGCGCTGTGTTTAATGATGGCAGGAAGTATGCGCTTTTCTTCTTCACTCCAGACACCTAGAACATAATTGACTTGTCTGCCGGGAGAAAACTCGTTACCTATACCGATGCGAAGCCTTGTATAGTTGCTTCCTATTAAGCTACCGATATCTTTCAATCCATTATGTCCGCCATCACTTCCTTTGTCTCGTATACGAACTTGACCGAAGTTTACATGTATATCATCTACTATAATAATAAGATTTTCAATCGCTATATTTTCTTGGCGAAGCCAATATTGAATGGCTGATCCGCTGCGATTCATATAGGTAGATGGTTTTAGCAGTATTAAAGTCCTGCCCTTATGTTTTATTGGGGCGATAGCCCCTAATCTTTTAGTCGTAAATACAGTGCCATGTTCAGCCGCAAGATAATCGGCTACTTTAAAGCCAATATTATGGCGCGTATCAGCGTATTCATCTCCTTTATTGCCAAGACCTACTACGAGGTACTTCATGTTGTAATTAAATTCTGTATAACTGCTATTGCGGCAGATATGTCGTATTGCGCGTGTATATGTAGATACACAATATGACAAAAAGTGCTAAAAACAAGAAAAAGGAAGCAAGACAACCACCTTTCTTGCCATAATTAATTTCCTCCGGTCCGTGAGACATGATTACTGTTTATTTGCGACAAAGAAAAGGCTTTCCTAGTAATTTGTCATAATCAGATAGAATAAAAGACGCGAGACCTTATTAGACTAAGAGAGAAAAAGTGCTCTGTGAATCTCAACGCAACCATCGTCCATATTATGGGTTAAAAATAATTTTGGCACAAAAATTGATTCAAACAATACATATTACTATAATATGTAATATGTTTGATCTCTCAATAGTCTGTTAAAGCCACGGATCAAGAACTATTAAAAGCTGCGAAGAGTTAATTATATACTTTACAGCATCACTAAATAAGATTATGCAGATATGTTAAAACAGACGCTATCACAAAAAATGATTCAGAAGCTGTCGCCTCAGCAGATACAGCTTATGAAAATATTGCAGATACCCACAGCAACACTAGATCAGCGCATCAAAGAAGAGCTGGAGGCGAATCCTGCATTGGAAGAAAATGAATCAGAAGAATATAAGGATGTTTTTGACCTCAATGATGGTGATAGCCAACAAGATGATGACGGAGATTCCTTTGAGCTTGACGACTATCTTAAAGAATATATAGAAGATGATCCCATTTTATACAAGATGAAAGGGGATGCTTATATGGATGATGAATCAAAAGCTCTACCTATAGCTGTGGACAGCTCATTTCATGAGCACCTATTATCTCAGGTAGGCATGCTTGATTTTGACCAAGATTCAGATCGGGTTATAGCAGAGCACATTGTCGGAAACATTGACGATGATGGTTATCTCAGACGGCTTCCCGCCGCAATGGTAGATGACTTGTTGTTTGGACAGAATATTGACACGACAGAAGAAAATATACTCAGTATTTTAAAAAGAGTCCAGCGCTTAGATCCGATAGGTATAGGGTGTAGAGATCTTCAAGAATCACTGTTGATTCAATTGATGGCAAAGATTGAAATAGAAAATAGAGAAGAAAGAATTTTGTCTCAGCGTCTAGCACTGAAGATATTAAATAAGTATTTCGAAGAATTTACTAAAAAGCACTATTCAAAACTGACACGTTCGCTTAACATATCGGATAGTGAATTAAAAGATGCGATAGACGAAATCCTAAAGCTCAATCCTAAACCTGCAAGTGCATATATCGGAACTCATCCGGGTAGTTCGAACAAAGAAAGCCACTACGTCATACCGGACTTCATTATTACTAACCGCGATGGCGAACTAGAGCTCACGCTGAATAATAAGAATGCTCCCGATCTACGTATCAGTGATCATTACATGGAGGTTTTAAAGACCTTCAAGGATACAACCGCTACCCGAAAATCCACAAAACAAGACAAAGAAGCGGTCATGTTTATCAAACAAAAAATAGATAGTGCTAAATGGTTTATTGACGCCATAAAACAAAGACAAGAGACTTTGTACAATACCATGTACAGTATCCTTCAATACCAGAAGGAGTATTTTAACACCGGAGATGATCGTCGTATTAAGCCGATGATACTCAAGGATCTTGCTGACGTTACCGGTCTTGATATATCCACTGTGTCAAGAGTTGCTAATAGTAAGTATGTTCAGACGGAGTTCGGTACAAAAAGGTTAAAGGATTTCTTTTCGGAGGGTATGCAGACCAGCTCGGGTGAGGAAGTATCAACTTTAGAGGTTAAGACCATTCTGAACGATCTTATTAGTAGCGAGAACAAGAAACAGCCTTTGTCAGATGAACGACTAATGGAAATTCTTAACGAGAGAGGTTATAATATAGCACGACGTACAGTAGCAAAATATCGTGAACAGCTCAATGTGCCTGTCGCACGTTTAAGGAAGGGGCTATAGCAAATAGCGTTACATCGGAATAGTGCGGTTTTTTCTGCGGAGATAAGAATGCCATAACAGATGCGCCGCAGCCGTCCTGTAGGGACTCCACATGGCACTAGTGTCAGAGACCTCTGATACAGAAAGGATTAAATTGAAAGATTTCATTTCGTTGATCAGCGCAATATCTCCAGTCGGAAAAATGTCTCTTGACCCTACACAAGTCATTAAAATAATATTAGCCGTCCACGGCCCAATTCCCTTAATTGAAACAAGATTATCATAAATAATTGAGTGATTATCATTGCTCAAAACTTGATCGAGCTTAATCGTATTAGAACTTACCAATATTGCTAAGTTATGTATGTATGCTGCTTTTTGCTTAGTCAACCCGCAAGACATTAACGTATCAACACCAGCTTCTGCAAAGATAATAGGGTCAAGGTCTCTTCCAAATCGAGATTTTAAACGATCAAAAGCTGCCAGACCCGAATCCAAGCTTACTTGTTGCTCCAATATGATATGTATAACAGTGCTAAAATCAGATGGTCTGCTGATCACGGTAGGCATGCCATACGTATCATAAATTTCCCTAAAAATATCAACTCGATGTACAAGCAACAGAATATCTTCCTTGATAAGAGATAGTGCTTTATCAGTCATCAGATACGCGATATATAGCAGGCAGGTCTCGCCCAAGTTCATCATAGTCGAGCCCATAGCCGACTACAAATTCATTGGGTATTTCAAACCCGACATAATCTATCTGGGCTTCATGCGTGATCGCTTCAGGCTTGACGAGTAAGCTCACCACCTTCACAGATGCAGGCTCATAGCCCTTTAAATCAATAATGGCCTTGTTTATGGTTAAACCTGTATCGATAATATCCTCCACAATAATGATATCTCGATCTTTTATGTCCGTTTTAACTTCAAGCGTCTTTGACACTGCACCAGTCGAGCTGGTACCATGATAAGAGCTGTACCGGACGAACTCAATATATAGTGGCAAATCCAGTTTCCGTACTAAGTCTGCGGTGAAAATGAATGAGCCATTTAAAATACTAATGATAACCGGAGACAAACCTTTATAATCACGGTTGATTTCCATTGCCAAGGCAGCAATTCTATCGAGAATGACTTGCTCAGACAGATAAAGTACAAAGTACTTATCATGAAGTTTTATAGGTGCTAGGGCCATATTTTATCAATAAGCTTGTCGATGATTATTTATATGAAGATCACAAATCTCTTAAGATCATGGATAAATATAAATTGACAGATATTATTCAAACCATTTTTTAATTGACAAAAGTAACTTTATGCTTTTTTTACGTCATAAGAAAGGAACATGCTTAAATGGGTATTATCTCTTCTGGAGAGTAAAGGAAGTGAAACACTATCTGACGAAGAGCTGGTACAACGTTATTTGGAGTCTGGAAACAATTATTTCTTTGAGATAATCTATCATAGGTACTCGAAGAAAATATTTGGGAAGTGTTTGACTCTAGTCAAGAATGAAGTTCTTGCGGAAGATTTAACACAGGATATACTGATGAAAATAATACTGAATCTTGCTAATTTCAGTGGTAGGTCTAAGTTATCCACATGGATTTATTCGATAACATATAATTACTGTATCGACCATATCCGACAATTAAAAAAGAGGAATGAAACAAACCTCGAAGACGACATAGAAATCGCTGATTCAGGAGATGAGATAGAGGATAAAGTATTAATGGAAGTTAAACTCAATCAGTTGCGTGTAATAATGGATAAGTTGAATGAAGGTGATAAATCAGTATTGATGATGAAGTACATGGATAATATGTCCATAGTTGAGATTGCAGACATGACCAAAAAATCAGAGAGCGCCATAAAAATGCAAATAAAGCGGGCGAAGCATAAATTCTCTAGGATATATGAAGAGGCATTTTAACTAGGATATTATGTCAAAAAATGTATTTAAACTGTTCGAAGAGGAAAATGAGTCATTCTTTACCGCTCACGAAATGCGAATCAAGAATTCAATCAGTGAAAGAAAAGATATATGGTCTCACTTCGCTGACATAGCGGAAATGTATGTGCCTAGACTAGTTTCCGCTATCCTAGGAGTAAAAGACAAAAATAAAACGCAAGAGTAAAAAACTTATAAACGCATGTCAGATACACTGATAGTCTTACTCAATCAATTTATGTCAGTCGTACCACGACTATTCTCCGCTCTGTTGGCATTCATTATCGGCTACTTAGTGGTCAAGATAGTGAGCAAAACAATCATTCGACTTCTTGAAGCTATTAAGATTGACAAGCTAGGAGAAAAGCTGAATGAAATAGAGATTATAGGCAAAGCCAATATCAAAATTAAGCTAAGTCAACTACTGGGGAAGATTCTGCATTACTTCTTATTGCTGTTTGTTATCCTCATTTCCGTTGATATATTAAACCTGGAGGCGATATCCAGCTTGATGCTTGACCTATTTATCCTAGTTCCGAAGATAATAGTAGCATTTGCCATATTGATATTGGGATTATTGGTGGCAGAGATGATTCGCAAATTAGTAGATACGACTCTTCGCTCGTTGGCTTTGCCATCAGCAGGAATTATCGCAAACTTTATTTTTTATTTTCTTTTTATAAATGTGATTGTCGTAGCAGTAGCCCAGACGGGTATTACCACCGCGTTTCTTGAGCAGAACATATCTATAATTATAGCAGGTGGTGTGCTGGCATTTTCGATAGGTTATGGTTTAGCTTCGAAGGATGTCATGTCCAACTATCTATCAAGCTTTTATGTTAAAAATAAAATTAATGTCGGCGACCAGATTATATTTGGAAGCACATCCGGTATGGTTGTAGAGATAGATAAGACGGCAGTATGTATAGTAGCAGAGGATCAAAAGATTTACATACCGCTCAAATCCATCATAAACGATAAAATCATTATAAAGAACAAACAATTAAAACTCGAATAACATGAGAAATTCAACATTTTTATTCTTTGTCCTATTCATTTTTAGCTTAGGGCTGAATGCACAGGATATGGATGCAATCAAGCAAGAGATAGCCGCCAAAGAAGCCATGCTAGCACCACTTAAGGATCAAGCCACTCCGCTTAATGACCAAATAGCCGCACTTGAAGGAGAGATTCAAGGCCTGAGTAGTCAGCTAGTGACATATCCCTATTGGCAAAAGGGAACCGGAGGTATTATCGGGCTAGATTTGAATTCTTTTAATAACTGGGCATCGCGAGGCCCCAATGCAAATGCGTCCGCAACGAATATTGGTATAGGGATGAATGGCTTCGCCAATCAAATAGGCGAAAACTATTTCTGGAGAAACAATGGACAACTGACATTGGGCTGGCAGAAATTTTCTGCCGGAGCGAATGACGATAGTAAGTTCAATAAAACCGCCGACGTATTTAACGTGCAGTCGCTTTATGGTAAAAACCTATCTAAAACCTTGGCAGCCTCTGCGCTAGGGGAATTGAGAACAACATTTTTAGACAACTCCTTTAACCCGGCTTATATCGACTTAGGAATAGGTGTTACATGGAATCCGATACCGGAGTTCGTAGCAGTATTTCATCCTTTAAACTACAACATCATCATTTCTGACCAGAATGCAAATTTTGAAAGTTCACTGGGCTGTAAGATTGTGGCAGATTACTCAAGGGATTTAGGAAAGGGTGTGAATTATCGTACGAACTTATCTGCATTTGGAAGCTATAAAGATTTAAGCAACTTATCCAACTATACATGGATAAACGGACTTAACTTCAAAGTTCTGGGCAATGTAGGTGTGGGTATCGAATACGCCATCAGATCTAGCAAGCAAGAAACGATTATCGTCCCCCCCGGAAATAAGCACTTTCAGTCTTATTTCTTAATGGGTGTATCATACGCCCTATAGTCCGAGAAATTTTTAGTTAGAAACACAAAGTATTGTACAATAGAGGCTCAAGGCGAACACCTTGAGCCTCTATTGTATTTTAGTCTATCAATTCATTTTATGAAGCTCTAAGGCATTTTCCGGGTTAATTAAGAGCCATACGACAGATGAAGATCTTATACTGGCTACATTAATGGAATATGGCATCTAACCACCTCGCCGTTTTCTGAAAGATTATTGATAGGGTCTAATATTGATTAATTCAACCCTTAAAAGAAGCTATAGAGTATCATCTATACTAAACTGATCTTGATCGCTTAAAAATGGCAACTTATTTCTGAGCCCTTCCAGGTCGGCTTTTGAGATGGTCTGAATCAGAACATCCTCCTTATCTATAGCTTTACAATATGGCTCGCCGAGCCAAGGATTGACCACCATACTGTGCCCCGTGTAATTATGGCCATTGGGATCTACACCTACGCGATTAACGGCGACAACATAAGCTTGATTTTCGATCGCCCTAGCAGCGAGCAGTTTATCCCAGTGGGCTATGCGTACGGATGGCCAGCTAGCTATGTAAAGCAAAATATCGTAGTCCAGATCATTACGACTCCATATAGGGAATCTCAGATCATAACATATCTGAGGCATAATAGACCAGCCATAAAGGGTGAATGTTTTTCGATCTGTACCGGGACTGTAGTGAAGGTGTTCTCCAGCCATTCTGAATAAATGTCTTTTGTCATAATAATCAAGCTCTCCTGCAGATGTAACCCAGAGCAGTCGATTATACACCTGTTCGTCTTCTCGAATGATGATGCTGCCTGCCACTACGCAGCCCCTTTCAGCTGCAAGGCTTTTCATCCAGTCAATAGTCATACCTTTCATGGATTCAGCTAGTAAGTGGCTGTTCATAGAAAATCCAGTTGTAAACATTTCCGGCAGAACGATGAGGTCTACAGGCTGAGTGATGTTCTTTTCGATCAGACTACTGAGATGCGACAGATTTAAATCAGGGGACTCCCAAGACAAGTCAGATTGTACTAATGCTATGGTAAGAGATGTTTTCAACGGAAGAATTTCATAATTGTGATATAACGAGTAAAATGCTCGGGATATTTATTTGAAGACAGGGTGAATAGAAATTGCTCAAGGCTGCATTCTTTTGACCAGGATCTAGCAAGGGACGTTTACGAGCGATAAAATTATGTGGCTTGCTATTCTATGTGTAGTTTTCTTTCATTTCGAAAGTCAAATAAATAATCATGGTTGAGATATCCGCTAGTTTTACGCTAATGAATTCGATCCTGTTAGTAGGCGGTTGATTATAGTAGATAAGTTCAGGTCATTGTGCAGAAGAAAAAGCAAATGAAAGAGAGACATTCATTAGGGATAAAATTACTAGGATGGCATCAGTTCGTGGATCGAGATATGCCATGGAAAAAGACACAGAACCCATATTATATCTGGATTTCTGAGATCATATTACAACAGACACGTGTTGTTCAAGGCTGGACATATTATGAACGCTTTATAACTGCTTTTCCCTCGATCGAAGTGCTTTCTGCTGCACAGGAGGATGACGTAATGTCGGTGTGGCAAGGCCTAGGGTACTATTCAAGGGCGAGGAATATTCTCAAGGCTGCACGCATTATCATGCAAGAACATAAAGGTATTTTTCCATCGCGATATGATGAAATACGAAGCCTACCCGGAGTAGGTCCTTATACGGCAGCGGCTGTAGCCAGCTTTGCATTTGGTCTGCCTTATGCCGTGCTTGATGGAAACGTTTTCCGGATTTTAAGTCGGTATTACGGTGAGTATACCGCTATTGACTCGGCGGAGGCAAAAAGAATTTATGCGCAACTCGCCCAGGAAACACTTTCAGATCACGACCCTGCGGCATTTAATCAAGCCATAATGGATTTAGGCGCATTAATATGCACCCCATCGAACCCACTTTGTAATCGTTGTCCCTTAAACCAGGAATGCGCTGCATTTCGAGAAGAAAAAGTCAACATTCTTCCGATAAAGGGCAAGAAAAAGGCTCTTAAAGACAGGTACTTTCACTATGTCTTAATCATCAGAGCAAATAGCTGCGCTGTACAGAAGAGAATATCTAAAGATATCTGGCAAGGGTTATACGAACTTCCGCTTGTAGAGAGTGTCTCAAACCGTATATCCCAAGACAGCGTCCGTAAATTATTCTTCGATCGATATAATATTGATGGTAGTCTTCGTCAAATGTCGCAAGCTCGTCAATTACTGACGCACCAACGTATTCATTACAATTTTTACTTGTTCGAAGAGGACGCAAAAGGCCGGCAGTTTGAGTTTGTAAAAGTAGAGGACATATCGAAGCTTGCTTTTCCTAAAAAGATTAAGGAATTCTTATTCGCGTTTTTCTTGAACAATAAAAAACCCTTCGCTACCCATTGATTGATATAGGGGCATCAGTATATAACCATCATATTGCGCTCTTACTTCACCTTGCCGATCATGAGCGAGTAATTGACCCTTTGATATGGGCTGTAAATTTTTAAATCCTGGTAGCATCACAAAACCATCATCCGATGCTATGCGGTGTCTATAAACAAGATGTGTAGACCGGGGAAGCCCTCGAGAATAATTGACCAATAGTTGGTCATGTACATTTTCGACTACTTCGGAATCCACCATATTGCATGAGCGAAGTGTATTAATAATAGCGGCGATACACCGATTTATTGACAAGGGGTCGTTGTGTTGGCCACCTTCAAAGCATACAACTGTCGTCGGTGTGCGCTCATAGGAAGTGCTAAAATAGGACATCAAGGTGCCCGAGACATCATTCAAGAGACCGAACACTAATGGAGCATGTAGCTGATAGGCTAGTGTTACACTATGGTCTGACTCTACGGGAATCGCAAATATTCCATCACCCGAAGAAGTAGTGTGCAAGTCGAGGATGATTAGTTGAGGAGGATTATATTGGTCACATGCATTATTAATACAGTCCAATATTTCTGTAGCATCTATCGCTTCAGCAAAATCTTGTGTGGCGGTAGCCATTTGCCACTGTTTTATGTCCTTATGAAACCATATTCTGTTTAAGTCTCGATCGATATAACGGACATTTTCTGACAGAGCATTACTATTTCCTTTGAGTCCAATAATCGTTCCTTTAAAACAAAAGTCCGGTGTTTTTAAAAGTTCTTCATCCAGCATCCTAAATACCTGCTCGATAGCCTTCACGCCAGCGGGCTCATTACCATGAACCCCACCTATGACTATGAGCAATGGCCCTGGCATTCCTTGATCGTATTTCCCGATAATTCTTTTACGGCCGTTATCCTGTGGCATGATTTTCGATTCTTGTTAATTCATAAACCAATCTATGAGCCTAGTATTTTTACTACTTAGCTTGTATAGTTATGACTATTCTAGTAATCAAGAAAACTATATCAAGCAATATACTGAACTTGCCACAATTGAAATGCAAAGAACCGGAGTGCCGGCAAGTATTAAGCTAGCACAGGGAATACTCGAGTCTAACAGTGGCATATCCGAGTTCGCTCAAAAATCTAACAACCACTTTGGCATAAAATGCAAATCTTGGTGGAAGGGGAAAACGTATTATCATAAGGATGACGACTATGACAAGTCCGGCCAGCTATTGGAATCGTGCTTCAGGGCATATGATCGTGTGGTTGAATCGTATGTGGATCATTCTAATTTTCTAAAATTTGGGGCACATTACCAACATTTATTTTCCATTCCCACGACTGATTACAAATCCTGGGCAACAGGCCTAAAGCTCTCCGGATACGCAACAGACCCTTCATATGATATTAAATTAATTAAGCTTATTGAGAAATATAAGCTTAATGAACTCGATCAACCCAAATGGTAAAACGAGCTATTAAAATAGTTGACAAGGTGTTATATATATAAAATTTTAGATATTTCCATTGACATTTTAAGAAAAGTTTTTTATATTTGACAATGCCAAAGGGAGCAACATAAAGCCTAATAAACCAATCTCTGAGAAAAGATAGTAGAATCTCGACCTAGCGTTAGAAATCCTACTCAAGGCATAGTGTTGTTAACTTTGGCTTTTTTATTCCCTTCTACACGGTCTCTGAATAAATGATGAAAAAGGATTATTGGCCTACGGCCAAGGGGAAAAAATTTATTTATTCTAACACAAACCAGATTTTAATAAGTCAATCTTACTTTTTTCGATCAAGAATCTTAAAGGTAAATGGATAGGCATGCTTTTCGTCTACACTATGCTCTTCAATAAAACTGAGGTGGTAATCGTCTAGATTTATTTCTGGAAAAAAGGTATCTCCGACAGGGTTGCCATGGACTTCTGTAAGGTAAAGTCGATCCCACAGATCTTTCGTTTGGTCATAAATTTTACCACCTCCTAGAATAAAAATCTCCGTTTCTCCTTGATTTTTAGCGTAACTCAAGGCTTCAGGGATGGATTTTACAATGACAGCGCCAGAGTGAAAATATTTAGGATCTGAAGTGATAACGATATTAGTTCGATTTGGCAAGGGTTGAGGTATAGATTCAAACGATCTTCTTCCCATGATCACATGGCGATGTTTAGTCTTGGTCATGAACCACTTAAGATCTTTGGGCAGATGCCATGGAAGATCGTTTTCTAATCCTATTACCCTATTAGTCGCCCTTGCTACGATGGATGATATAATCATGAAAGATGTTTCGTATTAAACCTTATTAATTAAATTCAGTTCTGAGAGAGTTTGTTTCAGGTGCAATCTAGGTGTAGAAATAGTGTCATTGAGATACTGTTCCATCATGAGACCGCCTATCGGTGCAGCTGTAGCACCACCACCGCCTGCGTTTTCAATGAACACCGCTATAGCAATGCGCGGATTATTGCGTGGGGCAAAACCAAAAAAAACGGAGTGATCAATCCCATGAGGATTTTGAGAAGTACCTGTTTTGCCACATACTTCATGACCCTTAATGGCAGCTCGGCGACCTGTACCTTCGTTAATCACTTTTGACATGCCTTCAATTACCGGCTCGAAGTGCTGGATGTCAACGCCTACTTCTCTTCTGATCGTAAATCTTTCTAGTTTTTTAAAATCAGATCCGATTCCTTTAACAATATGTGGTGTGTAAAAAAACCCTCTATTAGCGATTATAGAAGCGAGATTCGCAATTTGTATTGTCGTGAGCTGTAGCTCCCCTTGTCCTATACCTACTGATAAGATTGCTGTTGATCGCCAGCTCGAGGAGTTAGTATTGTATAGCTTATTGTAGTATTTGCCATCTGGGACAAAACCTCCTAGTTCAGATACTAAATCTACCTCCAATGGTGCCCCAAGACCAAATCTCCTCATGTAATCATGGAATTTATCCACGCCTATCTGCGGTGTTGTGTAACCGAATTTGTCAACAAAATCTCTAAAGCTCTGAAAGAAGTAACTATTACAAGAAAACTGTAATGCAGAGACTAGATTCACCGGTGATGGATGGTTGCGACACCCTTGCGACAATCGAGCATTTACAAAATACCGACCACTACAGCTAACAGTCTTATGATTATTTATTACGTTTTCTTGCAATGCCATGAGTGCCATAAAAGGCTTGATGATCGACCCCGGTGGATATTGAGCTTGAATACTTCGATCTAACAAGGGTCTATTTATTGTGTCGTATAACAGTCTGCGGTAGGTTTCATTACGACTCCTACCGGGTATTAGACTATTGGGATCATATGATGGGCTAGTGACCATACAAAGGATTTCGCCGGTTGATGGTTCAATTGCGACAATACTTCCACGCTTATTATTCAGTAATTCTTCACCTAGCTGTTGAAGCATGATGTCTAGAGAGGAGGTAATGATGGCTCCGCTTAAGGCAGCACTATCAAGAGCGCCTTCTGCGTAATTATCGACCTCTCTGCCCATATTATCTTTTAACACATATTGAATGCCTTTTTTACCTCTTAAATGATCATCATATACTCGCTCTATTCCATTAGAACCTTTGAGATCCCCCATGCTATATAAATCAGGAGAGTTACTAATATCTTCCGGGCTTACTTCGCTTACATAACCTAGGATGTGCGCCCCATGGGGATAAGGATAGTTGCGTTGATTTTTAAGAGAAGCATAAAATCCAGGAAATCTGTAGAGTTGTTCCTGAAAAGGAGCATATTCTTGAGAAGATATGTTTGACAGAAAATTCATCGGAAGACTGCGCCTGTAATATGGCAAGGATCTGATTTTTTCAAAGAGAAACACGAAGTCGTCCTTGGTAATATTCAATAAACTACAAAAGGCAAGGGTGTCCATTTTGGGGTCAAGCTCCCTTATTACTACGGAAAGATCATAGGAAGGGTCATTGACAACGATCAGTTCACCATGTCTATCTGTGATTACCCCCCGAGGAGGGGTAATAATTTTAGTACTTAAGGATCTGTTTTGTGCTTGCTGGCGAACTTTTACATTTAAAATCTGTGTGTAGAATAATTGACCGAACAGAAGTATAGCTCCACTGATCATTAAAAGTTTGATTATAGTTGATCTATTTCTTTCCTCCATAAGTGCTTAAAGGTTGGCTATAAATTGAATTAGAAGAACAGAAATATATGAAAAGACTAAACTCAGAAGACTGTTGATAAAAATTTTATCAATGAACACATAAGAAAATGCATCAATGCTGAAGTAGGTAAACAAGTGAATTCCCAACATGATCAGTACAAATCTCGCTGTCCATGCTAGGGAGTAGTTTTTTGCTGTCGGGGTGTTATCTGTTCTAAATCCACCTCTAGGCTCGATGAGTCGCAAAACATATGTTCTTGTAAACGCAGTAAGGGTAAGTGTTGCAGCATGAACGCCGGGACTATCATAGAACATATCTATAAAGAGCCCTAGTCCAAAGGCAAGTAACAACAGAAAATAGCGATTAAAACCGAGTGGGAGGAAAAGAATAATTAATGGATATATGAAGATGCTGATAGCGTATCGATCCCACACCTGAATGGACATATTCTTCAGGATAATTACCTGAATCAGTAAACATACGACAGCTACTATTATTTGTTTAGTTATGTTCATAAGACAATGAGTCGATTTCCTCAAAAAAGACTGAACGGATAACATAAACATAGCTCAAATCGGCAAAATCTACGGCCGGGCTAATTTCTATATCGTAAAATGCGCCGTCTTTGCCCTTTTTTATGGAGTGAACACTGCCTATTTTAATTCCTGGAGGAAATAACAAGCTATAACCGGTCGTTACTACCGCGTCTCCAACATTGACATTCGCATGCGTAGGTATGCCTTGTAACACCAGTTGATCATATCTATAGCCACTCCATGTTACAGAACCAAAAAAGTTAAGACCTTCAATCGAACCACTTATACGTGAATCAACATTGAGCAAGGGCATGACGGAAGAAAATCTATTTGTTGATCTTGTTAATATACCCACCACACCTTGATTATTAATGACCCCATAGTTGCCTGATAGACCTTTTTTTTGACCGATATCAATGGTTATCATGTTCCTCGAAGAGGAAATAGAATTGGTAATCACAGAAGCTGTTTCTATGGTATAATCGGTGGACGATGATGGTTCGGGTATAACACTAGAAGATGAACTTCCGAGCACTTCTTTGAGCAAGC
The DNA here is from genome assembly GCA_964396595.1 of uncultured Saprospiraceae bacterium. Classification (GTDB taxonomy): domain Bacteria; phylum Bacteroidota; class Bacteroidia; order Chitinophagales; family Saprospiraceae; genus CAYNFR01. The sequence goes on along the minus strand of CAYNFR010000001.1, from coordinate 259,478 downwards.
GAGCATTTTCGGCAAGCAATTCTTGGTTAGAAACTTGAAGAGAAGTGAAATCTTTTATCTGTCGCGATTTGTTTAATAAGCTTCCACTAAGTTGAGTGGAAGAGTGCAAGAAAATTTCGTTTTGCTTGTGGTTAAATGTCACTATGAGAATAAAACAGATAATCTCTAAAAAAAGAAAAAGTAATATAGGCGCGTAACGGTCTGCTGAACTGAGAGGTGAACGCATAAGGCTTACATGCTCCTTCGATCCATTAAGAAAGTGAACTGTTTAGTGTTTTTAAGAGCCTTGCCTGTTCCTTTAACAACTGCTCTGAGCGGATCATCAGCGACAAATACATTGAGTTTAGTCTTTTCTGCGATGCGGACATCCAGACCACGAAGGAGCGCACCACCACCGGTGAGATAAATACCTGTTTTGTAAATATCGGAAGCTAATTCAGGCGGTGTTTCTTCTAGAGCTTTAATAACGGCATCTTCTATCTTCGTGATGCTCTTATCGAGTGCTTCGGCAATCTCTGCATGACCGACATATATTTGCTTTGGAATACCGGTTAACAAGTCTCTACCGTTCACGGCTAGCTTGTCCGGTGGATTTGGCAAATCAATGATGGCTGATCCTACTTCTTTTTTGATCCTTTCGGCGGTACGTTCACCGATTAACAAGTTATGTACTCTTTTGACATATTCTACTATGTCTTCATTTAGTTCGTCACCTGCAGTACGAATTGATTGATCAGCAACAATACCGGATAAGGCAATGACGGCTATCTCAGTGGTGCCCCCACCTATATCAATAATCATATTGCCCATGGGCTCCATAACATTGATCCCTATTCCTAATGCTGCAGCCATGGGTTCATGTATCAGGTACGTTTCTTTTGCATCAACATGATCCGCTGAGTCAAATACGGCACGTTTCTCTACCTCGGTGATACCACTCGGAATACAAATGACCATTTTGAGATGAGTGAAGAATCTTCTACGACCTTCGACCATATTGATCATTCCTTGAATCATTTGTTCAGCTGCCTGAAAATCGGCAATAACTCCATCTTTAAGTGGCCTTATGGTGACGATATTGTTATGCGTTTTTTCGTGCATATGCATGGCCTTCGTGCCCACGGCCAAAAGTTCGCGTGTGTTTCTATCCATGGCGACGATAGATGGTTCATCCACAACCACCTGATCTTGATACACGATAAGTGTATTTGCTGTTCCTAAGTCTATAGCAATTTCTTGCTTAAAAAAGTTGAAAAATCCCATTTTCTGTTGGCCTCGCTATAACAGCGCTCTTTAAGAGCACAAAAGTAAGTTTATTTTAAATCCTTCTGATTATTAAGTTAAATCAGCTACGTCACCGACGATCACTTCTTTAAACATGTCAGGCTTCAGATATTTCTGCGCCATTACTCTGATATCTCTTTTGTCCAGAGAGATCAGTTCTTCATAATACGTTTGTAGATTGTTCAATGGAAAGTGGCTCAAAGCTAATGTTTTTACGGCACGTATGCTATTAAAAGGACCATCAAATAAAGTGATAAAATAACCCATCAGATAATTGTTGACTCTCATAATTTCTCTTGACCCTATTAGTTTGTTACAAAGTATATCCATTTCTTTGTACACTTCGTGCAGGCACGTTTTAACCTGATCGTTAGAAACTTCTGCACTGATTAGCAAAAGTCCATCGTGAATATTTGTCTCCAGAACAGAATCAATACCGTAGGTAATCCCTTTGTCCTCACGCAAGTTTAAGCTTAACCTAGAACCAAAATATCCACCGAGTATCGTATTCAGATAGAGAAGTTTAAGGTAGTCCTCATGTTTATGGTTGACAGAGTATGTTCCTAATCTAACACTTGTTTGGTTTTTTGCTCCGGACAATAAAGTTGTTCTTTGACCTATGGGGCTTCGTTTCAATCGATTCTGATCAATCTCAGACCTTAATCCTTTTGGTAATACTTGGCAAAGTTTATCTAGGTCTTGATAAAAATGATCTTGAACATCTCCGGCCAAAAAAATAAAGCAATTGCCTGAATGAATATGTTCATTATAGAACTTCTTTACATCTTCGATTTGAAGATCTAAAAAACAATCCTTGGTGCTATTATAGCCATAGGGATGGTCGGCGCCGTAGAGGTTTTCGGTGATCTCACGATAGCATACCGTATCATTTTTAATCAGATCAATAGAAAGTTTATCAACCTTTCGAGCAATATAGGTATTCAGTTCTTCTTCAGAAAAATGTGGAGAATCAAATGCATGGCAAATTATTTCTATGACACTAGAAAAGTGTCTTTTACGACAAGTCAACTTGAGGCTGATCGTGTCCATTCCACCGGAAGTCGAAAAACTCCCACCATAAAAATCTATGGCTTCGATAAAGGCAACCGAGTTAAAAGGCCCTGCACCTTCTTTTAGCAACGACGCTGTCGTCGATGAAGCTAATCTTTTATGCTCCACCACACGACCGCCTACGAAGACCATATCCATAGTTACTATGTCACAGCCTTTTTTTCTAATTTCAAAAACAGGCACATTCCCCTCCAGACTGGAAAGCTTGACATCAGGAATAATAGCGGCTTTTATCGGGTATGTAGGAGGACGATGAATCATTGAGCGCAAGATGACAGTTATTCACCACAAAAGTAAAGCGCAGATATATGATTCTGATAATAATAGGATACATTCGTTATTTTTGTGCAAGAATTTTGCTCGTTCCATCTGACTGGATGGAATCGTCAATTAATCTTTAAAAATCATGATTTAAATGAAGTTTATCGTCTCGTCTGCTGAAATCCTTAAAAAGCTGTCTCTTGCTTCCGGGGTTTTAGGAAGTAAAAATGTATTGGCTATATTGGAAGATTTTCTGTTTTCATTACGTGGAAATCAACTCACTATATATACGTCCAATCTCGAAACAACTGTAATTTCTTTATTAGAAGTGCAAGGAGAAGAGGACGGACAAATTGCCATACCAGCCAGAATGCTACTTGATACACTTAAAGCTTTACCGGAGCAACCGATTACACTTGATGCGGATATGCTCTCAAAAACGGTGACAGTTACCTCTTCATATGGAAAATACAAGCTGGCAGGAGACAATGCTGATGACTATCCTGAACTACCTGTTAAAGAGAATGTAACAAGCTTTAAGCTCAGTTCTGAGCTAATACACAAAATGCTCGAAAGAACGCTCTTTGCAACGAGCAATGACGATTTACGCGCGAATATGCAAGGGGTTTCATTGAAGTTTGAGGACAAGGACATTGTCTTTGCGGCAACGGATGCTCATAAATTAGTCAAATATTCCATTAGGCATAAAGGGGGAACGGCAGGTGACGCTATTAGCATTCCTAAGAAGGGCTTAATCCAATTAAAAAACGCACTAGCGTCTAATATGGAAGTAACGGTGTCTTACAATGTCAAGAATATATTCTTTGATCTAGGAGATACCGAAATAATTATCAGGCTCATAGTCCATAAATTTCCTGACTACAATGGTGTAATACCGACAAATAATGTCAACGTGGCAACAATTGATCGCCTGGAGTTTCTTAGCTCTCTTAAACGATTGAATATCTATGCAAATAAATCTACTAATCAGGTGGTTTTCAATATTTCTGACGGAAGCCTCACCGCCACTGCTCAAGATCTAGATTTTTCCAATGAGGCTACGGAGCAGCTTTATTGTGAATACAGTAGCGAAGAGCCAATCAACGTCGGATTCAATGCTAAAAATCTCATCGAAATGTTATCTGTGCTTTATGATGAGAAAGTCTGCTTAAAGTTATCAACTCCTAATCGCCCAGGAATTATAGTCCCTGCCGAACTTGAAGAAGGAGAAGATCTCATCATGCTGCTTATGCCATCAATGCTGGGCAATTAAGCCGGATTGAGTCATGAAAATAGGTCTGTTCTTTGGCTCCTACAATCCCGTTCACGTAGGTCATATGATTATTGCCAAATATCTTGCAGAACATACAGACTTAACACAAGTGTGGATGGTTGTAAGCCCACAGAATCCATTTAAGCCCAAGGCCAGCCTAGCGCAGGATTATGACAGACTTTATTTAGTGGAACTTGCTATAGGTGACGAAAGAGATATTCGCGCTTCCAACATTGAATTTTCAATGCCACAACCATCTTACACAGTGGACACATTGGCCTATTTAAGCGATAAATATCCTCAAAATAGTTTTTCGCTGATCATGGGTGAGGATAATTTGGCTAGTTTTCATAAGTGGAAGAACGACCAAAAAATCATCAAAAATCATGATATCTATGTCTATCGACGCTCGGGGGTGGACAATGACTATCCATATAAGTCCCATCCGAGAGTTCGTTTCGTTGATGCACCATTGTTGAACATTAGCGCCAGCTATATCAGAGATAATATTCGCTTAGGCAAATCTGTCCGATATCTAGTACCCGATGCCGTTTATGCATATCTTGAAACAAGCAAGTTATACCGATCGTAATGAATTATTCGCCATTTCTCAAGACTTTGGGTATTAGTCTATGGTCTTGTTTATCCTTGATGGCGCAATATGACCCTCCGATCGGTCGGTGGAATAGCCATTTGCCATATCAGCAAGGCATCAAGGTAGCTTATGGGGGTGATAGGGTCTTTTTCGCGACCCCATGGAGCGTGATAAGTATTGATGAAAGTGATTTTTCTTATAAAAAATTAGACCGTGTAGAGGGGCTGTCAGATACAGGGGTAGAGACTTTGGTGTATGATGATTTTAATGATCAGCTAGTTATAGCTTATACCAATGGAAATCTGGATTTTGTGGATAGAAACGGTGTTACCAATCTTCCTACAATATTGAGGAATAACACCATCATTGGATCTAAGAGAATCAATCATCTTTTTTCAGCATCGCGAGATCGCATGATATTGTCTATGGATTTTGGTATAGTAGAGCTAGATCCTGACGAATTACTTTTTGGTAACACGATCATAACCAATATGCGAATCAATGGTACAGCACAACGCGATGGTCTTATATATGCCGCAGGGGCAGATGGTTTATATTTTGCAGATCTACTAGCGAATCGAAACATAGCGGATTTCAGCCGATGGGACGAAGTCCAATTATTGGCAGGGGAGGAATTATTGCATATACTACTATTGGATGGAGATATTTGGTTAGCGACGAAGACGGAGGTTTATGCTTTAAACCGAAGTCATGAGCTTGTCAAGATTTATACAGCTTCTGTCGGAGACCAGATAACCCAACTTGCCCAAGCAGCTGATCAAGTGGCGGTGGGGGTTCAGCGCATTGGATTGTTTGAAGGGGATGTATTTTTTATCGATCGATCAGGGGTAAAGGCTATTGCAGGTGCTGGATGCGTAAGTATAAACAATGGCTTAGCCATAACACCGGAGGGTAGGATATGGTATGCTGATCTAGGAGGGGGCTTTCGATATGCAAACGAGGTCAATGGGAATTGCTCAGTTTTATCCGTTACCTCTCCCTATTCTCATACTTCCAGCGAAATTGCTGTTCAAGACGGTCTCGTGGCTGTGGCAAGTGGCGGGGTATCGGACAATTATCAATATCTTTTCGGAAGAGATGGCATTTATTTAAGAAATAATGGCCAATGGTTCAATTTTAATGAGCAAACTAATCCGGTCGTTGCAGCATTCGATTTACTGAGCCCTTATCGTGTATTTCTTGATCTAAAAAATACGACACTTTGGGTAGGAAGTTACTGGGCGGGTTTGTTAAGATATCATTGGGTAGATCAAAAGTACACGGTGTTTAATAAAGAGAATAGTACGTTGCGAGGCGCTATTGGTGATGAGGCTCGTGAGAGGGTTACGGGTATTGTTAAGGATGAGGACGACAATCTGTGGGTGACTACATTTGGCGCATCGCGCCCTCTTCATTTGCTTAGCGCAGAAGGAGAATGGACTTCTTTTGATTTGTCCGGACAGATCTTTATTACCAGTATAAAGAGAGACGCGCGAGGTTATTTCTGGATGACTATCGCCGGAGCAAATCCCGGAGTAGCTGTGCTTGATGTCGGAGATAACCTACGTTCATCGGCAGACGATCGTCTGCGAATAATTAATCGTTCGAATAGCATTATCACATCAAGCAGAATATTGTCCCACATCACGGATCGACAAGGAATCGTATGGGTTGGCACCTCAGAAGGGCCGTATATTTTTGATTGTGGAGAGCGCGTATTCAGCGCAGACTGTCGAGGGGTACAGCGCATAGTTGAGCAAGACGGAATTCCTGCACGATTGCTAGCAGATCAGCAGATTAATGTGATATCAGTGGATGGTGCCGATCGCAAATGGTTTGGTACAACGACCGGAGTGTATGTGCAATCGAGCAGTGGAGATGAACAAGTTTTCCATTTTACCACGCAGAATAGCCCTCTCCCGGACAATGAAATCACGGCTATGGCATTTGATGACATAAGTGGCATCATGTGGATAGGAACAAATAAGGGAATCGTAAGCTATAATACCGGCTCGACTGCTCCTGCTTCTACCCATCTAAAAGATGATATTTATGCTTATCCTAATCCTGTCACCCCGGATTATCGTGGCGATATCGCCATCAGAGGACTGATTAACAATGCTACCGTTAAAATAACAGATGTAGAAGGAAATCTTGTGAGAGAGCTAAGAGCATTGGGAGGACAAGCCGTATGGGATGGCCTTGATACTAGATCCAGGACAGTCGGATCCGGTGTGTATCTAGTGTTTTCTTCCGGGGGGGAGCCTTTTGGTGCACCTGATAGTTTTGTGACTAAGATTATGGTGATCAGGTAACAAGGTGTCTGGGTCAAATGTGTTCGTAACCAGAAATTGTATTAAAAAACCTCAAAAATCATATTTTTGTCATGTACTTGCTGATCGTCCACACAAGTTAAAAACTACATTTAAGGTAAGTAAAATCACAAATCTAATTGAGTTGTAATAGGGGGCAATATTTTATCCCACATTTACCCATTAATCACATAGAATAAGCCACAAGGTCAAGGCGTTCTTTATAATCTATGCGTACTAAGGCCTTTATCATATTGTTTGTTATACTATGGGTGAGAGCTCATGGACAGAAGGGTGTTGAGCTTGGTGGTTGGCTAGGGGGCAGTCAATATTTTGGCGACTTGCAGACGGAGTTGAGAATTATAAATGTGATGCCAGCAGGAGGTATAGCCTTTAGGTATAACTTCGACAATAGGATAGCAGTTAAATCTTCAGTCAATTATTTTCAGCTTAAAGCAGATGATGTCCATTCTCCCAATAGCTACGAAAGAAATCGCAATTTGCGATTTAGCAGTAGCAATATAGACTGGACGAATCAATTTGAGTTTAACTTTTTACCTTTTGTGCATGGCAGCAAGGAAGAGTTTTTCACGCCATATTTATTGGCGGGATTTTCAATATTCAGTTACAATCCTCAAGCCATGCTGGATAATCAGAGAGTTAACCTTCGAGACTTCGGGACAGAAGGACAAGCACTTGGAGAGGAGTACGGAAGATTTAGCTGGGCGCTCACTTACGGAATAGGTCTTAAGTGGTCACTTAACTATGACTGGAGTATTAATGTACAGTTGAGTATTCACAATTCGCGGACAGATTATCTCGAAGATGTCAGCAATGTTTATCCTGATCTGGGATTGCTAAGGGAAATACGAGGGGTAACAGCTGTTACGCTCAGCAACCCTGCCTTGGTAGAGGGAATCGGCGACCCGGGACGTCAACGCGGCAACAATAAAAATAATGACACCTATGTCATATTCGGAATAGGCGTAATGAAATATTTCGGAGACTTAGAATGTCCTAAATTTATGAAAAAATCAAAAAGTACTTCTACAAAGCCATCAAAAGCTCGACCTAAGCGATAGCATTCCTTATTGCTGATTATGAAAGAAATTAAAAAGATCATTTCCTTTTATGACTCACTTGATCATAACTTAGTGAGATGTGCGCTGCTGTCTGTAGTATACGTCGAAGGATCTTCCTACCGTAGGATCGGAGCAAGAATGATCATATCTACAGATGGTAGGTGGGTAGGTGGGATAAGTGGCGGATGTCTGGAAGGGGATGCTCAACGAAAGGCACGTATCGCTATTGAACGTCAGTGTATTGAGATTATACGTTATGACACGAGAGAGGAAGAAGACAAACCCATAGGCATCGGCCTGGGCTGTAATGGTGTAATAGATGTATTGCTCACTCCCTTACATCATTCAGCGTCATCTAACCCTATCCAGACTTTACGACAAATCATTCATACCCGCAGACGTCTAACACTTTCTACTATGTTGCCACCTGCAACTGTCGCAGGCGTGTTGAGTTGGGAAGAGAATACAGATCAATCGAGAAATCAGGTCAAGTCGATTATTACAGAAGAACAGGGCATACGGATATTAAAGGAAAGTATTTCGCCCACCACTAGAATGATTATATATGGTGACAACTATGATGTTTATCCATTAATAGAGCTTTCCACAGTCATGGGCTGGGAGATAATATTGGTCGGAAGGAAACCTAAGTTTCACAATCAGCATCTTGGCAGAGTTAGCCAGGTATACGATTGGGCAGAAGTAGATTCTCTACCTCTAGATGCTTTTACCGCATGTGTACTGATGTCACATGATTATGTTAGAGATAAGACGGAACTACTGCGACTAGTCCGTCAGGATGTGGGATATATAGGTCTGCTCGGGCCTCGTAAGCGATTTAATAAAATGATCGAAGAGTCCGGCTTAACTTTACTTCAGGAAGATAGCAGAATTTATAATCCCATCGGACTAGACATTGGTGCAGAGAACCCTGAAGAAATTGCTTCTGCCATTATAGCTGAGCTTATAGCTCACTTTAGAAACAAGCAGTCTAACTCTCTTCGTTACAAAGATGGTCCTATACACGTTTAGACTAATGTATCCTCGTCTGGTTCTTGACGTAATCTAGCAAGTCTTTCTACGTGTGCATAGTGCATTTTCTGACTTTTAATCACAAATGCACCGATGATGGCACATAGCGGAATCAGTAAGGCAATAGTGCCCGGAAAGAATACGATACGAAATAATTCAGTCATGATTGTAGGTTTTTAAATGTAGAACTAAATTATTTCATGTCACACATTTTTAACAGTTTTATAGACGACAGCATGGATCTAATCGTTTAAGGGTGCATTTTCTCATTAAACTTACCATCTAGAACTACAATCTTGGGGTGCTTGACTGAAACATAATATGCTCAAAGCCGTTTTAGCTTCGTAAATTTGACCCTTAGTCGTTATTAATTAAAGAGAGTAGAATCCGAAGAGTATATGAATCAACAGTTTAAGTCCGACATCGAGGCGGTAGATGCATTGGCGCAATCATACAAGAATCTTACAGCTGAAATCGGCAAAGTAATTATAGGACAGCGAGAGGTAGTAAAGGCGGTGATGATATCCTTGTTTAGCAATGGACATAGCTTATTAGTCGGAGTGCCCGGGCTTGCGAAGACCTTGTTAGTCAGTACTATTTCGGAAGTGTTGGATCTTGAATTTAAGCGTATACAGTTCACACCCGATTTAATGCCATCGGACATTACCGGTTCTGAAATATTGGACGAAAACAGGAGCTTTAAGTTTACGAAAGGCCCCTTATTCGCAAACATTGTGTTGGCAGACGAGATAAATAGAACACCTCCCAAAACGCAAGCAGCACTACTCGAAGCGATGCAAGAACGAAGTGTAACGGTTGGTGGACAGCAATTTACATTGCCGAAACCCTTCTTTGTCATGGCCACTCAGAATCCCATCGAGCAAGAAGGAACTTATCCACTACCGGAAGCTCAACTTGACCGATTTATGTTTAGTGTTCCACTGACCTATCCTTCTTACGAAGAAGAGCTGCAAGTAGTTAAGAGTACGACAGAGAACTATGCTCCGCAGTTGAGTCATATCGTCTCTGCGGAAGAGATCATCTTCTTTCAGCAATTGGTCCGTAAGATACCGGTTACTGACCATGTTCTTCAGTATGTAGTGAGCCTTGCAACAAAGACTAGACCCAACACTGCCCGAGCGGATGCTATAGTTAATGAGTTTATCTCTTGGGGTGCCGGTCCGAGAGCCTCACAATTTTTGTTACTAGGTGCTAAATGCCATGCAGCTATTAATGGCAAATACGCACCCGATATAGAAGACGTTAGAGCGGTAGCTACGAATATCTTAAGACATCGCATCGTACGCAACTATAAAGCCGAAGCTGAAGGGATCAACGAAGAACAAATAATAGCTAAATTGTTATAGCAAATGTCACTGCGGCACAACAAAAACGAAATGTCAAGCATCTTATAATTAAAAAAATGTTCGGTCGCCCCTTACGATATTTACTTTTTTCACTCCTGGTTACATCATTATCCGGGTGTTTTTCTGGTGAAGGCGTTACGGTAAAACCTACCGCTCTTGGCGTCATGAATGAGATTACTGTAGTCTGTGATCAATCAATGTGGTCAGGCATAGTGGGGCAAGCTGTTGAAAACACACTAGGAGGTGTTTATCCTATCACACCAAGACCGGAGTCAATGTTTGATTTACGCTATTATTCTCCCGAGCAGCTGCGCGCCGACCATCATCGTAGGCAGCTACGCACCTATCTTATAATAGGAAACTTGTCTGACTCTAATTCGGTGACCACTGATATTATCAAAAATGACCTAGGATCGGAGCGTGTTGAAAGAGTAAAGGCAGATAGTACATTCAGAACATCTATCGGAAGAGATAAGTGGGCCTTCGGCCAATTAGTTATATACCTTTTTGGCAATACAGATGAAGAGATTGTCAAAGCATTGAAGGATAACTTCGGTGGGATCTCCTCTAAGGTAAACAATCACGATGCGAAGCAGTTATACCAATACACATATGCAAGAGGAAAAAATCCCGGCATCAGCCGAATGCTGACAGAGCGATATGGGATTACGCTTGACATACCCGTTACATATCAAGTGGCTTTAGATTCGCTGAATGAAGACAAGCTATTATGGTTACGAAAGGATATTGAATCAGGGATAGTAAATCTGGTATTCAGAGAATATCCATATCGCAATACAGATCAGCTCGATAAAGATTACATACGGCAGCGGTTTGACTCATTCGGAAGAAAATTTGTTACTTCAGATACACCAAATAGCTATCTGGTATCGAATCCAAATGATCTTCCCGTGCTTGAATTTAATAGAACCATTTCAGGACATTATGTCAAGGAAGTCAGGGGTATCTGGGAAATGGTTAACGAATTCCTGGGAGGCCCTTATCAAAGCTATGCTATAGTCAATGAGCATACAGGCAAGCTACTGATTGTGGATGGGTTCATTCTCATGCCCGGTTTATCAAAGCGAAACCTAATGCAAGAAATCGATCTTATCGTTAACTCTATTAAGTGGTAAGAAACCGATTAATTACTCTTCCGCTATGATCGAGCGTTAAAAATTTGTAAATTCTTTTATTCCGCTTCTTAACGTCTGCATACCTTATATAATAAGGGCTGGAGCTCAATGCAGAACAAACGATACGTTATTTATTTCAAAATAAAACTTTGTTTATTAATTGCTTTTGTGGCTATTGCAAAATATTTGTAATGCATATTTTATTGGCATAATTTTGCACACTGTTCTATTAATTTAAATATCATTTTTATCAACTTATGTCATTAAAAAAGACTTTTTCGAAAGACAACAAGACTTGTAAAGTAACATTCAGTCTTCCTACAGAAGCCGCGCCCTCATCTAAAGAAGTAAGGGTAGTAGGTGATTTTAACAACTGGAACTGGGAGCATGGAGTAGTATTGAAAAAAGGCAAGAAAGAATATAGTGGAGAAACGACTCTGGCTGTCGGACGTGATTATGAATTCAGATATCTCATAGACAATAGTGCATGGGATAATGACTGGGCTGCAGATGGGTATAGACCATCACCATTTCAAGGAGTTGACAACTCTATAGTAGCTGTTCCGGCTACTGAGTCTCAAGTATCAATTCCTACACCAAAGGCAAGTGCAAAAAAGGCAACACCTAAAGCAGCTGCGCCTATAGATGTAAAGCCTGATGATCTTACAAAAATCGAAGGCATCGGGCCAAAAATTAATGGGCTGCTGAATGCTGGTGGTTACAACACATTCGCCGATCTATCTGTTGCAAAAGTGGCCGGCTTAAAGAAAATCCTGAATGATGCCGGAAGCCGTTACACGATGCATGACCCTACTACATGGCCTAAACAAGCCAAGCTTGCGGCCCAAGGTCAATGGGAGGTATTAGCAAAATTACAAGACGAACTAAAGGGGGGTAAGGTAGTCGGATAAAAGACATTTACACCTTTTCTGAATTAAGGCCTGATGATTAATTTCTTCAGGCCTTTTTGTTATTTTTTCACGCTCCACTTTTTAGTAAGAAACAAGCTCAGTTCTATTTTTTTCTGTGGTGGCAATAAGTTCGACTTAATCAAGCTGGGTATGGAACGATTGATCCTAGAGAAATCACCAATAAGTATTTAAAAAACCAACCCTATTGACCTATCTAGGCTGTTTCGAGTTCTTCTACAACAACTAGTGCCGGATCTTCGCGGACAGAAGAATCATTAGCCTCCAGCATTTCAACTTTGAGATTATCGATGATGAATCTTTGTCTTTCAGGTGTGTTTTTACCCATATAATAAGACAGCACTTCTTCGATATTCGTGTGAGAATCTAGAAATACAGGCTCGAGTTTAATACCTTCACCGATGAAGTCTTCAAATTCATTGGGCGAGATCTCGCCCAATCCTTTAAATCGCGTGATTTCAGCCTTGCCGCGTAATTGGGTAATAGCATCTTGTTTTTCTTGTTGGCTGTAACAATAAAACGTTTTGTTCTTGTCCCTGACTCTGAAAAGCGGCGTTTCTAAGATATACAGATGTCCCTGCTTGACAAGATCAGGGAAAAATTGCAAAAAGAATGTCAAGAGTAGCAAGCGGATATGCAATCCATCAACATCGGCATCTGTGGCGATAACGACCTTATTATATCGGAGACCGTCAAGACCATCTTCGATATTGAGGGCGTGCTGTAGTAGATTAAACTCTTCGTTTTGATAAACGATTTTCTTTGTCATATTGTAGCAGTTCAGGGGCTTACCACGAAGGCTGAATACTGCTTGAGTAGCGACACTTCTGGCTTTTGTGATCGACCCACTGGCGCTGTCCCCTTCGGTAATGAATATAGTGGAGTCTAGCATCTGATCTACATCCCCTTTTTTGTCATTGAAGTGCACGCGGCAGTCCCTGAGTTTCTTATTGTGGAGATTGGCCTTTTTAGCGCGGTCGTTAGCCAGCTTTTTGATACCTGCGATTTCTTTGCGTTCACGTTCAGATTGCTGGATTCGTTTTTGAAGCTCTTTAGCGACCTCCGTATTCTTGTGCAGATGATCGTCAAGGTGTTTTTTAACAAAGTCCATCACAAATGATCGCATAGTCGCACCTTCTGGTGCAATATTCAGCGAGCCGAGCTTTGTCTTGGTCTGAGATTCAAAGACAGGTTCTTCAATTCTTACAGATACAGCAGCGATGATGCTCGACTGAATATCCTTGGCATCATAGTTTTTGTTAAAATGCTCTCGAATGGTTTTAACCACAGCCTCCCGGAATGCAGCGAGATGGGTTCCTCCTTGAGTGGTGTTCTGACCATTGACAAATGAGTAGTATTCCTCACCATATTGGCTGCCATGTGTCATGGCTATCTCGATATCGTCACCTACAAGATGAATGATAGGATATCTGAGTTGCTCGGGATTCGTTTTGTTTCTGAGCAGATCAAGCAAGCCATCTTTAGAATGGTAAACAGTACCATTAAAACGGAGCTTTAAGCCTGCATTCAGATAAGCGTAATTCCAGAGTTGATTAATGACGTATTCAGATCTGAATTTATATCGCTTAAAAATACTATCATCAGGTACGAAAGTGATCCTTGTCCCATTGGGCTCGGAGGTCTTTATTAATTTATGGTCTTTAATCAGTTCTCCTTGGTTGAACTCTGCCACTTTTGCTTCCCCATCGCGGAAAGATTCTACTTTAAAGTAAGAAGAGAGTGCATTTACAGCCTTAGTTCCTACTCCATTCAGTCCAACAGACTTCTTGAAAGCTTTAGAGTCGTATTTTCCACCAGTATTAATCTTACTTACACAATCAACGACCTTGCCCAGAGGAATACCGCGACCATAATCACGCACCGTCATCTCCCCTTCCGTAATGTCAATATGGATTTCCTTGCCATTGCCCATGACAAATTCGTCGATGGAGTTATCTATAACTTCCTTTATAAGGACATATATACCATCATCATTGGCGGAGCCATCACCTAGTTTTCCGATATACATACCCGGGCGTAGGCGGATGTGCTCTTTCCATTCGAGGGTGCGGATGTTATCTTCGGTATATTTTATTGTTGTCATATAGCTCTAGACAGAATGAATAATAAAAACTACTTATGTGTTAAAACTTTATTATCAGATCTTTAGATAATAAAGAACATGCAAATGTAATAAACATGTCCTAATCATACCACAACAAAAACGCTCATGAAATCAAATGCTTATCTTCGAGCCTTATTTTAACGACAATGGCATTAGATTTAATTTCCGCGATCTTGATCACCTATGCTTTTTATAGAGGATATAATCGGGGGTTATTGAAAACAGTGGTAGACACCTTGTCTATCGTGGTCGGCATCGTGGTCGCGCTTAACTTTTCGCCTCAGTTTATAGCTTATTTGCAGAAGATCATTAATATCAACCCAGCTATTGAATTCATATTAGGGTTTATTATTGTCTTTTTTGTGGTGATGATATTATTGCGATTCATAGCAGATAAGATCGAAAGCATATTTAAGGCAATTAAGATAAATTTTATCAATCAGATAGCCGGTGGAGTGCTACTCGGAGCTTTCACGACATTCATCATCGGATCTATTATCCTATTGTTGACAAATCTGAAGATTATAAATCTCGACTACGCAAATCAGTCGAAGATGTACGAGTTTCTACTATCAGCAGGACAAGAGGGTGGCTGGGTCATGGAAATGTTTAAAAACTTGTTCAGTGACTTCTGGAATAAGTTTATCACGACCATTGATAAGGTAAAAGATAATCTGGACAATCATTGAGCTTTACCAATACGAACGATATGGATAAGCACAAGACGGCAGTAAGAGTTTATGCACCAGCCACGGTGGCGAATGTTGCAGTCGGGTACGATATATTAGGCTTTGCTATTGAGTGCCCGGGCGATGAAATCCTTGCGCGATGGGGACAGAATCCCGGACTACACATCACAAGAATCAGTGGTACGAGCAAAGATCTACCAAGAGATCCTGAGCTGAATACAGCCGGCAGGGGAGCGCTGAGGTTGTTACAGTCATTGGGTAAGGAACAAGAAGCGATAGAACTGGAGATTTATAAAAAAATGCCTTTTGGTAGTGGTATGGGCAGCAGTGCTGCAAGTGCCGCCGCTGGTGTAATGGCTGTCAATGAGTTACTGGGAAGGCCATACGAAAAGCATGAATTGGCGCGATTTGCCGTACAGGGAGAAAGTGCTGCGGATGGTGCTATACATGGTGATAATGTGATCCCATCATTGATGGGCGGCATAGTCTTGATAAGGGATAATGACAGCTGCGAGTTTATCAATCTTCCTGTGCCGAGAGCATTGACCGTTTTCGTTATTTATCCGGAAATTGAGATACTAACGAAGGATGCCCGTGCGGTGCTAAGCTCTCAAGTGCCACTTCAGACCATGATACGACAGACCGGTAACATAGCTTCATTCGTTGCTAGTCTATATAAAAGTGATCTGGAATTGATGAAAAATAGCTTGAAGGATCATGTTATCGAGCATCAACGCGCCAGCCTCATCCCTCATTTCTATGATCTCCAAGAAATCGCTCTGCGCAGTGGGGCGATGAATTATACTATCTCAGGCGCAGGGCCGAGCATGTGGGGATTTGCCATGAATACACATATCAGTGAGCAGGTTTGCAATGCCTTGCAGAGCTATCTTGCGTCAAAAAATATCAAAAGCCATGCCTATCAGTCATTCATTAATACGATAGGTGCATACAAGATGTAAGCGAATATGAAATTTTACAGTACAAACAATCCTGATCAATTCGTTGATCTTACTACGGCAGTGATGTCAAGTCTTCCACCGGATAATGGCCTGTATATGCCGGCTGAGATACCTACATTGACACCCTCGGTTATTGCTTCCTTGCCGGGTATGGGTATGCAGCAGATCGCCTATGAGGTGGCGTCACCGTACTTAAGGGAAGATTTTAGTGAAGATCAGATAGCTTCTATCATCAGCCGGATTGATTTTGATGCACCATTGGTAAGCCTAGATTATAATTTGCACCTTTTAGAATTATGGCATGGGCCTAGCATGGCATTCAAAGATTTTGGTGCGCGATTTATGGCGGCAGTAATGTCGGAGCTTACTACTAAGTCAGACAGTAAGCTCACGATCTTAGTGGCCACGAGTGGAGACACCGGAGGTGCTGTGGCTTCCGGATTTTTGGGTGAAGAAAATGTAGAAGTGATTATCCTATACCCTTCAGGTAAGGTCAGTCCATTGCAAGAAAAGCAGTTGACGACCCTGGGTCAGAATATCAAGGCTGTGGAGATTAACGGGAGCTTTGATGACTGTCAAGCTATCGTTAAAAAAGCCTTTCTTGATCCTGAATTAAGACAACGATATAATCTCAGTTCCGCCAATAGCATCAATATTGCTAGATTGATACCTCAGGCCTTTTATTATTTCAGGGCTTACGCCCAATTAGAAACCAAAGAAGAGCTGGTATTCTGTGTGCCTTCCGGCAATTTTGGCAATCTGACGGCAGGGCTGCTTGCTCAATTAATGGGATTACCCATCAAACACATCATAGCTGCTGTCAATGCCAATGATGTTATCCCAAGATATCTTGACACCGGATCTTACGAGCCAATGCCTACTATTCAGACTATCAGTAACGCCATGGACGTCGGCGACCCTTCTAACTTTAAGCGGATGCACCATCTGTTTAATGGTGAGGTCGAGACTATGCGCGATTATATCACAGCCTACAGCATCTCTGATGACAGAGCCTCGGAGATGCTAAAACAGACAGCCCTATCATCCGGATATATCATGGATCCTCACACTGCAGTAGGATGTATTGCTGCTGATCAATACTTGCAAAATCATGAAGATGATCAAGTAATAGTCCTATCCACTGCCCATCCGGCAAAGTTCTTACCCGTCATAGAACCCCTCCTTGGCGCTTTACAGCTGCCTGAAGAACTCGAAGAACTTATGTCCAGGGAAAAGCTTGCAGTCGCGATGAATGCTGACTACCAGGAATTTAAGGATTGGATGCTAGTATCGTGTTAACCATATTTTGGTCAGCCCAAGTCTTGTTCTTTTTCCCTCATACTTCATGAAAAATTTCTTAGGCAGCTATACTTCGACTACACTCAATAACTAAGCTATGTTCACTTTTTTTCATTTGTCTAAGTAAAGCATATCTGCGGCTTAACCGACAAAATACAATTAACACCACACTGGTATAAAAGCGGGGTAACTAATCAACTGCGATCAATTTCGCTCAAAAATGCTCATTTCTTATTTTCCTGCCGCTCTTTTATCGTCAATAGCTCTGCTAATCACTCAAAAAGGAGTCTTGTCTAATAAAAAATAGACTGATTTTTTGACCTGAAAGCATCTGACTGATTAGTGACCAAACGGGTGTTACAGGCCTGCCTGTATCTTTGTAACATCTTGTTCCGTGTAGACGATAAAGAAAACTACTCACAACACCTTGAAATCCACAGCAAGGTGGTGCAAGGCATAGTGCGAGTTATGCCTACTCAACCGCGCACCCGAGCTCCCGATGCGCGTTCAGACTTGACTTTGGTGTTGCGGGCTTTTTTAATGTCCACCTTCAATGCAGCAATAGCACTCGATGAAGTGACTTCATATTCTTGATTGCCATAGCTGACTTTACCCATGTTCCGATTCCAATCTTTGGCCAGTAAGACATATCGTCCGCCACTCGATGAGCCCGGACCAAAAACCAGCGATTTACTACTCGATCCTTGCTCAAATGATACGGCAAGTTTGTTATCCGATATGCTTCCCACTACTACCCCGGGCGTGCCACGCTTAATCACTACCACCTCAGCCTCGCTGCCGTCGATGATACGTATTTTGCCATCAGTGATCCTACTGTCTTCTCGTCGTAATCTGCGTTGTAAAACGATATCCTGTGATACATAAAATTGGATTCGCTTTAACTCCTGCTCGCTCCATCCACCTGACCTGTAGAGATCATTCGTAAAATACTGAAACTTGCTGCTACACGAAACCAGCAACAACATAGCGGCCAACACTAAAATTCTCATATGCTATACATTAATAGATCATCAATACTATGTCAAATATGATATCTATGCCATTGGATTAGTAATTAATTAACTAGGGAGACCTTCCGGCATCCATAAGTTTAACATGGCTTTATGAACGTAACATTGTAATGTTTATGGTGTTTTTACTGTCTGATATGCTCTTTTGTTTATGAAAGTGCAGCGCCTGCTTAAGTTCCTTTATATCTAAGCTAAAAATACGAAATGTCAAATCTTCCGAAAGCTGTCAATTCTAAAAAATGGATGTAGCTACAGCTCCCTAATTCCTATCCACCTTTATGCGATCTTTCCTATTCGCCAGTTCCCAAATCAGATGAAAGATATTCTGAGCTCTTTTTGTCAGCATAGGTATATGGATCTTGTCAGGGGTGTCACCTAGTTGGTGATAGTCTTCATGGACGCCATTAAAAAAGAAGATAGAGGGGATTCCATGTTTAGCAAAGTTGTAATGATCTGATCTGAAATAAAACTGATTTGGATCATTGGCGTCGTTGTATTTATAGTCATAAACCAGACGGCCATATTTTTGATTCATTTCTTCGCTGATACGGTGTAGGTCTGAACTTAAGCGATCAGATCCGATAACATAGACATACTCTTCGACCGATTTAAGATATTCCTCTCCTATTCGACCCACCATGTCGATATTGACATTGGCAACGGTATTGGCGATGGGGAATACAGGGTGGTCGGCATAATAGGCTGAACCGAGGAGGCCTTTCTCTTCTCCGGTCACAAGCAGACATAGGACACTTCGGAGTGGTTTTTTGCCCATTCTAGCCCCGGTCGCCAATGCTTCGGCGATCTCTAATACAGCTGTCGTACCTGAAGCATTGTCATCAGCACCGTTATAAACTTCAGTACCTTTTTTCCCTATATGGTCATAATGTGCTGAGACAATGACCACTTCATCCTTTTGGGTAGTACCCTCGATGAAGCCCATGACATTATAACCTCTTAGCACTTCTTTCTGAACATTAAGATTTACGGTAAATGACTTATCTACCGACAGTGGAGCCATCCTCACGCCTTCATTTACGAGCGCCTCACGTCTTTTTATTACTTCAGGTAGCTGTTCGCCTAGTAATTCTTGCGCCATGGTGGTTGAGATAAAAACAGTATTCACTCCGTCTGGCACGTCATTAGTATGATCACCAATCTCGGTGACGCGATTAAGCATGATGCGTCTGTTAGCACCGATCAGCTCTTTGAGGTCATTAGAAATGATGATAAGCAGGGATGCGCCTTTTTGCTTCGCCAAGATGCTCTTCCGTTGCCAATCTTCTGACCATTCACTTTTGGTTTCTGTACCAGTAATGATGGACATGTCTTCTTTCATAGGCTCGCCATCATAGACCATTATTGCCTTACCGGCAAATGTGCCATCAGCATAATCAGAAAAGTCTCCTTCTTCAATACCGTATCCGGCAAACACAAAACCATCAAATGACTGCTCTAGCATTGGAACGGAGTGTTGCGGAAATGCTAAAAAATCCCACAGTAGGCGATATTCCTTGTCTCCGGACATGATGTTGGTATTCTTCCAAGAGCTGAAGGTAAAAGCGATAGATTGATAGTAAGAGTTGTTTTCTCCTATTTTGGGCAGACCAAGCCGTTCAAATTTGTTAGCGATGTATGCAGCGGCGCGCATATTGGCTTCTGTCCCCGTTTCACGACCCTCAAAAGAATCATCTGCCAAAGTAAATATATGTTCCCGCACGTCGCGCTGATTGATCGTAGTGCTGAGTTTATAAGACCAGTCATTAAAGTCCGTAACCGGCGGGGTATTATTGGTAGGATAAAATTTATCACTGACATATTGCGCGTCAAGCGCTGATAAACAAACAAGTGATAGTCCGAGAACAAGGTCTTTTTTCAATGTAATAGCTTTAAGTTTCAACAAGAAGTTTCTGTTTTAATAGGTGATGAAGGAATTATTTTTTCCACTCTCCGCGTATGTCTGCCTCCTTCAAATGGAGTGTCGATAAATGCATTAACGATATCGATGGCAGTATTGATGTCAATAAATCTAGCCGGAAGCGCCAAGATATTGGCATTATTATGACTCCGAGTCAGAGCGGCCAATTCTGGTGTCCAGCATAGGCCGCAGCGGATACTTTCATATTTATTGGCCGTTATGGCCACACCGTTTCCGCTCCCACAGATAAGTATTCCCAGCTCGACAGTCCCGGAGACGAGACTATGGCATACCGGATGTACAAAATCCGGATAATCTACAGACACACCACTGTAAGGCCCTTTATCAATTACTTCAATATTTCTGCCGGCCAGGTGCTTTATTACCTGCTTTTTGTATTCATATCCGGCATGATCTCCTCCTATAACTAACTTCATCTGCTATGCAATAAGTCCGGGCCAAAATTAGGATAAAAAACCACAGGATAATTTAATAGCTCGTAATATCGATATTGTGCAGGATTAATATACTTGTACAAGTTAATTCTTTAATAATCCGAAACCATGAAATCTGACATTATCAAACTAGCCGCCATTAGCAACAAATCCTCGCGGCTGATCATCGGTCTTATGAGTGGCACCTCGCTTGATGGTCTTGATGTTGCTCTTTGTCGTATTCATGGGTCAGGTATTGATACTATACTTGATGTTGAGAACTTCACCACCATACCATATGCTGAAAGTTTTAAGAATGAAGTAAGGAAAGTATTTGCCCGAGCTGTTGGAGACATTGAATTGCTGACAGTACTACATGTCTATATAGGCCGTTATCATGCATCCATTATTAATCAGTGTCTACAAGAATGGGGACTTAATAGTGCAGTTATAGATCTCATCGCCAGTCATGGACAGACGATATACCATGCTCCGCAGCATTTTCATGGTCGCGAGGGATACGGACATAGCACCCTTCAGATAGGAGATAGTGATCATATAGCTGTGGACACCGGAATTATCACCATCGGGGATTTCCGATTAAAACATATTGCAGGCGGTGGTGAAGGAGCACCGCTGGCGGTTTATGGGGACTATCTCTTGTTCGGTGATCGGAAAGAAAACAGACTATTGCTCAACATGGGCGGAATTGCCAACTTCACCTGGCTACCCAATGATCTCAATCGTAAAGACACACCTATGTTCAGCACAGATGTAGGCCCGGGGAATACGATGATGGACGCTTTTGTTCAGAGACATTATGGTATGCCATACGATGTAGATGGACTGCTTTCTCGAATAGGCAAGTTTAATGTGCAATTATTGAGACACTTAATGGATGACCCGTTCTTTGAAAGAAGCTTGCCTAAAACCATAGGACCAGAGCTCTTCAATCTGACTTATCTCGATAAAGCGCTTAGAAAAATGACGAGTCAGCCTTCACATGATGATGTTCTGGCAACGCTAAATCGATTTACCGCGGAGGCTATCGCCCAAATAATTAAATCCCATGTCCCGACACAAGATACGATCATCTATACGAGTGGTGGCGGTAGCCACAATAAACAACTGCTTAACAATTTATCGTCCCTATTGCCCTCGATACCGATAAAAGATATATCATCGCTGGGAGTCTCAGGCGATGCAAAAGAGGCAGTGCTTTTTGCTGTATTGGCAAATGAGTGTGTAAGCGGTGCGCCAATAGCGTACCAAGGCGCACCGTCATTAAGCATGGGAAAGATTAGTATGCCGAATTAAATCAATATAGTTTGTTTGCGGAATTCGTATTTTAGGCGTAAAAAAGCTAATGAAACCAAAAGACATGAAGTATTTACTCGCCTATCTTACACCCTTGATAGGGTGGTATGCCATACAAGGTACGGGGTGGCAATGTTTTAGTCTATTGATTTTTGTGTTCATAATCTCGCCCGTTATCGATCAATTGCTTCCTCGTTCGACCTCGAATGTCAGCGAATCAGAAGAATCGGAGCGCGAGCGGAGTTTGTTTTTTGATCTGCTGTTGTATGCTAATCTGCCGATCATGTATTATGTCCTATGGATTTTCTTGCAGCGCGTTTATGCCGGAAACTATCACTTTTATGAACTATTAGGCATAGTTATGTCCATGGGACTTGTATTGGGCTCTATGGGTATAAACGTCGCACATGAGATAGGACATCGAGACGACTGGTTTAATCAATGGGTGTCACGGTTACTCTTGTTGCCCAATCTTTACATGCATTTCAATATCGAACATAACAGAGGCCATCATAAATGGGTTGCCACACCGGAAGATCCCGCTACAGCGCGTAAGGGTCAGCATTTTTATTCCTTTTTCGTACAGAGCGTGGTCGGAAGCTATCGACATGCATGGCAGATACAAATGAAGGAACTAAAAGATCGTGGGCATAAAAATTTCAGCCTACATAATCTGATGTTGATTTTTCAGTTGACCCAATTGGCTTATCTGTTGGTGATCTACATGATATTCGGGGCGAAGGTCTTGTTGTTAACAATTTTTGCTGCCATCGGAGGCTTCACCCTACTGGAGCTTGTCAATTATATCGAGCATTATGGGCTGCTCCGGAAGAAGTTAGCTAATGGCCGCTACGAGACAGTACAGCCACACCACAGCTGGAATTCTAATCATGAATTTGGTCGCATACTGCTTTATGAACTTACGCGGCATTCCGATCATCATTACAAGGCGACAAGGAAGTATCAGGTTCTGAGACACTTTGATGATAGTCCGCAGCTGCCGCTAGGTTATCCCGGTTCTATTTTGATGGCGATGTTCCCACCCTTGTGGATGCGGTATATGGATGGGTTGCTGGGGGAGGTTTAGCCCCTCACTTCCCCACTACCAGCACCAGCGCACCCCACAGCTCCGGCATATGAATGTTTAGCTCGTCCATAGGCGCCCATACGTAGTAGGTCTGTCCTTGAGCGGATTGAACTACACGAGAAATGTTAAGGGCGATGGGGATGGAGATATCCGGAAGGGCGGTATCCCGAAAATATTTTTGAAGACTCTTCCAAGGGAGCGCTAGCTCGACAGCCCAGGCATGATCTGTATCAGATACGTCATTGACAGTACCGTTTAGATGGATGGCTGTCTGAAGTCCTTCTAGTTCATCAGGGTCTGTGGCTGCGCCGCCATCTCGATAGGCTTTGTCTAGGCTGAGTTCCCAGCGGATGTTGCCCGCATTCACTTGTAGTTCATAATAGTCTTTACCATCCGCTCCAAGATCAAGAAATAGCTCCGCACAATTATCCATGGTGAAGAGGTGCTCGTGATTTGACTCGGCAACACTTGATATATTGTACTCTCTGAAATATATAATGAAGTAGAGATTCGTGCTGTCCCATACGGACTTAAAGTAAGTCAGATAGGGCACTTCTTCTTTTTCCTTAAGACTAGTAAAGTCATAGGCTGAATCAATGCCTTCCCAATCCGCAATATTACCATCGATGGTAATACCTTTGTTAAAAACTACTTCATATTCTGCAAGGTCTTGTGCCACAGCAATGATGTTCGTTAAAATCAAGAGCAATGCAATGCTCCAGGGTGAGTGGATGGACTTCATCATTAGGTACCTACTTTTTTAAGTTTATCTGCTACTTCTGACACCTTCTCTTGTTGTGCTTTGATTTCTTTTTGTTTTTCTTTTTGGTTTTTGTTGTTTTCGTCTATAGCTCTTTCAGCCTTCTGGATGGCGTCTTTTGCCTTTTCAATGTCTTTATGAAAGCCTTCGTTTTGTTTGACAAGTTTTTCTAGATCCTTCTCAAGTTTGTCCAGATTTTTTTGCTCTTCTTTTAATTCGTCACCGACGAAAGACTTTTCTACCTGGGTTATAAATTCATTGAAGTACAGCTTAGCACCATTGATCTGATCAGGATGCTCTTCTTCTGTTAAGAAAACATCATTGGATTTAAGCCATACTTTGACACGGGTTATTTTCTTAAAATCCTCAAACTTTGCAATGATAGTAATCGGATTGAGTGCGTCAATAGTTGGAATACGTCCACCGATAATCTGATGTTCTTTATTGCGTCTATCCCAGTTAAGCTTGCCGGCACTCTTGGTATAATCCTTCCAAATTTTCTCCGCGGTCTTGTTGTCACCATTAACATCAAATTCGAATCCCGGTCTAGCGCCTTCGCTCATGGATGCGTTTACAGGGCGTATTTGTGCTGAGATCGTGAGCTGAGCTGTTGCCAGCAAAAAAAGTGTAGTAGCGAATTTTTTCATTTGTTGATAGGTTTTAATGTGAAGCAATTCTTACGCAGGATATGCCTTAGCAACTATCCATGTAGACGAAAGCTTGATAAAAAAGTATCCTATTTTTTTGTTAACATTGGGCAAGGCTCAATAATTAATCTGATTCTTGTCTATCAAGTGGCTAAATTAATCGAAAGAAACCGTTCAAGTCTACCTTTTAAGCTATTTTTCGCGCCGAATCAAGAAAGAGATAGAATGAATGTTCTCACTTTTAGAAATGTGTTCAAAGAGTATGGCACATACAAGGCTGTCAATAATGTGAGCTTTGATGTGCCATCTGGTGATATTTTTGGCCTTCTTGGCCCAAATGGTGCCGGCAAGACCTCGCTTATAAGGATATTGACGGGTATAACGATGGCGGATGCCGGGGAGATTTTACTCAATGGCAATCGTATCAATGTCAATACTTCCAGACAGATCGGCTACATGCCGGAGGAACGTGGTTTGTATAAAAAGATGAAGGTAGGCGAACAATTGCTCTATCTAGGACAACTCAAAGGGCTCAACGAGAAAGAAGCGATCAGCAAGATAAAGGGCTGGATGGATAAGTTTGATATCGGGGATTGGTGGAATAAAAAGATAGAAGAACTCTCAAAGGGAATGCAACAAAAGGTACAGTTTATCGCCACCGTTTTACATGAGCCCGAGCTGATGATTCTGGATGAACCTTTTTCGGGTCTAGATCCCATTAACACCAATCTCATAAAAGACGAGATTTATGAGCTTAATAAGAAAGGGACAAGCATTATTTTTTCTACGCATCGTATGGAACAAGTAGAAGAGATATGTAACAACATAGCACTGATAAACAAAGGGCAGTTGATATTACAAGGAGGCGTAAAGGAGATTAAAAACCAGTTTAAAGAAAATAAGTTCAAGATCGGATTCGAAGGAAGTTTTCCGGCTGATCTATCACGGGATAGTTTCACGGTTATAGACGATCGCACGGACTATTGTACCATACGCATACATGAAGGTCATGATTCCAATGAATTACTTAAAGCATTGATAGAAAGAAACATTCACATCACTTCGTACAATGAAATACTGCCCACACTCAATGAAATTTTTATCACTAAAGTAGGCCAGAGCAATGAATAGAAATATATGGTTAATCGCTAAGCGCGAATATCTGACTAGAGTCAAGAGTAAGACATTCTTATTGACGACATTGCTGACACCATTGGCATTGGTGCTGTTTATTGCTGTGGTCGTGTTTATATTCAGCCGCGGGTCTGATGACAACAAGAACATCATTATCAAAGACCCCTCAGGTCTATTGAAGAATGAAATCAGCCTGAGAGACAATATAGACTATAGTTTTTCAGATCTGGATCTTGAGACACTTAAGGAGAAATATATTGCCGGTGAAAACGATGGTATAATGGTCTTCGATCCATTGGATGATCCTGCATCGAAAAAATATGAAGTAAGTTTCTACAGCGATAGTCGGCTGGCACTTGACGAGATGGAATCCATTAAGAATGCTGTAGAAAGGAGAATCCGGGAATATAAGGTCGGAGCGCTAGAGCTCGATGAGGAAAAAATTGCTATGCTGCGCACAGATGTGAGTCTACAGCAAAACAATGTCAAAGAGACGGCAAAAAAAATCTCTACTAGTGGCACTATAGTGGGGTCTATTGTAGGTGGTGTGATTTCGTACGCTATGTTTTTCATCATATTGCTTTATGGAAGCCAGGTCATGCGCAGTGTGATGGAGGAGAAGATTAATAGAATCGTAGAGGTGCTGATTTCTTCCGTGAAACCGTTTGAGTTAATGATGGGCAAGATACTAGGTGTAGGTAGTGTCGGCTTGACACAGATACTTATCTGGTTAATATTAATTATCGTGGTCGGAGCTGTGGCGACACCTTTTCTGAATGTTGAGACATTGCAAAGCACAGGGACATTGCAAAGCACAGGGCAGGAAAAAGTAGCCAATATCATGGTAGAGCTTAACTCTATGAATTGGTGGACGATGATACCGCTTATCCTATTTTACTTTTTCACCGGATATTTTGCTTATGCGGCGCTATTTGCTGCGATAGGATCAGCTGTCGGCGAAGATATCAATGAGGCACAATCATTAACCTTGCCCGTGATGCTTCCACTTACATTGGCGGTGTACATAGGCTTTGCTGCTATTAATGCACCCAATAGCTCGATAGCCGTATGGGGATCTATTATACCATTTACATCATCTATTGTCATGCCGGTAAGATTGCCGATAGATCCGCCATTCTGGCAAATAGCTGTGTCGATAATTGCCTTGGTGGCTACTGTGTTTTTGCTGGTATGGATAGCGGCCAGGATATACCGCGTGGGCATCTTGATGTATGGCAAGAAGGCTAATTTTAAAGAGTTAGCTAAGTGGATGTCATATAAGGGTTAGACGTCGTGCTGCATGTCGTTAGATCTGATTGCTAAACAATTCTAGTTTTGACTATAAGGCTTACTTTTGCCCTTCAATAAGTCTAAGTCCTGATGAGCAGACAAATTTTAAAGACGGAGCAGAAAGCTCTTGAGCTCAATCTTAATGATCGGGTTTATGGCACCTTTGCTGAGATCGGTGCGGGTCAGGAGGTGGCGCGTTATTTCTTCCAGGTAGGTGCTGCCGCCGGGACGATTGCGAAGACGATGTCTGCTTATGATAAGATTTACTCTGACGCTATCTATGGTCAGGAACCAACCGGAAGATATGTATCAGAAACCCGCTTGCAGAAAATGCTCGATCATGAATATGGCTTGATAGAGGAGCGACTATCGGGTGTACGTACAGAGACCAACTTTTTTGTATTTGCTGACACTGTACAGGCGATTAACTATCAACGCACTATCAAAGGAAACGGCTGGGTAGGCATCAGATTTATGCATTACCCGGGATCTAAGCCCAATGATGTGGTCATGCATGTCAAGATGCTTGACAAGAATAATCGTCAACAACAAGAAGCCATAGGTATTCTTGGTGTCAACTTGATTTATGCCTGCTATTATTATCTGGAGCAACCGGAGGAATTCGTAGTGTCCCTTCTCGACGATTTAAAAAGCCGTATGCAGATAGACATGGTGAGGGTGTCGGGCCCAGCTTTTGAACGTTATGACAACAGATTACTGTGCCTATATTTAGTCAAAAATGCGCTCACAGAGGTAAGCATTTTTGATCCAAATAAGCAGAGTGTTCATGCTTCTGAATTTCTTTATCGCAAAGAGACAATGATCGTCAGAGGGCATTTCAGGCCGCCTACAAAAGTGACTCAGGATGCTTTCGAGGCCTCTTTCAAGCAGTTTAAAACAGAACCGTCAGCAGATCCGTCAAAATGTGTATTGCTTGCTGAGATCACGATGGATAATCTCAATCGTTTTTGGGAATTGGACGAAAAGGACTTTCTCGACAGAACAGAGATGTTATGTGCCATGGGGCATCATGTTATCATAAGTGATTGTAACAATCACTTGCGCTTATTTAATTATCTGGCGGATTACAGAGTGAGCCGCATAGGTATCGTGATGGGCATACATGAGCTCTATGAAACCATCATCAACAAATATGAGCACAATAAGGATGGAAATTTACTTTCTGCATTCGGAGAGTTATTCAGTCGAAGTATTACAGTCTATGCTTATCCTGCCAGAGAGAAAGCCGGGGATGCATTTGTGCATCTTCATACCTTGGATATACCTGAGGAGATCAGATTCTTATATCAACATCTTATAGACAATAGACAGATCATAGAGGTCACAGCTTATAATAAGGATCTATTAGATATCATTCCCGGTGTCATTTACGAACGACTTGAAAAGACTGAAGAAGGGACATGGGAGCATGCATTGCCGGAAAATCTCGTCTCGATCATCAAGCAAACGAATGCTTTTAAGTACGGACTGTCGAAGAAAAAGGCATCTACTGCCCGCCAAGCCCCCAAGGATGCTGAATATTATTGATAGCATAACAACAGATCATGCATACACTTGCAAGGGTCTTTTATTATCATGACCACTTCTATAATGCAATAAAAAGCCTATTTTCAACCAATAAATGTATGTCAATGCTGATACTACGCTCCTTCATCATAATACTCTATGCCATGTTAATCGGGTGTAAAGCAGAAGCAGTTGTTAATATCGACGAAGCCATGGACGAGCTAGCAAACGATAGCATCATTAGCTTAAGATCTTTGTTATCCGAAGTTTATGTTATGGGTCAATTTGAACCGAAGGATCATCCTGATTTTGTCTTAATACCGATAAAATATGCTGACAGAGAAGGAATGTGGATGCATCGAGTAGCGTTTGATGCTTTCGTCAATATGTATGACGCGGCGCAGAAAGAAGGGATTAAGCTTGTCATTAGATCAGCAGCGAGAAATTTTGATCACCAGAAAAGTATTTGGGAGCGTAAGTGGAACGGACAGACCACACTAGAAGATAATACCAAGGCGACAGAGATTGCTGACCCAGTTTCCCGAGCATTAAAGATACTACTATACAGCTCTATGCCTGGCACATCCCGACATCATTGGGGTACAGATATAGACTTGAACAGCTTCTCCAATGCATATTTTGAAGATGGAGATGGAAAGAAACTGTTAGACTGGCTAAACCTCAATGCTTCGAAATATGGGTTTTGTCGACCATATACCGACAAATCAATGGGAAGGACGGGATACGAGGAGGAGCGATGGCATTGGTCATACAAGCCTATTTCTGAACCTCTGACACGTTTTTATCTGGTGAACATTACCCTGGATATGATAAATGGATTCGCTGGTAGCGAGACCGCACAGGATATTGATGTCATTAATAATTATGTCAAAGGGATAGGCGAATTATGTCGATAAGTCGTTAAGTTCCTGTTAATACAAAAGTCTTTAGAAACAAGCGCCAACGAGTTTTCGTTAACATATTCATTCGAAATTTCAAAACTGCAACATTATGAAAAACTTTCTGCAACTCATTGCCGCCGGTTTTTTGGGAGCGATTATTTCCTTGGTGGCGTTTCGTTATTTTCAAAAAGACGCGGTGATCATAGAGCAAACTATACCTGCTCGTGAATACCCCACATCTTTAAGCACCAATAGCACATCCTTTTCAGAATTTAATGTTTCAACGAGCTTCGTACATGCTGCTGAGAAAGCAAATCCGGCAGTGGTGCATATTACGGCGAAGACTCGTGACTACGACGAATACGCTAACCGACGTCAGCGTGGGCATTTTGATTTTTGGGAAGATTTTTTTGGTGGAGGCGGACGCCGCAATTCACCACAGGCAGGCATGGGGTCAGGAGTGTTAATTTCTAAAGAAGGTCTGATCGTGACCAATAACCATGTTGTCGGATTTGCCGATGTTGTGCAAGTAACCACTCAGGACGGCAAGTCCTATGACGCAAAAAAAATTGGAACAGATCCGAGTACAGACTTAGCATTGATCAAAATAGAAGGTAGTGCTTTTTCGCATCTCAAGTTTGCTAACTCAGATAATGTAAAAGTAGGCGAATGGGTCGTAGCTGTAGGAAATCCATTTAATCTTACTTCCACCGTTACAGCCGGAATTGTGAGTGCCATAGGAAGAAACCTAAATATCATTAAAGGTCAGAAGACTATAGAGGAGTTTATTCAGACAGACGCGGTTGTGAATCCGGGCAATAGTGGCGGCGCGCTCGTAAATCTCAATGGAGACTTGATCGGAATAAACACAGCCATCTCTTCACCGACCGGGGTGTATGCCGGATACTCATTTGCTATTCCGTCCAATCTTGTCAAGATCGTCATTGATGAAATTCAAGAATCAGGAGGAGATATCAGAAGAGCTATGCTGGGCATCGCCATTACGGACTTAGAAGAAGCTAAGAATAGAATAAAAGATATTAAAGCAGATTATGGTGTGGTGGTCGCTGATTTTGCCTACGACCGTTATGGCCGCAAGATTCATAGCTCGGCAGAGGCTGCAGGTGTGGAGATCGGAGATATAATCATCGGTGTGGATCAGCGCACAATAAAAAATTATGAAGATCTTACAGAGGCATTAAAATTTGTCAAAGTGGGCGACACTATCAAGCTGCATGTCGATCGAAAAGGAAAAAGAAAAACGATTGATGTAAAATTAAGACAAGGAATTTAACAGAAAACTGTTTTCAAGCGTTAATAAAGGAAAGTTGGTTTTTCGTTTTGTTTTGAGGCGTCCTGCTAGAGAAATTTTGGCAGGGCGTTTTTTATTTTCCAAAATAAGTGATCACTTCTGAAGAACAGATTCGTATTTCAAAGTATATTTGGTTATCACATTAATAATCCTTAGGCCATGACCACTAAGTATGCTTTCGTTCTTTTCCTTCTTATTATGCTGTCAGCTTGTAAACAAACAGAGTCACACACCATCAGTATTTCAGGTGATGACGTAGTCGCTGAGCTTCAGCGAAAATTGATCGATGCCCAAGCCGGTCAAACGATCATCCTCCCCTCTGGAAAGTTTGAGTTCAAAAGAAGTGTTTCCCTCAATGACACTCCGGATATCACCATCAAAGGAGCTGGAAAAGGCAAGACCATTCTTTCATTTAAGGGCCAAATAGAAGGCGCAGAAGGGATGTTAGTAAAGAATGTCAAAGGCATTACACTAGAAGGATTTACTATTGCGGATAGCAAAGGGGATGCACTTAAGGTACAAGAATGTACTAATGTAATTATCAGAGATATCGAGACGACATGGACCGGTGGAAAGCTGTCGACTAATGGTGCTTATGGCCTTTATCCCGTGAGCAGCAAGAATGTATTGATGGAAAACTGTGAAGCTTCATATGCTATGGATGCAGGAATTTATGTCGGTCAATCACAAAATGTCGTGGTGAGGAATAATTATGTCCATAACAATGTCGCCGGGCTTGAAATAGAAAACACGATCAACGGTGAGGTGTATGGAAATATCGCAAAACACAATGCGGGCGGAATGCTGATTTTTGATATGCCAGACTTGCCGCAGGCAAATGGTGATAGAATCAAGTTTTATGACAATGTGATGGAAGATAATAATGGCGAGAATTATGCCCCGAAAGGAATGGTGGTTTCTAGTATACCGCCGGGATCAGGTATGATACTGATGTCTCACTCCAATATTGAAGCTTATAATAACAAAATTATAGGCCATAACACACTAGGTGTGGCTGTAAATAGCTGGTATTTTACCGGATTGCCCTTTGAATCAGAAGATTTTGACCCTTATTGTTCGAACATTCATGTCCATGACAATATCATCACACCTGGCAACGGCCCGGTGGATATGTCCTCAGACTTAGGGCAATTATTGAGCTTTCTCAGATCAGGCACGCCTGTGGATATCTTGACAGACGGGATATTCAACCCAGTAATTTCCGACAATTCTTTATCTCCGGGTAATTATTGCTTTAGAAACAATGGCGAGGTAAGTTTTCTTAACCTCAACGCGCACTTGGGCATAAGCCCGGAAGCGATTATGAAGAATAAGGATAATGATATGTCTCGCTTTGATTGTTCTCTTTCGACCTTCGACACGACTGATCATGATCAATGGCTGACCGCCAATAAGGAGTAAAACATTATGTCATTCAACTACTTAACTAGCTTCTTAGGAATAGTTATATTGCTGCTTGCCACAATATGTACAAGCTGTATAGAGCGGAATTCTAGCGGCGTCAATGTAGCACAGACACCTCATAAATTATTATCTCAATATCAGTTCTTTACAGGCAATATAGCAGATCTGAATCCTTCGCAGGGAGTCGTTCCTTATGATCTTTCCAGTCCCTTGTTTAGCGACTACGCGCATAAACTTAGATTTGTCTGGATGCCGGAAGGTAGCTCCGCCCGCTATACAGAAGAGCATGTTTTGGATTTTCCGGAAGGGACCGTATTGATTAAGAACTTCTTTTATAATAATGACGAACGCGATCATAGCTTGGGCAGGAAGATTATCGAAACAAGATTGCTCATCAATAAGGGAGAAGAGTGGGATGCTTATGGTTATATATGGAAAGATGACCAATCCGATGCTGTCTATGAGACGATAGGCGATATTCAAGAAATGGCATGGATCGCTGAATCCGGTGAGACCGTCACCACTAATTATATCATTCCCAACAAAAACCAATGCAAAGGCTGTCATGCCTATGACAACAAACAAATGCCCATCGGGCCGAAGGCGCGAAATCTCAACAAAGCATTTGCTTATGCCGACGGGGATAAAAATCAATTAATCAAGTGGTCAGAGCTGGGCTATCTTAACGGAATGCCGGAAATGGATCGTATAGCACATGTTGCTCAATGGAATAATCAAGCAGAGTCCTTGGATCGTCGTGCGATGGCTTACCTTGATATAAACTGTGGACATTGTCACAATCCGAAAGGAGCAGCTAACACTTCCGGATTAAACCTCACGACTGATGTGGATATCGGTCTGTCTTTGGGTATTTTTAAACCCACCGTGTCCGCCGGCCAAGGTACCGGTGGTCATACCTACTCGATAGTACCCGGCAATCCTGACGAATCGATCATGATCTATCGCATGAAAAGTACCGATCCTGGCGCGATGATGCCGGAGCTAGGTCGTCAGCTGGTACATCAAGAGGGGGTGGCGCTAATATCTGAGTGGATAGCGCGGATGGAATTGTAAGTTGTAGCATCAATCTAGAATTAATTTTATCAGTGAACAACTTTTTTGACTCGGGTAATCCTAGCTTAGTGAATCAATTCCGTAGTTGTGCAATTCCCCAATTCCCCAATTCCGCAGTTGTGCAATTCAACAACGCAACAATTAATCCGGAGACACCAGGCCGTTATTTTTAACATATTTTTCGCCATTCTCATACAGCAAATTATATCTTCCGACAATCAAATGATCTAACTGGCCAATACTATCATGATCTTTATTGGCGTAAGGGATTTTATTAAGTACGTGGCGAATGGCGTTTAATCTTGCACGTTTTTTACAATCCGACTTAATAACAGTCCATGGCGCATGGGAGGTGTCGGTATGAAAGAACATTTTCTCTTTTGCTTCAGTATATTCGTCCCATTTATCCAATGAGGCTTTATCAACGGGAGATAACTTCCATTGTTTCAGTGGATGAGTTTCTCTGTCTAAAAATCTTCTTTTTTGTTCTTCCCGACTGACAGAGAACCAAAACTTAAACATGTAAATCCCACTCCTCACAATGCTTCTCTCAAATTCAGGTGTCTGGCGCATGAATTCACGGTATTCGTCTTGTGTACAAAAACTCATGACATGTTCTACCCCGGCACGGTTATACCATGATCGATCGAATAAAATAATTTCTCCCAGTGAAGGAAGGTGTTTAACATAGCGTTGAAAATACCATTGGCCTCTTTCTTCATCAGTAGGTTTTTCGAGGGCGACGACTTTGGCGCCTCGGGGGTTCAAGTGCTCCATAAATCTCTTGATAGTACCACCTTTTCCTGCGGCATCTCTCCCTTCAAATATGATGATAATACGGTTACCTGTTTCCTTTAACCAAGCCTGAAGTTTCAATAGCTCGACTTGTAAATTGTATTTTTGGAATTCATAATTCTTTCGGGACATTAAGTATCTATACGGATATCCTCCCTGACTCCAGTCGTCAGATTTGATAAGATCAGGGCGTCTTGCATCTGACGTTTTGTTGTCGTCAAGCAGCACCTCCAGCAGGAGTTTTCTATCAGTAGTGTTCATTTTTTGTAAAAACTTCTTAACCGTAGTACGCTTGTTTTTGCTGCGAGACATTTTGTCGAGCAACTCGGCAGCTGCGTGGTTCATTTTAGCCGATACTTTTCGCGATACGGTATCAGATCTTTGCTCTTCGGAAGTTTTGCCCAGGATAACATCTCCTTCTGATGCTTTTCGGTGTGAATTGTGTTGTGGAGATGAGCTCTCCTGTCCATTTTTCTCCATAATATTGATTTGTCGCAAACCTAAAGATGAGCAATAATTCTAAAAGATAACATGATATCCATCAGCCTATAGACTAATTATACTCATTTGTTATTCACATAGGTAAAAATATTTAATTTGTGCGGTATGAAGTTTTATCTCCCCGTACTGCTAATACTCTTAGGCTGTAGCCACAAAAAGTCTCTTTCAGACTCTCGACCCAATATCATTCTGATATATGCTGATGATTTAGGGTATGGTGAGATAGCCAGTTATGGACAGACGAAGATTGAGACACCCAATATTGACAGATTGGCTGCAGAGGGTATGCGTTTTACACAGTTTTATACAGGATCACCTGTATGCGCCCCATCAAGAGCCATATTGCTCACCGGCAAGCACTCAGGGCATGTGTCAGTGAGGGGAAATGATGAGGCCGGATACAGGGGCAATGTGTGGGATTATAAAGCGATGGCACATGATCCGGGACTCGAAGGGCAAGAAGTAATGCCCGCTTCTGAAGTGACGATAGCAGAGTTGTTAAAAGAGAAAGGGTATTCCACTGCTTTAATAGGCAAATGGGGACTCGGATATCCCGGCTCAGAAAGCACACCAAACAAGCAAGGTTTTGATTTTTTCTATGGATATAATTGTCAGCGTCAAGCACACACCTATCGCCCATTACATCTGTGGAAAAATGAAGAGAGAGTCTTCCTTAACAATGACACTATAGCACCTGGGACAAAACTGCCCCAAGGTCTGGACTCGTTGGACATTGATAGTTACAGTATGTTTAATAAAGGGGATTATGCCCCTGAACTTATGTACGAAGAACTCAACAGCTGGGTTAAGCAAGTTCATAAAAGTCCTTTTTTCCTTTATTGGGCGACACCCATTCCGCATTTGCCACTTCAGGCACCACAACGATGGGTGGATTATTATGTAGAAAAATTTGGTGACGAAGAGCCCTACACTACCAGATCAGCCGGATATGGTTATTTCCCCTCACGATATCCCAGAGCGACATATGCCGCCATGATCAGCTATATGGATGAACAAGTAGGGCAATTGATGAAGACCCTAGAGTCACTAGGCCTTTCTGACAAGACCTTGATCATTTTTACGTCTGACAATGGTTTTAGCACATCTCCCGGATTAGATCCGGAATGGTTTAATAGTGGTGCTATATTTAAGAATAATAATGGCTGGGGCAAGGGTTACCTGCGAGAAGGAGGGATAAGAGTTCCTTTTATTGCGCGATGGCCCGACAGAATAGCCGCCGGACAGCTTACAGATCATATAGCATCAATGCAGGATCTGCTGGCAACTTGCATGGACGTGATCGGCTCAGATGCGCCTCCTAGTGACGGTATAAGTCTATATCCTCTAATGACGAACACAGGGGTACAAGACAAGCATGAATACCTTTACTGGGAGTTCCCCGAGAGCGGAGGACAACACGCTCTGCGTATGGGTGACTGGAAGGTATATGGTCAGCATCTTAAATCTCAAGGAGACACGACCCTCTACCTGTATAATCTTTCTACCGACCCTCAGGAGCAAGTGGATCTCTCCGCATCCCGACCGGATCTTATCGAATATGCTCGGCAGATTATGACCCGAGAACATGTGCCTAGTGATAACCCTCGTTGGCGATTTCCTGTGCTCGACGATGTGGGTGTAAATTAAGCTGAATAATTACCCGCCATCACTCCAGGGCCTGATAAATCAGGGCACGGATCTTGGCATGATCATCTATGTTGCCAGCAGGGATTAATTGCGTGAAATAAACTACGACCAAGTCCTCGGCAGGATCTACCCAGTAGCTAGAATGATATGCGCCACCCCAGCCGTATTCTCCAACACTGCCGAGTGTGCCTCGCTTACCAAGGTCCAGATTGACTGAAAAACCGAGGCCAAACCCTGTGCCAAGCGTCCATGTAGGGATTTCATTGAGATGATTGGCGGTCATTAATTCGATGCTTTTACGGGATAAAAAACGGTGTTCCTTCCATAGTCCATCGTTTAATACCGCCTGAAGAAATTGGGCATAATCAATAGCGGTACTTAGTAGACCTGCTCCCCCGGAATAACTTCTTCGCGGACCATCAACATAATCACCTTGTGTAATCATGCCCGAACCTGACTTAGCCCGTAAAAGCTTATCATCTTCGAGGGAGTAAACGATTGTTAATTTATCACGCATATGAGTAGGTAGATAAAAGAAAGTATTGCGCATTTCCAGCGGGTCTAAAATCTGCTGTTTGAGAAATTCTGCTAATGATGAACCTGATACCACTTCTATAACCGCTCCCAGTATATCTGTGGCGTATCCATAGACGAATCTTTCTCCGGGCTGTGCATCCATAGGTAGAGCAGCTATTTTCTTAATGGTCTCTAGAATGGGCTCTTCTCTATCAGCAAAATACCACCCTTGAATACCGGCTTCTGCCCACCGGTCGGCAGCAACACCATGACCATAGCCTATACCCGCAGTATGTGTCAATAGATCTCTTATCGTAATGGGTCTATTCGCTTTTACAAGGTCATAACCATTTTCATTCTGGACGGCTACTGTTGTATTCATAAACTCAGGAATGTATTTACCCACAGGATCTGTTATCAGAAGTTTGCCTTCTTCCTGCAAGATCAGAATTCCCGCGCTAACGATAGCCTTGGTCTGGGAAGCTATGCGGTAAACTGAGTTTTTTTGCAATGGCTTTCTTGCTTCGACATCAATGTAGCCGAAAGTCTCCCAATAGGCTATTTTGCCGCCTCGAGCTATCAGTAATTCAGCACCAGGGAGTTTGCCGGCATCTACATATTCATTCATTACGCGGGTGAGATGCTCTAGCCTCCGGACATTCATACCCAATTCGGAAGGATCACCCATTTCTAGAAATTGGGCGTTAGCCCCGAGGATAGAATGAATGACTATAAAGACAAATAGAAGTCGTTTCATGGCAATAGTTTAAGGGTGAAGATAAGCGATGATTAAATCACAAAGAACTTTGGCCGTCGGCCAATATTGTTCTTAAAGGCCTATTTAATAAGAGAATTAGGTCATAAAGTGCGGATCATCCATATTTTGTTTGATTGAGAGGCTCTTTAAGAGAGGCGTTGTCATTAACTTCACTTTCTGAGAGAGGTAACATCGAGTATTCTCGAAGCGTTAAGATGTATTACGTGTCGATTAATTATCTAGCAAGTACTGAATGAGTCGTGAATTAGAATTATTGGATAAACTCGAAAAGGAGCTCAGTCTCAAAGAACTGCAGATAAAGAGCTTGCTGACTAT
Organism: uncultured Saprospiraceae bacterium; assembly: GCA_964396595.1. Taxonomy (GTDB): domain Bacteria; phylum Bacteroidota; class Bacteroidia; order Chitinophagales; family Saprospiraceae; genus CAYNFR01. The sequence continues at coordinate 221,651 of CAYNFR010000001.1, read as the reverse complement.
TACCCAAGCGATCAATGACAATATCGCCGCCGAAGGTCTATACAATATGTACCGCTCGTTTCTCAGTTGGGAAATGGGTATTGTCAAAATGGCTTTGTTTCTCTCAGAAGAGCGGTACGATCAATGGTTTATTGCGGCAGACATTAACGCGAGTTTTACTTCAGAGGAAATTAAAGTTATCATCGGAGAATTGCTTAAGAATAAACGCTTACACACTATTAAGTCTGATGATCATCAAATTTTACACGCCTTCGACATCATTATTCCGGTATTTCACAAAGACAAACCAATAGCCTACTCGCTTATAGGTGGCATTAAGGATAAAGATGATCTGTATAACAAAATACAATTTATAACGACCATTACGAATGTTGTGGCTGTCGCTATCGAAAATAAGAGACTGTTCAAAAAACAACTCGAGCAGGAGAGTTTTGGCAAAGAAATGGAACTAGCAAGCAAGGTTCAAAAGATGTTGATTCCCGACGGATTGCCTAAAAACGATCGATATGAACTGGACTTTATTTATAAACCGCATTCGACAGTCGGGGGTGATTATCTTGACTTCATAGACTTTGATAAAAATCGGTTTTTGTTTTGTATAGCAGATATTTCCGGCAAAGGTGTCGCTGCCGCATTGCTTATGGCCAATTTTCAAGCAATGATCCAGAGTCTGATCTATCAGTATCGAGATCTTGAGACCTTTATATTCGCCTTAAACCAGACCGTTTATCGGGTTACGAAAAGTGACAAGTTTATTACGTTTTTTATCGGAGAGGTCAACCTCGATCGCAAAATACTTAAGTACATTAACTCCGGGCATTATCCACCCGTGCTGTATCAGGATGGCGCAATAAGAAGACTCGATCAGGGGAGTACGGTTATCGGTGCATTTGAAAGATTGCCGGAGATAAATGAAGAGGTAGTCCCGCTGTCGGATGGTGCATTAATCATGTGTTTTACAGATGGCTTACCCGATCTAAAGAATAAAAATCAAGAATATTTTGCTGACGAAAGTATAGAGGCGTTTGTCCTAGAGAATGGCAATCTAGGGGTAGAAGCCTTTAACAATGCCTTGATGAAAAAAATTGATGATTACCGAGGAGAAGAAGAAATAACAGATGATATCGCGGTGATTACCTGCAAGGTTCATTCATTTGACGAAAAAAAAACTTAATCCATCTTGAGATTGCTCCATCCCCCGAATAAAAAATGTATTTTTCGGGCTATAATAGATAAGCATTTAGCATCTCAGGATGAGAAATAAATTCGTGGCAGCATTATTGGCATTCATCGGTGGAACTATAGGACTGCATAAGTTTTATCTTCGAGAGACCGGATCAGGCGTTTTTTACATCTTCTTGACAATAATGTCTTCCAGAATTTTTCCTATATCCACGGTGCTATCATTTATCGATGGTATTCGTTATCTGACGATGCCACAACATGAGTTCGATCGAAAGTTTAATTCGAGGCATTATAGGGATAAACCTAGCCAAAAGCCACAAACGCGTCAACGACAGCAAGAATATTATGAAGTAAAGCCTGTTAATCAAAGCTCTAAAACACGAAGATCTGTCAGGGATAATCCATTCAAGCGTAGCGGCATCAAAAAGTACAAGGATTACGAGATAGAAGAGGCGATTGAAGATTTTGAGAAGGCACTAAAGATCGAGCCCAATGATGTTGCGCTATTTTTTAATCTGGCTTGTGCGCATTCGCTGCTTGAAAATAAAGAACAAGTTTTTAAATACCTAGACGCGGCTGTACGCAATGGTTTTCAAGATTATGATAGGATACTCAGCCATGATGATCTGGCATATATCAGAATACAGCCGGAGTTCGATGCTTTTAAAAAGAATGGATTTAAGATTAGCCCTGAGGTCACGCCTGCCAATGAAGAGCTTGAAAAATCTCAGCCACTCAATGACGTCTTACTTGCTCAATTGAATAGATTAATGGAGTTGCGAAAAAAAGGGATACTAACAGAGCATGAGTTTTCTATTGAAAGAAAAAAGGTTTTGTCTGCTCGTTAACCGTTGTATATGGTGTCAGATTGAAACTTGAACCATTACTAATTGCTTGCGTTTCCACTGTAAATAATACATTATGAAGACAGATGTATATGCTGCCGACAGAAGAGGTAAAGCCAATATCGGCTGGTTAACTGCGAGATATTATTTCAGTTTTGGCAACTTTTATTACGATCCCCGACGTATTCATTTCGGTGTGTTGCGCGTGATCAACGATGATATTATAGCGGCGGGAAAGGGATTTGGAGAACATCCACATGACAACATGGAAATCATCACTATCCCACTTAGTGGAGCATTGCAGCACAAAGATAGCCTGGGCAATACCAGTATAATACGAAACGGCGACATCCAGGTGATGAGCGCCGGCAAAGGTGTCTATCACAGTGAGTTCAATCCGAGCAACACAGAAGAGACCAAGCTATTTCAGATTTGGTTGTTTCCGAACAAAAAAAATGCTGACCCGCGATATGATCAGTGGCGTTATCTTGATGCCATAGTGCCGAATAACTGGACTCAGATCTTATCTCCTCATGCATCCGGTCAAGGGGTGTGGATACACCAAGATGCGTGGTTTCATTTAGGTCATTTTGACACGCTTATGACAAGTAATTATAGCTTAAATCTTAACGGCAATGGCTTATTTATGATCGTTATAGAGGGCAAGGCGCAGGTCGGTGACACGATATTGACACAGAGAGACGCTATAGGTATAATGGATATCGCTGATGTAGATGTTCATATTCTCAAGGAAGGTACACGCATATTGATGCTCGAAGTGCCGATGTCGGAGGAGGCTATGGCGGTGTAATCATTGTCAATCACATAAATTTTCCCAGATCGGCACACCAATCCTCATACAATCTTCGATATTGATCTGCAATATCCAAGGGAGCTTTGTAGCCGGAGATCATTCGCAAACCACTAAAGGCATTTTCAAGTGAATATACACCCAGACCTATCCCGGCACCACGGGCAGCGCCTTGAGATCCATCAGTATTAAACAGTTGTATTTCAGCTCCTGTCAGCGCGGAGACAGCTTCTCTGAATAAAGGGCTCAGAAACAAATTAGCTTCACCGGCACGGATAACGTCCGTACTTACACCGAGATTTTTCATTATTTCAAGACCGTAATGAAAGGAGCATGCTATCCCTTCCTGAATGGCTCGAGCGATATCGCCATCGCCGTGTACATTAAAATCGATACCCAGCCAATGAGACCCGATGTAGCGATTTTCAAAAATTCGTTCAGCTCCATTGCCAAAGGGCAAAATGCGCAGCCCTCGGCTTCCGATAGGCGTATTTTCTGCCAGCTTATTCATTTGTACATAGTCACGAAGTTTTATTAGGCGCTTGCCCCATGCGTTAAGTATGCCTGTTCCATTAATACATAGTAATACGCCTATACGAGGATCAGCAGGCGTATGATTGACATGTACAAAACTATTTACTCTGGACTTGCTATCACATATTGCTTGATCCGTTACGCCATATACCACACCTGATGTCCCGGCTGTTGCCGCTACTTCACCCGGATGAAGGACATTGAGAGAAAATGCATTATTGGGCTGATCACCGGCCCGATAACTTATGGGAATGCCTGCCGGCCAATTGATCAAATCAGCGATCATCTTTGACAGCGATATTTCACGACTAAAACTCTCTAAAATCGGAGGTATAAGATATTCAGAAAACCCAAATGTCTTCATGAGTGGAGAGGAGACATCAGTATGGACAAAATCATAGAATATTCCTTCACTCAGACCCGCGTACGTAGTACTGGCATCACCACTAAGTCGTGTCGCGATATAATCGCCAGGCAGCATAAAGTATCGGATACGTTCATACAACTCGGGTTCGTTTTCTTTTACCCACGCTAATTTTGCAGCTGTAAAATTGCCGGGAGAATTAAGTAAATGCCTTCGGCAATATTCCTCACCCAGCCGTGCATAAGCGGCTTCCCCATATGGTACAGCACGACTATCGCACCAGATAATAGAGGGTCTCAGCGCATTTAAATTTTTATCAAGACATACAAGCCCATGCATCTGGTATGAAATACCAATAGCGGCAATCTCGCGACTGTTAACCGCGTCGGCAGCTTTTTTGGCTAAGATAATAATGGCTTGCCACCACATGTCAGGGTCTTGCTCCGCCCATCCTTGACGATGCGCTGTAATGGGCATTTCTGCATCAGGATATTGAGCGGTAAACACGGCTTCATTGGTAGCCACGTCAAGGATGCTCAATTTAACAGAGGAACTTCCGACATCAAATCCTGCGAGTAACATGACCGTAAACTTTTGTGCTGTTTCTAAAATGGTGCAATATTAATGCAGCTAAGTTAATTACTATCTTCTAAGCCCGAGGCTTAAGCGGCAATCATTGTACTTTTGGACGAATAAATCGATTGACTTATGTCTGAGAATATTTATCCGGTATGGGATAAACTGGTGAGTCGCATGGAGAGAGAGAACTTCTTGAATCAGAGGTCGGCTTGCTTTTGGCTTACGGGATTATCGGGTTCAGGAAAGAGCACCATCGCGACAGCAGTGGAGAGAGGCTTGTTTAATGCTGGCTATTTATGTCAAGTACTCGATGGAGATAATATAAGATATGGTATCAACAACAATCTAGGCTTTTGTGAGGAAGACAGACAAGAGAATATTCGTCGTATAGCAGAGATAGCCAAGTTATATCTCAATACGGGCGTGATTACAATCTGCTCCTTTATCAGCCCGACGCTAGCATCACGCATGGGAGCTCGTGAGATTGTCGGCTCCCAGGATTTTTATGAAGTTTATATCAATACCTCTCTCGCCGAATGTGAAAAAAGAGACGTCAAAGGCCTATATAAAAAGGCGCGACAGGGAGAGATAACTGATTTCACCGGCATATCAAGTCCATATGAAGTACCTCGCGATCCTGATTTAATATTGAATACCTCCGGCAGTATCGAGCAAAGTTCCGAAGAACTATTTAGATTTGCGCTGAATAAAGTTAAAATCATATAGGATTAGTAGGAATTAAAAAAATTATGAATTATCAACTTAGCCATCTTCGCGAGCTCGAAGCGGAGTCCATATTCATTTTAAGAGAAGTGGCAGCGCAATTTGAGCATCCTGTTATACTGTTTAGTGGGGGAAAGGATTCAATATTGGTAACGCATCTAGCCTACAAGGCTTTTTATCCGGCGCGGATACCATTTCCCTTATTGCATATAGATACGGGGCATAATTTTGATGAGACACTAGCGTATCGGGACGACCTCATAACGAGCTTAGGGGTAAAACTTGTGGTTGGCTCAGTGGAAGAGGCAATAAAGCAAGGCAAGATCGTCGAAGAGCGCGGCTACAATGCCAGTCGGAATGCGCTGCAGACCGCCGTATTGCTCGAGGCGCTAGAAAATGGTCGTTATGATGCAGCAATAGGTGGTGCACGACGAGATGAAGAAAAAGCACGGGCCAAAGAGCGGTTTTTTTCTCATCGAGATGAATTTGGTCAATGGGATCCTAAAAATCAACGACCTGAATTATGGAATCTCTTCAATGGGCGCAAGCACATAGGAGAGCATTTTCGGGTATTTCCCATCAGCAACTGGACAGAGCTGGATGTGTGGCAATATCTAGCGCTAGAAAAGGTGTCTTTACCTAGTCTGTACTTTGCGCATGAGCGGGAGGTGTTTGAAAGAGACGGAATATTGCTAGCCGCTACTGATCACATTAACAGACGCCCGGAAGAAAAAACATTTGTCGAGCGCGTCAGATGTCGTACCATCGGAGATACGACATGTACCGGGGTATGGCGCTCTGCGGCTACGACCGTCAGTGAAATTATTGAAGAAGTGGCAACGACACGATTAACTGAGCGAGGTGGACGTGCTGACGACAAGCGCAGTGAGACGGCCATGGAAGACAGGAAAAAAGAAGGGTATTTTTAAAAGAAAGCTAAATGAAAAATCAGGCAACCGAAATATTAAGATTTACCACAGCAGGTAGTGTAGATGACGGAAAGTCCACCTTGATCGGGCGATTACTTTATGATAGCAAATCCATCTTTCAAGATCAGTATGACCAGCTAAAAGATGCGACACAGAGAAGAGGAGAAGAAGGGGTTAATCTAGCCCTGTTGACAGATGGACTCCGATCAGAACGCGAGCAAGGAATTACGATAGACGTAGCGTATCGGTACTTCAGTACGCCCAAGCGTAAATTTATCATCGCCGACACCCCGGGACATATCCAGTACACACGCAATATGGTCACAGGCGCATCTACAGCCAATGTTGCACTGATACTTGTCGATGCCCGTCATGGTGTAGTAGAGCAGACAAGAAGGCATGCGATCATCGCCTCGCTGCTCAAAATCCCTCATCTCGTCGTGTGTATCAATAAAATGGATCTGGTAGAATTTGACAGGGAGCGTTATGACGCCATCCAGTCTGATTTAGAATCATTTGCTGCTAAACTTGATGTCAATGATGTGCATTTCATTCCTATCTCGGCATTACTGGGAGATAATATCGTATCGCGGTCTAAGAATATGACATGGTATGATGGCCCCACCTTGATGTACTATCTCGAAAATGTGCATATTGCCAGCGATCATAACTTTATTGACGCGCGATTTCCGGTTCAGTATGTCATTCGTCCGAACACTGATGAATTTCATGATTTCAGAGGATATGCAGGGAGGCTTGCCGGGGGAGTGATGAAAGTCGGGGATGAGGTAAGCTTATTACCATCAGGCTTTACGACTAGGATAAAAGCGATTATTGGCCCGGGCGGGCCAATAGAAGAAGCCTTCCCACCTCAATCCGTTACGGTATCGCTGGCAGAAGAATTTGACCTCAGTCGCGGAGATATGATCGTCCGACAGAATAATCAGCCACTTGTAACACAAGATCTAGACTTGATGCTATGCTGGTTTGACCATACAAGGCCACTACAGATAAAGGGAAAATATACAATCCAACATACAACACAGACTATCAGATGCATGGTCAATGAAGTGCGTTATAAACTCGATATCAATACGCTCCACCGCAATGTAGATGATAAAAATATCGGAATGAATGATATTGCCCGCATTACCCTTCGTACGACAAAACCGCTATTTGTAGATTCTTACCGTAAAAATAGGATTACAGGCAGTATCATCTTGATCGACGAAGCGACGAATAATACCGTCGCAGCGGGAATGATTATTTAGTCGGGGTGACTGTGTATTGATATTACCCGAGACTGGTCTCCGTTCATATCATATATTTGTAGTCAATGCGCTAGATGCCTAAAAAAACCGACACGTGCAGATAGATAAGGATCAATATTATGTAGCAATAATGGCCGGAGGGGTAGGATCCAGATTTTGGCCTTCGAGCAGGGAATTACGTCCAAAGCAATTCTTGGATATAACGAACAGCGGTCGTAGCTTGCTTCAGCAGACGGTGGATCGAGCACTAAGGATAGTGGACATAAGCAATATCCTCATCGTATCCAATGCGAAATATAAAGACATCATTCTAGATCAGCTACCGGAGCTTGATGCTTCGCAGCTATTGCTAGAACCGAGTCGCAACAATACCGGCCCTTGTGTTGCTTATACGGCATTGCATCTTAAAGCACGTCGCAGTGATGCCGTCTTTGCTATGCTGCCGGCGGATCATGTCATAGCGAAAGAGCCGGAATTCGCACAAATTATGCTTAAAGCCTTTAACTATGCAGCGGATCATGACGCCATCATGACATTGGGCATAAGCCCTTCAAGACCGGATACAGGATATGGCTATATACACTATCAACAATCGACAGATCAGATCCATAAAGTCTTCAGCTTCAAAGAAAAGCCCGACCTGGAAACAGCACAACAATATCTTGACAACGGGCAATACTTGTGGAATGCAGGTATATTCGTCTGGTCTGTAAATACAGTGTTGGCATCGTTTCGCAAGAATGCACCTGAGATATTATCTGTATTGGAGGCGGATAGCCGACATTATGGTACCGAGCAAGAACAAGCTTATGTAGATCGTGTATATCCCGACACACCCAATATTTCGGTAGATTTCGCACTGCTAGAGAGCGCGGAAAATGTATATACAATACCAGCTGATATTCATTGGAATGATCTTGGCACTTGGAATTCATTGTATGACTTTCAGAAAAAAGATGAGACTGCCAATGTCGTGCAAGCGGAGTCCGTATTACTAGATGATGTCAAAGGCTGTCTGATCCGACAGGCAGACAGAGAAAAATTGATAGTCGTCGGGGGATTGGAGGATTATATCATTATAGATGATGATGATGTGCTATTAATATACCCCAGACATAAGGAACAGGAGATTAAGCGCTTACGCAATCAAATCAAGCAAGAAAAATATCTCTAATGTCCTCCGCCCGCCTCAAGATAGCCCTCTGCGCCAATACATCCTGGAGTATTTATAATTTTCGTAGAGGTTTAGTGAGGATGTTGATTAAACGCGGTGTGACGGTCCATGTCATTGCGCCGCGCGATGCTTTCACCGCGAAGCTTATCGCTGAAGGCGTGATATATATTCCGCTCCATCTCAAAAGTTATAGCGCGCATCCCTGGGACGATATCCGCTTGACTTATGAGCTTTTTAAGCTATATAGGAAGGAGCGATATGACAAAGTATTTCATTATACGGCTAAGCCCAATATATATGGCAGTATAGCGGCGAGAATGGCCGCAATACCGGGTATTGCCGTTTATACAGGGCTGGGTAGAATTTTCCAAATGACAGGCGTCCGGCGTCCGATCATACGTGGATTGCTAAGCTTGTCTGCCAGAGCGGCTTGTGAATTATGGTTTCTCAATGAAGAAAATAGACTTCGTTTCTGCCAATCTATCGGCCCGGGTAGCTTGATGACAAAAACAAAAATTTTACCCTCAGAGGGTATTGATACGCAGAGATTCAGATCCAGACGGAGAAGTGACCAAGGGGTATCTTATAGAATATTATACGCAGGCAGGATGCTGACGGACAAAGGAGTAGTGGAATATGTTGAAGCCGCCAAGGCTTTGCGCCCAAAGTATCCCCGATGGAAATTTGAGCTCCTTGGCATGATAGACTATACCAATGATCAGGCATTGAGTCTGGAAACGATTATGTCTTGGCATAAGTCGGGATATATCCGTTATCTCGGATCAACTGAAGATGTGCGACCTTATCTGGATAGAAGTGAGTTCGTCGTCTTTCCATCATATTATGAGGAAGGGATATCACGTATATTGATGGAAGCAGCTAGTATGGAGCTCCCTATTATCACCACTGAACATGTAGGGTGTCAAGATGTCGTGCTGGATCGTGTGACAGGATTCTTGTGTACACCGAGATCTGTTGATGATCTGGTTGATAAGATCGAGCAGATCATCACTTTGACTCCGGAGGAGCGCAGAGAGATGGGCTGTCTTGGAAGAGAATATGTCAAGTCACAATTTGACGAATCTGTTGTTATCAACCATTATTTAAAATGTCTGGACTTATCTATAATTGAGACATCTAATGAACTAAATCTAAAGTAATGACGCACGTATCTCTACTGTTTTTGCTGTTTCCATTTCTGGTATGGTCACAAGCGCCATCCGACAGACTTGAGATCAAAGTCTTAAGCCTCAATGTGCGTTATGATAATGAAAGGGACGGGCCGGACAAGTGGCTGAATAGGAGAGAGACAATGAAAGATTTTTTGCTTGCAGAGAAGCCGGACTTTCTAGGGGTACAAGAAGCCCTTGCCAATCAAGTTGATTTTTTGGCGGAGGCGCTGAGGGGTTATGGCCATATCGGAGTAGGACGTGATGATGGGGAGCGTGGGGGTGAGTTTATGACCTTATATTATGATGCCTCTCGATGGAGCTTGGTGTATGGTACGACATTCTGGTTGTCCGAAGCTCCTGATGCACCGACCATGGGCTGGGATGCTGCTTGTTATCGGGTATGCACCTATGGCATCTTTGCCAATGGTGCGGGAGATACGATAGTAGTGAACAACACCCATCTTGATCACATAGGTAAAGAAGCGCGGAGAAATAGTGTGATTCAACTCGCGGATCACTTCGATCATTATAATCGTGTTTATCCTGCGCTGTTAATGGGGGATTTTAATTTTGAGCCGACAGATCCATTATACGATGATATGTCTGCTCGGATGACTGATATCTACACTATCGCTGAAGAAGTAATATATACTCAAGCGGGAACTTTTAATGGATTCAAACTAGACAAGGAGCCTTTACAGCGCATAGATTACATCTGGTTAGACGCAGACAAATGGGATGTACAGCGTTACGAGCATAGGGTGGTGCTTACTTCACAAGGGAGACATATGTCTGATCATTTTCCGGTGATAGGGAGGCTGAAGCTAAAGAGGAAATGGTGATCGCTCTTCCCTTGTGAATACTACATTGAAATGAGAACTTGTAATGATTAATGAATGGATATTAAGCTATACCACAGACATTGCTGAAGAGACGACCGTTCTGACGAGGTTTATTTATTTGCATGATACCACTCATGAAAACAGCGAAAATTTCTAACTTGGCTGATCAAATGTGAAAACACTATGGGAAGAAAAATCAGAATGGGTATGGTCGGTGGTGGCCGAGGTGCTTTTATAGGTGCGGTACATAGGATGGCAGCTGCGCTAGATGGGCAGATAGAGTTTGTGTGTGGTGCATTTAGCTCAGATCCGGAGAAGTCTCGCTTGTCAGGCGAGGACTTTTTTTTAACTCCTGATCGGGTGTATGGCAGCTATCAAGAGATGATTACACGGGAGCGCTTATTGCCTAGTGATGTACGAATGGATTTTATCTCTATCGTCACCCCCAATCATATGCATTATGGACCCGCTAAGATGGCGCTCGAAAACGGCTTTCATGTCGTGTGCGATAAGCCACTATGCTTTGACATGGAGGAAGCGCAAGATCTCGTACATCTGGTTAATAGTTCAGGTTTATTATTTGCACTGACGCATAACTACACGGGCTACCCCATGGTCAAGCAAGCACGCAGAATGATCAAGGATGGTCATCTAGGTGAAATCCGTAAAGTAGTTGTAGAATATCCGCAGGGCTGGCTACACACGCTGCTCGAAGGCTCTGATAACAAGCAAGCGGCATGGCGCACAGACCCCACAAAATCTGGTATTGCCGGCGCCATGGGCGATATAGGCACACATGCCGAAAACCTAGCAGAGTATATTACGGGATTAAAAATCAAAGAAATTTGTGCAGATGTGTCCATCATTGTAAAAGGGAGATTGCTGGATGATGATGCCAATGTGCTATTGCGATTTGACAATGGTGCGCGTGGCGTACTACATGCCAGTCAGATAAGTGTGGGTGAAGAAAACTGCCTTAACATACGTGTCTATGGTGAAAAGGCAGGCTTAGAATGGCATCAGGTAGAACCCAACACATTAAGAATCAAATACCAGAATAAACCCGATGAACTTTACCGGACCGGCGTAGGGGAGTTAAGTCGTGAAGCTGTAGCGCATACCAGAACACCGGCAGGCCATCCTGAGGGATATCTAGAGGCTTTCGCCAATATTTATCGAAATTTCGCCTATTGTGTGCGAGCCCGGATTGAAAAAGAACCCATTGACCCTATGTATATGGATTTTCCCTCGGTCGAGGACGGCTTAAGAGGGATGGAGTTCGTTCACAAAGTAATAGAGTCCGGCAAGAGTCAGTCTAAATGGGTGTCCATGTAGATAGTGTTGTAAATCAACCGACCTAGTGAATTATCCTTGTTTATGCACGATAGTCCTATGCGGATAAGGTATTTCTACGCCTTCAGCATCAAAGCGTTTTTTGATACTTTCGAGTAGATCGCATTCGAGGGCAAACGCCGTCGGGGAGTCCTTACCCCACACCCAGGTACGCAGTATAATGGCAGAGTCTGCCCAAGAGACAACCCGCACAATGACATCAAGAACACCATCTCTAATCTGCTCAGGCGTACGATTGTCAATAAAATCCTTGTGTTTTCGCACTTCCTCTGTGATGATGCTCCGGGCGAGATCAACATCGCTATCGTAACTGATCCCGAGATTGAGAATCCGACATATTCTGACATCCTTAAGGTCAGCGTTGACGATTATTTCATTGTTCAGAATAGAATTGGGGATGATGATGCGTCTATTTTCAAAACTTCGGATGATAGTATGACGTAAGTTTATATCTTCAACTATGCCTGACTGAGTCTCTCTGAATGATATGCGATCATTAACCTTGAATGGTTTAAATATAACAATAAACACACCGGAGACGATATTCGCGAAGGCATTCTGCGAAGCAAAACCTATCGCAACCGCAAGGATACCGGAAGCAGCAAGAAGGGATGTGGCTATCGACCTCAGTGGCGGTATCATGTGTATCGCCATGCCGAAGCCTGTCAAATAGATAATCGCATGGGCTATATGCCCAATAAATTTATAAGTAGTGGGATTGCGGTCTCCTGAGCTAAAGTTAGTCAAGACAAATCTATCATAGATCTTGTCGAAAATATATCCCAACACTAAGGTTATCCCAATTACTACAACAGGCCCCGCCCAAAAACTCGCTTGTGCTAACCAAGCACTCTCAAAGATATTTTCCAAAGAATTCGTTTCTTGAAACAAAGGTACGCCATACAGATAATTAACGGCACATACGATTTTATTGGGAAGGGATGTTTATTTTCGAGGTCATCAACTAGCACATGAATCATTATGATTATGAAAAAGCGCAACATCACACTATTCTTTCTCATCATTTTTTACTCAGTGAGTTTTATAGATGCACAGGATCAGGCGGGTAGTCCACCGATTCAAGTTGAGCTATGGGGAGGTCATAACAGACTTCAATTTCAAAGTATAACGATCAAGCCATTAGACGCACATCACAAGTGGGATTTCTTTAACTTGGCTGTGTTTGATTCCCATTATAGTGATGACGACAAGATATTTAACGAGTCTGTGATTCAAAGCTATGTGGCATATAATATTGTGAATGGATTTGGGATAGGAATGGGAGGCGTTTTTAACAGTGCGGTAGGTGCTTCTGCTCATGCGGTGACACAGTTCGTAAAAGGAGGCAAGGATTATCTTGTCGTTATTTTTTCAGCGGCCCATATCAAAAAGAATCCCGATTTCGAAATTTTCTCACAGATTCAGTACCGTCCTCGTTTGTCTGAAACAACTTCTTTATTTACGCAAGCATTGTTACTCGCAAGTTCGAAGGAGTTTAAAAGCCACAATCGCAGTTTCGTACAGTTACGACTGGGACTTGATAATAACAAAGGGCTTCAATGCGGGTTAGCTTATGGATATAATGAGTATGGCCCATTCAGAGAGTCTAAGGGTACTATTGGGCTGTTTTTACGAACAGAGATTTTCCGTTAGAGAGCTTCTACTGGCAAGGTTTCTTTGACCATTCTTGATGACCTCGACCTTTCTTACATCGCACTTGTTCACGGATAGAATATACGCGATATCGTTCTCCATCCGGGCGGATGAGCATATATACTTTCTTGCCGTCCACAGAATCATCCAGCATGCCCTCATGAACTAAAGACGTCTCCCACCAGCCGTGAGCAAGATCATTGTTGTTTAGCTCAAATTGTTGTTTTCCTTCTCGCAGATCATCCGGTGTCGCACCATGGTAGATCATCAATATTTCATGCGGTTGTAGTAGCGTGTCTTTAAGCTTCTTATTAATCTCATCCGGTGACACTGCTGCATAGTTGTTATCATCAGGCCTTACCTCTACGGCCTGCAGGACATCATAAAGAATGCGTTCTTCTTTCGGAAACAATGTGTTATTCGCCTTCGCTGATGGTGCAGATGTCTTCTCTTGATTGCAAGCGAGAAGACTGATAATTAAAACGAGCTCTATAAATGATTTCATATAACGTTGCTTAAAACGTCGCGAAGGTATGACTTTAGCAGAATGCGTTAAAAGAAGAATGCAGAACAAAAAAAGAAGAGACTTTTCAATTGAAAAGTCTCTTCTCAGAATTAGGGCTATGACCAAAGGCTACTCCCTTATTATGTCAGATGAATGTTATTTCGGTACGTTGTCCGGATTTAACAAATCATAGAATTGATCAAGCTGAGGCATGATGATTATACGTGTTCTTCTGTTCGTAGAGCGACCATCAGCTGTACTGTTGCTAGCAAGCGCATTGTATTCTCCTCTTCCTGCTGCAATTAATCTATTAGGATCAACACCAAATTTCTTTTGGAGCGAACGAACGACTGCCGTAGACCGCTTAACACTTAAGTCCCAGTTATCGTCAATACATGAATTTTTAATCGGAACATTGTCTGTATAGCCCTCGACCATCACATCAAATCCCGGTCTGGACTGAATAATCTGTGCTATTTTTCCTAACACTTCATCAGCCCTATTAGAGATGATATAACTTCCACTTCTGAATAGCATCTTGTCAGACAGGTTGATCATGACAACTGTTTTATCAACATTAACTTCAATATCGTTGTCCGCTATTCCATCTCTTAGCACAGCCTTAAGATTAACCGCAAGAGCGAGATTCATAGAGTCAGCCTTTGTTTTCGCAGCTTGCAGAAGACGGATATATTGGTCTTTATTCTGAAGTTGTGTCAAGGTTTCGCGAATATTATCGTTAGCAGAGTGTGACAACACGGTCAGATTACCTACTTGTTGTATTTGCTGATCTCTGATTTTCTGAAGATCGGAGATTTGCGCACGTAGATCAGTCATTTGCTCTTCGCGCATTTTGGTCGTTTGCTCAGCTGAATTTACCTTCGCTTGCAATGCATTTTTTTCTGATTCGCATTGATCAACTTTCGCAAGGAGTGCTCTCAGATCGGCATTACAGGTCTCGTTGTCTTTCTTGGCTGCGGATAATTCATCTTGTAATGCTTGATGTACTTTCTTGCTGACACATGCGCTAGAAAGCAGCATTAGAGCACAGGCGAATAACAAGGCTCGGTTCATATTACGTCTTTGTTAGTTAATAAATTGGTTCAGGGCGAAAAGATAAGCATACCTACGATTGTACGATACACAATGAGGCTAATTTTTTTTGTAATTTGCTAAAACAATGCGCTAACTAGTATGAATAAATATTGATTGAATTCAATATTGTGGCGTTCCGCCAATGAATCTCACAAAACATATATTGAAGCCTTATATTTGTCCGACAGTCGAAATTTGCCATTAGGCAAGCACCGATCATTAACAATCAATAATCATGTCAAAAGAACAGGAAGAAAAACTTAAAGCGCTCAAGCTGACGCTTGACAAATTGGAGAAGACTTATGGCAAGGGAACCATTATGAAGCTTGGCGATAAGCCTATTGTTACGGAAGAGGTCATATCTACAGGGTCACTGAGTCTTGATATTGCTCTAGGTATAGGAGGATTTCCCAAGGGCAGGATCATTGAAATTTATGGCCCTGAATCATCCGGTAAAACGACCTTGGCCATTCATGCCATAGCTGAGGCGCAGAAACAAGGAGGAATCGCAGCCTTTATCGATGCAGAGCATGCGTTTGATCGGTCATATGCAGAGGCATTGGGGGTAGATACAGAGAATCTGTTGATTTCTCAACCTGATAATGGAGAGCAAGCACTGGAAATCACAGAGAATCTTATCAGATCAGGAGCTATAGATATTATCGTAATAGACTCGGTGGCGGCATTGACACCTAGAAGTGAAATCGAAGGAGAAATGGGTGACTCCAAGATGGGTCTTCATGCGAGACTTATGTCTCAGGCATTGCGTAAACTTACCGCCACTATAGGTCGCACAGGTTGTTGCTGCATCTTTATAAATCAGTTAAGAGAGAAAATAGGTGTAATGTTTGGTAATCCCGAAACGACTACCGGGGGTAATGCGCTGAAGTTTTATGCGTCGATACGCTTAGATATTCGCAAGTCCGGCACGTCGATTAAAGATCGAGATGGAAATGTGATCGGCAATCCCATCAAAGTGAAGGTTGTAAAAAACAAACTAGCACCACCTTTCAGAACGGCGACCTTTGAAATTACCTTCGGAGAAGGCGTGTCCAAGACAGGTGAAATAGTAGACGTTGCAACGGATCTCAACATCATTCAGAAGAGTGGATCGTGGTACGCATATAATGATACCAAGATCGCTCAAGGTCGTGAAGCAGCAAAACAATTCATGTCAGATAATCCGGAAGTGGCAAACGAAATTGCGGCTAAGATCAAGGCACATTACGCCTCGGGACTAGCCCCTGTGGCTGCTGATGATGGTGAATAAAAATCTGTGAATCTTGCTTGAGATTTCCTTTCTAGGGCAGTCAATGGTCTTATTGCCGGATAAGGCTATCTATTGGAAAAATCAAGATATCCTCTTAACAGCAGATGTTCACATCGGCAAGGTTCAGCACTTTCGTAAGGCAGGGATGGCTGTACCTTATTTTGCGGCAGAGAAGAATATCGAACGCTTGAAGGCATTATTAGATCTTGTCATGCCGAAGCGCTTAGTTATACTAGGGGACTTATTTCATAGTGATTATAATCAAGAATGGGAGCTATTTGTCCGACTTAGAGCGCAATATCCGGAAGTGAGATTTGAATTGGTGCGGGGTAACCATGATATCATAGAAACGTCAATACTCTCCCTATGTTTCGACGAGATATACAGCGAAGGAAAGGCTATGGCGCCATTTTATTTTTGTCATGTGCCTGAGGCAATAGAGGGCTTTTATTGTATTGCTGGACATATACATCCGGGCATCATACTCAAGGTTTCTGCTCGTAACACTGTGCGGTTACCCTGTTTTTATTTTGGGGATCAATACGGTATTTTGCCCGCTTTCGGAGAGTTTACAGGGCTCGGAATAATCAACCGGAAAAAGAAAGATCTTATTTATGCCATTGTCGAAGATACGATCATGGCTGTGTGATCAAAAATCCGTACCCAATGAAAGATAGAACCTGGGCTTATCTACAAAGCCCCCATCAACACCCCATCCGTAGTCACCTCGGACAAAATATCCTAAGAAATTTATTCTTGCGCCTACACCATAACCATAGATGAAGGTGCTTTTCTCTAGATCTAGCCTGACCGTCACGCCCGGAGAATCCTGAATAGTGACGGTATTGAATGCTTTATCCACTTGTGACGGAAGTAAGCCATGCCATGCTGAGCCTGTATCAAAGAAGCCCACTATCTGTATATTTCTAAGAAAACCCGATGTTAGTTCGCTTCGAGAAAGATACTTAAAAATCGGCATCCGCAGCTCTGCACTTCCCAATAAGAAACTTTGACCGCTGCGCGTATTGTTGATGAAGCCTCGCAAATTGGGCGTATTCGCCCTGAAACCAAAGTTAGCATTGGCAGGGACAGGGGAGTCTTCATTAAACTTAGGTATAAGCCACCCATCTGTACCCCCGATGAAGTAAAGTACTTTTTCGCTACCTACTGATGCTGCGCCGGCTCCCCTGAATGCGACTATGCTATGTCTCAGAATAGGTATATAATGTCTGGCATCGAAGCCTACAGCGGTTGTAAATCCGGTATGGGGCCTAAGCCGAAATCCATCAAATAGCTGAATATCAAATCTGTTAATAATCTCTGTATAGAATTTATATCGTGTACCTGTTAACAAGTTCAAATCGATCGTCAGGCTATTATCATAAATATACTCCAGTTTCAAGATAGCTCTATGTTCAGATAATCGTGGCGATTCTGCAGCAATAGGATCTCCATTGAGAAAAAACAAGCGATCTTGTCTCAGCGTGCCTGTGGCACGCACACTTCTGTATGTGTCAAAAGGATAGCTCAATCGATATTGTCCGAAGGTGGCCAAGGATCTCTCTCTTCGTAACAAATTACCAAATGGAAAGTCTGTCGATTTTTGCTGTCTGTAGAAGGCGATTCTTTTATCGATCCGCTTCCGACGATCATCATATATAGCAAACACTTCTGAGCCCCTGAAATTAAATGGGACTCTAATGCCCATCTGTATCGCAAAATCCTCGTACATATCTTTACTCACCCCTTTAAGCAAGTATCCCGGCTGTTGAATCTGAGTCTCCAGGTCTCTATTCGTGTAAGATTCAAGACCTTCGAAGAGTATAGAGTTATCTGCTTTGAGGGACAATTCTTCGAGTTTGAACTTTCTCCGCGAGGAGACTGCCTGAGAAGAATAAAATGGTTCAATCCCTTGATTAGTTGCTGCTTTTATTTTTTGTACAAAAAAATCACGGTTGTCAATTTTGTATCGTGCATTGGACTCTAGTGGTTCGACATTAGGGGGATCGTCAAATTGTGTCAGGAACTTAGGAATGTTCTGATCTTGATTCTGAATAATTCTGACGTCTTCTTGTTTTACTAACGCTTGAGGTGCTATTGTTGCCGGTGTAAAATGAGGTGCAAGGCTCTCGTTCCAGTTTGGCCGATCTAGAAATATTTGATATTCACCGTTATTATACGCTTGAAATACTACTTTGTCACTGCCTTCTACCGCTTCGTGATTAATAATATTTCTATTAAAATTAGTCTGTTGGTAAGGTGGTCTGCGAGAATTGAGGTCAAAGACCCATCGATTATTGACACCGCTGTAATTGCTGAGGTAGGTGATATAATGCCCGTTGACCAGTCGTGGATGACGCTCGTTAATATCTGGCGTGTTCGTTAATTTTAAAGCAAGGTCCGATCCTGTCGGGAGAAAATATAAGTCGAAATTGGTGGTCGTTGACAATGTGTCTATGTCTTTATTGAAAATAGATGGTGTAGGGCGGTTGGAAGAAAATAATATTCCCCATTGCCCACCTAGTCGCGTGTAGGTAGCATCCAGATCATCATAAAAATCTCGTGTGATAGCAGAGACATTGCGGCTGCGTGTGCGATAGGTAAATAATTCCGAATAGCCATTGATCGCACCATTCATCATATATTCATCATCTGTGATATAGTCGATATGATACACTCGTTGTACATTCTCCGGGATGTCTTGCTCTACATATTCTCCGGAGGCAAGATCTAGCTTGCGTATCCAGATGAGGTCTTGGCGTTCGTATGCAATAGTGATTTCGTATCTAGACGGATGCCAGCAGATGGCGGGGTAATTGTAATCTGGTTGTTGGACGGCATTGCGATGACCTTGTGTAAAAATTAATGTTGGTTTAGAAGTGCCAGCTTCTAGCAAATAGGTATAGGTTTTGTTTTCGCGGTTGACTGTATAAACGATTGCTTGGCCATCGGGGCTTAGACGTAATTGAGACTTAGGAAAATATCTATGAAAACCTTCTTGGAGACGATTCACTGAGTCAGTAGGCGTGAAAACACCGGATTCTCTGTTATAAAACTGTGTGAAATAATGAGACCAATCGGTCTTAAGCTTTTTTAAATTAAACCCAAAGATGAATTCGACATTCTCTTTCAGATCGGGTCTGAGTCTCATCAGGTAAAGCAATGTGGTGATAGAAGTCTGACCATATTCCTGAGACAAAAAGTGCCACAAGGCATGTCCGGCTACTCTGGGATGATCTGATGCTAAATGATCAAAGTTGTGGTATCTCTTGTTTCGATGCCAGAGATCACGAAGTTCATCTTCGATCAAATAATCCCATGTCGCCCCTGCATAGCTGAAGAAGCCAAGTTTAAACCATTGTGGCAGATCAAGATCAGGGTCACTGGTGACAATTTCCTGAAGGCCACCGGGATGATACATAGAATTAAAAAATACTTCCGCTATACCTTCTCTTATCCTGCGTTCGAGGTTCTGGTGGTTTCCATCGAAGTATACAAAGATCTTCGAGCCGATCACCTTGGTGCGATCATGTCTTGTTTCAAATGTTTCTTCTGCGCCTATATTGCTCTGTCGCAAGTCTGATAGATCGACATAAACGATGATTTCGATTTTGTCATTGATCCTATGTTCGACAAGACTCTGAAGCCAAGGATAATTAGCTTCCGCAATCTGAATGACGGATTGGGCGACGTTTAGCCCTTTGCCGTACCAGTACACATAAAAATTTTCTGTCTCGTATTCCCACCACTTAGAGAAGTCATCGTGATATTGAATCCTGTTTTTTCCGAATTCAGTGCGAATGCTTTGACCCATGACGATATAAGAATAACAGAGCAAGAAGCCCCACAATCCCCCTAAGTATAGTCTTCTGAGTACCATTCGCGAACGTTTAATTCTGATACGGTCATTAAATATACGCGTATTCCTGTGTTAATCTATAAGCTGAGCACTTGGTTTTTAGTTTGCAGGTATTTTTTAGCTGGATTAGTATATGTACATGAGCTTAGAGGTACATCGATTTGCTTATGTCTGACTAGCAACAAACTTTTGCCAATCAGCTATAGTGTCTATATCATCAAGGGTTTCTAGCATGAAGGTTTTGAGATTAAGTTCATCCGCTTTTCTCAAAGTATCGCTTAAGGTGTGTTCAGTGCTCCAGCGTATGTCTTCAAAAAGACTAGGGTAGTAATTTGTTGCTCCTATTAAATAATAACCACCATCTGTGGCCGGCCCTATTACTAGATCGTGGTTTTGTAAGGTAGCAAATGCCAGATCAACATGGACTTTGGTTATATAAGGACAGTCCGATCCCATTATTATATGGGTCTGAGATTCTTTTACTACATGGGCAGCAGCATGTTTTAATCGCTCGCCTAATGTACCTATTTTTTGTAAGGCTTTTTTGAAATATTTATTATCCCACTGATCCTGCGTGTCAAGATAATCGCTGTAGAATAGCCATCGTTCACAGTTGCAGATCTGCAAGGCAAGTGACCTTGTGTGGTGTAATAGTTCAAAATAACATTCAAGAGCCTTTTCCTCTCCTACATCTCTAGCCAGACGCGTTTTTACTTGTCCGAGACGGGGATTTTTTATGAATATAATCAGGGCTCTATCTGTAACCACATATTATTTTTTGACTTTTTTCTCTTTGGCGGACTTTTTTCTCAACAACTCTCCGGCCTTAAGCTCTCTTGCCAACTTAGCATATGGTCCTGAGACAAGTTCTTGATCACTTGTAACACCTTCTAGAATCTCTATAAATTCATCGTCTTGGATACCGGTTTTTACTTTGATCATTGCGGCTGTATCAGCTTGGTATGCGAAGACTACCTCGTCAAATTTTGCTTTTGTCCCTTTTTTATCTTTGTCATCAGTATCTGCCCTCACTGTGACTGCCTGTATAGGAGCCGCGACTACATTTTCCCTTACTGCAGTAGTTATCTTTACCGACGCAGACATCCCGGGACGGAATGGGAATTTATTTCTTTCGGTGATAATATCCTGATATGATTCCGGATCAATGGCAATTTTGATGATGAAATTTGTCACTTGTGCGGTATTCAACGTGGTAGCTTGACCGGGTTGCTTGAGAGCATTAGATGCAGAATTGGCAATTTCTGTAACTTTTCCGGAGAACTTTCTATCCACATATGAGTCCACTTCTATGTCCACGTCGTCATCTAGGGATACTTTGATTATATCATTTTCAGAGACTTCTACTTGAACTTCCATGTTTCTGAGATCTGAAATACGCATGATTTCTGTGCCAGTCATTTGTATCGTTCCTACGACGCGCTCTCCTCTTTCGGCACTGAGACGAGAAATGATGCCACTTGTTGGAGCTTTGATCGTGGTACGACTTAAGTTTGTTTGTAACTCTCTGAGGGATGCTTCGGCGCTTTTAACATTGTATTCTGCGGCTCTCGCGCTTTCCTCGGAAGATTTGATGTTAGCAGCTGCACTGCGTAGACGCGCCTCAAGAGACTCTAGTTGCGCTAGGGATTCATCAAATTGCAGTTGAGATATAACACCATCTTTAAACAACTCGATGTTTCTATTATGGACACGCTTTGCTTGGATAAGCTGTGTTTCGATTTCGCCTTTTTGAGCGATTCCATTTTGTATCTGTGCACGGGAGGTGGCGAGCTGGGCTTTGGTATTATTTAAGTTTGCTTCTCCCCGCTGTACATTACTAATATACAATTCTGGATCAATGCGTACGAGTACTTGACCCTTGGTAACGGAGTCACCTTCTTGAACAAAAAGTTCTACTATCTCTCCCGACACATCACTGCTGATGATGACTTCGGTTACCGGATAGATGCGACCACTAGCGCTGACTGTTTCACGAATAGTGCGAATTTCAGTCTGAGAAGTGTCTACAAGTGTTCCCTTGGGTTTTTGTTTGTTTTTTATAAAAACAGCGGCCAATATTCCGACGATAATCAGGGCAAGTACCCATAATAGCCAGTTCTTTCCTTGTTTTTTAGTCTGTGCCATAATGTTATGAGATTATTCTAATGTGACAGGATATCCTTGATAAAAATCTAAAAGTTTAATGCGCAATGCATAGTCGAACCGTGCAATGATTTCTGTTGTCTTTGCTTGTGCGAGTTGGTTTTGTGAATTAATATATTCGAAGCTGTCTATCGCGCCTACACCAAAGCGTTTTTCTGCATTGTCAAATGCTGCTTGTCTAGCTTTGACGGTGCGCTGGGCAGCATCAAGATTCTTTCTTGCACCTTTCGCATCTGTATAAAGTTGGCCGACTATGTTGCGTACGGACAATTCATTTTTCTCTTTTTCAGCATTGAGGTTTTCGATATTAAGTTTAGCGCGTTGTACGCCTGATTTAGCCGTATAGCGATTGTATATTGGCATCGTCAGATTGACCCCGACGCCATAATTGAAGTTGCTAGAAATCTGAGGAAAATAAGGTTTATTGGCAAAGATGGGTATGCCTTGCTCAGTGCTGATGACAGCGGGATCGCCATTAATACGCACTGATGAAGTTACCTCTCGAAGGTCTATTCCGACTACTTCTCTGAATTGGTTAGAAAAGTTAGAACCACTATTCAGGCCGGCGGCCAATACGGGGTAGAACTGTGATCGCGCTATTTCCTCCGAAACAGCTGCACCTGCAAGGCGTTGTTGAATAGCTCGGGCAGCAGGCTGACGCCCCAATACTCTCGAATAGATTTCTTCAATACTGGTAAGGTCTATGTTTGTGTAAGTTGATTGCTCTATAGGTGGAGAGCTAATGTCCATATCATATGTTAAGGGAAGGTTCAGAACAGCTTTGAGATCGATAAAGGCGAGGTCTATTTCATTCTGCGTCCGCGCCATTTGTTGTTCGATGGCTGCCTTCTGTGCATCCAGATCAAGCACTTCAAATGCCGGTCTGGCTCCTGCGTTGATCAGTTTTTGCAATTGGGAGATCTGATCATCTAAAATTCTGAGTTGGACATTATCATTGGCTAAGTTTTCTTTACCGAAGAGGACTCTAAAAAATGCTGTAACAACATTTACAGTAATCTGATCAATAACCGCATTTTTATCTTCGATCACAGCCCCTTCTTGGAGCTTGCTCTGTCTTATCTCGTTTTTAAGTCTTCCCGCATTGTAGAGGATGGCATTGGCATTAAAGCCATAGCCATTGGAGAAAAACTCAGTGGTGATGAACTGGTTTGTGGTAGGGTCTATGGATCTACCGAAATTTATAAAAGCATTGGACTGAAAGGACAGGTTAGGATATTGCTGCTGCTTGCTGACCTTGGTGGTCAATGCAGCGTCTTTAATCCGAATATTCGCTTGTTCAACATCGATACTATGCGATATCGCATGCTCAATGCATCGCTTTAATGTCCAATTTTCCTGAGCACTTAACTGGCTCGTCAACATAAGGACACATATAACCTTGATTAAACTTCTTGCCATAGCAAAATAGATTCATAATACAACAATGAGCCGAAGATACATTTATGCCTTTTTGCTAGGCTTCTATTTATATGAATCAGGCGTTCAAATAGATAAACGGTATTTTTTAGAAGGAAATATGATTAGTTATTACGAAATTGGATAGCGCCGATCAGCCTGTCGTAGCGTGCCCCGAATTCCCTAATAAAGCATAGTAAAGTGTACTCGTTGACTGTTCCGAATAGATCGTCTTCGAAATAACTTAGGTCTAGAACGCCATCATCATATACCACACCATAGGTGTAATCGTAATAACCTTGTTTTAATAGGGCCTGCCCGACATAGACACCTTGATCAGCCTGATATTGCATGCGGTATTCTTCTCGAGGTAACCAATCAGAAAATTCACCCATCAGGTACACTTCTCCATCGACAACCTGCTTGATGGGGTCAAGCGTAAAAATGGTGTTAATATACTCTGCACGTATATGGGCATTATTAACTTCACGGCTCTCGATGACGAAATCACCGTTCAGATCATTAAAAAATGCGAACGGCCATCCACGCTTATTTTGATCAAGTTCAGCCGTAACGACTATTTCATCCCGGGTGACCTCCATGCGATACACACCCAATCCCCTAGCCCTGACTGCACGCAAATCTATACCGCGATAATCACGACCCGCAGGGAATGTAATATTGACCGTGCGGTCAAATAATATATCATAGCCCATTACCGCTTGAGGGGTAATATTATGTATTGCCGAAGGCCATTGGCTGTTTTTAATCGCCGTGACGAATAGCTCTCGTTGTGGATTGCGAATGGTGAAATCTTTATGATTGATTTTAAATAATAGCTGGTGATGGGAATTGACATCACGACCGCTCAATACTCGCGTTACTTCTCCTCCTATTTTAACACCTCGCTCCACTACCGCAAATCGTCTTGTTAACGCTAGCTCATCGCTGTCATCATCATAAACTTCCAGCAAATAGTTGCCCGATAAGCGCCAGCGGATATCTCTATTGGGCAATGTGAGCTTATAATGGGTATAGTTAAGTCGAGTGCCATTGGAGTAGTCGTAGTCACGTATCCGCTTGTTATTAAATCCGTCAATATATTCCAGTTCATCAAGCTGTGTAGTAGGCACCCAATCTTTGTCACAGTGAACGAGGCGATAAGAATAATTGCGATCTCCGCCCAATATATCGTCAAAACTTAACTCTAGTGTCGCCGTACTATTGAGATCAATGATAGGCATACTGGTAGGCAGCCCACTGATATGAAACTTAACACTCTTAAGGTGCTCCAGAAATACATCGTCATTGGCGGACGTAGGCTGAGCTGTCCCGACATAGCTCGATAACAAGATCACAATGATCGAAAGTAGCTGCTTCATAAGAGTAAAAATGCAAATAAGCTGGATAAATTCTGTCTTCGCAGGCATTTAAGATATAATTAAAGCTAAATGAGTTCAGCTAAAAACAAGTTTATGACAATTATTGGCTGTGTGAAGTAGTGATATGCTTTTACCTTTATCCGAGAAGAACTGTTAAAATAATGAAAACTAGAATCAAAAATTTATTCCACCTCGGCGGTAAAGTGGCGATCGTTACGGGGGCAAGTAAGGGTATCGGCGAGGCAATGGCTCGTGGGTTGGCGGAGTTTGGCGCTAAGGTTGTCGTCAGTAGTCGTAAGCAAGAGAGTGTAGAAGAAGTGGCAGAAGCATTTAAAGCGGATGGGCTTGAAGCGTATGGTATCGCATGTCATGTGGCAGATCCGACACATCAACAAGAATTGATAGACAAGACTATTGCACATTATGGTCGCATAGATATACTGATTAATAATGCAGGGACAAACCCATACTTCGGCCCGATTGAAGACATGCCAATGTCCGCTTTTCAACGGACATTGGATATTAATCTTCATGCATGCTTGCAACTCAGTTCATTAGCTTTTCCACATATGAAAAAGAACGGCGGAGGGAGTATTATACACATCAGTAGTATAGAGGGTCTTCATCCATCAGCAGGATTTGCAGCATACAATGTCAGCAAGGCAGGATTAATCATGCTTGCACAAAATCAGGCTGCCGAATGGGGAAGACACAATATCCGTGTCAATGTTATTTGCCCCGGATTAGTCAAGACTAAACTAAGTGCCGCCCTATGGGCAGATGAGAACAACAAGAAGAAATTTGAAGAAAAAATTCCACTCAATCGTATGGCAATGCCAGACGAAATGGCGGGCCTTGCCGTATTTCTAGCTTCGGATGCCTCGTCCTACATGACAGGCTCTGTATTAGTCAATGACGGTGGCATTCTTCATGCACCTATCCTCACCTGATCATGTACGAATTGCTAGAAACGCAACTGTCAGAGGGAGTAGCGAAGATCGTACTCAATAGACCTGACAAGCTCAATGCGCTCAATCTGGTACTGATAAATGAGCTCTTTACAGCTATCGAAGATATAAGTGGTCGGGCGGATTGTCGAATAATTATATTGTCGGGTGCGGGAAGAGCGTTCAGTGCCGGGGTAGATCTGAAAGAGAATAATGCAGAAGCTTTTGGGTCGGATAGCGGGGTGCTAGAGACGGGTCTTAGGTTATCACGCTTGTTAGACATTATCCCTCAGGTGACAATAGCTCAGGTACATGGCTATTGTTTTACAGGGGCGTTGGAGATAGCGCTTATGTTTGATCTGATGTATTGTGAAGAGGATACGGTATTCGGTGATACGCACAGTAAATGGTCGATCATGCCGAGATGGGGCATGACACAGCGCTTGTCACGAAGAATAGGGCTTCATCGAGCCAAGGAGATGAGCTTTCGCGCTAGTCCTATCAAAGGGATCGAGGCTGAGAAAATTGGATTAGTCAATCGCTGCTATCCTGCCGGCGATCTTGATAAGGGCGTTAATGAAGTGGCAAAAGATATACTCAAGAATGATGTGCAGACGATACAAGCAATCAAAAAACTATATAATGATGGCTTTCATACGACACTGCGAGACGGACTAGAAATAGAGCTCGCGGCAGACCCTCGACTCTCAGGTACAGCACAACTTCTTCAGAATTTTGACAATCTAAAACTTCAATAATGACAGATCCATTTTTTAAGGTCGATATAAGCGACTATGTCGCCAATGTTTCATTTAACCGGCCCGATAAATATAACGCGCTTCATGATCAAGCATGGATAGATATGAAATCTATATTTGATCAGCTTAGTGAAGATCCATCAGTCAGAGTAGTGATCCTGACCGGTAATGGCAAGCATTTCTGCTCGGGAATAGATCTTGAACTGTTGATGGGTGTCAGCCAATATGCACAGATCAGCTGCGAGGGTGTCAAAAGAGAAAAGATCAGAGCTTTCATCCTCCGTCTTCAGGGGGCAATCACCGCTATAGAGAAATGTCGTAAACCGGTTATTGTCGCTGTTCATGGAGCATGTATAGGTGGTGCAGTGGATATTATCTCGGCTTGCGATATTCGTTATTGCAGCAGTGATGCTTACTTTGCTATCAAGGAAGTGGATCTAGGACTTGTGGCGGATATCGGCACCTTGCAGCGCTTACCGAAGATCATAGCACCCGGCATCATGGCGGAACTCGCATTTACGGGTAGAAAATTTGATGGTGCAGAAGCTAAAGAAATCGGATTTGTCAATCAATGCTATGCTACACCGAGCGACATGATGGCTGATGTACGCAGAATAGCTGGGGAAATAGCCTCTAAATCCCCAATGGTCATCAGAGGCACTAAGGAGATCATGCGCTACACACGTGATCATTCTGTTGAGGAGTCACTCGAATATATGGCGCTATATAACTCGGCGTTCTTGCTGACAGACGACCTCAATGAAGCATTTAAGGCACAGCTGACTAAACAAGCGCCTATCTTTAAAGATAGCTGAATTGGGCATTTAGAACACTAATGTGCGGCGCGAGTTAGGTGATTCTGAATATATTTGCCGCCGTGGATAATTTAGAAAGACTGCTCAGTTATTACGCACATGACGAGCGGGTCAAAAAACTTGTCAATCTTCTGCGTTCAGCAGAATCTCCACAACGTCTATTAGTCAATCAACTAATCGGCGCGCAAGATTGCTTTGTCTTGTCGGGACTACAGAAATGCGGTATAGGGAATCATCTTATTATCGCGATGGACAAGGAAGAAGCAGCATATATATTGAATACCTTGGAAGTATTGCGTGAAGAGGCGAACGTCTCCTTATTTCCGGATTCATTTAAACGACCACGGCAATTTGAAGAAATTGACAGCCACAACATTTTGCTCCGTACGGAAGCCGTCAATCGTATTTCTCTCAAAAAGAATATAGACCAGATCGTGGTAACCTATCCTGAGGCTTTGTTTGAAAAAGTCTTAGACCCGCGATTGCTTGAAGGGCATCGACTTGAACTCTCAAAAGGAGAAATGCTTCAGCTTGACACTTTGCTGGAAGTATTAATAGAATACGGATTTGAGCGGGTGGATTTTGTTTATGAGCCTGGACAGTTTTCTATACGCGGTGGTATAGTGGATATTTTTTCATTCGGTAATGAATGGCCTTATCGCATTGAGCTATTTGATGATGAGGTTGAGAGCATGCGAACTTTTCACCCCGCCACACAGCTCTCGATTAGGTCTATATCAAAGCTGGCCATCATTCCCAATGTAGTAGGTCATTTTAATCAGTCGCATAAAGTAAGTATATTCGATGTAATGCTCGAGGATGCTATCATCTGGGTAAAAGACGCGGATCAACTTAAGGAGCGCCTAGAGCAATGTCTTTTCAAAGCAGAAGAATTTAGCAAAAGTGTCAGCCTACTGGAAGATGACACGCTCAAAGAAATATTTAAAGAGCGAGCTTTTATTTATCCTGATAGCATAATAGAAAGTATCGGATCTAAGCATGTGATTTTTTATCGCGCTACTGATCTTATCAAGGAGTATAATCTTCAATTATCATTTGGCGGAATGCCACAGCGTAGTTTTAACCGCAAGTTCGAATTATTAATAGAAGACATCAGGTCTCAGAATAAAGACCAGATTGAATCCTTTTTGTTTTCTAGCAGTACTAAGCAGATAGAGCGTTTTTACAGCATATTCCAGGATCTACAAGCGAATATTAAGTTTCACCCCATCCCTAAGGCAATCCACCAAGGATTTATCGATCCGGAACTCAAGGTAGCTTGCTATACAGACCATCAGATATTTGAGCGGTTTCATAGGTATAATTTGCGACGTGGATTTACGGCTGATCAGGCGATAACCCTGCGGATGCTCAAGGAGTTGCAACCGGGGGATTTTGTAGTACACATAGATCACGGCATAGGCAAATACAGCGGGCTAGAAAAAATTAACATCAACGGCCATATACAGGAATCAGTTAGATTATTCTACAAGAATAATGACGTGCTATATGTGGGTATTAATTCGCTACATAAGATTTCACGTTATATTGGCAAAGATGGAACACCCCCATCCCTGGACAAGATCGGCAGCGATGCATGGAAAACATTAAAGGCTAGGACTAAGAAGAAAGTCAAGGATATCGCCAAAGAGCTCATCCAACTATATGCTAAGCGAAAGGCCTCAGAGGGATTTGCCTTTGCGCCGGATGGGTATCTGCAGACTGAATTGGAAGCATCGTTTTTATATGAGGATACACCGGATCAGTACAACGCTACCGTAGCCGTAAAAAAGGATATGGAAGCATCCTATCCCATGGATAGACTTGTCTGCGGTGATGTTGGCTTCGGTAAGACAGAGGTGGCTATAAGAGCAGCTTTTAAGGCGGTCGTCAATGGAAAACAAGTGGCGATACTAGTGCCTACGACGATATTGGCATTGCAGCACTATAAGACTTTCACTGCGCGTATGAAAGATCTTCCTGTGACAGTAGAATATATCAATCGGTTTAAGTCAACAGCTGAGAAAAACAAGGTTTTTGAGGAGTTAAAAGCTGGCAAGATCGACATACTTATAGGCACCCATGCGATTTTAAATAGTAAGATCGCATTTAAGGATTTGGGATTACTGGTAATTGATGAGGAGCAAAAATTTGGCGTAGCCGCCAAGGAGAAACTTCGAGGAATGAGAGTAAATGTGGATACCTTGATATTGACGGCTACACCGATACCACGTACGCTTCAATTCTCTTTACTGAATGCCCGCGACCTCTCTATAATGCGCACCCCTCCACCCAATAGGCAGCCGATTCACACAGAGCGCAGAGTTTTTAGCGATCAGCTTATTCAGGAGTCTATTTATTATGAAGTGCATCGTGGTGGACAGGTTTTCTTCGTGCATAATCGTGTCAAGAGTCTTCCGGATATCTCTGCACTAGTTAAGAGATTGTGTCCTGACCTCAATATTGCCACAGCACATGGACAGATGGAATCCAAGGCTTTAGAATCTACGCTTTTAGATTTTATAGAGGGTCGACATGATGTATTGATCTGCACGAATATTATCGAGACAGGACTTGATATACCCAATGCCAATACGATGATCATTAATAATGCGCATCAATTTGGTCTCAGTGACCTTCACCAACTCAGGGGACGCGTAGGAAGATCTGCTAAAAAAGCATTCTGCTATTTGTTTACGCCTCCGGTGTCTGTATTGACGGCGGAAGCGCGGAAGCGCTTGAAGACATTAGAAGAGTTTTCTGAATTGGGAAGTGGATTTAATATTGCGATGAAGGATCTTGATATAAGAGGTGCCGGCAATCTGCTTGGCGCAGAGCAAAGTGGATTTATTGCCGATATAGGATATGAAACCTACCAGCGTATACTCGAAGAAGCCGTTATGGAGCTTAAAGAGACGGACTATAAGGATGTGTTTGCCGATGAACTGAGTAATAACCATTCATACGTTCGGGATGTCGAGATTGATACAGATGTGGAAATGTTGATACCTGACCATTATGTTAACAACATTCAAGAGAGATTGAGCTTATACACTCAACTTGATGATATTGCAACAGAAGAAGAATTGATGGCTTTTAGAGCTGCATTGATTGATCGCTTCGGCAAAATGCCTGATCAGGTCGAAGAGTTATTTGAGGGGTTGAGATTGCGCTGGATTGCCAAAAGACTTGGATTCGAAAGAATCGTATTAAAAAATAAGACACTCAAAGCATTCTTCTTAAGTAGTCCCCAAAGCAGCTATTTCGAATCCGAGTTATTCAAAAAATTGATGGAGCACATCTCAACCACAGGCAGCCTTCAAGGAATAAGCCTTAAGCAAGCAAAAAATTTTCTGATTATGAGCAAAGAAAATGTCAAGTCGCTTCGCGACGCAAGGGTGTTGCTTGAAAGAATGCGCGAACAGATTGATCACAGTGTCGTGTTAACCGAATTTTAGTAAGCCCAAGTCTTGCTCTTTTTCCTCCATACTTCAAGAAAAATTCATACGTAGCCCGACTGTGCGCAAATTTTTTCACTTGTCTGAGAAAAAAATATCTGCGACTTAACAGACCCAATGCGATTAACACTTGCTTATTACTTGAAGTGAGCCAAGAGGAAGTTAACGGATAAAAACTGTTCAATTGCTAGATTAGGAAGCGGGCTAATTTGTCCGCGCCAATTTGCCCTTTATATCGATAACCTGCTTCAGAATAAGAGTTAAAAAGGATGCTATTGCGATGTAAACAGCTAAATAAGAAATAAGATTTCCAGAACCCATTTCGAGAGCCAAGAATACAAACCCCGAAGTGATGAGTAACAAAAAGGCCGTTGCTTGCATATGACTCATCCCGACTTTTATCAACAAATGATGAATATGATTTCTGTCAGGCTCTAATGGTGATCGTCCACTGGCAATGCGAATGACGAACACACGTAGGGTGTCAAAAATAGGCAAGGATAAAAGACTTATGATGATTGTGCTACCCGCTGTTAAAGCATGAGGGGAAGAATGTAAACTGTGATTTAGTTCTACAGTATGAATAGCGAGTATGGTACAAACAGAGCCCAATACTAGCGACCCTGTGTCCCCCATGAAGAGCCGAGAAGGAGTGATGTTATATCTCAGAAAAGCTATTGTGCCTCCTGCCACGGCAAAAGCCAATATCGAAAAATGTACATCCCCCAGCAGATGCAACCACATACCCAATATTAATATGACCATTGTGCTCAGACTTGCACATAATCCGTCTATTCCATCAATCAGATTAAATGAATTGATCAAGAATATATACACCAAGAGGCTGACCCATACACTTGCACTATAGCTCATCTCTTCCCATCCAAAAACCCCATACCATTGCGTGAGGCGTATGTCAGCGAAAAAAATCAAAATAGAGACGGCAATTATTTGTCCTAGAAGTTTCTCTATCGGCCTCATCGGATCTAAATCATCCCGAAGGCCCACGAGAAGCATAATGCTCAAAGACAAAAGGATCAACCCAAGAATCCAACTACTTAAAATAAAACTCATCATTAACACTACCATCATGAAGCCTATAAAGATGGATAATCCACCTACTGTAGGCGTGGGGCTGACATGGCTTTTGCGTTCATTGGGTCGATCGAGAAGATTGTGTTTAAAAGCTATGCGTATAAAAGACGGCATGACTGCCGTGCTGATAAAAAAGGATATACATAATGAAAACAGCAATAACAACATCTGTTCGTTTGTACGTGGAACAAAGCTAAATAAATATTATAAATATTTATAATACATATATAAACATTAACATTTTACCTATCAGACATTTAGTCCATTGGAAGTCTGACATTAACACTATATTCAGTAATAATATCAGTTTAAATAAATGATCAAGAATGATTATAAGGTAATCGATAGAGCTAGCCTTTGCTCTGAAGATGTAGTGGGTATCGCTCAATCTTTATTGGGTAAATTAATCGTATCGTGTGATAGAGAAAACACGATGGTCGTCAGAATAGTCGAGACAGAAGCATACTGCGCACCCGAAGATAAGGCCAGTCATGCGTATAATTGTCGTCGTACGCTGCGAAATGAAGTTATGTACGGTGCGGCGGGAATCGCATATATTTATTTATGCTACGGATTACATCATTTATTTAATGTGGTTACGGGCGTCGCAGGTGTTGCGCATGCCGTCTTAATACGAGCTACAGAACCAATATGTGGTGTGGAGATTATGTCAAAAAATCGGAATTTAAAGGTAGAATCTATATCCATGACTAATGGCCCTGGCAAATGGACAAAGGCTTTAAATATCACTACCGATGTGAACGGGGTGGATCTTTGTGATCCTGATGGTGCGGTCAGATTATGTGAAGATGATTACAAATTGTCTGCTGCTGATATCATAGCAAGTCAAAGAGTAGGTATCGCCTATGCCGACGAATGGGCGCAGAAGCTCTGGCGATTTAGGATTAAAAATAATCGATGGACTAGCCTGCCTTATCAAGTAAAATATTGATCTCCTGTGAGACCTGTTCTTTTACCGGATCAAGCGTTTAAAACCTATCCTTACCATGATGAAGGCCACAATGAGAATGATGATCACATAGTAAAATGGCATGAATGTGATAGCGATGATACGCGTTTTATCAAGTATCCACATAAGCCCAAGCAATGTGAAGGATATCATTGCCAGACCTGATAATTTGTCAAAGCCCGGAATCAAGTCAAATGGCACATTTTTCTTAATTACCATCAAGCTGACAATCATGGTTATGAACGGCAGCACTTGGGTAAATAGATTAGTTTGCATAATCGGTTGCCGTTCGAATAGAAAAAAGTAAATATTAAGTAGTAGCGCAAACATCCCCGGAATAACAGCGAGGTACACTAAGATACAGTACAATTGCTTCCATGGAGTCAGATGACCTTCTCCACGTCCCAATACGCTAGCTATATATGCTGTTAATGGTATCGCTACATAAAAGAAAACCACCAAGATGGGATTGGCTGTGAGATAATCAAATAATTGTTGTAGAGTCACTTTAATTATAGTTTCATTAAAAGCCTGACCGGATCTTCGAGTAATTCTATGACTTTGACTAAAAATCTCACTGAAGAACTACCATCGATTACGCGGTGATCATAACTTAAGGCCAGATACATCATCGGTCGTATTTTGATTTCTCCATTGATTACAACCGGCCTCTCTTTAATGCTGTGCATTCCGAGTATGGCCGACTGGGGACGATTGATGATAGGTGTACTCATCAGCGAGCCAAATACGCCACCATTAGTAATGGTGAATGTTCCACCTTTCATCTCGTCCAGCGTAAGAGTACCCTTGCGCGCCTTTTCGGCCAGCTCTTTAATTTTTATTTCGATTTCATACAACTCCAAAGATTCCACATTATGGACAGGGGGTACGACTAGACCGGAATCTGTGGATATGGCGATAGATATATCCGCGTAATCGTGATAAATCATATCATTATCTTCTATCATGGCGTTTACTTCAGGCATTTCTAGAAGCACTTGTGCGCATGCCTTCGAAAACAAGGACATAAATCCTAACTTAATACCATGCTTAGCGACGAAAGCATCCTGATATTTTTTGCGGAACTCAAAAATATTTGTCATATCCACCTCATTGAAGGTGGTGAGCATGGCTGTTTCGTTTTTAGCTTCTACAAGTCTTGTAGCAATAGTGCGTCTCATGCGAGACATTTTTTCGCGTCTTGAGTTGCGACTGAAAGCACTAGATGAGGGGTCTGATACTTTGGGGGCAGCAGTCTGTGATACCTGAGTGGCAGGACTTGCTTTGGAGGCATCGTCTTTTGTTATGCGACCATCTCTACCTGAACCTTGTACATCAGCGGGGGATATCCCTTTTTCAGCAAGGATTTTGGCTGCGGCAGGAGACGGATGCTGGTAAGCATATGATGAGGTGGTGCTAGGAGTAGCGACAACCGTTTCAGCTTTTGGTTCTACTTTCGGAACTTGAGTAGATCCGGAAGGTGAGGAGGCCGAACTGTCTTTTTTTGCTGATGTATCAATTTTAGCGACTAGCGCACCGATTGCGAGATCTTCCCCCTCGCCAGCAACATGAATAAGCTTACCGGAGGCTTCCGCTGGAAATTCCAATGTAGCTTTGTCGGACTCAAATTCGCAAATAGCCTCATCAATGTTCACATATTCTCCATCTTTCTTTAGCCACGTGGATAGAGTTACTTCTTTAATTGATTCCCCTATAACGGGCACTTTCATTTCTACGACGCTCATAATTTTTAGGCTAGCTTAAAAAATTATTTAACAATGTTTAAAAAATGTTTACAAAGATGCTCTGAATTATTGGATTGTACAACATTTAGGA
Organism: uncultured Saprospiraceae bacterium; assembly: GCA_964396595.1. Lineage (GTDB taxonomy): Bacteria > Bacteroidota > Bacteroidia > Chitinophagales > Saprospiraceae > CAYNFR01. Next base: position 186,647 of record CAYNFR010000001.1, on the reverse strand, counting down.
CGATAACACACTAGGCTCATCAGGAAGCAAGTTTGAGAGCAATCTCTTTTTTAACAATTGACTCTAGTGAATTAAGCGGAATCGAACCATTTTTGAGCACCAGATCATGAAAATCCCGGATATTAAATTTTTCACCCAGCACAGATTCAGCTGTCTTGCGCAATTCTCTGATTTTAATCTCGCCCATCTTGTACGACACGGCTTGTGCCGGCCATCCTATATATCTATTGATTTCTGTATTTACTTCATGGAGGGATAGGGCAGTATTGTTTGCCATAAAATCTACTGCTTCATCGCGCGTCATGCCTTTGTAATGCATGCCGACATCAACGACTAGTCGGCATGCTCTCCACATTTCGTATGTCAGCCGCCCGAAGTGATCATAAGGTGTTTCATACATGCCCGCTTCTATTCCTAGCCATTCACAATAAAGTGCCCAGCCTTCGCCGAAAGCACTCAGATACGTTTTTCTAAAATCTGGTAAATCCTCTAATTCTGCTGCCAACATGATTTGTAAATGATGTCCCGGAACAGCCTCATGAAGTGTCAATGCGGGTAGTGCATATAAAGGACGACTTTTAAGCTTGGTTGTATTTACCCAGTAAGCGCCTGCTTTAAGATTTTCATATGATCCGGAAGAGTAGCGTCCTGCTGTGTAATTTTCTGCTATAGCGGCAGGCACAGGTTCGACAGTAAATGGCATTCTGGGAAGTTTTCCAAAATATTGCGGCAGCTTGCCTTCCATTTTCTTAGAAAGCCATGCGGCATAATGCAGAAGTTGCATGCGTCCTTGGGGGTAAAAACGTTCATCTGTCCGGAGGAACTCAATAAAGTCATTAAAGTCACCCTTATATTTGAGTTCGGCAATTATTTGTTCCATCTCTGTCCTTATTCGTGCTACTTCACGAAGACCAATGTTATAGACTTCTTCAGGAGAGATGTCGTAAGTAGTAAAATATTTGATGCGATCTTCATAATATTTACGACCTCCCGGCACTTCTGAAATGCCTATAGCCTCAGGTGCGGCAGCGAGATATTCGTGACTGAGGAATGATTGAAATGCAGACAGAGCTGTTCCGATTGAATCATTGATTATCGAACGAGCAACACGCTGTAAAGAGTCATTCTCAATACTCGCTGCTTGCGCAAGCAAGGTCTCACTATTAATGCCATTGGATAGAATAGAAACACAGTTTTCTACAATGATTTTTGGGGAAATCTTCCCTTGCCTTATTCCTTCTCTCATAAGATTGATTTGCTGCCGCAAATATCTAGGTAGGTCTTGCATCAGTTTGTTAAATGTCACGGCGCTATTGTCTGAGTCGATTTTTTGTTGCTGAAGTCGATAGAGTATGCCGGTTAAGAAACCTCCTTCTGCATTGAGGGGCATCAGATGACTTCCATAACTTATATTGTCTATCTTCTCCTGAATCAGAAGTCTCATCATATCCAGATTTATTTTCTGATCTTCAGATAAAGAATTAGTATCAACTGAAGCAATTTTGGTGGTCATTGCCGTATAAATGGGCAATTCAGCAGATAACGCTGCGGTATCTATTTTAGACCAATGATCGCGGGAGGATGTTTTAGACTTTTCATAAGTGGTGTATTCATTTAGTACCAAAGAGTATAAACCTTGATCCTTTACCTTGGCACAAGAATACAACAAGCATAGTCCTAGAATAAGTATGAGGCTGGGTTTCATATGTTTTGGTTTTGAGTGGCAAGATAAGATTTTTGATTAATCCCTTTGATATTCAAAAAACTTAATGCACCGAACAGGAGTTGATTGGCTTATAATGATCATCATGACGAATTAATAATATACCTTTAAGCTTCGATTTTGAAGTCGATAAACTATATGAATTTCTAAACCATATCTTTCGAATAATGAAAAAACTCTTATCGCTACTTTTATTGTTTTGTCTTAGCTATACAGGCATTCCTGATCTTAACGGCCAAACATTGGAGTTTCCGAATCTGGACGCAAGTCCAATGGATATTGCCCACTATCCGACTTCTTCTGGATATCGCAATTACTTAGCCCCGGATGATCCTAATAGGAACAGTCTCATTAAGGTGCTTTATTCCCGCCCACAGAAAAAGGGCCGTGAAGTATTCGGCGTTTTAGAACCATGGGGTAAGGATTGGCGTCTAGGTGCAAATGAAGCGACAGAAATAACATTTGCCAATGCAGTAGAAATTGCCGGCACTTATGTTCCCGCCGGCACATACACCATGTTCGCTCAGATATTTCCCACCCAATGGATTATTAAAATATCTAAAGAACGATTTATCGCCGGAGCTGAAAACCGTGATATTTCTAAGGACATCGTAGCGGCTTCAGTCCCTACTCATGCGACAACAGAGGTGAGAGAACACTTCACTATAGGATTTCAAAAAGTTAATGATGGAAAGGTAGAAATGATTTTTGAATGGGATCGTACTCGAGCTAAACTGCCCATCAATCTTAATCCGCCGGTGATGAATATAGCGGATGTCAGTCCTATGGATCTGGTACAATATCCTACCCGATCAAGAATGCGTAACTACGTAGATGCTAAAGACCTCCCAGCCAATGAACCTCAGATACGTGTGCTTTATAGCCGGCCACAGATGAAGGGACGTAAGATTTTTGGTGAGTTAATTAAAGATGGCGAGCTATGGCGTGTAGGGGCGAATGAAACAACGACCATTACTTTTTTCAACGAGGTGACAATTAACAATCAAGTCTTTAAAGCAGGAACTTATGGATTATTTATAAAGGCGGGAAAAGATACGTGGGAATTTATCATTCATAAAAACGCTCAATCATGGGGCTCGGCCAATCATGACGAGAAAGACAATCTGCTAAAAGTGTCGAGCAAAGTAGAAAAGACACCCACAACAGTAGAAAATCTATCAATACTCTTAATAGATGGCGCAAAAAACACAGTCGACATGATCGTTGCTTGGGAAAATAGTATGGCAAGACTACCTATTCAAATCAAAGCGACCAATTAATCATGCTTGGGAAATCTAGATGATGCTAGGCCAGCTAGGCTCTTTTGTTCTCTTTACAGCTTTCGTGGCAGTTTATGCCGCGTGGCGTCTGCGTGGGATTAATCGCGAAACACCTGACGGATATTTTCTCGGAGGGAGAAGTCTGACAGGGGTGGTGATAGCGGGATCTTTATTATTAACTAATATCTCCACAGAGCATCTGATAGGAATGAATGGGTCATCTTATCGGAATGGTGCGATTATCATCACTTGGGAGGCAACATCTGCCATTGCCCTTGTAATCGCGGCATTATACTTCATGCCGCGATATCTGAAGATGGGATTAACGACCATACCCGAATTTTTAGAAATGCGATTTGACGGGATGATACGGTCTATGGTAGCTTTTTTATTGGTCATCTCTATGGTGTTAACCCTACTGCCGATAGTGCTTTACACCGGCGCACTCAATATTGAGAGTATATTCGAAGTGTCCTCTATACTTAATGTTTCAAAAAAGACGGGCATCTGGATTACCGTACTGCTCGTCGGTGGGCTAGGTAGCATTTATGCTGTATTGGGTGGGTTAAAGCTGGTCGCCTTAACGGACACCATTAATGGGATAGGACTTCTGGCAGCAGGCTTGATGATACCAGCGATTGCGCTGTACCACATCGGCGATAAGAATATCGTCCTAGGCTGGCAAAAGTTAATTGCCCATGCACCCGAAAAATTCAATGTTATCAGTGCAGAACCTTCGGTAGGCCCGGGATCTAGGGAGGCTATTCTGCCGTTTAGTGTATTATTTACAGGAATTATTATCAATCAGGTATATTTCTGGACAATGCATCAGTCTATTATTCAACGAGCATTGGGTGCGGTCAATCTTGCAGAGGCACAAAAAGGTCTTTTGCTCACCGGTTTTTTAAAACTCTTAATGCCATTGATAATCGTTTTGCCCGGAATCATTGGCTTTTATTATTATGGAGACACGCTCTATGACGATCAAGACGCTATTTACCCTATGCTCGTCAAAAAACTGGTACCCACGTGGTTAACCGGTTTTTTTGCTGCAGTGATCGTAGGAGCTGTATTGAGTACTTTTAACAGTGCGCTCAACAGCGCAGCAACAGTGTTTAGTCTTGATTTTTATAAGCGTATTGTCGGCAGCGGTGTCAGCAACGAGAGTCTGGTGAGATTTGGAAGAAACACATCACTGACTTTGGCAATCATGGCTATTATAATTGCTCCTTATGTGGCTTATGCACCGGAAGGTTTATATCAATTGCTACAACAGTTAAATGGGATATTTTTTGTACCAATAGCTACGGTAATTATAGCCGGATTCTTTTTTCCTAAGGTATCGGCAATGGGAGCCAAAGCCGGACTAATATTCGGATTAAGCTTTTATGTTTTCCTTAATTTTGTATTTCGCGTGGAGATGCATTTTGTTCACATTTGGGGTCTTGAGTTCGTTTTAAATGTATTGTTTATGCATGTCGTGTCCCATTTCTATCCCCAGATGTCAAAATTCGCGATCACGGATATTGGCATAGTTGATGTAAAGCCATGGAAGTATGTCGTTCATAGCAGTGTGGTGCTGGTCGTGTTGACATTAGGCTTGTATATTTACTTTGGGAATATGTGATTAGTTCAAAATGGCGAGGAGGAAGTATATTTTAAAAATGTTTAAGTTATGAATTTTAAGGTTAACCGTTTTCATTATAGATCTTATTTTAATCTAATAGGACAGCCCTGGTCATAGAAAGAATTTCACAGATCAATAAACCGGGGTTTTTTAATTTAAAGTATGATGGTAGAACAATAAGAAATAGGATTGATAAACTAGAAGCGCGAAGATGCTTGAATACTTATTATTTTATCAGATAGTCGAGAATCTCAAATGATATAACATTTAAAGAATGAGTCTGAATTTATTTCATGAATTAAAAAATATAATGTCTTCTTTTAGTCTTGATGCAGAGCTGGAGTCAGCTGATGTAGTTTATGACGAAATCAACAAAGGAGTCATTTTTAAAGGAACAAATCTTTGGATTTTGATTTTTGCAATAATTGTTGCCTCTGTCGGACTAAACATGAATTCAACAGCTGTAATAATCGGAGCGATGTTAATATCACCGTTAATGGGCCCAATCAATGGCGTGGGATACAGCATTGCGACTTTTGACTTCGAACTTTTTAGAAAATCTATTAAAAACTTTTTATTCGCCATTATAGCGAGTCTTATTGCCTCCACTACTTACTTTGCATTAAGTCCTGTCTCCACCGCGCACTCTGAGTTATTAGCTCGGACAAGCCCGACGATTTATGATGTTCTAATAGCATTATTTGGAGGCTTAGCCGGAATTGTCGCTATTAGTAGTAAACAGAAGGGGAATGTCTTGCCGGGAGTTGCTATTGCTACAGCGCTTATGCCTCCGCTGTGTACAGCAAGTTATGGTCTCGCAACAGGTCAGTTTAATTTTTTCTTCGGAGCGTTTTATTTGTTTACTATCAACAGTATATTTATGGCAATTGCCTCCGTCTGGATTTCACAATTATTGAAGTTTCCAATAAGAACAATTGTTGACCCATCCAGACGAAGGAAAATAAATAATTCTATTTCGATCGTTATCACAATTGTTCTTTTGCCGAGTATATATTTTGGATATAAACTTGTCCAAAAGGAGAATTTTATAAGAATTGCAAACTCCTATGTTTCGAATGTTTCAATTTTTGAAGGTAATTTTCTTCTTAAACATGATATTGATGTCAATGATAATGTAATCACTTTAGTTTATGGAGGCACAGCTCTCACGGAAAATCAAAAGCAAAACATTATAGACAAGTCAAAGGATTTTGATATTATGAATGCTACAATTTTAATAGAGCAAGGCTTATCCTTAGGCAATCTGGAAGAGAAGAATATAGAGTTATATAAACTGAGGGAAGAGATTGCTAATCTTAATATTTCTCTGAGCAAGAAGAATCTGGAAATTGAGGGAATGCTTAAAAAGCAGGAAGTGGGATTGACTATTCTTAATGAAATTAAACCAATTTTCCCCCAAATAGTAGGTTGTCGATACACTGAGTCATTGCACTATAGAGATTCTAGTTCACCACCAGAAGCAATATCAACTGTGTTTTTTACATTGAATGCTAAGCTGAATGAAGCTGATAGAACCAGAATTGTCAATTGGGTTAAACAAAGGGTTAATAAGGATGATGTAGTGGTTTACTTTGAGTAGAATTATTTAAAACTATTTAGCTTTCAATAAATAAGGAACTTTTATTCGATAGTGCTTCTTTTTTATGATCTTTCTTCATGAATTGGCAGACTTTATGGTGATGAGTTGTAAAATGTCAGCAGAGATATATTATCGGAACAGTACAGACCAAAGCACAATCGATTCAAATGAGTAGAGGGATGAACGATCAATCAATCTTATATGAACAGGCATAGTAGCCTCAGTAAAATCTGAATGCTAACTCAATAATCAGATATTGTTATAATAGGCTCACTTAATAATTGGTCATGGTAGTGGCTTATATTTCTTATTACCTTTACTCATGTTTCCGTAGTCAGAAAAGGGTAATCAAATAGCTTATAATTTTACCTAATTAATTATAAGCATATTAAAGTGTGAATAAAGTCACGATGCTCGTGATAATGACATTTTAATTTTCAAACATATCGATCAAGTACTAACGAATAGTAGTGTTTTAAACACATTAATTCTTAAGTCAATGCGTCGGCGGCCTCTGGATGAATTAGAAAAGGAATGTCCTTATGTGCATATTCTGCTAACATCTACAATGATGTAGATATTCCCGGAAGTCTTCTATGAAGACACTAAGAAGCACGTACAATCATTAAATAAGGAAGTAGATCATCTAGTCGATAATATCGTTAACAGCTCGCGAGTATTAGCTCCAATCAGGGATGAGAGTCATCATCAGACTTCCGCAAGTTGAGTTACTTTTGCATTCTTACGCTCATATAGTGCTATGTAGAGAACTAAAGAAATGAACATTAGTCGCCAACACATTAGCACTGTAAAGTCCAAGTAGTATTGAGTCATACTATATCGGCAATATCTCTGAAAGATTTAATATTGAAAAGAACCGAATTTACACAAGTATATACAGATAGAATTTATTCCCTTTGAACGATTCAACATTGTTCTTAAGGGAAAACCTTAATAAGAAATGAAGGTTTTAGCTTATATTGCCTATCCAAAGATGAATCGACCATGAGAATGTACTTACTTACGAGTTTTTTTTTGTTTCTAGCCCATGCTTCATTCGCGCAAGTCCAATGTAGTAGAACAAGCCCTTTCGTAAGAGGTGGTTATTCGGTCTCGGGCAAAGTTATACTGGAGCAATTAACTGATAGCACGGCCCGATTGCGACTTGATGATGATTTTGAGACGGATAGCGGACCTGATGTAGTCATATTTTTATCCAATGACAGTACGAATATTAATGGGGCATTGCGTGTTGCGGATATCGGAACAGTAAATGGATTGCGGCATTTTAAAGGAGCCATCTCATTTGATTTACCTACAGGAGTTCGGATAGATGATTATCGATATGTCGTGATGCGATGCTTATTATTCAATTTACATTGGGCGACAGCCCCACTACCCTCTTCAGATTGCATGCAGACTAGCACGCCACAGATGCCGTGTGATTCATTGGCCATTTCTTTTGCGGATTCAGTAGGCAGAAGCATTAGCTTATGTGTGACAGATGGTGTTTCAGATGTCATCAGATTCATGAATTCAGGTGGGATATCAGTAGGACAGAATTATGCCTATGTTATAACTGATATAAATGGTAATATCCAAAATGTATTGATGACGAACAGTTTTAATTTTGAGGGTATCATCACAGGCACCTCTTATGTTTATGGTGTGGGCTACGAAGGTGATTTAAGTTTTACATTGGACACTCCTATTTCCTCTATTACTGCTACAGGGTGTGTCAGAATTACACCGGAAGAAGGTAGGCTCACGGTTGTCAAGACTAGCTGCGTGGGGACTTTCGATTGTGAGACCACCGCCACTGCGACGACTAACTGGGTGCAGGAAGTTAGTATTTGCCCTAGTGATGGTCAGGCTGATGTCGTTCCATTCGTGAACAGTCGAGGACTTGAGCCGGGGAATAATTTTGTTTATCTTGTTACGGACACAAATAATTTATACCGATTTATGGTCAGGGCCTCTTCGTTTAATTTTGAAGGCTCGTCATCCGAACCCAATAGGGTATTCGGAATCTCTTATGATGGCACATTACAAGCAGTAGCCGGGCAACATATTAGGGACATTAGTTCTACAGGTTGCTGGGCTTTATCAGACACTACATTGTTTTTAACGGTGCTAAAAGATGCTTGTCCTCCCATAGTTCCTTATGAATGTAGCGAGACTACCACTGCTACGGATGGCTGGATTTCAGAAGTTTCTATCTGCCCTACGGATGGAACGTCCGACAGGATAAATTTGCGAAATACCGGCGTTGATCCTCCAGAGCATTATGCGTACATCATCACGGATACTAACCGCGTCATACAGCATATAGTCAGAGACACTATGTATGATTTTGAAGGCTCAGGGATGGGTACACAGTTTGTATATGGTGTTTCGTTTGATAGAGAATTAGTGGCTCCTATTGGCGGACGGTTAACTGATATTCGGGCTACCGGCTGTGCCGTCTTGTCAAATCAAAATCAGTTTTTGACTGTATTTAAGACACTATGTAGAGACAGTTCTGACACGGGAAGATTGAGAGGGAAAGTTCTTGATATTAGAGATAGGCCGTTGGCCAATGTTGACATAATGGTCAATGGCGTCCTTCGAGGTTCTACAAATGCATCGGGAAGATTTGATATTCAAGAATTACCACTAATAGGAGAATACATGCTTACGGCCAGAGCCAAAGACAACAATGTTACGAATGGACTTACGTCAGGTGATCTTATTACCATTCAGCGGCACCTACTCGGTGTGGCGCCATTTGAGTCTATATTTCAATCACTTGCAGCCGATGTCAACAATGATGGCAGAGTATCCGTAACAGATATGGTCATCATCCGCAATGTGATTCTGAGCAATAGAGAAGGATTCCCAGAAGGGCGTAATTGGCTATTTGTGAATGGCATGGGTGATTATTCTAACATTCAGGATTTGCGCGATATACCACAGACAATTATTGTAAGAAATCTTACTGCTGTGACCGGAGAGTTAACATTCAGAGCAATCAAGCTGGGCGATGCCAATGGATCCGCACAGTAAAGGAAGACAGAATACATATAGCCTATATATAGATAAAAAAACCCTCCTAAGAGGGTTTTTTTGTGAGGTCGGGAGCGGATTCGAACCGCCGTACAAGGTTTTGCAGACCTCTGCCTAACCACTCGGCCACCCGACCCTTAATATGCTACTTTATTAATGGGTTGCAAATATAATCTTATTTGTTGTTACGTACTTGAGTCGTTTTAAGAAATCGCTTGTGATTTTTTGGCTGCTTGGCTTATAATCTTCTTAATCAAAATATATGCCGTAATTTCTGCTCTGGCATAACTTATACCGAGAACAACCATCGCCAGTATACATGGGCTGGTTAAAATGATGAGGCTGATATAGCCTTTAGGTTCCTTATTAGTGCTAAGCGTGATTAACCAATAACTAGCACTTATGATGATGGCACTAAAAATAAATATTATGGCCAGAAGGCGCATAGCATTATCTCCATCGCTCATTTTTTCTTTGACGATGGATTGGAGAAGTCGCGCATAACGTTTGTTACGGGGCTCTATGGCCAGCAACTGCTCTGAGAGCGTTTGTGCTTCATCATAACGCATGACATTGCGCAGTGACCTTGCCTTATAATATAGCAGTGTTTCAAAGGTTTTTGACACCTCAAATTCTACCCCCTCAAGAAAGGTGTATTCAATCAACTCGTCAACTTCAAAAAGTACAGCATCATAGGCTCCTGTCTCAAATAATGCTTGGATATAACGATATTGTAAGTAGTGATATTCGATCTCGTCCAATAGAGATATTTCATCAGAATGCCGGCGGTAATAATTGATAATCCGGTAATAGTCGTTAACTTCTATTTCCGCGAACTCATTATAAATAGCTGACTTTTGACCCTGCATATACCGTCTTATAGCTAGGACTAATATAATTCCTTTTTGTGAATAATATTTCTATTCGATATCAAATAATACGCCAAGAAGGTTCAAAATGTTTGGCTTAGGGCTCTATTTTTTGATAAATGTTGCAAGGCTGAGTTAAGTCTCAATAGTTGCGCTGATCTGCACCCCAGGAAAGTTTCTCTCGAAGCGTGTTCAGATAGTTATGTCCGTTTAATATGATAAGTCGTGTATCGAAGGAGTTTCTTTTTATGGCTATTTTATGTTTTGTCGTAATGGCCTCGTATCGCGAATCTAGCGTACATAAGAAGTACTTACTTCTACCTTCAAGTTCAAATGACAAGACAGAAGCATCATCGACTACTAGGGGCCTTACATTAAGATTGTGAGGAGCTACAGGGGTTATAATAATATTGCGCGCTGTCGGAAAGACTATAGGCCCACCGCAGCTCAATGAATATCCCGTGGAACCTGTCGGTGTGGCGATGATGACACCGTCAGCCCAATAAGAGGTCAGATATTGTCCGTCAATGTAGGTGTGTATCGTAATCATTGACGACGTATCGCGCTTGTGAAGTGTGAAATCATTAAGAGCAAAGGGGGTATTAGCAAAGAGATCGGGTTCTGACTGAAGGAATAGCATTGATCTTGATTCGATACGATAGTGTCCGCTTACGAGTTTGTCAACGGCATCGTCGATCATATGGCTCTCCACGGATGATAAAAATCCTAATCTTCCCAGATTAATACCGAGTATGGGTAATTGAAGTGAGCCGATTAATGTTACGGCACCGAGTATAGTTCCATCACCACCCAGTGTTATCATGCAGTCTAAGGGTGTTTTGCGGATATTATCAGCATTGACCATACCCTCGATATGTTCTATCTGGTCGCGGGATGATAGAAAATCATGTAGCGTATCGTTGGTGTAGATTTTTAGTCCTTTCTTGTTAAGACAATCTATCACTCGTTTTACGACCGCTAGATGTTCTTTTTTGACAACACGACAATATAGAATTACCTTTTTGATAAGCTTAAATTTCTGATTGAAAGATAGTCATTTGTCTTAGCCGAATATCTCTTAACACGATCTATTTTTGATCATAGCGTGATAGAGAATATTGAGCAATCCATGATAACTCTGAATTGATACGCTCGAATACAAAGTCAAAGATGAAAATTATCCCGAAATTTTGTGTAGATTAGTTCAAGGTCTATGTTGCAAGACTTGATCGGTATTAAAAGAAACCATAGCTTTAGACATTATTAGTCACCGCTTGGAGTAGTCGCTTGATTGTCAAGAGCTATTAATGAATAGATTTTCTGAATATGGGAGAGTATTCTAGCTACGAATTATTGCTTAATCGATTAGATAGGTTTATTCGTAAATATTACATCAACCAGTTATTAAGGGGGGTGCTCGTAAGTGTAGCCGTATGTGTCGGTCTTTTTATCGTATACGCTGTGTTAGAGAGTCAATTTTATCTCTCTACTTTCGGGCGCAAAACGCTCTTCTTTTCATATTTGCTCGTATTCTCTGCGGTATTTATAGGCTTGGTGCTAGCTCCTTTGGCAAGCTATTTTAAATTGGGCAAGGTATTGACCCATGATGAAGCATCAAGAATTATCGGCAAGCACTTCAACAATGTAGAAGATAAGTTGCTGAACATATTGCAACTCAGAGGTGCTGCGGCGGCGACAGACAATAATCAACTAATCCTGGCGGGTATAGATCAGAAAGCGGACGAAATCAAGCTCGTACCATTTACTAGTGCAATCGACCTGTCCGAAAACAAAAAATATCTCAGATATGCTTTGCCTCCATTATTGATGTTGATATTCATGTTATTCGCTGCTCCTAGTTTAATAACAGACAGTGCTTATCGGATTATTAACAATGATAAAGAGTTTGATCGTCCTGCACCATTTACCATACTTATTGCTAATGACAAGTTAGAGACCGTCCAATATGACAATTACGAGCTCTTGGTCAATGTAGAAGGCGATCAACTACCGAATGATCTGTTCATTAAAGTTGATGACTACGAATACCGCATGACCAAGGACGCGAAGGATCGTTTTTCCTATGTATTTAACAACGTCCGTAAGGATACGCCATTTGAGATTTACTCAACGCGTGCACGATCCGGCAGTAAAACCTTAAAAGTCTTGTCAAAGCCCAAAGTACTCAACTTCGACGTCAGACTCAATTTTCCGAAACATACAGGTCGTTCAGCAGAGTCAATATCGAACATTGGAGATTTATCGGTACCTGAAGGCACACAGCTACAATGGGTCTTTAATACCAGAAGCACAGATGCTATTTCTCTGATTTTTGATGAAGAAGAGGCGATTGCACTGCGCCCATCAGGAAGTACGAGATTTACATTTGATAAGCGTATAATGAAGGACCATGACTACTCTTTGGTCTTATCTAATCAATGGGTTGAAAAGGGAGACAGTCTTAAATTCTTCCTTCGTGCCATTAGAGATGAGAATCCAGCAATAGATGTAGAAATGGTTCATGATAGCCTTGCGGCCAATATTTTTTACTTTGTAGGTTCAGCAAGTGATGATTATGGATTGACCAAATTAGTATTTCACTACGACCAGCTAGATGAACAAGGAGTACATTTACATAGTGGGGACGAGCCTATACCTTTCAGTATTAGAAGACAGACCGACTATACCTACATACTGGATTTAGAGAAATATAATCTTAAGCCTGGTCATAGCTTTAGTTACTACTTCGAGGTATATGATAATGACGGAATCAGAGGCGCTAAGTCCAGCAGAACTGTAACTATGACTCATCGTAAGAAGAGTCTGGAAGAACTTAAAGTTGAAGAACAGCTTAATGAAGAACAAGTAAAAAACAAGCTGGATGAGGCCATAGATGAGTCTCAAGCAATTCGTGAAGAACTTCAGAAACTACGCGAAAAACTACTTCAAAAAAAAGAGCCGGACTGGCAAGACAAAAAGCAACTCGAAAAGCTAATGGAACGCCAGAAACAAGTTCAGGAAAAACTCGAGGAAGCACGACAAGCCAACGAAAAAAATCTGCAAAATGCCAATGAGCTCAACAACTCGCCCGAAATAACCCAAAAACAGGAACGCATTCAAGAACTATTCGAAGAAACGCTAAAGTCTGAAATGCAGGAATTGATGGAACAAATCAGACAATTGATGCAAGAGCTGAACAAAGACCAGACTGTCCAAATGCTCGAAAACAGACAATTAAATGAAGAAAAACTCCAGAAAGAAATGGAGCGCCTCAGAGAATTATACAAGCAATTGGAAGTCGAAAAAGAAATCAAGGAATCTATTGAGGAGCTAGAAAAATTAGCTGAAAAACTTGATCAATTGAGTCAAGAGACGAGACAAGAGCAGAAGCCTAATGAAGAATTAAGTGATGAGCAAAAAGGAGTAGAAGAAAAATTTGAAGAACTCCAGAAGAAAATGGAGGATATCAATAAGAAAAATGATCAGCTGGAGTTCAAGAAACCCATCCCCAATGACATGCCTGAGCAAATGAAAGATGCGGCCAAAGACATGGATAAGGCACAAGACCAACTACAGAAACAAGAGAATAAAAAAGCTTCAGATAGCCAAAAAAGCGCTTCCCAAAAAATGAAGAAAATGGCCAGTCAGATGCAACAACAGATGATGTCCGGGGAGCAAGATCAAATGGCAGAAGATATAAAGACCTTAAGACAACTACTTGAAAATCTGGTTAACCTATCCTTTACCCAGGAGGATTTAATAACAGATGTCAGCCGTGCCGTCATTAACACTCCGAGATATGTCGCTCTTGTCAAAGACCATAAAAAATTACAGGATGATTTTAAAATCGTCGAAGATACGCTTATCGCCCTCAGTAAAAGACAGGCACAACTAGAGACATTTGTTATAGAGAAAGTAACAGATATTAAGGGACACATTAAGGCGAGCCTCTACAACTTAGAAGATCGCAAAAAACCAGAAGCAAGCCAAGAGCAACGCAGTACCATGAAAAATCTCAATGATCTTGCCTTGATGCTGAGTGAAGCTATGAAGCAGATGCAGGAGCAGATGGCCAGTATGATGTCAGGTTCTCAGATGTGTCAGAAGCCCGGAGATAGCTCAGGCAGTGATGGCAATGTCCCAATGGACAAAATAAGCGAGGGCCAGGAAGGTATGGACGAAAAGCTTCAGGAGATGATGGAAAAAATGAAAGAGGGCAAAGGTAACTCTTCAAAGGATTTCGCCGAGGCAGCAGCAAAGCAAGCAGCTATGCGCAAAGCATTGGAGGACTTGAGAAAATCTCAACAAGAGCTTGGGCAGGGGTTTGATGATAATCTTCAACAGATTATCGATGAAATGAATAAACAAGAAATAGATCTTGTTAATAAACGACTTGATAGCGAGATGATGAAACGTCAACAGAATATCATGACAAGACTTCTCGATGCAGATAGGGCGCAGCGTGAAAGAGAATATGACGATCAGCGTCAATCAGAGTCAGCTCAGGATACGCCTCGGAAACTGCCGCCATCATTGGAACAATATTTGAAAGACCGAAAGGCTGTGCTTGAACAATATAAATACGTATCACCCCAACTAAGACCCTATTACAGACAACTCGTTGACGATTATTATAAGAATTTGAAACAACCTCAATAAAGATTCATGACTGAACAGTTATTGACCCTCCCTTCGTGTGCTAAGAGCGTTTATCAAATTGAGGAATTTGTAAATATGCTCGTGGACAACTATAACATCTGCCAAGAAAAATTTCCGGATATACTTATCTCCCTTACCGAAGCAGTGAACAATGCCATCATACATGGTAATAAGAATGACGAGTCGAAGCTCGTTAAAATCAACATGATAAAATCTCAGTGCACTATAGTCTTTAAAGTATCAGATGAAGGAGAGGGATTTGATCCCGATTCTGTTCCGGATCCTACTCAGCCCGACAAACTCTGCTGCTGCGGAGGCAGGGGGGTGTTCTTGATGCGCCAGCTTTCAGATGATCTGCATTACCATGATAATGGTAGAACAGTAGAAATATGCTTTCACTTAAATGACCAAGCTCACTGATAAGATTCAATTTTATTGGGATGATGTGCCGGAGCAGGATCTTGATCAGTCGGCATATCAACAATGCATTGATCGAGTAGTATCGTTAGAAGAAGGACAACTAGAATCAATATCGATCATTTTCTGTAGTGACGAGGCCTTGCTATCGCTTAATAAGAAGCACCTTGACCATGATTATTATACAGACATATTGACCTTCGGTTATAAATACGATCCGATCGTCGCAGAGCTTTACATCAGCATAGATCGGGTTGAAGAAAATGCTGAGCAAAATAATGTCAGTAGAAGGGAAGAACTGAGTAGGGTTATCATTCATGGATGCCTTCATCTATTGGGTTATGATGACCACTCAGATGAAGACAAACAAAAAATGCGTGACAAGGAGAATGAATATTTAGCCCTGTTGAATTTCTGATATAAAGATGATAGTCCTTGAAATAAACACTCCAAGTTCTATCATATCAAATTCTATCATTTAAGTATATTCTAGCAGGATTGGCTGTAAAGATCCGGCCTATACTAAATACTAATGTTAACCCATATAAAATAAAAAAGAGTTCTTGTGATAAGAACTCTTTTCTTACGTGGGCGATGAGAGACTCGAACTCCCGACCCCCTCGGTGTAAACGAGGTGCTCTGAACCAACTGAGCTAATCGCCCGAATCAAGCGGAGTGCAAATATATATTTACTTCGGATTTAGAATCAACAATATGAAGTATTATTTTCCTTATTTGAGATAGATAAGTCCTGTTAGCCTACTGACTCTTATCTACTCTTTGTTTATTTTTTTTCCAAGGTTAGTCTCTATTTTACCGAGAATGGTAACAAACATATTGATTTCCTGATCATAAACACCCTGGAATCCTTTTTTAGCCAAGGCTTCAAATAGGTAGTCACCCTTGGCGACTATCTGTTTACCTTTCTCAGAGGTATATATTCGATTGGTGCGTTTATTTAATTTATCTTCGACTTTAAGGACTAAGTCCTTTTCTATCAATAGCTTTAAGATACGAGATATTGAGGCTGGCTCTTTTTTGGTATTTGCCGCAAGATTGTTTTGACTTATACCTTGATTTGTAGATAGCTCGCTCAAGACCTGCCATTGGTCGTAAGATATCGAGAGACCGTTTTTATGGAAAGCTTTATTAACGACATCACGAAATTGTTTCACAATATCTTCCGCTGACAATAGTACTTGTTGAGTGTTTTTAAGAAGAAAGTTCATGTTGGTATTTTATGATCTCGCAAGTGATGAGTAACATTATAACTCAATCTCCAAAGTATGAAAACTTATTAATATTTAAGAGACGGCAGATAAATTATTGTCTTGCTCAGCTCAAATATGCCTGTTCAGCGCTAAAATGACCGTAGCAATAGTACACGATGCTTCTGTCAATACTCAATCTTGACGAGGTTTAAGGCGTAAGCTGATTGGCTAGGAACTAAGATCTCAGATGACGATAACTGGATAGCTTCCGTAAATCGAAGTTTCAATCCTTGATATTCTGTATTAAAGACACTGCTTCTCCTATAGTCACCTAGACTATTGAATATATACTCACTAACAGTGCTGTTAGCCTTAATTTCATCATTATAGACAATCCTGATGCGGCTAGGTGTTCTCATCTTGAAGTAAGAAGAGTAAACTCCGTTGTCATTTTGTGAGAACTGCTTTTTATAAAAAACCTGATGCCATCTCAGTTTACCCGATTTATCGAGCGCTAATAGTACGATATCTTCGCGGTAATGGTCACTCCATCCACTGAACTCCGATAAGTTGCCAAATGGTCTATATCTATTTTGAACAATGGTACCGCCGGAGTTGATACGTCGATTCATATCAACCTGCATTTCCAATACCATTATAGCTTCACCATTCTCTTGCCAAATGATATCGTTTACCAGAAAACTCTGAAGTCTCGATTTTTTCTTGTCTCCATAAATCTCAAACATCAGCTGTCTATCAAGAGGCTTCATAATCACTGGACTCTGTGCCATATCGCCAGGCTTACCGCTCATCCACATATAATAACTACTCTCTTGATCTCTTTTTTCATCACATAATCCGGCAATACCAATAGTGCCTTCATGATTATTGACACTCATGACAAGATTAGCGCAGACATAGTTCTTCAGAGAAAACTGTTCATGATAGGTGCCGCCGGATCTCGCATCAATAGTAAAAACATTAACAAGATGACGCTCTCTCTGTGAGCGGCTATTATTAATCTCAGCCAAGATGACAACTTCTCCCCTGTTAGTTAACTTGATATCCCTGACATCATCTTGGAGATTCGTTTGTTTTATCAACACATCTGTACGACTAAGCAGGCGACACTTCACCATGTCATATACGATTATTCTGATCTGATCGGAATTGAGAATTGAGTACAAGCATAACAATTTCCGGTCTTCAGAGAGAATAGGCTTATGGCTCATACTTCTCCAGTCCCTCTGCGTGGAAATAATAGTATCATTAAATACTGCCTCTGCTTTATTATTGAATGTGGCGAAACTATATGTTTGAACTTCTTTGTCACGGAAGTTATAAATCACACCGAATACCGTATCCAGCAGCACTACTTCGACTACGTTCGCCCGGTCATTTTCTAGTGATATTTCGCGCTCACTCTTATATTGTAATTGATCATTATAGAGTATGACTTTTTTAGTCGATGCTTTATCGTGAAAAAAGAGGATGGTTTCATCTATTCTACCAATTACAGAGTAGAGTTGTGTCCCGCGAATATTGATATCCGGCGAGACCGTCACACGCTGTGCTGTTAAGTCATTGGAAATTACCAAACACCACAAGCACATCCACGTCAGGAATAGATATGGCATAACATAATACGGACACCTCGCAGACTTGTTCATTTCCATTATTTGATCAAGATACAGGTTAATGTCAGAATAATCAACTAGAATATATCCTTAAAGTTTAAATGAGCTAGTGCCTACATCCAGTTGCGAGGATTGCGTTCAGCTTTGTAAAGAAATAAATCAAGCAGATCCTGAGCCTCTTCGCGTTTAATGTAGGGTATAGAGACCACCCCTGCAGCAGAATAAATGTGTATGGTAGCGAGGTCTCGAGACCATTGATAGTAATTCTGGACGATTCTTAGGTTTTGGATTTTATATAAAGGAAGTACAGAGCACCGTTCTCCTAACGTGCCATTTCTCACTACTAGAATATCATTGTCGTAATGGTAACTCAGTTTATTGTACTTCAACCACCTGATTATAATGAGATATAATCCTAGCACTACAGCAACTAAGGCTAATGTATAAGACTTGAAATAGAGTAGTATCGGCATCAGAAGTATGTAGAAAACAACGGTATAAGTTAAAAACCGATAGAAGAAATGAATGGAAACACGATGTATCGAGGGATCAGAAGCTAAGCTTTCTCCCAGCCAAGATTGAATTAAATTCCTGATAAGAAAATCATTGACTCCCGGGACAGTGGTGTTTGCCTTTGAAGTGTTGTCGGATGTAGCTTGTTTTAAAGTAAGACTGTTAATGCCGAGCCTTTTTTCTAAGATGTTTTTTTGCCAATCAATCTGTTGGATCTTGCTGTCAAGGGCTGAATGTTCTATTCTATTAAATAGACCGTGAATTAAGAGAAACTTATTTTCTGCGCGAGATAAATGTAAATCGTAATACTTGATAAACGTTGTGGCCAAGGAGTAAATTAGCAATATGGGAATCGTCATAAGCACCAACATCAAATAATCCAAAGTTGTCTTGTCTATAAAAAAGGCTATTACGAAATTTTTAGTCTCTTGCAGGCTTATTCCTAGTGTTCGCGAATAGAAGAAGATAGAAATACTCAATCCGAATAGTATGCCTACAAGCTTGAGATGATTTCGGGTTAGCCCTATCTTAAACAAGTCAAAGTGGCTGAGTTTTAGTATTAATTCGGCATGATTTTCTTGACCCTCAGCCTGAACCGATTCATTAGAGATTTGGCCGATGGCCAATGATTTTTTTTCAAGAAGTAGATCTCTGAAAGCATAAGCATCCTCCATAGATATAGCGTCAATGATAAGTTCTTTTTCTTTAGAGCCCGCAGATTCAACTTCCACACTTGCTACGCCCAATAAAGAATGCAGGATGTTTCGTCTTATATTGACACGCTGAATGCGTTCATAGGGCAAGTCAAGATTTATTTTCTGAATAATACCTTTTTTTATAATCAGACTATTGTCATCAATGCTATAGTAAAACCTGAAGTAAGCTAGAATTGATCCGAGCGTTCCTAATATCCCAATACCTATTCCGTACCACTCAATAAACCCCATTCTAGTATTGCTTGTGCGTCCGAAAGCTAGTCCGAGAAGGATAGGCCAGCTCTGAAGAGCTAGTCTTTTGACTAGTCTCAAGATTATAAAAATAATCGCCCAGCCGGATTGCCTGCGTGCAGTCAGGAACTTATTCTGATTCATCATCGAAATGATAATGAGATATAAATTCTCTGAGAGATTGCGCTACTTCGACATGTAATCCTGATATTGAGAGATCACTGGCGCTACCACCCGCAGTATAAATATTTAGTTTGGCAAGATTGAAGAGTCGCTCGATAGGGCCTTGCTGTACTTCTACATGTTGTATGCGATTAAAGGGCACCGCTGTGATTGTCCTCCATATAAAACCATCTCGATAAACTATATCATGAGTCCGCAGTGCATATTGCTTGTATTCGAACAATCTGAATGTATGCCATATCATGATTCCCACGAGCAAGATAACTATAACAATAGCTGATACCCTGAGCCATGGATACAATTCTTGAAAATTGATCATCATCGGAATAAGAACCGCCAGTATTATAATAAAAGCACTAATGCTAGTCCTGATCAGTGAGACTGTCAGATAATCTTTGTGCAATTTAGAGAAAGCTAAGGATGCTATACGGGGAATTTCTTCCGTCAGAATTTGAGTATTGTTAAATGACATGCAGGTCTTATTGATGAATCATAAATTTACTCGACAAAATATATTCGCGAGTACTATTTGTATCGCTCTTGTGCAAATACTATATAGAATTGTCGTTCATAGATCTTTTCTCATTAATTTTAACGCATAATTGATTGAATATGACTATCTCTTCAGCCATGATATCAGAGAATATCAATGAGCAAATAAAAGGCTTGGATAAGTATGGAGCTGCTAAGCTTGTCCAGACATTACCCGCTGTAGTAGCCGGCAATGTATTACGAAGTAAAAGACCGGATTTAGCGTTAGAGATATTCTCTCTTCTCCCCGAAGAACAGCGCACAGAAGTCATAAATCAGTTACCTAGCGAAATATCAGCTCAATGGAAGGTCAACAAATCCTATCCCGCAGGATCGATAGGCAGTATGCTTGAGCCTGCCATTGCCGTCTTTCACCCGGACACCACTGTGGCAGACACTATAGATTTGTTACGTCCGCTTGTCAAAAAGGAGTTCATCACATATGCTTACATGGTTGATGATGACAAGAAGCTCAAAGGGATTTTAGTTTTCAGAGAACTTTTATTTGCTCAGAAGGATCAGCGGCTGAGTGAAATCATGATAAAGAATCCATTTAGCTTAAACGCTGACGATATGCTTTTGGATGCAATGAAGGAAGTACTTAAGATGCATTTTCCCGTTTATCCGGTAGTGAATAAGAATGGTCAGCTGGTCGGTCAGATCAGAGGGTATCAACTGTTTGAAGCACAAGCTATTGAAATCAGCGCTCAAGCAGGAACAATGGTTGGGGTCGAAAAGGAAGAAAAACTAAGTACTTCATGGGGTAGAAGTTTTAAGTACAGACATCCATGGTTACAACTGAATTTGCTTACGGCATTTTTGGCAGGCGGCGTGGTAGGATTTTTTCAAGACACACTTGACCAATTAGTTATTATGGCTGTATTCATTCCTGTTTTATCAGGTCAGTCAGGAAATACAGGTTGTCAGTCATTGGCGGTTACCTTGAGAGCGATGTCTCTTGGTGAGTTCAAACGCGGCGGAGCCAGCAAGGCGTTTGTTAAAGAAGGGATTTTGGGACTACTTAATGGATCGCTAGTGGGAATATCAGCTGCCGTAGGTATGTACTTACTAGCCTCTAGTCAGGGTGATCCGCAGGCTTTAAAATTGAGTCTCGTCGTTTTCGTAGCTATGACCGGAAGTTGTATTATCAGCGGAATATCAGGTGCTGTTGTGCCACTAGCCTTGAGAAGATTTGGTGCAGACCCTGCCACAGCCTCGAGTATTTTTCTGACATCGATTACGGATATAGTGAGTATAGGCTTATTGCTATATTTGGCACAGACTTTTATAAATGTTTAGATGGGTAAAATTTCTGACGACATGCGTTATCCGATCGGGCAGTGGAAAAAGAGGGGATTTTATGAGGACCACCATCGCCAAAGTGCCATCAAGCTAATTCGAGAATTACCTGATAAGCTCGCATCACGGGTACAACAATGGACGGCTGAACAGCTTGATACACCATATAGACCTGAAGGCTGGACTGTGCGACAATTGATACATCATGTCGCCGATAGTCACATGAACAGCTATATACGATTTAAGTGGGCTCTCACGGAGGATGTACCATTAATAAAGCCATATGATCAGGATTCATGGGGAGAATTGCCGGATACAGCCATGAACATAGAGGTATCACTAAAGATCCTTAAAGGATTACACGAGCGGTGGGTCGTATTATTAGAGTCTTTCTCAGATCGCGAATTTAACTTAGCATTACGACATCCTGCCTGGGATGATCCAGTCACGTTGGATATGATGCTGTCGATGTATGCATGGCACGGCGAGCATCATTATGAGCAGATTAACCGGCTCGGACAACGTCAAGGGTGGAACTAATTTCTTGAAAATTTCTTTACCGGAACTATGCCCGCCATATCAATAATTCAACATACCCATTGGCCTAGGGCCATCTACTTCGTGTCTATAGAAATTCCGAAGGTTAGGAAATAAGTCTTCTACATTTGAACTGCTTACTCCAAACCACCTAGCTACCTCTGCGAAATACACATCTGTAGACAAAGCCGGAATTAAAACACCACCGCCCACATCGATGCCATTGTCGTTAAATAGCAAGCTAGTGGGGAAATTACCATATATACGCTGTCCATGCAGCGGACCTCCTGCTGATGCCGGCGTTCCCATCACAAACACATTGCCTCCCCACCCATGATCTGTTCCGTTTCCATTGGAGCCGAGTGTTCTGGAGAAATCTGATATGACGATCGTGAGGACATCATCTGCTATTCCGTTGTTTTCAAGTGCCTGCTGAAAAGCAGCAAGCGAATTGTCCACCACAGAAAGCTGTTGTGTCATAGCATCTCTTACTTCATCATGATGATCCCAGCCACCATAGTTGATGAAATATGTCTGCCTGTGGAAATTCAAATCATTCTTAGAAGCAATTATAGATTGGGCTGCTTTATAGAGGCCATTAGCCAAAGACATCGCATTATAATCACTATAATCCGGGAATGGGGTATTTAAATTGATATTATTTACAGCTGCATTGAACACATCGTAAGCATTCTTAGCGGTGCGAAGTGTATTCATGTATGTGCGTTCGTATATATCGGCATAATTAGTTTCTAGCAATGAATTGATAGCTTCGCGTCTGATACGGGTATATTCCCAGTCCCATTCAGGTTGAAAATCACGGATGGTTTTAGCACCGCCTTGTCCTACGCGACCTGAAGAGACGCTGTATTCTATCGTTTGGTTTCCGGTCTGGAAAATATTTGCACCATTAAGGGAGATATTCATAGAGATAGCACTTCCTGAGGGGTTGTACATATCATTAATCATATCCGCTACGCGCCCACCCCATCCTATTCCGCTTCGGACATTGGGCAAGCCGGTCATCCATTGCTGAAGTTGATCTGCATGTGAGAGCAATGCTAGCGGGGTTCGTTTTGAATCTGACCAAAATTCCTGCCGCGTAATAGGCTCAACAAGTGTACCTACATTGGCAAGAAAAGCCACCTTTCCTTGGTTAAATAGATTTTGGATATTGACCATAGATGGGTGCAGTCCGAATGTCCTGCCTGGGGTATTTAGACTGTTGAGAACCCTGAGGTTATTGCGGGGTATGGCTATTCCACGGGGATTAGAAGAGGGATTGTAAACACCACTTCGAGCTTGTGCATATCTATTGTGCTCTTCCTGCGTATGCGGCATTAATGTATTAAACGAATCGATACCTCCGTCGAGTGAAAGGCATACTATGGCTTTATAGTCATTCATCGCGGCTGTCGTACTATCTGAGATGGCCGCAGCACTCATGGCTTTTAAATTAATCACCGAGGACAAAAACGTGCCATAGCCCATGGCCGCACATCCTGTCTGTTGAATAAACTTTCTTCTTGATTTAGAATATTTATGATCGTGTCCCATGGCTATACTATTTTAAAACTGCGTAATCAGGTGAAATAAGGGTGATATATACAGCGATCTCTGCGCACCATTTGTAAAAATCATTGTGACCTGGTGCCCACGATTCCCATGAGTTTGGATTAAGCGCTGTACGCAATATTTGCTTTGTTCCATCAGACATCCTACCATGGGTAAAAACAATATCCAGTCTGTTTATCAGACTTTCAGGATCACGAGCCAGTTCAGCCAATCGTGAATAATCTACCCGCACATCTTCGTCACGTTCTGGATCATCCGGATGTGTATTGTGCCAATCCCAGAACATCGTATTCCAGCTCGTCCATTTATGCACTTGATTGATATAGCCTATAGAAGTCTGTGTGTCATGTATTTTGTATTCCGGGCCCACAATGTCCATCTGTGCGAACTCTCCGACTGGTTGATAGTCCGGAGTGTAGAAATTGAATACAGATGGTGCGCCCAGTAGTCTTTGCTTAGTATCCTCTTCATAATTCTCGCCAGCATCCCAGTAATATCCTGACCAACTTGTTACGTCAAGTCCTTTGTACGCATGTCCGTAGCGCAACAAAGGTTCTCTTAGTTTGCCATGTGTCGGATCTTGCATGGCATCGCAACTACGTGCTTCTGGGTCAAGTAATATGGCTTTAATCACTGCTCTCATATCTCCCCTTACCCCAGATCCATTATTGTTAAAAGCATTGGCGACACGATTAATGTATGCTGGAGTGGGGTTAGATTTTACTAACTGTTGTATCAATCTTAGCGCGAGAAAAGGGCCGACATTGTCGTGATTAAACAAGTGTTTGATAGCATCTTGAATATCTTTAATTCCCGGTTGTCCAGCGGGAATAGCATATCCTCCCAGTAGAGTTTTGATGCCTGTATCATGATACTGTTGATACATAGCCATCGGCGTAGTCTTGTCAATCACATATATATCTGTACCAAATTGTAATTGAGCATTGGGATATTCCTCAAGGAACTGTGGCATAAATGCACCTATGCTGAGTCCGGTGAAGACCTTGGCAAGTTGTTTAATGTCATTGTTGTCATACGTGGCTATCCATGACCCATTTTGCACCTTTCGTGTACCATCATTATTGAGTTCGTATAAGCCGATGGTAAATAGCTGCATGATTTCACGGGCATAGTTTTCGTCCGGATGTATACCGGCAGCAAGATCTTCTTTTGGGTTATTAAGATGAGTGAGATAAAAACCCATCATTGGATGGATAGAAACTTCGTTAAGAATATCCTCGTAGCTGCCAAAAGCATTTCTCATAAAAATATCATAGAAACTCGCTAAGCCTTCACCATAATCCCTCAGCTGCGAATTAACTGATATAACCAATATCTGACTGAGAGCGGCAGCTATACGATGGCGTAGTTGGTCTTGAGCTTTGTAAAGTTGATCAGACCATGTATAATTAAAATGTATAGAATAAGGACCAAAAAATTCTTGATCCGGGTCGGAGCGTTCTGCTTCAAATAACTGTCTTGATCTGGCTGTAGTTTCCCATAGTGCGGGAAGCATTAGATTGACCGGCAAAACAAACTGTTCCTCCATCCATGCTTCAAAATTATTTCCCTCAGCAGCTAGCTCTTCAATGACATCAATACCACCACCGAAAGTTGCTTGTGCTAAGAACCTGCTGGCTTCCATTTTCATGGCATCCAGCCCCTCTCCATTGATTGTGTTTTCTCCGATGGAGTTGCTGTGATTGCTACTCGTGTAAACTTTTACATATTGTGAATGCCCGGCGCCTATATAATCAGTGTAAACTTGACTAAATAGGCCCGTAATTATGCCTATATTTAGTAAAAACAGAAGAGGGTGTTTTTTTTTCATTTTAATGGTTTTTAAGGTGTGAATAATATGTAGTTGTTGATGCTTTATTAATTTAGTTTCGTAATACGAGAAGCTTTTCTGCCCGAGATCCGGTGTCCGTTATGATATGTAGTATATAATACCCATCGGCCAATCCAGCATCAGTTATAGTAAAACTATGACTAAAGCCACTAGCCTCTGCCGATCTTTGGATCAGAATTCTACCGAACATATCAATGATCCGATAATCAAGCCTGCTGGATATCAAGCCATCAACTATTACTGTGGTGTTCGCATTGATAGGATTGGGTATTACCGTTACTTCTATTTTATTATCCTCCTTGATGGAGGTGGTAACATTGTCGAGATTGAACTTGATTTCTGAAAACCCTGCACAAAAATTTCCGTAGTTATCCAATACATTGAGCATGAGCCATTTCGATTGAATATTGGTCAAGTGGTTGATGATTTGACCTGTGTAACTGAAGTGACCCGGGGCTCTATCTATGTGGATGGTATCCAATATTTGCCATTCTACACCATCGATCGACCCGAATATTTGTAGTTCCTTGACACCGCTATTCAGCTGGTCAGGATGATTCAGATTCCATATCTGGATATCTTTAATGTTGACAAGATGGGGAAATTGATAGATGATCCAGTGGGAAGTATTTCCATGATCAAAAAAGGGATTACGACTAGCAGAGCATGACAGCCATGCGCCGTCAAGACCCGTGTTATGTTGGTCTTCACCAATACACTGAGCTAAAGCCCCGAGGCTGAGAGATAAACAGAAAAATAAAGTAAAAGTGTGTTTCATATGCTGACTAGCTTCTAGATCATTGATGCACCCATTAAAGACAATCTTTATCCCTAGCTTCCCTACATTTAACGCTAATGAATCAGTCTCTTATCTTTTGTCAGTTAAAATTAAGGTGTCAGACCTCAAAAATCATCGGGTTTCCCCGAAATCTGTCTTTTGTACGTAAGAAATGTCAATTTTACAGAGCAATTAATAATGTGAGAGGTGACTTTTTGATACCTCCTTAGCATGATTTTAATCACGAATCTTTGTAATAAAGGCGGGCAATCATCTCGAGACAGCTACATGATTACATATAGGGATAAAATAAAAACAGCGGACACATCATGTGTCTGCTGTTTTTACACTTGAATCTAACAAGGGGCTGGATTACTTCTTTTGAAAAGTTAATTGCCTTTGGTCTTTGTCTTTGCCGGAGCGATTTAGTTCGATTTTATCTGCTTTAGCAACAGAAACTAGCCAGTCTTCGCTTATCTCATCGAAGGATGATTTTCGTTCGAAATCGAAAACTAATTTATTTTTTCCACTATCTAGTTTGCTTACATAATTGCCCTTAATAATACTTCCATCTTTTTCTGCTGTAATTACACCTTTCGAAAAGCTGAAAGTATAGTCTTTAAATTGACTTAGCTGATCTGAACCTTTGTCATTAAAGACAGTGACTTGCCAATCTCCTCTCTCCATAATTTCTATTACCGCCGCTTCTTCAAGGATATTTTGATCCGTGTCATTACTGCATGATACGACAATAGCCGTTGTAAAAACAAATAAGCAACTTGCAAAAAATAATTTGATCATGTTCATTACGATTTAATTTAAGTGGGTTAATGAATTCAATGTACTTCATGATCCCGCGGTGATCTTGAGGCATACAATGGATGTCCTTAACGACATACAATTGCACAAATCGTATCTAAAATGTAAAATTTTGTAGGTATGAGTATCAAAAATAGGGTTTACATCAGCTCTTACAAAAGCCGTTATGGTTCATAAACTAAGATTGCGCCTTGCAGGCTTTCATCCTTCGAGTCCCTATCAGTTAGAAGTCTGTAATAATAAATACCGGGAGGCACTTTGTTCAAGGATTGACTTTGCAAATTCCAGCG
Source organism: uncultured Saprospiraceae bacterium (assembly GCA_964396595.1). Classification (GTDB taxonomy): domain Bacteria; phylum Bacteroidota; class Bacteroidia; order Chitinophagales; family Saprospiraceae; genus CAYNFR01. The sequence goes on along the minus strand of CAYNFR010000001.1, from coordinate 159,255 downwards.
ATAGCGGTTAACACCTTTTTCTAACTCCCCAAAGTCCTCTTCTGAGACCTCGTGTACGAGTTTTCCATCGATACTGAACACAGAAAGAATGAAGACGGAAGGTAAACGATCATCAGGTAGTACGTATTCAAAGTCTACATAGTCATATGTCGGATTAGGATATGCACTAAATATCTCTTCGCTATAGTACTCTTCAATAAAAAAACTCAGCTTGAACGGATGTGTTCCCGCTAGATTTCCCGCCTTATCTTTTGCTTGCGCTTCGAGTACATATTCTCCAGGATAATGCAGATTTGGGGTAAGTATGAAGCTTGCTGTATTGTCATCTAATGAAGTAGCAGGTTCGAACTGTGCAATGCGAAGCCCATCTCTGATAATTATATGTAATCCACCAGGCATGTGAATTCGAATATTAAAATCTTGAGGATTGTCTAGTAAGGATTTAGAAAACGGATCTCGAAGGTCTACCCTTATGATGGGCGCCTTGTAGAAGACATGACCATTTTCGATCCTTTTTCCATCAAAGGTGACATTCAATATCGGATTTCGATCATCAGGTATAATATGAAAGGAGGAAGATCCTCTATTGTTACAATCTGTTATTTCGAGCTGTTCCATATTGGCATTGAGCTCTATTGATAGTCTATAATCACCTTTAAGCCCACTGGTCGCAATACTGTGATCTACCATTATTTCCCCTGAGCCCGGCAGTTGCTTCGTGCGACGCAGCAAAGAGCTTGATTTGCCTTCTGTATCGGTGAGTGTGTATCTCACTAATATAGGATCCATTGATGAACTACTTAAGTTTTTGACCGTATAATTAAGCAATAGCGACTCCCCTTCGTGGAGGGTATCTCTCACAATATCATCGCCTTCATAGACTTGTATGGCTGCATCGGGAAGATCCTTCTTGAATACGCGCCACCACAGCAATTGTGAGGCATTCTTTAAAGTCTTGTCTTCTGTGTAGTATTCTAGCCATATACTTTTAAACTGCCCGGGATTAATAAATGACAGATCGACATCGTATTGCTTTTCTATTTTTCGTATCAATTCGTGTTTGCCGTTATTGAGCGTACCATGGATTTCTAACCAACTGGCTTGATCATTAACTTTTTGTTCTGCCCAGTTCAATCTTTGGTAGCTCAATCCCGAAATCACAGGGCTAATCACACGTCCATCTTCCCATTTTCCGGTAGTTACACTTGAGATATCTATGGTTTCGTATATATTCAGCGCAATATCTTCTACAACCGGCCCTATACCTTTGTCAAAGACAAAGGTATAGGGAACAGCACCCCTTAGTTGCATCAATTTGAATTTTTGGGCACCATAGGATTCTAGAACATCGAATATGGTATATCCCAATACGGCTCTATCTCTCACCCAGTCATTGACATAAAGATTCGAATTTTCATCATCCAGAATGGTATGAAAGAAGATGCGAGATCCCTCAGGAGCGGCCTCCAGCAGCCTCTTTATATTAGCTCGATCAGCCCGCTTATCCATTCGATAGACGAATCCGTCGCGTGAGTAGCGCATACTTCCGTAGTCAGTACCGCTGTTTGTGAAAATAGAACTTTCCGGATGCCAGATAAATATGCTGATTGCCGGAGCAAGGTCTTTTGGATTAAGCGAAGACCATGGTGTATTATTGACGAACACCCAGAAATCTTGTAGCTCTTTCATCTTATTCTTAATACGGATGTCCCATATACGCGTGTCAAATTGAAAGACTCTATTCGTATCAATGTTTAGTTTGAAATAAGTGTTTTCAAGCCATTGGAAGTAGTGGCTTTGATTCCATCCTTCAGCATGGTCGCTCATATAGATGAAAGATCGACCTTTCCATTGATTGGACTTTAGAACTTCTATTCCTATTGGCGCTATGCGCCAATAGTACACCTGAGCCTCTATCCAGTTGAGTTCGGGATTCCAGGTAATAAGGCTTGAGTGCGCATATGTCTTATGCTCGGTTAAGAGAGGACTATTAAACAAATCTGTTGTATCTATCTGAAAGATGAACTGACCTCCCGGCATTAGAGCATTCGCTATGGAGGCATGTAAAGAAACTTGACCATTTACTATGGCAAACTCTCCGGGGAATACGGGTTTGGCACCATTGTCGTAAATGACAAAATCATATCCCTTCTTACCGTCGGACATGATTAGTTCATTGTTTAATTCTGCTAGTGGGTCGGGCAGTTCTTGTATGAGATTTCGAGGATCAACAATGATCTGTATATTGTTCATGCCGGATTGTAGCTGTAATGAGCCTTTTATTTCGAGTTCTAGATTTTTTCGGAATCCGGGCACAAGCGCGTTTATAACTACAGTGTCGGACTGTTGACCGTTGTCAGAGGTATGAACGAGCCATATTTCAACTTCTGAAGATTTTATCGAACCTAGATTGACGAGGTCAAAATTGATTTTTATACTTTCTGTTGATATATCAATGATCTCAGGGCTGACACGCACACTTGCGGCATCTATGGTGAGGTCCGGGCCTTTAAAATCCACTAATCGATAAGCAGGATCTCCATGTAGTGTAAATTGCTGACAAAGCGTTGCATAAGATATACTCTTGTTTTGGCTAAACTCTTTCATCAAGGATTTAGTCGTTTCTCCTATAGTCTTGTCATAGGCTTCTTCACCTAATAAATCATAAAATCTCCGACCCAATTGATATTGGGGCTCAATATAGGCTGTGCCTGATGAGGCAATGAAAGCAATCGCTCCCGCACCCGGTGACAAGACGAATTCCTCGCTGATGCCGGTCGTTTGCGTATATATGTTGCCCGAATGACATCCTAATGAAAGGATGACGGGGTTAGCACCTTCGTTGTTATAAGCAGAAGGTTTTTCTAGACTGAAGTCAAATGTTCCTACTGCCGAATGCCCAAAAAATGTCAACAGAGAAACCCCGTAGTTAATTTCTTGAATAATCTCTTCGGAACGACTTTTCTGAATGGGATCAGCTGATGTTTTTCTAAAAGTGATGACCTCGCCTCCAAAATTGTTATTGTTGATTACATTGGCCATATTGTTGAGATAGCCATAGATCAGATTTTGGATATCCGCAGACCCTCCACTTAGATGCAATAGTCTCTTGCGCCAAGCAAGTTCGTCAATCGTCTGGCCGACATTAGAATGATCTTCTTGTAATTTTATTTTACTGAGATAGTTCGCTAGACCTTGATTGTTATTTACGGCAAGTCGACCGATAGCGTAATCATAATCGGCTACACTATTTGAACTATGACTTACTAATAATTGATCTGATCCGGGCACTCCGAATGTAGGTACTATTGATTTAGTATTACTCTTGCGCTCTTCCGGGTATTCTGTTCCCTTGCCTATGATAAAGATATGACTGGGCTTTATCTGGTGAAGTGAGACAGCGTTGAGTAGATTTTTAAATACGATGGGGTGTCCTTTTATTCCATAACCGTAAGCGTCATAATAATCGTCTATATTTATAATGGCGGTATTATATGCGCCACCTTGCACACTTGCTCTATATTGGGCGTATTCACTGATGGCGGCACCCTTGGCGACTGCAGCACCTGAGACGATCCAATAGTTTCCTTCGGGAATAACCGGTTTGGTTACGGGGGTGAGCAAGCCAGGACTTTTTACGCCATTTATTATGTCCGCGATGGCCCATTGCCATTCTTTTAGTGATTCTGGGCTGACAAATCGTACTGTCCCTAGAATAGACTCCGGATTGATAAGCCATCCCTCTGTAATGTTGAGCATCACCGGTCTTGCACCGCGGAAATTTTTTATTTCGACAAGCCTCGGTATAATAGACCGCGATTGAAAAAATGTATATTCCCTTCGTTGCTCAAAATCGTACTGACGAGGATATTTAAGCGTGATATAGGCAAGGCTATGTTTTTCACGATGATCATTCAAAGATCGAATTCTTACAGTGGCATGGACATTATTTATAAGATCTTTAGTAAAGCGCGCATCGATATTTACCACGCCATATGAAGGACTTGAAACATTAGCTACCGCCCAGTCATTAACTGTAACTTGCCACTGGCGACTGACTACATTTGTGCCGAATCTCATCTCGATTCTCGGGTCTCCCCCTGATGGTGTTAATTTATTGACTGGAAGTATGATTTCACGATCAGATTCTAGTGTAGAGCCAAAGCCCTCCGCCTTTTCCATCGAAGAAAATCTGATAAAATCCCGGCCATTGTGCGTAGGTTTAAAATGAAAGTCATTGTAAACGACAGTCTCATGGTGAATATAATGCTCCTCTTTAAGGGGCAATCCTGTATTTACGATACCATTAGACTTTATGTCATAACGAAGTTTATTGCCTTCCTCCCATGTGAGATAATAGGCTCTTTCGTCACTGTATAAACTGTATGCCGGATTAAGTTGAAAATCAGGGTCTTCATATAGAAGAGCATCTATTTGTCCCTTATTTTTTTCGCCGTAAACCAGAACATAGTCCTTGTCCGTAAAAAATTCATCGGTCGAACAATATATTCTTACCTGCGCTCCATTACTATATATGGCAAGATTGCCACCTGCGACTTCATGAATAGGGAAACCACTTTTGACAAGATCGGTATATTCAATCTTATAAATTCCGTCCTCGCGTACATAAAAGCGGTAGTATACCTGACTGGAGCGCATCCAGTCTGTTGAAATCTCCGGGTTAGAAATTTCTGATTGACCTGAGATGTTGATAGCTATAAGCCCGAGGAATAATAAACTTATCTGCCTTAAAAGCTTCATATTGTACGTGTAGTCAGTATTATTGCTGTGTGGCGCTAGAATGTCTTCTCAGGAGATAGCGAACAGAAAGGATGTGTAAAGATATAAACATATTAAATATATTATCAATATGTTGTATAATTGTCTAACAATTAATTAGTTATTTTATTTCCAATACGATTGAATACTTACTTGTCCTGTATGGAGTCATGATGGGGTATGCGATATGGAGGTGGTTAAGCTATAGCCATATTCTATCAGCGGTAATGTCTTCGCATTCTTTAGAACCGCTGCCTGATGTGACCATTGTATTGGCGGTAAAAAATGAGATTGCCATAGTTTCAAAGTGTATTGAGCAGCTTCTGATCCAAGATTACGCGCCATTGACGATCATAGTGGTAGACGATCACTCAGATGATGGAACTGCTGATGTTCTGAATGATTACGCCGAACAGTCTGAACATATCAAGGTAATTTCCTTGCAAGAAGGGGAGATGGGCAAAAAGGCTGCACTGAGAAAAGGCGTTAAAAGCGCAACTAGTGAATGGATAGTCTATACGGATGCGGATTGTTTTCCGGCTTCGCCGCAATGGATAAGTACGCTTATAGCTGAGCATGAGCACTATGATTTAATATTGGGCGTGAGCCCTTATAAAACTGAGCTAAACAAGCTTCTCAATGATGTCATAGCGTATGAAAGTATCATGATAGCATTTGATTATCTCAGCAGTGCGGTACAAGGACATCCTTATATGGCCGTGGGTAGAAATATGGCCTTTAAAAGAAGACTTTTTGAAACAGCAGAGAATAATCAGCTATATCATGAGACACTAGGAGGCAGCGATGATCTCTTTCTACATGCAGTTAAGCATGAGGCACGAGTAGGTATCAGTGTTAACCCATTGAGTTATGTATGGACGATGCCGGAGGAGGATTGGAAGGCTTATTATAGGCAGAAAGCACGCCATATAGCGACAGCACCAAGATATCCATGGCGTATACAATTAAAATTGTTAGCTCAACATCTAGTCAATCTTGGTTTAATTTATCTTCCCCTAGTGATTGTGCTCATGACGCGCAATCCTGTATTTTTTGGACTAATGGCTTTGACGTACTTTTTCAAAATGACGATTTTAAGAAGGGTTTTCAAAACAACTATATCTGAGCGCCTCGCACCTAAGATGTTATATTTGGATTTTATTCTGAGCGTGTTTTATTTCATTTTGTCATTTTCTTGGTTAAGTCATCGGAGGACATGGTAGGCAATCTTGTAAAAGAATATTTCCCACATATCGGCACACTTCAAGTATCGCAATATGATGTATTACCAGAACTTTATCATGAATGGAATGCTAAGATCAATGTGATTTCTCGAAAGGATATGGATTCGTTACCGACAAGGCATGTGTTGCATTCATTGGCAATAGCCAAGTTTATTCAGTTGAGGGCTGGGACACGGGTGATGGATATAGGCACAGGAGGGGGATTTCCGGGGATACCTTTGGCCATCATGTTTCCGGAGGTACATTTTCACTTGATGGATAGTGTAGGGAAAAAAATCAAAGTTGCTGATGCAGTGATAGAGGCTATCGGTCTGTCCAATGTTACCACAGCGCACGGCAGGGTAGAAGAACACAAAATGAAGTACGACTTTATGGTCTCACGTGCGGTCGCAGGAATAGATAAATTGCTCGAATGGAGCAGGAAAAATATTGCTGTAAAACAACAAAATGCCATGCCCAATGGGATTATTGCCCTAAAAGGTGGTGATCCTAAAGATGAACTTAAGTTACTAAAGAAAGGCGCATATGTTGAGATAGTAAGTCTGGAGACTTTATTTAACATCTCGATTTTTGAGGAAAAGTATTTATTGTATTTACCTGTATAGCATGAATGAATTTTTTTCTAATGAACTAGGTGCAATAGCGGGCGTGCCGATTACCATCCAGCGGATCGGTGCGATGATATTGGTCGCAATACTTCTTGTCGTGTTGTGGAGGGTGGTATATCGATGGTTTATATCTTATAGCAAGAGCCACCGTTTTACTGAGGTTGATTATCGTAAAATAAGCTTCTATGGCAGCATAATCTGGGTTCTCTTATACATTGAAATATTGATATGGCTCTTCGGTGTTTCAATTGTAATTGCAGCGTTTGATGAGTTTAAAATTCGTCTTTCGGCTTTATTATACCTTTTGACAGTGGTAGTGGGGGCAAGAATTTTTGAGTTGATAGTATCATCAAGGATAGTCGAAGAGTTTCAACCGAGATCTCCAAAAGAAGAAGAGAAAAGTGAAGATGAAAGAGGTCGGGCAGCTAAGAAGGTTACGCGAGATTTAGATTACTTCATAATGGGGTTTGTGAGTTTGCTCGGACTCCAGATTTTCGAACTTGACCGATCTATTCATTTGGTCAGTGTTAAAGGGGTTGATATCGATCTCTATATCAGTAATATTATTACGGTAGTATTAATCATATTGGCGGCTAGGATATTGCGGTGGGTAATAGTCAATTTTGTACTTTACAATCTCTATCGTCGTAACCGAATTGATACCGGCAAGCAGTATTCTTATAATACCTTGCTCGGTTATGTGGTCTATTTTGTTGCCACTATCCTCTCGCTTCAATCTCTGGGGATTAACATGACTATTCTGTGGGGAGGTGCAGCGGCGTTGCTTGTGGGTATTGGTTTTGCCTTACAGCAAGTGATTAGTGATTTTTTCAGCGGATTGGTCTTATTGTTTGAACGGAGTATTGAAGTAGGTGACTTCGTAGTCGTCGGGTCGGTCTCGGGCACAATCAAGAAAATAGGTATCCGGGCATCGGTCATCGAGACATTGGAGCGTAAGGTTATGGTCATACCTAACTCTCGGCTTGTAAATGATGCGGTCATTAATTGGAATAACACACGACAGATTGCTCGATTTGATGTCGAAGTAGGTGTGGCTTATGGCTCGGATATAGAGCTGGTACGTCGTCTTTTATTAGAGGCGGTAAAAGGTCAGATGTATGTCGCTGATCAACCCCAACCTTTTGTGCGACTATTGAACTTTGGAGATAGTTCGTTGGATTTTGCAGTCTTTTTTTTTAGCGGGTATTATTTAAAAATTGAAGAGATAAAGAGTTCTATACGTGTAAAGATTGCGGAATTGTTTACGGAACATAATGTTACCATTCCTTTTCCACAGCGAGATGTATGGTTTAAATCCAATGAAGGTGCCGCGCATGCGGATAACAATAAATAGACCTTCTCAACGGTTATTTGCAGAATGGATGAATTGATTTTTGGACGGATACCTTATCGCAGGGTAATAAGATCTATGTGGATCTTATTAATCATCTTTTTAATCTCTGTGACTTCAGTGTTCATTTATGTGGCGAAGAAGGGGATGCCTGATACTTCGGAGTTGGAAAATCCGAGATATGAAGAAGCCACGATTGTCTATGATCAGAATGGTATCGAGTTAGACAGGTATTTCCGAAAGAATAGAAACTGGGTGAACTATGAGGATCTATCAGAAAATCTGATTCATGCACTTATCGCCACAGAGGATCACAGATTTTTTAAACATGCAGGTATTGATTTTAAAGCTACAGGTAGAGCCATAGCATTTGCCGGAGGCAGGGGAGGTGCTAGCACCATTACCCAACAATTAGCGAAGCAATTTTTTACTCCGGTTAAATCGAGAAATCCAGCAAAGAGAATATGGCAGAAAGTCAAGGAGTGGATTATCGCAGTGGAGTTTGAGCGGCGTTTTACGAAAGAGGAACTTTTGGCGATGTTCTTGAATAAGTTTGATTTTATTTATAATGCCAACGGTGTCAATGCCGCCTCGAATGTTTATTTTGGAAAGGATCAATCTGACTTAACTGTAAGTGAGGCGGCTGTCCTCATCGGGATGCTCAAAAATCCGGATATATTTAATCCCAGGAAGCGCATTGAAAACGCCACTTCCAGGAGAAATGTAGTGCTTTCGCAAATGGTTCGTCATGGATACCTGACTCGACAAGACAATGACAGCCTCCGTGTATTGTCAATTGATATCAGTAAATTTAATCCCGGGCAGAACTACAATGGACTTGCGCCACATTTTATGTCAGAGCTCAAGAAACATGTCAGAACCTTACTCAAAGACAATGGTATAACCAAGGCCGGAGGAGTAGATTATGATCTTGATGTAGATGGATTGAGAATCTACACGACTATTAATGCAGTTTATCAAAAACATGCTGAGGCGGCAGCAATCGATCATATGCGATCTCTTCAGAAGCAATTTTTTGAGGTGTGGAAAGGCCGGGATCCATGGACATATTCGGAGGACAAATCCGATTTGACACCTCGAAACAATATGATTAATAGCCTTGTCGAGCAGACACCTAGATATGAGGCGTTAAGACAGCAATATCTCGATAGAATCATTTCTCAGATAACCGTCGAAATAGACAATATCCGATTGTGGAATACGGATATCAGAAGAATATTCAGAGCCGAGAATGACAAGAATTATCTTGCCGATCTGATCAAAAAGAAACAAATTTCTGCTAATCAAAAAGACAGCTATCAGCGATTGCGTGATTCGGAATATTGGCCTGAGCTTAAAAATCGGTGGAACGAACTCGAGAAAGCCGTACAAGGATCGTTCTCTAAAAGTATCCCTTCAAAATTATATTCCTATGAAGGATGGATAGAACGGACGATTTCTCCTATAGACTCGATCAAGTACATGTCTATGTTTCTGCAGATAGGATCATTGGCGATCGAGCCACAGACGGGTTTTGTAAGGGCATGGGTAGGCGGCTCAGATTTTCAACAATGGAAATACGACCATGTCATGAGCAACCGACAGATCGGTAGTACGTTTAAGCCGTTTATTTACACTGCTGCAATAATGAATGGCTACTCGCCTTGTTATCCGGTGGATGATAAGCAATATACCATATCACCCGGTGAGGGCAGTTTCGGATTGATGACAAGCTATTCACCAAAGAATACTAGAGGTTCTTTTACGAACACACGCGTAACCCTCAAAGAAGGTCTTAAGCAATCTCTTAACTCTGTATCGATCTGGCTGATGAAACAACTCGGCAATGTCAACGAAGTTATCGACATAGCATCGGATATGGGTATAAGCAAGGATAAAATTCCACCTTATCCATCTATAGCATTAGGCTCTCCTACACTCTCTGTACATGAAATGACTGCGGCATACAGCACTTTCGCCAATAAAGGAACTTATACGAAACCGCAGGCCATACAGCGTATTGAAGACAAGAATGGCAGAGTGCTGTATATCGGTCAGATAAGCCAGAAACGAGCCTTGCCTGAAAACGTAAACTATGTCATGGTCGAGATGCTCAAGTATGTCACCAATCATCTAAACGGATCACTTAAATCAGACTTCGGAGGTAAGACAGGAACCACAAATGATCATGTTGATGGTTGGTTTATGGGCATTACGCCCAATCTCGTAGTAGGCACCTGGGTAGGTGGGCAATATCCATGGATTAGGTTCAGGTCTATTGCACTAGGTCAAGGCTCAGTCATGGCACGACCTTATTTCATGAGTTTCATCCGTAGACTAGAGAATGATTCTACATCAGGATATGATTATATATCAAGATTTACCTATCCTGAAGATATCGGTATAGAATTAGATTGCACCAAATATCCTGATCCTACAGAGGAGAGACTTGATTCATTTGATGATGAGTTCTGACGCTTATTGATCCTTTTTATAAAGACTTTTTCCTTCAAACTTTGTGACTTCCATTCTTGTGAAATCTATTTTCGAATTCATTCCAATGCCATAAATCGTATCCTTTGTCTCTGCGCGTATAAGTTTGAAAAATTTGGTCGTCGAAATTTGATTATTGACGACATCCCATACGATTATATTAGACTCAATTTTGTCGTTGTGGGTGTTGACGAATACCACACTATCGCGCAATGTCATAATACCCTCTTCTCCGATTCTTCTAGCATAATAGGCAGACACTGTCGAGCTAGGCTCGTGATTTTCATCAAAAAACTCGATAAAAAGTCCTTCAGGAAACTCCTCTATCACTTTGTTGTCAAGCTCGTATTTCTTGAGCAACGGACTCTTGATTCGAAAATTTACTTGTCCGCTATCAGACATCGTCATAACAATATCATAAGCAGTCTCCATCGTACTATCTATCCATGGCATGTCGAGTGCATCAGGATTCTTTTCTGAACAGGAGAACATTAGCACAGAAAGAACTAATATAATAAGTATCCACCTCATGATCAGTCGAAGATCGTTATATCTCCGGAAAAAATACGGACTTCATCATCGACAAACCTAATTTTTGCGACCCAGACAACCACGCCACTATTTATTATCTTGCCGTTTACTATGCCATCCCAGCCTATGTAGGATGGATCATTAATGTCAAAGTTTGTCATACGGTGAAGTAGATTGCCCCAGCGATCATAAATACTTAAGTCCTCCACGATGCTTACTGCAATATTGGCATGCAGTTTAAAAAATCGGTTGACAACACTGCTACGCATAATAGCATTAGGTGCATAGAAGGGTTTAAAAGTATTGGTGAACAGTGTAATGTCTTCTCTCGTGGTACACCCGGATTGATCCTCTATCGATAGTGTATAAGTGGTAGTGCCTGGCGGAAGTACCATCGGGTTGGGACAGTCTTCACAGCTTAATCCTCTTACCGGTGACCATATATAGCTGACAAGTCGATCAGGCGGTGAATATGAAGAAAATAGTTGAGTTGTCGAACCTAAGGGTATAGAGTCTGTTGGCCCCATCAGCACTAACTCAAGGGGAGGCGGTTCGCTGATGAATTCAGAAAAACTTCTTTCGCATCCTTTTTCATCTTGAGCTGTAATTTCGTAGAGCCCGGCGGCTAATCCCGGATAGATATCATTGACAGAAAAATCACTTCCATTGATGGCGTAGAGCAATAAAGAGCTTCCACTGCCGGATCTTATCTGTAGCACGCCATTCATGCTTCTAAAGCAAGTCAAGTCGATAACATCTATTTCTATAGCGATCATGTTATTAGCCTCTACACAACAGTTGTCTATATTAAGATCCCGGGATGCCGTAACGATACAACCACGTGAAGTCTCAAGGGTCAAGGAAGCTGTTTTTGTTCCGATACTTTCATATTGCACATCGATTTCATCTAGCTGAGGAGTGGATCTGACAACTCGTCCATCACCGAATGTCCAATCCAGTCCCACGATAGGATCGGTAGAAGCTATCGATCTGTCTGTAAATCGGATCGTATTATCACATGTCAGATCACCGGATAGCACTTGAAAATCAAAATCAGGAGTGGGTCCTTCAAATGTACCGGTACCACCAAAGATGATTCTGAATCCCAACCCGCTATTGCTAAAGTTGTTTACCATCAGCGCGTAACTTTCTCCTACCACCATATTTAGCGGAGCCAAGAAGTTATCATCACCAGGGCTACATCCTGCTGTCTCCACTATATCTGTAGAGCCCTCTCTAAGTCCCGTAGGACCGAAGCATCGTGCATTTTGAGCCGGAGTGAGTCCATCATTTCGTCCTGAAGCCATGCAGCGCAGTATCTGTTTGTTCTGACAGTCTTCAAGTCCACCCGGCAATCGGAAGACGATAAAATCAAGATCTTCTTCTGGGTCACTTAGATTATTGGGGAATAAGGTAAAAGTCAGAGTACCGGATGTCTTAGCAGTCCATTTATACCATGTGGAGCTTGACTCGGAAGGTATATTAGTGCCAGGAAAGCTGAGACAGGATCCGAAGGCTTCATCATCGTCATCCCCTCCACCATCGAGCCTTTCTACATTAAAACTGCTCTTATCGCATAACACGATGGCTTTATCGCAATCTTGCTCCGGCATGGGCTGAGGGGTAAAAGAAAATAAACAAAGCTGAAATGTTCCGGCATCTATGGCTGCACTACTTACCCGGATATAGTATCGCGTCCCTAGGTCGAGATTTGAGACAGTTCTCTCTAACACATCGGGTCGCCCAACATTAACATTACTACACAAGACCTCATCGAGATTGTTACATCTTCCACGGTAAATAGCGATAGCAGCGCTATTGATTGATTCGACACTCCCGGCTGCTTCTCCGAACAGTCTTACCAGTAGTCCAGACTGTCGCGGAACAATAGAAAACCATACATCTTGTTCTGCATCAGTAGAACGCCAACAACCAGGAGAGGCCTGTGAAGAAGATGTTGCACCAACATTGGTAAATGCCCTTGGTGGAGAACAATAGTCATCTGTCAGTATTATTTCTTGGGCAGATCCACATCTATTGTTGAGTACTTGACAATAGGCATTGTAGATACTGCAAGTCAGCAGGCACAAAATGCTAGTTACTGTAATAATTGTCTGGCGCATCATATAGAATATGTCTTGTCAAAAATTATACCGCAAAAAGTACCACATGGTTGGGAGTTGAAGCGTTAGCCTAATAGGGAAGATATTTTCATTAACCATCTATTTGAGTAGCTTTGACCTATCCAATAAGCTGACAACAACTTAGCTATGCTTTATCTTGTACCTACGCCTATCGGTAATCTGAGTGATATTACCTCAAGAGCTATCGAAGTACTAAGGAATGTGTGTTATATACTAACGGAAGATACGCGTACAAGTGGGATATTACTTAAGCATCTCAATATCCGTAATCAGCTAAAATCTTATCATGCGCACAATGAACACAGGGTCATAGAGCACATTATCACAGATATGCTCAATGGCGATAAAGATGTCGCGCTGATAACGGATGCCGGGACACCGGCAATATCTGACCCTGGCTTTATGCTAGTGCGGGCTTGCCATGAAGCAGGGATAAAGGTCTCTTGTCTGCCCGGACCGAGTGCCGTCATAGCAGCATTGGCCATGAGTGGTCTGCCTTCTGATAGATTTTATTTTGAAGGTTTTCTACCCGTCAAGAAAGGTCGTCATACACGATGGCAATATATAGCGACTTTGCCATGTACATCTGTGTTATATGAATCCCCGCATCGCATTATGAAATGTGTAGAAGAGATCTCCCAGTACTGTGGCGACAATAGGATGATATCATTAGTCAAGGAGATCAGCAAAATACACGAGACAGTCTATCGCGGCCGAGCGGATGATATTGCAGCTATTCTTAATAGTGGTATAAGTCTCAAAGGGGAGTGGGTGGTCATCATCGCAGGAGCAGATGGCAAGGATGAAGCTTAATGAGGTGTCTTCTGGGCGGTCATTCTAAATTATTTAACCAAACCAAATTATCTTTTGCGAAATAATCTTCTCAACATGCCATTTGTTAAGGTTTATATACATTTCGTGCGGAGCACTAAAAACAGGTATCCATTTTTAAATTATATAGAATTAAGTCAAAAAGTCTGGAATCATATCAATGAAAATGCGAAAGAAAAGGGAATTTATATTGATTTTACAAATGGATTTTGTGATCATTGCCATTGTTTCGTTTCAATGGGTGCTGACCATACTATTCAAGAAGTAATGAAACTGATAAAAGGGGAGTCTTCTTTTTTGATAAATTAAAATGCGCTTACGACTGAAAAATTTTGAATGGCAGGCTGAATATTTTACAGTATCTGTTTCAGAGTCTCTTGTTGACAAGATTCGGGAATACATTAAGAAACAGGAAGAGCATCATAGCAGAATAACATTTCAGCAGGAATATGAAGAGTTTATAACAAAATATGGATTTGAAAAACATAAAGGATAGAGTTTTGGCTAAAGCAATATCCCCTCTTTCCAAAGTCGCAAAAACGATAGCCACTAATCTCTATACCACGATGCATATTTCACATAAGCATCGGCTGTACGTGTAATATGAAACTGCGTCTGCTCAGGGTCTAGGGCTTTGAGTTGCTTCGCCGGTACGCCTCCGTATATGAAGCCGGACTTCAGAATAGATTTTTCTAATACCACCGCACCGGCAGCTATGACAACATTCGATTCGATGATGACATGATCGAGAATGACAGCACGCATTCCTACCATAACATTATCATGGATGGTGCATCCATGAATGATCGCTCCATGGGCTATGGATACATTGTTGCCTATATGTGTTTCGGATTTATGATACGTACCATGGATGATGGCACCGTCCTGGATATTGGTTTTATGTCCGATTCTTATAGGACAGACATCACCACGGATGACAGCTTTAAACCATACACTGCATTGATCACCCATTATCACATCACCGATGACTACTGCATCTTCTGCCAACCAACATTCATTTCCTATCTGGGGTGTGTGGCCTAATAATGGTTTAATAACAGCCATCAGTTTTTATATGGATTAACGCTATATCCTTCTTGACGTAATAAAGCGATAACACCATATTCGCCGCCGAGATGACCTGCTCCTACGGCAAAAAAAGTGGGGTTGGCGGTCATTTTATCTTTCATTATAGGTATCCAGTTTTGATTGCGCACAGTAAGTAAAACGTCTTCATGATCAGCCATACTGCTGTCGCTGTGAATCATTTTATAAAGACCTTCGACATCCTGCTCTTTATATTTTGCCACCATTTGTTTGAAAGAGTCATCTTCCAGTGAAGAAGATTTTATGGTTTCGATAAGCATTTTTGCTTGCTCTTCATAAGGGATTTTGTCAAAAACTTGTACCTGGTATTCTATCGTTTCAAGTCCACTTACTGATTTTCCTGCCTGATTGGCCATTTCGGCCAATTCAAATTCATAAGACTTGGATGCGCCTGTGCGCAAATCATCCGGATTCAAATCAGCTGTAGCGAATACTGTCAGAAACAGGGGCTTGATCTTTTCAAGAAAGAACAAAGGAAGACCCTTCGCGGCAAAATGTTCTTTGACTAGAATATAGTCTTCATTGTTTAACAAGTCTTTCAGGCTCATATCGCCATCCATCAGTAATAGCTGCATCATGGGCATCAGTTTCGAGATGTCATTCATCTCGTTCATATCTAGTTCAAATATGACTTCGCTGCTCTTATCGATGGCAGTGAGTATTCCCTCGGGAAGAAAAAAGTCTTTGGCGGGGATGATATGGATTGTACCGAATAGGTAAGACGGCTTTGCAAGCCCATTGCCCGTGATAGTCCATAACAATGATTTGCTATCTTCTATCGTGGAGGTAATTTCTTCTTTTTCTAGAGTGGGCGCAGTTTTACATGCTATCATGTAAATAATGACAAAGGCAATAACGGGTAGAAATTTTAATTTTTTCATGTATAATTTTTAGTCATAAAGGCGGTCAAAGCCTTCCGATGAGTTCTATAACGATAGATGTTATTTTCTGTTCTGTCTGCGATGCGACTAATATTACTTCTTCATGTGTTACTTCGCGGATTGCGCTGATCGGATAACACTTATTAGTTACTGCGGTAAGCACACAGGACTCCATGCCCATATGCTTCGCTGCGATTATTTCCGGCACTGTGGACATACCGACGACGGTGGCACCGATGACATGTAGAAAATTGTATTCTGCTTTAGTCTCGAGATTGGGTCCCGGCAGCCCACCATAGACACTGTTATGTAGGGTGATGTTTTTTTGATAGGCTATATCATGGCACATAGCGATAAGTCTGGGGCTGTATGCGTCAGTCATATCTGGAAACCGAGGTCCGAGACGCGGATCATTTGGCCCGGTAAGTGGATTACTATGATGAAGATTTATATGATCATTAACTACAGTAATATCTCCCGCGTAATAGTCTTCATGAATCCCTCCTGTAGCACTAGCTATCAAGAGCGTATCTGCGCCCAGAAATTTAAAAACGCGTATCGGGAATGTAACTTCCGTCATGTCATAGCCTTCGTAATAATGATAGCGTCCACTCTGAGCTACAACAGTTTTTCCTTGTATTGTCCCAAATACCAACTCTCCTGCATGACCTTTGACAGTCACGGGGGGGAAGTGCGGAATATCCTCGTAAGGCACTCTTACAGCATTTTCTATGCTTTTATCCAGATTGCCGAGGCCGGTACCTAACACAATAGCTATCTCAGGTGTCATTCCAACTCGATTATTCAAGTATTGAACGGCATCTTGCATTTTATCATAATGATCCATACGCTTCACTTTTTTGCAATTATAAGATTAATGTTTGTGCTTGTGATTTTTACCACTTTTATAAAAGGATGAATAGAGCTTGATGCTTTTCATCCGGCATTGGACAAGTGTCCAATTTTCCAAACCACTCAAACCTCCTTACTGCTATAAAAACATATAGTCGATCCAGGACTTTCTTGGGAATGAAAAATATTGGCTTGAAAAGCCAACAAAAGCCACCAAGTATATTCATCAATTGCCGCCACACCTCACTTTTCTCGAATTGATTGCCCTTATAAAACAGCATAACTGTATCATAGGATTGACCCGGCATATGTGATTGCAGGGTACAATAGCGCAGCTTTCTTGCTTTATCTATCCGCATAAGCAGACGTATAGATCGATGACATAAGACACATACACCGTCATATACCAAAATGGGATGCTTATGGGATAATTGTAAAAGTCGGACAGTTGCATTATCCATATGTAGGTCTAGGTGAATAGTTGTTCGACAATTTCAGATACTTTGCCCACCGTAGTGATCTGAAGTCCGCTCACTGCGGGTAGAGACTTCTGATGATATTTCGAAATAATAATCTGATCAAAACCCAACCGATGCGCCTCTGTTATGCGCTGATCGAGTCTGTTAACCGTTCGCACTTCGCCTGAAAGTCCGATCTCGCCAGCAAAACAAATTCTTCTTGAGACAGGTATATCAAGTAATGAAGAAATCAATGCTGCACATATCGATAGGTCTATCGCGGGATCGCTGACTTTTATGCCTCCGGCAATGTTTAAAAAAACATCTTGTTGACCGAAAAACAGTCCGCATTTCTTTTCAAGTACAGCCAGTAGCATAGCTAATTTTCGGTTGTCAAAGCCGGTCGCTGTTCGCTGTGGCGTACCGTACACGGAACCTGTAACCAATGCTTGCGTTTCTATCAGCAAGGGTCTAATCCCCTCTACCGTACATGCGATGGCGCTTCCACTAACCAGCTCTGAGGATTGAGAAAGCAAAAGCTCCGATGGATTAATGACCGGGCGCAGACCATGTGACTCCATTTCATAGATACCGATCTCGTCCGTCGAGCCAAATCGATTTTTTACCGTTCTCAGGATGCGATACACATATTGTTGATCACCTTCAAAATGCAAGACACTATCCACCATGTGCTCTAAGAGCTTGGGACCTGCTATCGATCCGTCTTTTGTAATATGTCCGATGATGAAGACAGGAATGTCAGACATCTTGGTGAAGTCTATCAAGGATGCGGTACATTCTCTAATCTGGGTGATACTGCCGGGAGCGCTATCGATATCAGCAGTTCTGATAGTCTGAATACTATCGATGATGATGAGGTCAGGCTTGAGCTTTTGAGATTGCTCGATGATGGATTGGAGATCTGTTTCGCAGAAAATAAAACACTCATCTCCGATGCCGCCTAGCCTTTCGGCTCTCATTTTAACTTGGTGTGCGCTTTCTTCCCCGGCGATATAGAGTACTTTTTTATCAAGCGTATTGGCAAGCTGCAAGACCAGTGTCGATTTGCCGATCCCCGGCTGACCTGCAAGTAGGGTGATAGACCCGGGTACGATGCCACCACCAAGAACTCTATTTAGTTCGGGATCACGAACAATATTGATACGCCTGTGGGTTCCACTTGTAATATCAGCAAGACGTTGTACGGTTGATTCTCTTAATGACATGGTAGCGGTCGCGCTTTTGGGTTTAACTGTCTCCTGTGTGAGCGTATTCCATGCGCCGCAAGAAGGACATTTGCCCTCCCATCGGATGGATTGCCCGCCACATTGAGAACAAATAAATACGGTCTTTGCTTTTGCCATCAGATGCTGATAAGGGAGTGTAAATATGTAAGAAAAAAATATCTTTTAATTACCAAAATAAAAATGTGGGTCTCTTTTTTGCCCTCGTCTTAGAGGTGTATCAGTTGAAAAGCTGATATACTATTGAAAAAAATTTAAAACGATAGATTGTTTTCAATTGGTTTTTTGGGGTTATGCAGGGTACTGAAAGGTACCCTGTTTTTTTTTGCCCTATACCATATTGGCACTTATTAAAGCCTCCACATATAAATTGTTCATGAATAATTTGTCTAAATGCTATTAATGGACTAATTTTCAACGACTTATACTGACCCAACCATGTGCGAGAAAAGATGGACATACTTCGACCCTCATCTAGGCCAACAATTCATAGGCCTTTATCATAGCCATGTATCAGGACATGTCATGATGTATCATAATCAGAATGTGTTTCTGATCGATTTCGGCATACTTGCTGACAAGGAGTATTCTTTTTTCATCAATGATCAGATGTACAGGATGCAGATCAAGAAAAAGAATGAGGCATTTGACTATTCTCTAGTAGAGCATAGCCCTCACAAGGCATCCAATACAACAAGTAGAGGAGAATCAATGCGTAAGTGGATAGAGAGATTCAAGCAATTTTTTAATGCTACAGCTTGAATTTTACCCCATTTCTGAAACCACTTCTTTTACTTCCGGAACCATTCTTTTGAGCATGCCTTCGATACCTGCCTTGAGCGTTACAGTGGAAGAAGGACATCCACTACAAGAACCCTGGAGAACTACGGTCACCACGCCTTCGTTATAGGACTTAAACTCTATGTTGCCTCCGTCCATTTCTACCGCCGGCTTGACATACGTGTCGATTAGATCCTTTATTTTTTTAACTAGCTCGGCCATATCACCGGTATATTGATAACCGATTCCTTTTTCGGCTTCTAGTGCCGCCATTCCTTCTTCAAACCCTTCGGAGATAATGACCTTTTCGTCCGATACATAGCTTTTTATAAACTCCTTGAGTTTAAGCATAATATCCTCCCAGGTATAGTTTAGTTCTTTAGTGACAGTAACAAAATTGTTGCATATGTAAACACCTTTGACATATGGCATTTCGAATAGTGCTGCAGCCAGTGGAGACCATTGTTGCGCAAGACTTACTTCTCTAAAGTCAGCTGTGCCTTTGTGAAGAATCTTGTTTGTCACAAACTTCAATGATTCAGGATTAGGCGTTTGTTCGGTGTAAAGCATTACCGGATTTTGAGTCTGTGTAGTCATAGTCACTCTTTTTAGTAGATAAAAGTAAATAGCATTTAATAGTTCACAAAGATTGCGCTTTTCAACTCATCACGCTTTAATTTTACAGGATTATGATGAAAATACATGGGCAGATGACATTCTTTGCATCCGAACCACATCATCTTGCGCCATTTTGTCAGTTAAAATTCGATGGCATAAGTTTTGGAATTTCTCTTTTCATTAAAAAATAATAAGCGTTATGGCAAAAGGTCAGATTTCTGTACAGACGGAAAACATCTTTCCGATTATCAAAAAATTTCTTTACTCAGACCAAGAGATCTTTCTCAGAGAGTTAGTATCCAATGCAGTCGATGCTACCACTAAGCTCAAGACACTCGCTTCACGGGGGGTAGTCAGTCAAGAAATAGGTGATCTAACAATTGACATCATCATCGAAGATGGGAAGTTAATTATTAAAGATCGAGGAATAGGTATGACTGAGCATGAGGTTAATAAATACCTTAACCAAGTGGCCTTTTCTTCCGCGTCGGAGTTTCTTGAAAAATACAAAGACGAGGCGAGCATCATTGGACACTTCGGCTTAGGATTTTATTCTGCCTTTATGGTGGCAGACAAAGTCGAGGTTAAAACCAAATCATATCAAGATGCTCCTGCCATATTGTGGTCATGCACCGGAGATCCGGAATTCGAAATTGAAGTAACAGATAAAGAAGAGCGCGGCACAGAGATCATCCTACACATCAGCGATGATAGCAAGGATTATCTGGAACAAAATAAGATAGAGAATCTTCTACAGAAATATTGCAAATTCCTTCCATTCCCGATACGGTTTGGTACGAAAACAGAATCTACCTGGGAAGGCGAAGGCGATGACCGCCAAGAAATCAAAACCGAAGTTGATAATATCATCAACTTCAAAGAACCCCTCTGGAACAAGACCCCTGCGGATATCACCGAAGAGGAATACAAAGACTTTTACAACCATCTCTATCCATATGGGATGCCGCCATTGTTCTGGATACATCTTAATATAGATTATCCGTTTAAGTTGACCGGTATATTATATTTCCCCAAAGTCACGAATGCTATCGAAGTACAGAAAAACAAAATACAGCTGTATAGTAATCAAGTCTATGTAACGGATGATGTGTCTCAGATCGTTCCTGAGTTTTTGACCCTGTTACATGGTGTGATAGACTCTCCTGATATCCCACTCAATGTATCAAGAAGCTATCTCCAAAGCGACTCCAATGTCAAAAAAATCACCTCATACATTACTAAAAAAGTAGCAGAAAAACTTCAATCCCTATTTAAAGAAGACAGAGCTGCATACGAAGAAAAATGGCCTGAGATAAGTGTCTTTGTCAAGTATGGTATGATATCTGACGAAAAATTTGACGACAAGGCGAGAAGCTTCACACTACTTCAGAACATCACAGATAATTTATTCACACTTGACGAATACAAAGAGAAAATCAAGGAATTACAGAAGGACAACCATGAGAAGATCGTTCACTTGTATTCTAATGATGTAAAAAATCATCACAGTTTTATAGAGTCTGTCAAGACATACAGCTATGATGTCTTGAAGATGGACAATATTATCGATAATCACTTTATGCAACATCTTGAGCAAAAACTTGGTGATGTTGTATTCGTGAGGGTAGATAGTGATACGCCAGATAATCTGATACAGAAAGAAGAAGAAAAAACATCAATTCTGTCCGACAAGGATAAAGAGAAGGTAGAAGAGATCTTTAAATCTGTTATGCCTGAGAAAAATTCTCCATATCTCGATCTCAAACCATTATCACCCAATGATGCACCTGCGATCATCACACGTCCGGAGTTTCTCCGAAGGATGAAAGAGATGCAGCAATTTCAGACTATGGGCTCTAAGGATGATGAATTTGATTTCCATAACCTCGTTATTAATACCAATCATCCATTGATTGCTGATAAGCTATTAAAAATGAAAAGCGCAGAGAAGAAAACACAGTTTGCTAAGTATCTATATGATATCGCAAGACTTAATCAAGGTATGCTTAAAGGAGAAGACTTGACTGCCTTCGTGAAGCGCAGCCTTGAGTTTGTGTCTTAAACCGTATAATAGCCCGGGCATTGATGCCCAATCTCAAATCCGCAGATCTGTCGGAGGCTTCTTTTATGAGCTTTGTGGTCTGCGGATTTTTTTTGAATCCGGATGTCAGTTACATTTTAGATGTGAACACAGACGGTCAGATACCATCTGTGCATATTCTCTGTCGAGAGTCGGGAATGTTTTACATCTCACTATTGCCCATACCGACACTGAGCACGTCTTTGTCGAATAAGTATAGTCCACTCTTATCATCTCCGATTAACTCCAGCTTATCATTGAGCGTACGCGCGAGACTTTCTTCTTCTATTTGCTCAGCGACATACCATTGTAGAAAGTTGTAGGTGGCGTAATCTTTTTCTGAAAGCGCAATGTCAACGACTTTATTTATGCCGGCAGATACAAATTGCTCATGCTTCAATAGTTCTTTGAAAGCATGTTTAATGCTAGGAAAAGTCAAAATAGGTTGAGGTAAAGCAGGTATAACCGCAAATCCCCCGCGTTCATTGATAAATTTTATCAACTTGAGCATGTGCATTCGCTCTTCATCACTATGTCGATAAAAAAACGAAGTGATATTGTCAATGCCAGGCTGGATTTCTGCCCATGATGCCATGGCTAAATATACTTGAGAGGATTCAGCTTCGATTCTGACTTGTTCGTTAAGTGCGTCTTGTACCTTTTTGCTTAGCATGATCAATTTTTTGAGAGTTATATCAATTTATACAAAGATAAGCCATTAGAGTTGTGACAGTATTAAGACGATTTATATATTATAAATTTATTTAATTTGTATATTCGATTAGTTTTTGAGTAACCTCATACATCACTTAGTCATTGATTAAGCTCATCCATACATTAAAAGTCGGATTGACGGATCGCATAGCCGGAATTACCATAATTGTGGTGTGTTTATTGCTCTATGTCAACACCCTTGGGCATTCTTTTACGCAAGATGATGCGATAGTCATTTATCAGAATGAATTTACCAAAAAAGGTTTAGCTGGGATAAGAGATATATTCAGCAAAGACAGCTTTTATGGATTTTTTGGCAGTGATAGATCTTCGCTGGTCAGCGGCGGTCGTTATAGGCCTCTATCGATCGCATTTTTTGCAGTAGTTTATGAGATAGCCGGGGATAAAACGCTTATTTATCATCTGGTAGTCGTGTGTATTTATGCACTATTATGCTGGTCACTGTTTCATTTTATCAATAGACTTTCGATTCCGCGTGATGTTCATACTCGAAGACTGTTAGCATGGACTGCGGTAATGCTTTTTGCGGCGCATCCTTTACATACTGAGGCTGTTGCCAATGTCAAGGGCCTTGACGAGATATTCAGTTTGCTTTTCGGTGTTGTTGTCGGCATGACAGGCCTCGCTTATATGCGTCGACACTCGGTCATATCATTGATAGGATCGGCCTTTCTATTATTCCTAGCATTATTGTCCAAAGAAAATGCTATCATCTATGTATTACTTTTGCCACTAGTCATGTTCTATTTTGTTGAAAATAGAAGTAATAGGAGCTTGTTAACATTGAGTAGCACATGGCTTGTTGTAAGTGTTTTGTATGTACTTCTTCGGGCGAGTATAATCGGCTCAGGCCTGGGTGCCGCCCCGATGGAGATGCTCAATAATCCGTTTATCAAATATCAAGATGGGGTTTATGCACCTTTTACTTTCGCCGAAAAATGGAGCACTATCGTGTATGGTCTGGGAAAGAATCTACAGTTGCTGATATTTCCGCATCCCTTGACACATGATTACTATCCACGTCATTTTCCGGTGAGTAAATGGATAGATGTGCCAGTGATCATGTCCTTTATCATGAATGCTTGCTTAGTGTTGATTGCCTTATTGGGCATACGGAGAAGGTCTTTTGTGAGTTTTGCAATTCTTTTTTATTTTATTTCGACAGGACTGACGTCCAATATTTTATTTCCCATCGGGACACATCTTTCGGAGCGTTTCTTGTTTGTCGCGGTGCTGCCATTCACCCTTTTGTTGAGTTATTTTTTAGTACGCAATCTGGATCATAAGAAAGTGGTCAATGTCGTACCCATAGCATTGACGGCGTTATTTATCCTCTATTCTTTTAAAACGGTTACGCGCAATAAGGCATGGAAGGATGATTTCACCTTGTTTACCACGGATGTAAATACCTCTCCCAATAGTGCCAAAGTCCAGAATGCTGCCGGTGGTGCACTCATTGAACGGGCTCTGACATTGGCGGATGAGTCGTTGAAGCTAGAATATCTACATCGAGCGAAACGACATCTCGCGCAAGCATTGGAGGTCCACCCACATTATAAAAATGCCAATCTACTGAAAGCTAATGCGCATATGTATCTCAAAGAATACACTGAGGCCATCAAGGCTTACAAGATTACTCTACGTCTTGATCCCAATGATCGGGATACCCGGAACAATATTGTGATCGCCTTACGCGAAGGAGCAAGACAAGTGGGCTCACAAGATGGCAATACTTCACAGGCTATACAATGGCTGTCAGAGGCATTGAGCTATAAGCCCGATGATGAAGAGTCTATCAGTTTAATGGGTATTGCTCTGGGCAATGAAGGTCGACACGCTGAGGCACTTACATATTTTGAAAAAGTCATACTTTTAAGACCTGACAATGCCCGAAATTACCTTAATAAAGGGTATGCCTTGCTCGGAATGGGTAGGGAAGATGAGGCGCAGATCAGTTTTAACCAAGCCGCGAGAATAGATCCTTCAATATTTAATGATGAGAGATAAAAAATTTATATGAAGAGATTAGGCATTTTCGGTTTGCTTTTTTTGGTGTATGGAATCGCTGCTGCACAAAAATTGTCTTATGACCCGGATAGAGAAGCATGGGTAGATTCTGTTTATAAAGTGATGACTGACGATCAGAAGATAGGCCAGTTATTCATGCTGCGAGCGTTTTCGCACGACGATCAGGCACATATCACATCTGTTAAGAAGCAGATCAAAGATTATCATGTCGGTGGTGTTTGTTTTTTTCAAGGAGACCCACAGCGTAACGCTCAATTAGCATATGAATATCAGCGCATGAGTCATATCCCATTGTTCACAAGCATTGATGGCGAATGGGGTCTCGGGATGCGTTTTAAGGACAAGTCCATCAGCTTTCCAAGACAGTTGACCTTGGGAGCTATTGATGATCACCAGCTTATCTATGCTATGGGACAGGAAGTAGCGAAGCATTGTAAGGCTATTGGTATTAATCTCAATTTCGCCCCGTGTGTGGATATAAATAATAACATCAACAATCCGGTAATAAACTCGCGATCATTTGGTGAAGACAGATACAATGTCGCCACCAAGGGCATAGCCTACATGAAAGGCATGATGGACGAAGGGGTTATGGCTTGCGCCAAGCATTTTCCCGGACATGGAGATACAGAAGTGGATTCGCACTATGATTTACCCATCATCCCTTTTACGCGTCAGAGACTGGATAGTCTTGAGTTATTTCCCTTCGTGCAGTTAATCAATAACGGCGTGCCGAGCATGATGGTTGCACATCTGTCTATTCCTGAAATTGAGCCCCGACCTCATAGACCAACGACACTCTCCGAAAATCTGATCACCAATATCCTGCGTGAAGAAATGTCGTATGACAGACTGGTCATGACGGATGCTATGGAGATGAAAGGAGTAACTAAACACTTTAAACCCGGAGAAGCTGATGTAGAAGCCTTTCTTGCCGGAAATGATATGATCCTACTTCCTGAAGACATGCACCAAGGGATAAAAAAAATGAAAGAGGCCTATAATGAGGGTCGCGTGACAAGAGAAAGATTAGAGCGAAGCGTCAAAAGAATTCTCAGAGAAAAATATGTCTTACAACTCCACACCCTTAAACCAACCCCTCCAGGAAAGGATATTAACGAACTGATCAACAATAAATCTGCACAAGTACTTCGAGCCAAGCTCTACCTGAAGGCACTGACACTCGTATCCAATGATCAAGACATTATTCCTCTGATAGAATTGTCCAAGCATAAATACGCCAGTATAAGTCTAGGTTCGGCTCGCGTAACCGAGTTTCAGCATAGATTATCAAGCTATATCGAAATGGATCAATATCATATGCCTGTCAAGAGCTCAGCTGAAGCATATGATGTGAAGCTCGATGTGTTGTCACAGAGGGATATCGTTTTCGTCAGTGTGCATGGGATGAGTTGGTTTGCAAAAGATAATTTTGGCATCGAAAAAACGCAGATAGCCTTTATTAGTGCCTTGGCAAAGCGTACCAAGGTTGTTCTGACACTTTTCGGATCACCATATTCTGCAAGTGTATTTCCTGATTTCCCCACTCTGTTAATTGCTAATGAAGATCACCCGGACGCGCATGAAGCAGCGGCGCAAGCGCTCATGGGGGCGAAAGACATTACCGGCAAGCTTCCTATCACTGTCAATG
Organism: uncultured Saprospiraceae bacterium; assembly: GCA_964396595.1. Taxonomy (GTDB): domain Bacteria; phylum Bacteroidota; class Bacteroidia; order Chitinophagales; family Saprospiraceae; genus CAYNFR01. The sequence continues at coordinate 132,840 of CAYNFR010000001.1, read as the reverse complement.
ACAAATGGCGATACGGACATGGCATAATCGTTCCCAATATTGGCCGATTTGGCTATGCTATTCCGGAGGCGGTGGGGCTTTATGGAGATACTTTGGCGCGTATCGAACGTATCGTTAATGAAATGATGCGTAAGAAAGCAGCTCCCGGATGTCAAGTGCTTATAGCTAAGGATGGGCATATTGTCTATCATCAATCATTTGGTCATCACGACTATACAGCACAACGTCCAGTCAAAAACACAGACATTTATGATCTTGCATCCATTACTAAAATACTTTCGACTACAATCTCATTAATGCAACTACAGGATCAAGGCAAATTTAGCCTTGCAGCACCAGTGCGAATGTATTTACCTGAAGAGGACACTACTAATAAAGCTAATCTAATTTTTGAGGACATTCTAGCTCACATGGCCGGCCTGAAACCTTGGATACCCTTCTATTCTTCAACCCTTGACGGAGAAAAAAAACCAAAACCCTCATCCACATATTATCGAACATCTCGACAATCAGGTTATAGCAGCTATGTATCGCAGCAGCTTTATCTCAGAGATGATTATCAAGACTCTATATGGCGAAAGATTTTTTCTTCTGACCTAAGAGTCAAGAATGATTATCTCTATAGTGATCTGGGCTTTTATATTGCTGCACGAGTTATAAAAAAGTTAACTAAGCTTGGCGCTGATGGTTATGCAGAAATCAGCTTTTATAGGCCGCTGGGATTGCGTCGTACTTTATATAACCCATTGCGCATTTATCGGGAAGATGAAATTGTTCCATCTGAAAAGGACACTTATTGGCGTCATAGTGAGATACGTGGTACTGTACACGATATGGGCGCCGCAATGTTAAACGGGGTAAGTGGACATGCGGGATTGTTTTCAAATGCATATGAAGTAGGCGTGCTAATGCAGATGCTATTGAATAAAGGTTATTATGGCGGTCGCCAATATATACAACCGGAAACGCTGAGTTATTACACACAGCGGCATTGGCGTTCTTCGCGACGTGGGATTGGATTTGATATGAAAGAAATGAATCCTTCAAAAACCCAAAATATGTCAGAAAAGGCAAGTAATAATACATTTGGTCACACCGGATTTACTGGAACAGCTGCCTTTGCTGATCCGGATAATAATGTTGTTTTTGTGTTTTTGTCAAATCGCACTTACCCATCAATGGATAACAATACGCTCCACAAGGAGAATTACAGGCTCAAGCTGCAAGAAGTGGTCTATGATGCCATGATGAAGTAGTAAGATTGATCAATTGCGCTAGATAAGTTATGAGATGTCGGCTTTGCGGCAATATTTCACGTACTTTGACGCCCAAAGAGAGGATTTCATGAATCTTTCCTTATTTCTTGCCGGAAGATATTTGTTGGGCAAAAAGTCAACCAATGCCATAAACATCATTACCGGAATATCGGTGTTGGGCATAACGGTGGGCACGGCTGCGCTCATACTTATTTTGTCTGTATTCAATGGTTTTAGACTCTTGATGACCGAGAGACTCGACAAGTTTAATCCTGATCTCAAGATTGTATTAAAAGAGGGTAAGTTTTTTGAGCGTGGTGATGTTGATCTTGGCGCTATTCGCAGACAAGAAGGTGTAGTCGATCTTACGACAGTGATAGAGGAGGTGGCTTATTTCGAGTATCAGAATCGACAACAGATAGGTATGATCAAAGGGGTGGATGAAAATTTCTTAAACACCACAGGACTCGGAGAAGTGGTTCACCTTGGCGATGCAAAAATCGGGCTATCCGGTGATCGCAATCTAGTTTTACTTGGACGCGGTGTGTACAATAATCTCAACATATCCCTAGCCAATATATTTACACCCATAAAGATCTATCTGCCCAACAGACGCAAGCGAAACCCGCTAGACAAAGACTTTACTAGCCGTGCTTTTTATCCAGGTGGCGCTTTTCATCTGGAAAATGAACGTGATGGCAAGTACATATTGGCGGAATACGAAGAAGTGGCGGCTATGCTAGATCTCAGAGGCTATCTTTCAGCAGTAGAGATAAAAATCGATGACGCTACCTATACGGAGACTATAAAGCTAAAGCTTTCTGACATACTCGCAGACGATTTTCAGATTATCGACAGATACGAACAAGATGCCGCTTTCTTGAAAATAATGAATATCGAAAAATGGATGAGTTATCTCATCTTCACCTTCACACTTATATTGATCATTTTCAACGTGATAGGAAGCCTGTGGATGATAGTGTTGGACAAAAGGAAGGATATCTCTATTCTCAAATCAATGGGTGCTTCGAGCCGCTCAATAAGGCTGATTTTTTTATATGCCGGGCTGATGATTTCGCTGATTGGTGCCGGTTTAGGATTATTATTTGCCTTGGTATTTTACTTTATTCAGACCCAGGTAGGTATCATTAATGTGCCTGATGGCTATTCGATTAGTAGTTATCCGATGCAGATCGAATTATTTGATGTAGCGGTGATCTTTGCGACCGTAATGATATTGGGCCTTGTGGCAAGTATTCCTGCTTGTCTGCGCGCAGGCCGAGTAACAGCTTATGTACGTACAGAATAGTATGGAGAATTTATCTTTGCATTTCTATTCACGAACTAACTGATTAAGCATGGAAGATTGGCAATTGGATTTTGAGTGGTTACGTGTGCGACATCATGTTAAAGATGCGATGTCATGTAGTAGTTTGCCGGATTTACAGATTATTTTGCTATTGATCGGGATACAGGAAGTAAATGTCTTCAAAGATCAATACACGAAGGAAGAAAAAACAGATCTGATGCATGTAGCGACCTGTCAATTGTTGTCGATGGAAGGCTATTATGAGTTCGTCGGCAAGGATACCGATGGCTGGCCTCACTACAATCAAGTTAAAGCTATTCCTGTCAAAGGGGTAGAGTCACAAGAGCTATTGCTCAAAAAGAATATTATTAATTATTTCAAAAACGAGATTAAATTAATAGAAGAACCTATGGACAGCTAGTATCTTCGAGCCTCGTATCCAAAAGAAATAGACGGACGATGAAATTTGTTAAGAATGTGTTTTATTGCTTATTGGCCGCCGCCGTATTTGTCTTAAGTGCTTGTAGTGGAGATAATAAAAAGTACATCATCATTGAGACAGAGTATGGCAATATGAAAGTGGAACTCTTTAACAGCGCGCCGAAACATAAGGCCAATATGCTCAGATTAGCTAAAGAAGGGTATTATGACGATCTATTGTTTCATAGAGTCATCAATGGATTCATGATTCAGGGTGGTGATCCCAATAGTCGCAATGCGACAGCCGAAACAGCCTTGGGCAGTGGAGGACCTAATTATTTAATAGATGCGGAAATCGGCTCACCGCATTTTAAAGGAACATTGGCGGCAGCCAGAACAGGAGACTTTGTAAATCCGGAAAAAAAATCTTCAGGTTCTCAGTTTTATATTGTCCAAGGGACGCCTCAGTCAAGAGAGTCGCTCAAGTCCATTGCACATCAAAAAGGAATTCAATACAGCGAAGCACAGATTCAGAAATATTTGTCATTGGGCGGAACACCAATGCTAGATCAAGAATATACTGTTTTCGGGGAAGTGGTAGAAGGAATGGAGGTCATCGACAAGATTGCGTCAGTACCCACAGGAGGAGCGGACAGACCCGTGCATGATGTAAAGATGAAAATCAAATTAACCAATTGAGCCTGAAAAATGAATAATAGCTCATATTTCTTTTTACTTTTAATGATGATAATGGCGGCTTGTCAAAGAAATACGCTGTCATTCTCGGTGGTCGCTCCAGAGGACAATAAAGCACCTACAGCTTACACCTTTATCAATCAATCACAGGGATTCGATACCTATAGTTGGAATCTCGGAAAAGGAGAAACGATACTCGGGGACAGCGTGAATGCTCAATATTATTTATCAGGTAAATACGACATTGTGCTGAGCGCAACAAAGGGGAAAAAAACGAAACAAACCATACAACAAATACACGTGAACGCACCGGAAAAATGCCTAGTTAGAATCGAGACCTCTCTCGGAGATATGTTAGTGGAGCTCTATGATGATACGCCACTTCATCGGGATAACATGTTAAAATTGGCCGAAGAAGGCTATTATGACGACTTGCTATTCCATAGAGTAATTAATGGCTTTATGATTCAAGGTGGCGATCCGAATAGTCGTAACGCAGCTCCCAATGCAGGTTTAGGCGCCGGAGGACCGGGTTATCAAGTACCTGCCGAATTTAGACCTAATCTTGCCCATATAAAAGGGTCGCTGGCGGCAGCTCGAACAGGTGATGCAGTCAATCCGCAGCGAATGTCATCAGGATCACAATTTTATATAGTTCATGGGCAATCAGTCAGCCGAGCTCAACTGACCCAAATGGAACAAGGTAGTGGCATACCTTATCCTGAGTCTGTCATTAGCCAATATGAGGAGCTGGGAGGTACACCTTTTTTAGATCAGCAATATACGGTTTTTGGGAGAGTGATAGAGGGACTTGAGATAATTGATCATCTCGCCAAGGTAGAAACAGATCCACGCGATAGACCTGTTGAAAATGTAAAAATGAAGATCACCGTAATAAAGTAGTAAGCCATGTCAATAGTATTGGGGATCGATGTAGGTGGTACGGGATTAAAAGCGGCGTTAGTTAATACCGAGTCCGGTGAATTAATAGGTACCAAGATTAAAAGAGGCACTCCTCAGCCTTCTACCCCGGCTGTAGTCGTTGAAGAACTTGTTTCTATGATTGGAGAATTAGGATACGTAGGAAGCGTGATAGGCTGCGGCATGCCTTCTATCATGAAAAACAACATATGTCTCTCAGCTGCTAATATCGATAAAGGATGGATAGATTTAAATCTCAATGAATATTTTAAGACAAGGTCGGGGCTCGATGTACAATTTATAAATGATGCAGATGCTGCGGGATTGGCGGAAATGATTTTTGGTACGGGTGTAGGAAGGATGGGTACGGTAGTATTGTTGACCCTTGGTACGGGTATCGGTTCTGCGGTTTTTCTTGATGGCAAGCTAGTACCCAATACTGAGTTTGGTCATTTACTCTATAAAAAAAGTATATTCGAACACTATGCTTCCAATGGTGCGCGTGAGCGCAAGAACATGAGTTGGAAAAAATGGTGTAAAGAGCTTAATGTGTATCTCAATCATATCAATCTTCTGGTCTCACCGGACTTGATCATCATCGGTGGAGGTATTTCTAAGCGATTTGATGATTTCAGCCCCTATATCAATGTCAACACTGAAGTTCAAGTCGCTAAAATGTTTAATGAGGCAGGCATCATAGGTGCTGCTATGCATGCCGCAGGTTATCGTTTATAATTTTCATAGGAATCATGAAGCTTACAGTTTATGATTCTTGGATAAAAATCATTCAAGACGTAAAGCACCTTTATGCGCCAAGACTTTGTAAGGGCTGTGACATACAAGAGCCTTTAGGAGAGGAGAGTTATTTGTGTTTATTTTGTACTTCTGAATTACCACATATTAATGATCCGACAGAGGCAGGTATAGCACTTAAGGGCAAGCTTAATTGGGATGAACATGATGCGCGTATATATTCCTTGTATTATTTTACTAAGTCTGGTGTTGTACAGCAACTAATCCATAAGATCAAGTATCATTCTGATCGCACACTTGCATTTGAGTTAGGTAGATTATTGGGCAAGAAGATGGCAAAATATGCCGATATTGAATATCAGGTCTTACCGATACCGCTTCACTCTCGGAGGTTGAGAATGAGGGGATATAATCAAGCGGAGGAAATATCGAGAGGTATCATCTCAGTGTGTGGTAATTACGAATTAAGCACGAGAAGTTTACTGCGTGTAGATAGTGGTGAGTCGCAAACTAAACGTGCCAAGGCAGGGCGTAAGGAATATTTGGCTGGGGCTTTTGCACTAGGGCATCCGCTCGAATCGGATAGGCCTATCTTGCTAGTAGATGACGTATTGACCACCGGAGCTACGCTGAGTACATGTATCAATTTGTTGAAAGATACTCATAAGGGGGAAATAGATGTGGCCACTCTTGCCATTAGCATATAAACATATTTTTTAGATAATGAATGATATATCTCAGGCAATCGTATCTCAGTTTAATGTACGTGTATATGATGAAGGTGTAGCACGGATAAAACGATGTCTTAGTATGCTTAATGATGAACAGATATGGTCTAGTTCATCAGAAGAGTTAAATAGCGTCGGAAATCTGATCTTACATCTTTGTGGCAATGTTGTTCAATGGATAGGAACTGGAGTGGGTGATATGCCTGATGTTCGTGTGCGGAAAGCGGAATTTTTACGTGAAAGTAGATATCCTCGTAAAGATCTGATTAACAAACTTGATGCATTGAAGCCGCTAACGGATATAGCGTTTAGTGAGTTGACTGATGAGCTACTGTTAGATAGGCGAAGTGTTCAAGGTTTTCAGGAGCGTGTTCTAGGAATAATCATTCATGTTATAGAGCATTTTAGCTATCATGTAGGGCAGATAGCTTATATCACGAAGCAAATGACAGATAGTCAGCTAGGGTTTTATGATCACCATAAGCTCGATATTGTGGGTTGATGGTAATGTAAGTGTTGAGGTCGGGATAGTAAATTATTGAGAAGATATTGGATGATTTAATTTTGCTTATTGATTTTTTTATAAGGCAAGAATAGATTGGGCGTTATCGTTCGGCCACAGTTAATGGCATCTTCTCCGTAACCAGAGGGTGTATTCCCATTAATAGTCAGATGTAATTTATCTAGTCTTGCTCCATTCTCTCTATAAGCAATGTCTATAAAGTGGACACCAGGGGGTAATATGAAGCGTACAGGTATGTTTCCATTATTGTTGTCTGAAAACTCTCGCCATATCCATGTGCCTGCGGTATTCCAATCGTTCCATGCGTACCAGGTGCCCCCATTGACCCTGAACCAGAAAGAGTCATTTGCGCCACTTGTTGAATATACACGACCGAAGATTCTATAAGTCCCTGTGGCGGTGACGGCGACGCTGAATCTTAGGAGATCGGGGGCGTTTTCAGGAGCTACAGCTAGCGAGCTTAAACCACCACCTATTGTCAGATAGTCATTGTTGGATGCTAGCGTATCAAAGCCTCTATTCCAGTTAGCACCAGGAAATCCACATTCTGCTTCGAGATAATAATTAGCACAATCAGGATCTTCATCATCAATTAACCCGTCACCGTCGTCGTCAATTCCATTGCCACATATTTCCAGACATCCTTGTGTGGAATCTTGCCATGCGGTGGTGGCGGGTGTCTGATAAATGATAGAGTTAACTAAGCCGTAAATGTCTACACCAGGTGTGCCGGATCCCGCGATCCCATCTACATCTGGATCCCATACATCAGCCTCTTGTGTATCATAGCATCCATCACTATCGGAGTCTAACTCGAAAAAATCATATATCCCATCTCCGTCACTATCGGATAAGGTGTAGTTCAGGATCCCGCTCTCCGGAAATGTTTCTATTCCATCAAACAAGCCGTTGGCACCGCTGCCCGTCTCAGCGCCATCAATGCGACCGTTACCATCAAGATCGACTAGACCATGTCCTGCTTCGTGCATGTCATATATGCCATCATTGTCAAGATCTAGGTCTATGCGATTAGGTACGCCATCACCATCACGATCACAATCTTTCGAACCACCGAATCTCGTCCATCTGTCACCTGAAGAAGTTGATGATCCGGTCTGTCCGAATACTATTTCGACAATTGAAAAACTAGAGTAAAACATGAATATTGCAGCTTCGTCATCCTCCTCAACATAGCCTACATTGGCGGTCCAGTTAGTGGGGCCGGATAATGGGATCATCCTGTAGTAAGTGTATCCAGCACCCGGGCCACCACTGAGAAAACCTCCGAGCTGAATGACTGTTGCCGGATCTAGAAATACATAATCGGGGGCAGTAGCATTACTAAATCCGACTACTTCAGTGGCGTCAACTCCAGGATTAGAGTCTATATCTCTTTGTGATAACACAAAGTCTGGAATGGATGCGGGTGTTCCGGCAGGATTTCCCGGTGTAGCTGAGCCTAGCTCGACTACTTCGATAGTAAATGTGAGATATCGATTGTTTGCAGGGCTTGAAGTGCCACCGAGATTAATACCTGTACCACTTGCAATCGCAATAGAATTCGTTGATCTAGCAGTAATGGTAATAACGATATCATAAAAAATGTCATTACAGTCTCTTATCGCATTGCTATAAAGCACCTTAGCGCCTACCAGCAAGTTGCTCAATGTGGATCCGGGACCGAACAACAATGTACGCGTTCCTTCAAAAGATATATTCGCAGGACTCTCTATGACATCGGGTATTCCATCGTTATCATCGTCGAGATCAATATAATCGGGTATTCCATCGCCATCACTATCTATGTCGGCTAGTGAATAGCAGTTGTCGGCATCGTCTCCCAGACCTATAGGACTAGAGCCTGTCAAGGTAATGAAGATTTTGTCAAGCCGGGTACCATCCTCTCTGATGGCGATATCAATAACATTTATACCCAGGGTTAAGCTCAGCGTAGTGGGGGTGTTTCCCGCATCGCTATTCCAAAGCTCTCGCCATAGCCATGCACTGTTGTTGCCCAGGTCATTCCACCTTATCCATGTACCCCCGTTGGCTCTTACCCAAAAGGAGTCATCATTACTATTAGGCGCCCATACTCGCCCAAAAAATCTATAGTCCCCTGCAGTGTCTACATCAATTTCATAACTGACATAATATATCGGGTCCGCAGGTGCTGAGATGGTATAGTTTTCCCCTATTTTGGGCTCAATATATGCGTTATTTGAAGCCGCGCTGTCAGCGCCAATAAACCATGCGCGTCCCACACTGCCACATTCTGCCTCTAGCCAATAATCAGTTACAAAATCAGCTGAATAATCGAAGCAAATATTGACATTGTCGATGTATACAAATGAACTTGTTCCTGTATATCCTGTCTGCCTGAATCTTATTCGCGTATCACTATTGGCGAAAGGAGTTAAATTAATAGCCGGAGTCAGAGAGGAAAAATCATCTATGATTTCTAATACAGTCGTCCAACTAGAACCATTATAGACATCAACAAAAAATCGATCGTTTATACCCAGACTCGTCACTTCCCGGATATTAAAAGTTAAAACTGCTTTGCTTACACCGCTGAGATCCATCGATCTTGAGATTGAAGGAGGAGTTGAATTACCTCTCATACGAAGTTCTCCACTTGTGATTCGTATTCGACCACCTGTTGGCACATTTGTGCCATCTCCCACCTCTATCCAACTCGTCGCCCAGTTAGTAAGACCATTGCTATTATTATAAGTGGCAGAAGCAAACTCATCACGATAAGAATAACCGGTAGCACTCGTACAAGGAGGAATGCAAGAAATATTAGCTGCCCACCCAGCCCAGGTCGTAGCAAAATTATCAGTAATAAATCTGAAAGTTAGACAATTGCCGCTTGATATAACAAGATGCGGAGCTTGTCCGGAAGTGTAATTGCCGCAGTTGACGCTGATCACGGAAGCGGATACATTGGGGCCGTCAAAAATGGTGAGATAATGATATGGACATCCAGACAGAGGTTCTATATCAAAGAAGGTAAAGTTCAGAGAAATAGCATCATTTGGATCTGTAGCACAAAAGGTAACTACATTGTTTTCGTTCTGGGTATAATTACCTGATGGACCACCGGAATCATAAAATGTACCTGAACAAGTATAGATCGTCTGTCCGTTATTAGTAGCTATATTGTATGTCTGGGCAAATATGGTGGTCAACCCACTCCAACAAATGACGACAAATGATATGTAGAGTCGCATAATTCTCTTCATTATCACTATCTTATATAAAATACAACATTGACAATCACATAGTTGTCAAATGGTACATTAATAATGTCATAGGTTAATACCCCATTAGCATCTATTGTGACATTGTTCATTACTGCACTGTCGTAATAAACAAGCATATAATGTAATTCACCTCTATTGTAGACGGGTAGACTAGCCGGAGCTCCAGGACTGCGTTGATTAATGGGGATATTGGTGAATTGATTGACATATTCTTGATAGACATCAATGGTTTCTCCGGTCACTAGTGCACTTGCATCGATTGTTATAGCCGGAGGATAGAACCACCTCGTATTTTTTGCGGTATTGAGTTCTACCACATTTCCTAAGGTGTCTGAAGCCAGAAGAAATCTTGCGGAGGTATCTACCTGTGTTCCGATGCCATATTCTGATAGCCTAACTGTTCCTCCTGAGACATGCAATCGCTCCGAAGGAGATGAAGTTCCTATACCGACGTTTCCTGTTTCTGTAATCGTAACATCTGATGTTCCTTGGAAGGTTAAGTTATTACCGCCCATGCTTACTGTTCTAGTTCCTGTTAGTGTTCCGTTTGAATTATAGATGTTCAAATCTAAAGAACTAAGATCAACGACATGTGCTGCGACAGAATCTCTTTCTATCGACAAGACTAAGTCTGTGCCGGATACGTAGAAGGTGTCAATCGCTTGATTGTCCGTATTGACACTTGAGATGTCAACAATACTAGCGGGTACGTTATCTCGTTCTAGCGAGATACGTAGATTCGCGCCGTCAAAAAGGAGGGTGTCGATGGTCTGATTGTCTGTTCCAACATTCTCAATGTCGATTTCGATGACGTCACCGTCGCCATCGACACCCAATAAAAAACTCGGCGTACCTGTAAAGGTGCCGACACCATAATCTGAGAGACGCATAGTCCCACCTTCTAGATCAAATAAAGCCTGAGGTGTGGCAGTCCCGATTCCTAAGCGACCATCTGAGGTAATAACAACATCACTAGAACCATCAAAAGTGAGTCGATTACCGCCTAGATTAATCGTACGATCCGAAGTAAGTATGCCATCGTACTTGTAGACCGTTGAATCAATAAGGATGCCTTGGACTAAGCATTCCCAGCTTATACCATTAAATATCTGTAAACAAGAATCTGTCGTGTTATAAATTAAGTGCCCTGCTTTCCAGGCAGATTGCCCGTTGCGTTGAGTGCTGGTCAATCGAGAAATAAGAAACCCTCGATCGGTACTTTCTAATTCTAGTATTGACGCCGAATCTATGACAAGAGAGTTGTCTCCTATTTTATGTTGTGCGAGTATATTGCCACCTAGCAATATACTTGTGAGTATGACAAGTATGGTTCTTAACATTCTCGGCTAAATACTGCGCGAAGTGCTTTGGCACAATGTTCAATTATGAACTTACACTTTGCGCATTCTAGCCGCTAATATAGATATTAAATTTTCATATATATAATAAGTCTTAATATAATACTCAACTTTAACATTTTGAGCATAAATGACGAAGGGTCGATCAGTGACGATCGACCCTTCGATTTATTGACTAAAACTAGACGTATAAACGTTAATCTTCTGTTGCTCGCGCAGTATGAATTGATTGATTTAATAGCGACTTTATTTCTGCCATGGCACTTGTTAATTGTGCATTTTGTTGAAGTAGTGCGTTCAACATTACTTGCTGCTCTTCAATCGTTGATGCCTGAGCGCTTATTTGTGATTGTTGTTCCTTGATCGCTTCGTTAAGAAGAGCGGTGAGTTTAGCGTAGTCAACTGCTTTGTAGCCATCACTATTTGTTGCTACTACTTCCGGAGCCACTTCTTCAACATTCTGAGCTATGAATCCTAGTTGTCTGGTGTGCGGGAAACTTCTGTCAGGAAATTCATCCGTTCTGAAATCATAGGTTACACCGTTGATAGCCATTACTTTGTCAAGCGCATTCGTAACACCGGTGATGTTCTTTTTAAACCTGAAGTCTGAGCTAGAGTGAATTTGCTGGGCAAGTATATCTCCATTTACATCTAGACGGATAGTGCGACCAGTCATAATTGCATTTGTGACGGTTCCTCGTCCGATGGCCATGCGACCGTCAGAAGTAATCACAGTAGTATCTCCACCATTTATGAAGTGTAAGTTGTTACCGTCCATAGTCATGTAACGCTGAGCGGTAAGTGTTCCATTAAATTTGTAAATGGTACTATCAGGTGCTCTATTAGCTGCTTGAATCGCATCATCTACCGTACATTCCGGCACGCCGTCTTTATCTAGATCCACGCACGCGCTAAGGTCTGCATTACCTCCGATATCTGCGATGTCAACCTCAATGAAGTTACCTTGAGCATCTACTGCGATCAAGAAAGCTTCAGTTCCGGTGTTGGCTCCCGTACCGTAAGAAAACCCTTTTATAGCACCAGTTACACTGATAGAATCACCACTCAAGTTAATATCTCCTGAGGTACTGCTAAGCGTAATATCTCCTGAGGAAGTCATATTAGTAACTCCGGAAGCAGTGCTGTTAATGTCTGTACCCGAAGAGTTTATGTTTCCACCAGTACTAGATACGGAGATATTTCCAGTACCTGTGATATCGGTAGTACCTGAAGCTGTGGTACTTATATTTCCTCCGGATGTAGCGACGTTTCCACTGGTACTTGTCACAGTGATGTTGCCTGCAGAACTCACGCTACTCGTGCCATTCGAGCTGAAGGCGAGGTTATTCAAATCCGTAAATGTCAAGTTGTTATTATTACCATCCACGGTACGGTTATTGCTCAATGTTCCATCGGTGTAGTAAAAAGTGAGTCCTCTGAGTGTGGTTGCTGTATCTGCTATCTCTTCGCGAATTGTTTCGAATGTATCTCTTAAATATTCATAAACAGCAAAACCAAGCTCGATTCTTGATATATGTTGAGGACCTATACCTGATATGTTTTCCGTAAATACCATAATTAGTGAGTCAGAAATGGATTCTAACGAAATATTCGCTATCCACTCGTTACCCGTGATTGAGTCATTATCTGATGATTTAGCATCATTAATCTGTGTTTCTAATACGGTTATGGCATTCGTTAACTGCGTATTGGTTGAAAAAACACTGTCAAGCATAGTCAAATCAACAGATGCAAAGTTAGTATGACCATCGTATAGTGATAAGGTGGCAGTAGATGCATTGGTAACAAGATCAAATGTCAGTGGAAATTCGATCACCCTACCTTGGCCATCTGTTCCCAGGAAATATGATTTTGGTGTCGTATTAAATTGTCCTAAACCATATCCGAATAGTTTCATCATAAGGGCATCTCCAGTAGCATTGGTGGTCTTGTTAATCGTGCGACCAAATCGCATGTCATCTGTCAAGATCATCAAGGTGTCAGACTTTTCCGCTTCCCATACGCGCTCGTCTCCGACATGAAGGGGATTTTCACCAACTTTGAACTGCGCTTTTGCAGTACCGGCAAAGAAAATACCGACCATAAAGGCCAGCAGAATACGTGTAGTTTTCATCAGTAGTTCAGTTTAAATATTAGTCAATAATCTATGTGCTAATGGGATGACATTAGCATCTAGCTCTTGCTGTGTTTTGGGATCTAAACTGTCTTAAGGGATACCGAAATAATTACCTTTTTGAAGGGTTACATCATTTCGATACACAATGATAACAACACTTTACATATTATAAAAATATTTAATATATTTTTTTACGTTTTTTTTAAAAAACTAAGGGATCCTGCCATAAATTGACAAATATCCCTAGTGAAAAGAGATTCGAAGCGGTATTCTCAGGCTGATAGCTTCGCGTATTGAGATGTCTAAATCTTAGTTCGAAAGTATATCCCGGACGGATACGATAGTTCATACTCGCGTCTATAAAAATTCGATTAACCACTCGATCTTCCAAGAGATTATATCCGAAATCCCTTGATCTCGTCTGATAATCTGAGAGAATGTTATGTCCCTCTCCTTCATCATGGGCGATATAGTAAAAATCTATAGTCGAACTCCATTGACTATTTATACGAAATGACTGACGAAGGATGAATTCATAAAACTTTGCACCTAAGGGATGTGCAAGTGCTTGGTTATAGTGACTGTATGACGGGATAAAGTGCGCACCATCCGTTGTGCGATGTGTAAATGTAAATGGCCTGACTCGGTTATATTCTAGTTGGATATCATAATATGGGATCTCGAAGGCATCAGGATATTTTATTCCTGCTTGATAGGCTATTTTATTTGCCCACCATCCGCGATCAGAAACTACTTCGGTCAGTTTAAATTCATCTAACATGATCTGAGCATAGAGCTGCAATGATTTTTTGAAATTCAATCTGCCATTCAGTCCGATTAGGATATTGTCCGGGCTGTCAAGCATGAGCTCTACACTGCGGTAAAGAATGACGGGATTGAGATATTGGAGTTCAAATCTATTTGCCCTGCTGAAGACTACTGCTTCATAAAACCCAATGCTGAAATTCTTGGTAATATTAAAATCGAGGAAATGTGCGGCCATATACTTTTTAGGTATGAGCACATTACCGGATGAAGACTTACCACTGATGGAGCTGAGTTCTGCGAAAATATTTTGGTACTGAAACTTCCACACATTCGTCGTCAGTCGTGCATAGAAATAATTATGACCAAAATCACTGAGTAATAAAGAGCGCATGCCGTGCCCAATAAAATGTCTTCCATGGCCCAATTGAAGATCTATAGACTTGCTTAATTTAAATCCTAGATGTCCACGAGAATTTAGATAATCATATCCTTTCCATTGTTTCCAGATAGATGACTGATAATTTCGATAAAAACCTTGGCCGGGAACGGCCTTGTTCTCTTCTATATTCTCGTTTATGAATCGCTGAAAACTTCTCTGTGTCTCTAGTATATCTGTATGAAAGTAAATCTTGTTATCGATCTTTCCTCTCAGTCGCAGACCTCGGGTATTTTGGACGATGGGCTCGCTGTAAGGGAACTCTCTCCCGATGCTCATTCCCAATATCGGATCTAGAGCCAGATTGATATCTGGATGATTAAGTGTCCATAGATGAGCCTTGTCTCGATAAAACCATTTCTTTTTCTGTGGTGGATCCTCTAGGGCTTGATCATTCAATCTTGATTCTGTTATTAGTTCTGAGAAATCCTCTATCCATAAGTTTGATTCGAATGAATCAATACCCGTCAATGAGTCCCTCATGTCAATTAATAAGTCGTATGTTCTTAGACGATTGTCATATTTAATGGAAGGGTGATAAAAATGGGGAAGGCCGTGTTTTATATCTACCCTGTCTATGAGATTTTCTAGCCGGATATCCCTATCTATATTACTCAATTGTCCGATCCCGACATGATAGGATACCAACAGTATGCAAAGCAAAAGATATCTACAAGCGAATTTCATATTTCTTAATAACGCGACAATACTAAACCAAGCTTGTCCGTCTCACACCGTAAAGTTCAATAAAAAAGACTTGATCAATTCATCAAAACTATGTCTATCATCGATAAAATCAACTTCAATTGGTAGTAAATAGATAGGAAGCTGTTTTTCTACTAGGTAGTCTCGATGTAGCATCAATCTGGTAGCATCCTTTTCTGTGGTTATGATGACCGATTCGGAGGCCATTTGGGATAGTCTTAATGCTAGGGTAGATATCTCGTGAGGAGAGAATAGATGATGATCTTCGAAACTTGCTAATTCGACATTTGCAATTACAGAGCTTAGATGTTGATAGAGATGCCTATCATTGGCTATTGAGGTGACTAATAGGACATCACTGAATTCTAACAAGCTCTTTCTTTCTCCATTAAGAATACTATATACAGAAGAATACTTATAGTAGCTGAAGAATAATTGTTGACGATCTGTGAGAGCTAATTTATGTGTCCATGATTCTTTTTCTTGAGCACTCAAAGAATCAGGACATTTCGTCACAATGATAATATCTGCCCGACTCGCGGCACTGCGAAATTCTCTTAGCCTACCGATAGGAAGGAGATAGTCATCGGTATAAGGATGCGCATAATCAGTTAACAAAATGCTGAGCCCCGCTTTTATAGATCTATGTTGGAAATGGTCATCAAGCAATACGACCTGAGTATCCGGACGATGTTGAAGAAGGTGGGGTACTCCGAGTGAACGACTCTCACTCACGGACACATGGACTTCCGGATACTTGATATGATACATCAATGGTTCGTCACCTATACTGAGGGCGGATTCATCCTTACCGGCAAGTTTGAACCCAATGGTTTTTCGTTTATACCCTCTACTCAAGGTGGCAACTTTGACATAAGGTTTAAGGAGTCTGATAAGGTATTCTACATGGGGTGTTTTGCCTGCACCGCCCATGCTTAGATTTCCTATGCCTATGACGGGTATATTAAACTGAGCTGTTTTTAGAAGATTGCTCTCATAAAAGAAGTTTCTTATGGTAATGGATATGGCGTAGATCAATGCTATAGGCGAAAGCAGTATTTTGACTAGGATGGATTGTAACATGATTAAGTGGATTCGGTCATGATGGCGTGTCCGATCCGACAGCGGAGACATTTGTGCTTGTCACAATATTGCTTTTTCAAGTGGAGCAATCCTTGTGTGTCGGCGGCTGTGGTTGCCTTTACTTCTAATCTTGCCCAGCGATCTATGACGCTATTTTTCTCAGCCCGGATGGTGGAGAGCAATTCTATAGCCTTGGCTTTGAGATCATAATCTTGAAGGATGTGTCCGTAGGCGAATAACAAAGGTACGAGTGCATTGATGTAAATGATCTCTATCTTGTTACTGCCTAATTTTTTGGATATACTTTTAGAAGGTGTCCCAAATCGGAAGTGCTTTGTCCAGTAGTCCGAAGTCTGAAACTTGAACAAGGAGGTTAAGTCTTCGACTTTAGCTTCGTGTATAAAAAGATCCATTCGATCATTATGATGCAGAAAGGCCGCCAACTGAGCTATTCGGATGGTCGGGAAGGAGGGAGGTAACAGTTTAGAAAAGTTCCATGCGGCTGGATTCATTGGATTGAGGCCGTACTTATTTCGCAAGAAATCATACTCGGCCTTCAAGCTTATGGAGTAGTGATCTTCTTTTTCAGCGTTGAGCAGACCGGACTGACCGAACAGTAAGGCTTCGAGTTGATGAAGATTATCCCTGTGTTTTAAGATAATACTATATGGTGTACGGGTTGTCAGTTCTATAAAGCTTTCACTGTTAATCGATAATCCGAAGCTCCAGGCTATTCTTCGATAAATTAACTCTCTCCAGTCACTACCCAAGGATTGTAATTCATCTAGAAGCATGCTGGCTTTATCAGTAAGCCTATCCACCAGCGATTGCTCGATCATGGCAGTTTTTGTTAAATCCGCCACTGATATGATTAATCCGGCGCAAGGCACCCAATGTTTTTTAGCAAACAGTTTTTTATATTGAGAAATATGTCTTTCACTTATGCGACTACTGAGCGAAAGCGTAGGGATGGCGGATCCATCATTATACCTAGCCGGTTCGTCATCTTCCAGAACCACATGCAATATAACGTTCTGGTAGGCAGGATTAATAGCATGATTGTGCCTCCGCCAATCAGATGACATAAGATGCATCTCAATACTCCCTACCCACTCTATGCCTTCGATGAGGATGCGCGCTTGCTTAAAATCTGGTCCGGCGTTATGGTTGTGCTGACCGAAATTAATGATCTCCAATGATTTTCCTGCTGTAGTATATAGACGTGACAAATCGAATGATTTGGTTTTCCAAATGTAGTGTAGCAGATCTTCGTTGATTGTCACTTGTGTTACATTATATATCGGTTAAGATAGGGCGAAAAAGTCTTACATACTTTTTTATCCTCCAAAATGTGACTGTTTAGGGTACGTTTACCCGATTAATATTGCCATGATTAGCTATCATCAGTTATGTTCTCCCTTTGATAAAATACCACAGATTAGCAAACCCTGTGAGTAATAATCCTAAAAATTCACGAACGTTTTCAATGTAAGCGTTTTCAGCTTTCATAGTACCGGTGATAGTTGGCGCCCCCATCTTAAGCCAGGTATTGACTTCAGGTACATACCGAACAGCATAGGAAAATATAATCAGAGCAGAAAGCAATGCCAACTTATGGGCGTGTTTATTTTTCTGAAGAAAGAGCACTGCACTGATAATCGCTGTAGCATATATCGGAATCCAAATGTACCAATCCGGGTCATCATATTGTACAAGCGCAAATAATCCGAATAAACCGATAAGACTGTAGTGAAGCCAGCTTTTAGTTTTCTGTGTCGCAATGGAAGGCTGGGTAGGAGACTCAGTTTTGATCAATATCTTACCGGTCATTACAGCAGGGATGTCAAGATTCATAAGATGAAGAAGAGTAGGGGCGACATCTGCAAGTTTTCCCGAGGATATTTCGACTTTTCGATTGTCGGGTGACACATATATAATGGGTACAGGATTGGTGGTGTGTGCTGTATTGGGGCTTCCATCCGGATTTATCATGAAGTCTGAATTGCCATGATCTGCGATAATGAGTATTTCATATCCATGACCTGATGCAGTATTAACAAGTCTTTTTAAACAACTATCTACTGTCTCAGCTGCTTTCATTGCTGCACTGAAATCGCCGGTGTGTCCTACCATATCTGTATTAGCGTAATTGAGGCAGATGAAGTCCGGTTTTTCGGTAATTATTTTTTCATAAGCAGCAGCAGTTAATTCTTGTGCAGACATTTCTGGTTTTAAGTCGTAAGTCGCTACTTTAGGGGAGGGGATGAGAACACGTGATTCACCTTGAAAACTTTCTTCACGTCCACCTGAGAAAAAGAAAGTTACGTGCGGATATTTTTCCGTCTCTGCGATACGCAGCTGGCTGAGACCAGCGGCAGATATGACCTCTCCCATGGTTTTACTGAGCTTATCTTTCTTATAGACTACATTTACATTCTTGTAACTCTCGTCATACTCAGTCATAGTGATATAATGAAGATTGAGTGGAAGCATATCATACTCAGCTATTGATCCTTGTGTAAGAACATGGGTGAGTTGGCGCGGGCGATCTGTGCGGAAGTTAGCAAATAAGACGATGTCTCCATTCTTAATAACAGCGTTTTTATCTTTGATAAAGGGTGTCATAAATTCGTCTGTAATCCCTTCTAAATAAGCTTGACGTACATGACGGGTTAGATCATTTACTACAGTGCCTTCTCCGCGTACGAGTAGATCATAAGCTTTCTTCACCCGCTCCCATCTATGATCTCTATCCATAGCATAGTAGCGTCCGATGAGGGTAGAAATTTCCACATTAATTCCAGCGAGACGCTCGTTAAAATATTCGATAAAGTTAGCACCACCTTGCGGGTCGGTATCACGGCCATCCATGAAGGCGTGAACCTTTAGATTCGAAACGCCATTGGCTGTAATAATACGACTGAGTTCTATCATATGTTCAATATGCGAATGAACTCCGCCATCTGACAGAAGACCCATGAGATGAAAAGTAGCTCCTTTTTCCTTGGCGAGCTTAATGGCCTTTAAAATTTCGATTTCTTGCCCTAGCGATTTATCTGTAATCGCTTTGTTGATCCGCGCTAGTTCTTGATAGACTATCCGACCGGCACCTATATTAAGATGCCCGACTTCACTGTTGCCCATTTGTCCTTCGGGAAGGCCGACTTCCATACCATAGCTTACTAATGTTGCCTGGGGGCGAGTACGGATAAGTTCGTCAATAAATGGTGTCTGTGCTTGATATAAAGCATCAGCAGTAGGAATGGATCCTAGCCCCCAGCCATCTAGAATTACTAACAGAGATTTACGCGTCATTGATTAAAATTTAGTAGTTCGCTGCAATAATAGCGTGTATAGTTGAGTTATTCCAAAGCAAAAACGGCATTATAGGCGATATCTACTTTCTGACTAATTCATTCAAACCATAGTTATGAAAGTATCTCTTTTCTTATTTGTCTTGGCGGTCAATAACTACACATCCGGACAAAATGATATTATTTCATTCTTGAAGTCAAATTTCGCTGATTCTGTCATTTGGGAAGACGGAAGTTCTTCGCAGCAGATTACCAGAACTAAAGCCATCGGTAAAATTGACATGATATCGAGAGAGTTGGGAAGTGCACATTCAGCCACACAGCATCAAGGTAAAAATGACAATGCGGAGTATGGCATTATAGAAATAATGAATAATCAGATTAAATATCGCGTATTCTATTATCTTAAAAAAGATGGTTCTTCCAATAAACGTATACATAAAATCAAGATCGTAAAGAAGTCTTGAAGAAGACTGTCTTAAATGAGGTCTTTGAATTAGCCCATATGAATGTTAAAGTGGGGGATACACTAATTTTCTATAATTGCTATTCCTATCATAAGTCATAGCTTATCTTTAGATCAAGATGCATTCGCATTTATATAGTAGTTCACAGTTCATTGGACGGGGTAAGTACTATTGCTTATCATATTCCGAGGAGGGCATTAACGGTGACGACGGAATATTACGAGTCAGCTCAAGACCCAAGGGCGATATCCACTCATAAATTCTATGTGGAAAATTTCTAATTGCCCGCAGATTTTGCTGATGTACGCAAAAATATTTCTGCGATAATCTATACGTCAGAGAAGCGCTATATTATCTCGCTAGGAACTAAGGAAAATGAAGGATACACATTACTGAAGCTTCTTTCTACCTTTAAATTCCACCTTTGATCGTAATTTAAGCGTAGCTCCGCCTCGTCATCCTTTCTTTCAGTCATGCCGCCGAGACAAGTAAATTGAAATTCGTGATAGGAGTCTCGTTATCGGGGCGAGACGACTGTAATTTGGCGCAGCGGCACTTGGAGCGCAAGCGACTTCAAGGCTCAATACGCCAAGTAGTCTTACATATACCAAGGCTGTCGCAAATCATCTTTTTAATGAGTACACCTGTGCTGTCATATTGTAATAACTCTCCGAATTCGCGATTACCATTGAGGTATTGACCTATCCACTTAAGAGTCCCATTGGGGTGATATTCTACAAAAGGTCCGTTTTCTTCATTATTACTAAACATGACCTCTTCCAGCATCTGACCGTTTTCGTAAAATCGGGTTACTTTGCCTGTTAAGGTGCCGTTGCGATAAGGTGACTTTTTTTTGAGTTTGCCACTCGGATAATATAAGTAAACGGTGTCTTGAAGAATACCATTTACATAATTTTCTTCTACTTCCATTACACCTGTGATAAAATAGAGTTTTCTTGATCCGCTTAATAGGCTATCTCTGTAATTGGCGGATTCGAATATACTTTGTCCGTTTTCGTAGTAGGTTTTAAGTTCTCCTTGAATACGACCTTGTTTATCTTTCGAATATTCGCGGGATAAAACATTGTTAACTCTGAGCTCTTGCACCGTTTCTAATTCTTCATGACTATTATGCTGTTTACATGAAAATATAGAGGTGCATAGAATTATGTACAAGGTCACTTTTTGCATAGCACCTAAACGAAGGAAGCCCGGGAAAACTTTTCTCGGGCTTCGTATTTATTTCTTAACTGTTAGTCCGACCAATTCTGCGATCTTGGCTGAATAATTACATTATAATCTTATCATCAATAAAATGATGCTCGATTGTCTTTGATTTTGCTAGAATTTCTGAGTGACTCCATCAGGTTTTGCGAAATTGTATTGCGAGATCTATTGCTCACGGATTGCTTGAAGAACGAAATGTTTGATGGGCTACCCGGGTCATTTTTGCTTAAGGTTTTTACGACAAATACTCCGCTATTACCCAGAATAGGGGCTGAAGTGCTACCAGGAGCACCACTAAATCCGGCACCGATGACCGCTGGCTCGTTTCCTATTCCGGCTACGAAGGTGTTTAACAAGTTGATGTTATTAAACGTATCTATTGTTACATTAAACTGAGAAGCTAAGGCATTTAAATCATTGCTACTCATGTTTTTAATTGCTTTTTCAGCCTTGAGTTGATTGAGAACAGTAAATTCTAAAGAGTTGCGTAGATCAGAGGCAGCTGGCAATCCGGGTTTAATAATTTTAGACAAACCTACAATGATGTATTCATTTGTGAAAAAACTAATAGGATCATTGAATGAATGTACAGTAGGTGATACTTTGTTGAGGTCAGTCTTTTTATCAAATAACCATTTGACAATAGCGCGAGGTGTATTGCCCTCTTGCATACCTCTTATCTGATAATCATTGATACCCAGCATAGGGGTTTCACGAATAGTCAGAGCAGGATCATCGTTGATCGCTTTGCGCAGACCATCGAGATAAGGATAAGAAGAGATTAGCTCCAGCATTTTTTGATACGCTGTATTCTCTGTTTCCTTAGTCGGAATGATAGGTGTGTTGATATAGGCGATTTTGAACTTCGTTTCTCTCGTTTTAAATATTTGATCTTTTACATAAAGTAGGTGTATGCCGAATTGCGTCTCTACTTTGTAGAGCCCACCTTTAGTACCATTGAGGAAGCAAGCATCGTTAAACTCTCTTACCATCATTCCTTGCGCAAATGTTCCTAGGTCACCACCTGTAGCAGAGTTACTAAAATCTTGACTGAAGTCCACTGCCAATGTGTCGAATAATGATCTATTCTTAGAAAGCACATCATACAAGCTGTCAATAACTCTATTCGCTTCTGTTTTCTCAAGGGTATTTCCAGGTGTCACTCTTCTGAGTATATGTGCCGCACTTACTGAATCGGGCACAATACGCTTGTCAACAAGTTTAACTGCCTGAAAACTATTGTACAATTGATAAGGACCATAAACACCACCTATTGCATAGTCGTCGAGTTTGTCTTTATAAAACTCATCAATTTCGTCCTTGGTAGCATAGTAAGTCTGATAAAATCCGCCATTCGCTACAGCGAATGCTGAATCATTAGCTGCTGTACCAAAGCCGGTTACAGCGTTTTCAATTTTGTTCAACCAAAAAGCCGTGTCGGCAGCTGATGCCCTTACAGAAAGAGATACATATTCGCCGATGCGCTTTTCTTCTTTTGTCAGGAACTCGTGTTCTCTTGCTTTGATATAATTGGTAATGTCAGCATCAGATACGCTTACATCACCTGCCGGTATTTTATCAAATGGTATTTTAACTAGAGCAAGTGTAGCTGTACCATTTTCTTCTTGATGGGTCGCTTCTGCTAACCAATTGGGAGTATACAATGATTTTGCCACAAGGCTAGAAACCTTGCCTTCTAGTTGAGTCTTGATGATCTGTCGCTCTTGCTCAGCCCAAAATTGTCTTAAGGCAGGATTGGTAAAATTTTTAGTTTCAATCGCCTGTCTAATCTGTCCGAGTTGATTTACGTCTAGCTGTCCCGTCTGCGGGTTGATAAAGTTCTGATAGATTATCGGACTTAGATTCTGTCCGAATTGAAGATCTTTAAGTTCCTCCACACCGACAGCCATACCTATCTTATCAGCTATGCCTTCGAGCAGGGCATTCTCTACGAAATAGTTCCATAATTGATTACGGCTGGCATGCGGGTTCTGGGCATTGGCAAATAAAATCTGATATGATTTTTCGAAGTCCATCTGCTTAATCTTGGTATCCCCGATGACACCTATAGGAGAATTGGGGTTGCCGCCACCTCCACCGCCGGGGCCCATGGCATCCATGAGAATGAAGGCACCTGTTGCCAATGCGATTAGTACGAATACAAACCACATGTTATTTCTGATCTTGCCTATCAAAGCCATATTACATCATTATTTTAGTTCTCCAAGACATCCGATCAAATCTATCCGGATACTGGGAGGTAAGGAAATTAGTTACGTTTCAAAAAAAGTTGTGCAAAGGTAGCATCTTTGAGTGCAAAGATCAAATCAAGTTTTATTTAGCTTTTTGAGGCAAAAAAATTGCTATAAATGTCCTCAAGCTGATGATAAAATTCTAGCCCGAAACGGCGCACCAGTGCGTCGCGGACAAACCTAAACACGGGCACATTGTGCTCTTTGCCCAATGCGCAGGCTGCGCTGCAGATATCCCATTGATCATAATGAAGCTCTGTGGTATTGAGCTCGCGGTTTTGTTTGATTCGAATAGGATATAAATGACAACTGATCGGTTTCTTAAAGATCGTCTTCCCTTGATTATGCGCTAATTCCCATCCACATTGAGCAATTCCGAATTCATTGCGAACAAGATATGCACATGAGCCATCCTTGAGAAGTGGTGTCACGAGATCCTTATAGAGCTTATCATAGGTATATCGGCCGTCTGCATTGAGAATATCAAAGGAATCTTTATGTAATATCTCAATGAGCGAATTGACTTCACGATCCATGATATCTGCTTCTTGCGCAGTGACAGGAGCTCCGAAGTCACCCTCCCAACAACAAGCGCCTTTGCATTTAGTAAGATTGCAAATAAACTGATTACTAAAAATTTCCGGGAAGACAAGTATCCCTTCGACTATAAACATTTGATAAAAATTGTGTGCTAATATAGATGCCTTGCCAAATTTTATTAAAAACATTTTTATTTACCGAACATTATATTGTTGACAAGCTTATTTTCGCATCTCCAGAAAAGGTTTTACATTCATGGACATACTCAAGCAAAGATTTAAGGAAAAATCTGACTCTGTAAAAGCAGAGATCAAAGAACTATTACATCAACATGGTTCAGTGAAAGCTGATGAAGTAACGGTGGCACAGATTTTTGGCGGCATGCGCGGTATCAAGAGTATGTTGTGGGAGACGTCGGACTTAGATGCAGAGAAGGGCATTACGTTCCGCGGTTATTCGATAGAGCAGTTAGAGGAATTATTGCCTACGGCCAATGAAGATAATTCACCCTTGCCTGAAGGTCTTTTTTGGTTGATGCTCGTGGGAGAAATTCCGACACAAGAACAAGTCAATTGGTTAAGTAGAGAGTGGGCTGGACGTGCTTCTGTCCCTCAATTTATTTTTGACATACTTGATGCATTTCCCAGAGACAGCCATCCTATGTCACAATTTGCAGCGGCCGTCACGGCACTCGAATCAGAAAGTATTTTTAGCTCTCGCTATGCATCAGGCATGTCTAAAAATGATTATTGGGATGCTACCTACGAAGATGCTATGAACATCATAGCGAAGCTTCCTCGAGTAGCGGCATATATTTATAGAAGATCATTTAAAGATGGCATCCTGCCTGGTATTTCGATCAATGCAGACTGGGCGGGGTCTTATGCATCGCAACTGGGTTTTGACGATCCACAGTTTCAGAGTTTGATGCGTCTGTATATGACCATACATGCAGACCATGAGGGAGGCAATGCAAGTGCGCACACGACCCATTTGGTGGGTTCTACATTGAGTAGTGCTTATTTATCTTTTGGCGCAGGTTTGAATGCGCTTGCAGGTCCGCTTCACGGACTTGCGAATCAAGAGGTACTTAAATTTATCATGGAAATGACAGAAGAGCTAGGCACAAAAAGCCCTTCTCAGCAACAAATCGCAGATTTTGTCAATAAGACCTTGGCGTCGGGCAAGGTAATTCCCGGGTATGGGCATGCGGTTCTTCGCCAACCTGACCCGCGGTTTATGGCACAAAAAAGATTTGCAGAGCAATATCTGAAGGATAGTAGTATCGTTCAAATAGTCTGGGATCTATTTGAGATAGTCCCTGATATTCTTAATGCCACAGGTAAAGTAAAAAATCCTTGGCCTAATGTGGATGCGCATTCTGGCGCGTTACTAGTGCATTATGGCCTAACGGAGTATAATTATTATACGGTATTATTTGGGGTGTCTAGAGCCTTGGGTACTATGGCCGCACTATGTTGGTCAAGGGCGCTCGGATTCCCTCTTGAGCGACCTAAATCGGTAACACTAAACTGGGTTAAAAAGCATATCGATAAACAACAATCTTAATCATAATGGCAAGTCCACTTAACTTAAAATATACCAAAGAGCATGAATGGATCATGCTAGAAGGCAACATTGCGACAGTAGGCATCACCGACCATGCACAGAGTGAGCTAGGTGAGATCGTCTATGTAGAGGTAGAAACAGTCGGCGAGCAAGTAGCAAAAGATGAAATCTTTGGGACCATAGAAGCCGTCAAGACAACTTCTGATCTTTTCATGCCCATCAGTGGTACAGTAATAGAGTTCAATAGCGAACTCAACGAATCAGAAGGAGATAACCCTGGTCTCGTGAATGAAGATCCTTATGGCGCCGGATGGATTGTCAAAGTGGAAGTTTCTGACCTTTCTGAACTCGAAGAATTGCTGGATGCTGAGGCTTATGAAAATTTAATAGGATAAAATTTTATCCCCTTCACACCATAGCTCGATTTTACATCATCTAATATAGTAGATGCAACATTGGAAATATAGCATAGCAAGTACGATATATCTTGTTATACTTACGATGCTACTATTGATTCCGATTAATGATGTATCGTTAACACAGCCTATCCGGATAAAAGGACTAGATAAGCTAGTCCATTCAGGCATGTTTTTTTTACTGTTCGCCATGTTGACGAAAGCGTTTACGGAGCGAGGGAAGACTAATAATAAGTGGCTTATTTTCATGATATGTATCTTATATGGTCTTGCCATGGAACACCTTCAAGATTTAACAACCTATAGATCTTTCGAATGGGGAGACGTAATTGCGAATACTGTCGGAGCAATGACAGCTATGCTTCTTCTCGGTAGAAAATCAATAAGTGGATCAAAAAAGGTGAAGTGAGATATAGTGTATTTAAAAAGATAAGTACTATTATTACGCTATGATGAGAAATCTACTAATTTTTTAAACTTTTAAATCTGAGCTTATGGATATCGAATTAACCGGCACCAATGTCATGATAGCATTTTTGGCGCTGATTCTTGGTCTTACGGCTTTGGTATTCGTGATGAGAAATCTATTCGGAGCGAAGGATGGCTTGAAAGAAAAATATGAAGCCGACACTGCGCCTAAATCAATCTCCTCACGGACCAAATACCCGGACGTTGATGTCTTCAGACAAAGTGGAGTTCTTTTTCGTACAGGATTAGCTGCGGCCTTGGGTTTGTCAGTATTGGCATTTAGCTGGACAACTTATGAAGAAGTATTTGACACGTCCGGCTATGATCTATCTGTAGAGGAGGAAATAGAAATAGAGCCACCTCGTACAGCCGAACCACCACCGCCGCCACCTCCTCCACCGCCACCGGTGATTGAAGAGGTACCTGAAGAAGAAATTCTTGAAGACGAAAAACCAGTGTTTGAAGATCAGACAGTTGATGAAGCAACTGTATTTGATGAACCACCACCTCCCCCGCCCAAAAAAGAGGCACCACCACCACCTCCACCACCTCCTCCTCCAAAAAAGCAGGATGTTGAGGAAATATTTAAGGTGGTTGAGCAAATGCCGCTATTCGGAGGGTGTGCAGATAAAGAGTGCTCTGACAAAAAATTGATCGAATACCTTATGAAGAACCTCAAATATCCGGCAATAGCCAGAGAGAATGGGGTTGAAGGAAGAGTTTTCATACAGTTTGTTGTTGAAAGAGACGGTTCAGTGACTGACGTTAAAATCGCTCGTGATATCGGAGCGGGCTGCGGCGAAGCTGCGGTGAAGGTTGTTCAAGATATGAATAATCTATCACAAGCTTGGCAACCGGGCAAGCAGAGAGGATCTCCCGTGAGAGTTCTTTATACTTTACCAGTAACCTTTAAGCTAGCAAACTAGAAAATACGATTGTTTTACATATCCGATAGGGAAAAGGCTAGTACAAGATTGTATTAGCCTTTTCGCATTTATAATCTTCTGAGCTCGTGACATATAGATGGGTTGTTATATGTCAACTACCATTTATAATTAAACAAGTAGTTAACTTGCAAGTTTTTTAAGCAGGTACACTATCAAATCCTCGACAATAATAATTGAGTTATATGCCGATTCAAAAAATTCCCATACGAGAGCTATTAGAATCTCGCATATTAGTATTGGACGGTGCGATGGGCACCATGATCCAGCGTTATAAGCTCACAGAAGCGGATTATAGGGGGGAGAGGTTCAAAGATTTTCACAAAGATGTCAAAGGCAACAACGAACTACTAAGCATAACCAGACCAGATATAATCAAAGAGATACATCTTGCTTATCTGCATGCCGGTTCTGATATCATCGAGACTAACACCTTTAGTGCCAATAGAATTTCTCAGGCAGACTATGACATGCAAGACTTGTCATATGAGATGAACAAGCAGTCGGCGATGATTGCCGCAGAAGCAGCCATAGAATATACCAGCTTTGATAAGCCAAGATATGTTGCTGGTGCGCTGGGGCCTACGAACCGAACAGCCTCATTATCTCCGGATGTAAATAATCCCGGATATCGAGCCATCACCTTTGATGAACTCGTGGAAGCTTACTATGAGCAGGCGAGAGGTCTGGTAGATGGTGGTGTGGATATCTTGTTGATCGAAACAGTATTTGACACACTTAATTGTAAAGCAGCAATATTTGCCGTTGACACGCTCATGGAGGAGATGGGCATTCGATTGCCTGTAATGGTTTCCGGAACAATTACAGATGCCAGTGGCAGGACATTAAGCGGACAGACAACAGAGGCATTCTGGATATCTGTCAAGCATGCTGATCTCATGAGCGTAGGCCTTAATTGCGCGCTAGGAGCTAAAGAGCTGACACCTTTTCTGAGAGAATTGTCCAGTATTTCGACCTGCCCCGTAAGTGCTTATCCCAATGCAGGTCTTCCCAACGAAATGGGAGAATATGACCAAAGTCCGGACGAAATGGCGCAGTTCATCAGAGATTTTGCATCTACCGGATTAGTTAATATAATCGGTGGCTGTTGTGGCACGACGCCAGATCATATCAGAGCTATGGCGGTCGGAGTGGATGGTGTAAAACCAAGAGCATTCAAACACACCTCGAAATATAGCTCTTATAGTGGTCTTGAACCTCTTGTGGCCAGAGAAAACGTCAATTTCATCAATATAGGCGAGAGAACCAACGTAACCGGTTCTAAGAAGTTCGCAAGGCTCATCAAAGAGGGTAACTACGACGAGGCTCTGTCTGTAGCGCGACAACAAGTAGAAGGTGGTGCTCAGATTATCGATGTCAATATGGATGAAGGCTTGCTCGACAGCGAAAAAGAAATGGTCACATTTCTGAATCTGATGATGTCGGAACCAGATATTGCCAAGCTGCCCATCATGGTAGATAGCTCGAAGTGGCAAGTCATAGAGTCGGGTCTTAAATGTGTCCAAGGCAAGTGTATTGTCAACAGCATCTCCATGAAAGAAGGTGAGGAAGAATTTAAGAGGCAAGCCAGACTGGTAAAGAAATACGGCGCCGCAGCAGTGGTCATGGCTTTTGATGAACAAGGTCAAGCGGATACGACAGAGCGAAAGGTAGAAATATGCCAGAGAGCTTATCGGATATTAACCGAAGAAGTGGGCATGGATCCTAAAGACATTATTTTCGATCCCAATATTTTTGCTGTAGCCACAGGCATAGAAGAGCATAACGAATATGCCAATTACTTCCTTGAAGCAACAGAGCAAATTAAGGCTACATGTCCGGGGGTAAAAATCAGCGGCGGCGTAAGCAATTTATCCTTTTCATTCAGAGGGAATGACCTTGTGCGTGAAGCCATGCACTCAGTATTCTTGTATCATGCTATCAAGAAGGGAATGGATATGGGCATTGTCAATGCCGGTATGATGGAAATCTATGATGAAATCCCGCGAGACCTCAGAGACATGGTGGAGGACGTAATATTTAATCGTCGCGAGGATGCGACTGATCGTTTAATTACCTATGCAGAGACTATCAAAGGCAAGGGCAAATCAGTAGAAAAAGACATTGCTTGGCGGGATAGTGATGTAGTGAAGAGAATAGAGCATGCACTCGTGAAGGGAATAACAGATTATATCGAAGAGGATACAGAAGAAGCACGGGTTTTACTGGTTTCATCAATAAAAGTAATAGAAGGCCCGTTGATGGATGGGATGAATGTCGTCGGAGATCTTTTCGGATCGGGCAAAATGTTCCTTCCGCAGGTAGTCAAGAGTGCGAGGGTCATGAAAAGGGCTGTGGCCTATCTTACCCCTTTTATAGAAAATGAGAAAGAAGGCGGTTCAAGAACCAAAGGAAAGATACTTTTGGCTACTGTCAAAGGCGATGTACACGACATCGGTAAAAACATTGTGGGCGTAGTCCTTGCCTGTAACAACTTCGAAATAATAGACTTAGGTGTGATGGTTCCTGTTGATAAGATATTGGACACGGCTGTTGCGGAGCAAGTTGACATAATCGGTCTGAGTGGATTAATAACTCCTTCTCTTGATGAAATGGTAACTGTCGCCGAATTAATGGAAGCACGTGGTATGAGCATACCGCTACTCATCGGAGGTGCGACAACCTCTAAGACTCACACTGCACTCAAGATAGAACCTAGCTATAGCGGTGTAACTGTACATGTACTTGATGCATCTAAAAGTGTAGGCGTAGTAACATCATTGATATCGAAGGACCAAGACATGCGATCTAACTTTATCCTTGACATAAAGAAAGACTACGAGCGCGTAAGACAGATGCGCTCAGCCAATGTGGCCAAGAAAGATTATATCAATATTGAGCAAGCACGCGCAGGAAAGAAGCAGATTGATTGGACTACTTATCAAGCTCCGACACCTAATAAAAAGGGCATAACCGTACTTGAAAATCTGGATTTATCACTTCTGGTAGATTACATAGATTGGACACCGTTTTTTACCAGTTGGCAGTTAAGGGGGAAGTATCCTGAGATATTTCAAGATGAAATTATTGGCCGGGAGGCCAAGATACTATTTGATGATGCACAGCGTATGCTAGAAAAAATTGTCAAAGAGAGATGGCTTATAGCCAATGGGGTATTGGGTTTGTTTCCGGCCAATTCTGATGGAGATGACATTGTCGTATTTACGGATGAGAATAGGACAACTGAATTAATCAGATCAAGGCATCTTAGACAGCAACGCAAGAAGGCTCCGGGATTGCCCTATTTTTCATTAGCGGATTTTATCGCCCCTATAGGAGAAGGAAGTGATTATATTGGTGCATTTGCCGTAACCACCGGTATAGGCATTGAAGAGCATGTCAAAAAATTTGAGCAAGATGGCAATGACTATGACAGCATTTTACTGAAATCATTGGCCGACCGGCTGGCTGAGGCTTTTGCGGAACATCTACATCATCAAGTAAGAATTGATTATTGGGGCTACGCCCCCAATGAAAATCTTAGTAATGAGGAGCTGATTAAGGAAAAATATATAGGTATACGACCTGCACCCGGTTATCCGGCTTGCCCTGATCACAGCCTCAAAAATGACATCTTTAACCTTCTCGATGCTGAAAATCACACAGGTATTTATCTCACTTCTAGTCTGGCAATGTATCCGGCGTCGAGCGTGAGCGGCTTTTACTTCAGTCATCCTGAGTCACTCTACTTCGGATTAGGTCAGATAGATGAAGATCAGGTGGAAGATTATGCTTCCAGCAGAAACATGGATAAATCAGCAGTCGAAAAGCTTCTCTTACCGAATCTTCATTATAAAGATTAAGGCATGGATCACGAATCGACGCGCAGAAGACCCATCAGTGACGATTTAAACGTGACTGATTTAATCAAAGGACTAGCTCGCTCGGTCAAAGATGTATGGCGTCATTGGAAGGGTATCATTATCGGAATATTGCTGTGTGGTATTTTGTCTGCAATATGGTACCATAGACAGCGTCCGGTTTATCCTGCGCGTCTAAGTTTTATCCTCTCGGACGATAATGCCGGACAGATGTCATCCGTAACGGCAGCAATAGCGCAATTCGGACTGCCGGTAACCTCAGGCAGGTATAATGTTGATAAACTGTTAGAAATCGCCAAAACCAGAAGAATCATCCAAGACGCTATTTTTAATAAAATAACCATCCGGGGGGATGAGGATTTTTTGGCTAACCACTTGATACACAAACATCAATTAAGTGAGTTGTGGGAGAAAAATAATTCTGATCTCGCAAGTTTTAAATTCAGTCATGCCGATGTATCGACTTTCTCAGCTCAAGAAAATCATGCGCTTAAAAAACTTTATCAAACCATTATAGGCAGTCGAGAGCAAGAGGGCCTATTCATCACAGATTACGGGAAGACAGACTATCTGATGTACTTGATATTTAAAGGCCTTGATCCAGAGCTTTCTGTGCACTTTGTTAACCATCTATATGATGCGCTGGCTGCTTTTTATAGGGATAATTTAAGTCATCGTCATACCGAGAGTTATGTCATACTCAAAGAAAAGCGTGATTCCCTGTCCAATGCGCTATCAGCCGTGAATACAAGTCTTGTACGATCAGTAGATCGCAATTTTCAGGCACTGGATCTGGAATCAGGAGGATACACGCAGAAGTTGCGCACAGACCAGATAATACTTCAATCCGCCTTGGCAAAAGCAGAAGAGCTGCTCGGTGTCGCGGAGATAGCATTAAAAAGTCAATCTCAACTGATCCAATTACTAGATAGACCGATATTGCCTATAAGAGAGGAGAGACCTAGTAAACTCAGACTATGCTTGTTCAGCATGGTAGGCGGAGTACTGCTATACGGACTGTATGTATTCATTATCTTAGTCAGGAAATCATGATGCGCGTATTTATTACCGGCGGAACGGGATTTTTAGGTGCATATATTCTACGGGCATTGTTAAAAGATGGTAGATATTCACTATTGGCTAATTATCGGGATTCAAGCCGATTCGACTTAGTAGAAGATATAAAGGATCGGGTGGAATGGATCAATATTGAACTTGATGATATCATAGGGCTCCGAGAGTTAATTTCTACATGTGATGCAATCATACATAGTGCGGGATTAGTGGCATTCGGCAAGCGCAATTATCATCGCCTATCAAAAGTGAATATAGAGCTGACAAGCAATCTGGTAGATCTGGCACTAGAAAAGGAGGGATTGAGATTTATTTATATCAGTTCGGTATCGGCGCTGGACAGACCTCGACCTGATGGGTCAATGCTTGATGAAGCAGCCGTATGGACACAAGAGCCTCCATATTCCTATTATGCCCTTTCTAAATATCTTGGAGAACGGGAAGTATGGCGAGGATTTGCTGAAGGACTTGATGGTGTTATCGTAAGTCCGTCTATGATATTAGGCAATGGCCGATGGGATGAAGGAATGACTCGGCTCATAGCAGAAGTTGACAAAGGGTATAGATATTACCCCGTCGGGAGCAATGCAGTGGTAGATGTGCGCGATGTGGCATCAATAGTATTACTATTACTGGAGAGAGGTGATATAGTGGGAAGGAGGTTTATATGTTCAGGTACAAATATTACGCTTAGAGACTTATCGCAATCAATAGCCCATAAACTTCACAAGAAACCACCATCAGTGGGCTTACGCACTATTGAAGGACGGATCATCATCTTTTTACTAAAAGGAATAAGCAAAATCGCTCCCGGTTTATTGCCTATGTCCATGGAAGAACTGGATATCAGTAATATGTCATTTGCTTACGATAATAGTCAATCAATAGAGCGTCTTGATATGCTGTATCGCTCGTTAGAAGAAACATTGGATTATACTATTGACGCATATAGAAGCCAAGGAGGGAATTTTTCCAATCAATAGTCAATAGATTAACATTATGTAAATCGTACACAGAGACGCAGCCAACCAACATTAAGTGATGTATTCGTTGTGAGACACTGCCGTTGGTTCAGCTTGATGAATATAAATTTTTTATAAAAAGCGTTAATCATTCTTTAAACTTCTGTACTTGGTATAGAATGTGGTTACGTTTGTAAACGTTTAATAAATGATATGAAAATACTCGCTTCACTACTATATTTTTTGATAGCCCTTAGTCTTTATGGGCAAGAGAAAAGTCCGGTTAGCTGGTCAGCTACATTAATTTCCACCGCCACCAATACCTATGAAGTAGAGGTGGTGGCTACTATACAGCAAGGTTGGTTTATTTATGCCGTTGATACACCCGAGGGCGGGCCTATACCTACTGAGGTATCTTTAGATCAATCACGTGATCTAGAATGGGTAACGGAAATGGCACAAGTAACCGAGGCCAAAGAGGGGTTTGACGAGTTGTTTGAAATTAATGTGAAGAAGATGGCGGAGACAGCTGTATTTCGCCAGACTATCAAAACCCTCTCGACCTACCCCTCAGTATCCGGAACAGCCTATTTTATGACCTGTGACGGTTCTCAATGTCTCGCGCCTACAACACACACATTCGTGGCGACGAAAAATTAATCTTTAAATGCGCTAACCAGATCAACTATATAATCATGCGACTTAATATAATCCTATTCATTTTAATATTGGCCGGAGGCTCGCTATTTAGCCAGATTCTCGAACCGGTAAAATGGACGATATCCAAGGAGAAAGTCAATGAAGACGAATGGGATTTGATTTTTCGAGCCGATATCGATAAAAGGTGGAATGTTTACGGACTTGAAGTAGAAGATGGAGGGCCGGTGCCGACATCGGTATGGTACGAAGAGAATGATCAGATTTCCTTAATCGGAGATCCTGTCGAATCCGGCAGTCGCAAAGAAGGGATGGATCCGGTATTCCAAATGAATGTTGTAAAGTTTCTCGCTGATAAACCCTATATCCTCATCCAGCGTGTTAAAGTACTCGACAAGGGTCAACCATTGTCCGGATATCTGACCTATATGACTTGTGATGACGAGCAATGTCTGCCACCTACGGATGTTGAATTTAGCTTTGATTTTAGTACAGAACAAACAACTTCCGGTGCAGCTTTATCAACTGTAATGAATAACAATGACGGGAGAGAGGCCATCAATCAACGAAGAGAATCTATCGTGAGCTCCTATGAGAATCCTATTTCGGATTGTGGTATAACGATCGTCAAGAATACCAGCTTGCCATGGATGTTTTTGTTTGGTTTTTTAGGAGGCTTATTAGCACTATTGACACCATGTGTCTTTCCTATGCTGCCTTTAACGGTGAGTTTTTTTACGAAAGATACCAAGCGAAAAGGATGGGTCAATGGTATGATCTACGGCCTATCGATTATCGTCATTTATGTGGCATTAGGCTTGTTAATAAGTCTAATATTCGGCCCTGAAGCACTCAATAGGTTAAGCACTAACTGGATAGCAAATACATTTTTCTTTTTGATCTTCATCGTTTTTGCTTTTTCGTTTTTTGGATTTTATGAGATCACGTTGCCTAGCAGTTGGTCTACTAAGTCGGACTCGATGGCGGACAAGGGTGGCCTAATTGGTATATTCTTTATGGCATTTACCTTGGCCTTAGTGAGTTTTTCATGTACCGGTCCTATAATAGGAACGGCGATTGTACAAGCGGCTAGCAACCAGATAGGCCCTTTTATTGTCATGCTAGGATTTTCACTAGCGCTGGCTATACCTTTTGGATTGTTTGCGGCTTTCCCGGCTTGGCTTAATACCTTACCCAAAAGTGGAGGCTGGATGAATTCTGTCAAGGTATCATTGGGCTTTATAGAGTTGGCATTGGCATTCAAATTTTTGTCAGTAGCAGATATGACCAATCATTGGGGGATTTTGCGCTATGAAGTATTTATGATCATATGGGTGTTGATAGCCGTAGGAGTGGCTTTATACGGATTTGGTTTGCTCAAATTCCCGCATGACACCCCTATCAAGAAGTTTAGTGTTCGTAGATGGGTATATTCATTGAGTGCGGTGGCGCTAGTAATTTATCTGTGTACCGGATTTATTTATAAGCCTGAACATAACAGTTATAATTCTTTAAAACTGCTAAGCGGTATAGCGCCTCCGGCCAATTATAATTTTTTCTTACCTGATCCTGTGCTACCTGAAGGACTGAAGTCTCAATACCCATCTCTGTCTAAATGTGCAAATAATATAGATTGCTTTAAAGACTACGAAGAGGGATTGGCGTATGCCAGATCCCAAGGAAAACCCATAATGATAGATCATACCGGTTACGGTTGTGTAAATTGTCGCAAGACGGAAGAGCATATCTGGGTAGATGAGCGTATTCGTAAAATTCTGAATGAAGATTTTGTTCTCGTATCTCTTTATGTCGATGATGACCAGGAGCTTGAAAAACCACTCTACAGTGAAGTCCGTCAAAAGCTCTTGCGCAATATCGGAAATCTATGGGCTGATTTTCAAATTGTAAATTTTGCTCAGAACAGCCAGCCCCTATATGTCATGGTCACTCCGGATGAAAAAGTAATCACCCACCCACGCGGATATAAAGAAGGTGTGGAAGGGTATCTGCGTTTTCTGGAATGTGGACTAAGTACCTTTAGGGCCTTGTCGGCGAATTAGACAATTACGAATTACGATCGCTGCGCTCCAATTACGGATTGCGAATTACGGATTATTTGTCTCGGCGGTAGGATCTAGACTGTATCAGTATTAAAAGAAACGAGTGTCATCAATGAACCTATGCAGGCTTTAAGCGAAAGCTACCTTGTATTATGCTCAGGTGTCTAGAGACGGGCTCATATTGCTCGACAAAATCAATATTAAAGCTTCCTTCGATTATGGTATCGGAGGATACACTATGGATTATAAAAAAGCTATTGGTGGGTTGATAAGGCTCCTGAGATATTAGATCTCGGGGTCTGTACGTCATGTTTCGTGAACGCGCATTAGCGATAAAGCCGACGGCATTGTATTCAAGATAGACCGTATCACCGATGGCGGCCCATGGATACCAATGATCTCCGAATCCCAGTGAAAAATGCCACTCACAAGCTTCCCAATCACTGAAATAAAGTGGAATATTATAATAAACCTGTGCGGAATGAATAGTATCCGACCGATATCTCAAGCTATACGTTTTAGCTGCCCACGGCTCTCCATCTAAAAATCCTTTGATGAAATAAGATTCTGTTTCATCTAGCCGTGTAGTGCTTGTTGTATCTATTTCTAAGCGGTCAAAATAATGACAAATTGTTGAAATTTCTACATCCTCTGTCGCCATCTCTTTTTCGCAGCTGATTGAGAACAAGGTCAATAATATGAACAACAAAATGTTTTTCATAAGCTATTGTGTTTTATAGTAACGCTTGAGATCAGAGATTCGTCCGCTCCCTAAGATAGCATAATGCGGGGGTTTAGTTATCATCCGGCTCTTATCAGCAGTGAGAGTAAAAAGCCTCAGAGACAAGAAGGCGTCTCTGGGTGCTTTTACATTATAGATTATTCGTGGCTTTTAGTCAGAATTTTACGTCTGTGATCACTAATGTATCATGCAGAGGGATTAAGGGGTCGTCCTCTGGGAGTGGGATAAAGCGAAATACAAAACTACCCTCTATAATGCTATCCGCTGTGACATTACTAAGTGTATTGTAGCTACTACTACAGATAGATGAGCACTCAGAATTACATAATTGTGGGCAACAAGGTAAAGGAGGAAGGAAATTCTCCCCCCTATCCTGATCAAAGCTACTAGCGCAATTGAGCAAACCTCCAAACTCAAATATGCAGCCACTATTGCTTACATTTAAATACATAACTGGATGTCCCCGATCCCCTATTTTGAAATTCATGTATTCTCTTCAAGAATCCCATGAGGCAATGAATAAGCTGATATTCACTTTGTTAACAACTATTTCAAAAGGAAATTGATAGGATTTAGCGTACCACGGTTCTGCACTGCGTATCCCGGTTAAATAGAACCCTTTTTCATAATCATTTCTTTTTGCGGTGGGCTGTGTCTATATTATTTCCATTTCCTTAGAATACGCAATATGGTAATAAGGGTTCGTCAGGTTCTTTGCCCGGCTCTATCTCTTTTTCGCAGCTGAGTAAAATAAATACAATGAGAAGTGTACTACCCATTTGCTAAAGACAAATGGGCTTCGGGTTTGACAGACCTGTGCTTCTCGAAAGATGTTTTATTTAAGTCTCCACCCGTGTAATCGCCAGTCCCTGACGATATAATTTTTAACCCCTCATTCAGAATGTTCTTTGCTGCGGTTTCATCCCTATCTACGTGATGTCCATTCTTGCAAGTCCATTCACGAACTGAAAGATTTAAATCTTGGTTTATCCATCCTTAATAGGATAATGACGTATTTTCGAGCCTTTAAACAAGGCTCAGCAATATGTCCATACGGTTCATTTTACTATGCTTTATCCCTATAGTTTTAATCTATTGTGGGTGTGTGCCTCCTTCTGCTACACCTGATGATGAGATTCGGATTTCGACGGACAACATTCTTCAGCAGGCTGTATGGGATATGCAAGACAGGAGGGAGACCGACCGTCTGCTGGGTTTATTCTCCTCCGCTGATGCAGGAGAGCGACATCTCGCTATCAGGGCAATGGCTTCTGTTCAAGATAGTGCTGCCATAGATAGCTTGATAAGGGTATTAAATACAGATCCGATCATAAATAATCGTATCTGGTCTGCTTTCGCGCTGGGGCAGATAGGAAGTGCTACGACACTACCTTGGTTGATACGCTCATTCGGACAGCAAGACACTGCCGAGTATAATAGCCCTGTACATGCAGCCATCCTTGAGGCGATAGGTAAGATCGGCTCTGTCAATGAACTGATTCAGATCGCCTCAGTAAAAAATTATGAAGTGACCGACGACTGGCTATTGATAGGGCAGATAAGGGCGATCTATAGATTTGGTTTAAGGGGGATATACCACATTCGAGCAACAGAGAGTGCCTTGCGATATGTCAAGTCTGCGGTCTACCCGTCTGACGTGAGACGCATGGCTGCGGCTTATTTGCAGCGCAATGTTTCGGTTGATTTATCGAGTGAGAAGGAGATGCTCAAGTTGGTTTTTACCGGAGAGAGTGATGTGTTCGTAAGGTCTACATTAGCAGTACTGATCGGGAGGATGATAGATGCCCGACAAGATACGGACTTCTTGGAACTACTACGGGCGGATACGGATTATCGGGTCAAGGTCAATGGATTGAGAGCATTGGCGACAACAGAGAAGCCTGAAATGTTAGAAACAATACTCCTTTATCTTGAAGATACTAATACTCATGTTCGTCAATCTGCTGCGGAAGCATTGGGATCTGTAGGGATTCCTTCACAGGCAGCGAGATTACTCGAAATAGGACAAAAGGTCGAGGATCCGACAGTCAAAGCCTTAGTATTGGGCTCTGCCCTGAAATCAACTCCTCCCGGATATCGCAATACAGTACAGGCTATCACCGACGAGATAACAAAAGCGCTAAGCAGTACAAACAATGTCTATCATCGCACCAGGTTCATACAAGCAATGGGCAATAGTGTTCTCAATGTAGAAACATTAAAATCACTTCTGTCCGCAGATAATCCACCTGTAGTCCAGACTTCTGTCATATCCGCTATAAACCAACTGCTTAATCAATATGATGCCCTTTCCGGAACACGATATGCCGTCCCTGACAACACTGTACGTAAACAGATAGTAGATGCGATGTCTGCTATCCTCAATTCTAAGGATGCAGGTGCTATAGCTGCTGCATGTACTGTATTAAAAAATAAGAATCTCGGAGCACGTGATTATATCGAACTCAAACCGAGTATCAGACAAGCTCTCCGTACACTGAGCTTGCCCAAAGAGGTCGAGACAAAATACGAACTTGAGTCACTCTTAGATTATCTTAACGACACGATTACAATAAGACAAAAACCAACACACAATTATCCTATAGACTGGCTTGCTCTCTCAGACATCACGGATTCCACTCGGGCAGTGATCAGCACCACAAAAGGACAGATCGTTATTAAGCTATATACGACAGAAGCACCCGGTAGTGTGGCTAATTTTGTCAGTCTGAGCAACAAGAATTTTTACGACGGAAAATTCATTCATCGCGTAGTTCCCAATTTTGTTATTCAGACTGGCTGTCCGCGCGGTGATGGATATGGAGGGCTGGATTACAGTATCAGATCAGAATTCGCTTACTGCTACTATGATGATGAAGGGTACGTCGGCATGGCGTCTGCCGGCAAGGATACAGAAGGCACTCAATGGTTTATCACGCATTCTCCCACGCCACATCTTGATGGTAGGTACACGATATTTGGGAAGGTAGTAGAGGGCATGGATGTGGTACATCGCATAGAGGTCGGTGATCTTGTGCAAGACGTGCGATTGTTGCGTTACAATAAGAGTTAAATAGCTCGAATAAAGCTTATTTTTACTTTTTTTGAACTATTCCAAGAGATTTTTCTTATATCTCCACCAACACAATAAAGCTATCTTCAATTGATCCGACCTATATGGAACTATCCGTAGCTAAAGAAAAATTTATCTGTAACTGGGGCTCAATCTCCACTCACTGGGGTATT
The DNA here is from genome assembly GCA_964396595.1 of uncultured Saprospiraceae bacterium. Lineage (GTDB taxonomy): Bacteria > Bacteroidota > Bacteroidia > Chitinophagales > Saprospiraceae > CAYNFR01. Next base: position 92,662 of record CAYNFR010000001.1, on the reverse strand, counting down.
AATAAAACTATGGGGCAGATACATGCGCTATTACTTGTATCTAAGGAAGATATATGCACGGACATGATTATGACGGCACTAGGGGGCAGTCGCGGCAATACTAGTATGAGCCTGCGGACACTCGAAGGCTGGGGTTTGATATACAAAATTCATAAAACCGGGGATCGCAAGGATTATTACAGAGCTGAAAAAGACCCTGCCAAGATGTTACAATTGATCGTGTCTATTCGTAAAAAGAAAGAGTTAGATCCTCTTCTCGCTCTTCTCGAAAGTGTAAATCAAGTCGTACCCCGCTGCCCTTCGTCTGACGAGTTTTGTAGAGTGACGCGCAGTATTCGAGCCTATGCACAGAAAGCTGAATTGGCATTGAGCACTATGTCCTCTAGTAAGATGGATTGGTTAAATTTTATGGTGGCGAGGTAGATATTGCCCTTGGATCGTTTCTTGACCTTTAACTATTAAACTATATGTCAACATGAATGTATAGGGGAATATTCTAGCTGCAGAACCGTCAGTTACTTAATAACATGAGCTTACGCTTGGATAGGTAAATAAAGACATTGGAGTTAACGGGCAACAAGAGATGATAGCTGAAAAATTACAAGGATTGTAATACCTTCGAGACAGGGAATTGAAGTTAAGTCTCTTAAACTAATTTCATTGTTACGTGAGTTATTTTATAAATTAAGTCCTAATGGACGCTATATAGCGAGGAGATTACTTTATCTACCGACAGATATGTTGAATAGCTTAATGTCGCGAAAAGCTATTCGGCCACCTCGTGGGCTCAATTATGTCGGACGAGGTGACTTTAAAAAACAAGGTGATCATCAACTCGCTTTACTGCGTCGATTTATTGGTTTAAAGCCAGATGATCGTGTACTTGATGTGGGATGTGGTATCGGACGGACAGCGTCAGCACTCACAAGCTATTTAAGTCGTGAAGCTGCGTATGATGGATTTGATGTAGTGCAGAAAGGTGTCGATTGGTGTAACAAGAATATAGCTTCAAGATTTCCTTATTTCAATTTTACGTACTATCCGATAGCAAATGATTTGTATAATACAGAGAATATCACCGCAACGGATTTTATATTTCCTTATCCTGATGATTACTATGACAAGGTGATTTTGTTTTCTGTATTTACCCACATGCAGAAAGATGAGATCCGTCATTATATGACTGAAATAGCCAGAGTGCTTAAAAAGGGGGGCATGTGTCTGATGACAGTTTTTCTGTATGACGAGCACAATGAACAGATCATTGCAAATCAACGTAGTTTTTCGTTTCCGTTAGAGGGAGACGGGGTGAGATGGATGAGTCCTGTTCTTAAGTCTGCTAATGTTGCTATACGGAGTGATATTTTAGTCAGTTTTATCGAGTCGGCAGGGATGCAGATGATTGAAATCGTCTCTGGTTATTGGCAGGACGGTGTGGAGAGAAAAGAGCATGTTGACTTTCAAGATATTGTCGTTGTCCGCAAAGAATGAGTGCTAGGCAGTTGGTTATTGTTGATTCATGGCTAGTTTTATCACCGCATATAAAAATAATAAAGATGAAAATACCATTTGTGCTCTGTATTCTTTTGACAATGACGTCCTTATCCGCACAACTTAAAATTCTGGATCATGAAGATCTAGAAATCTGGAATGTTATTAAAGATCCTTCGATCTCGGGCGATGGCAGGCATGTTGCCTTCAGCTTAGAGCAAGGCGAAAAAGATAATTTTCTTAAACTGTATAATGATGCCGGCGAATTAGTTTTTAGTTATGATCGGGCGAGCAAGGCAAAATTCAGTCATGACTCCAGGCAATTGGTTTTTACCATTAAGTCTTGGCAAGACAGTATTCTATCTTTCAAAAGACAAAAAATCGATAAAAAGGATCTTCCTCAAGATACCTTGGGGATTTATGATATTACAAGTGGGGAATTATTAAAAATACCCGGTTTAAAGTCTTACCTACTACCCCAGAAATGGGCGGGACTTATCGCCATCAGTGTAGCAGACATAGTTGTTACGCAAGACAGCATCGCCGTAACTGATACAACTGTCGTTACACCCGGGACAAAAAATGCCAAAAGCAAATCTAAAAGTGGAAATCCACTCTTACTTTATTATCCCGATATTGGCCGTTTCGATACTATAGATTATGTGAGTCATTACCTCTTGGCGGATAGATCTCCCGTCATCGGTTATATTACGACAAATACAGAAGAGGACAGTCTTTCTACTGTATGGCACAAAGACATCACGCTAGCGCAAACAACAAAGGTTCATTCGGTAACTAAAGCCCGCTTTCAACAGTTAGCTATCTGCGAAAAAGGTTCTAAGATAGCCGTTATTTATACCCCTACATCACCTGAAGGCGCCGTCGGGAGTAATGAGCTGTGGCATTGGGAAAGAGGTCAAATATTGGCCATTCAGGCCAATATGCCTCAAGGTATTCAGTCGGATTATACTATCTCGGGTCATGGAAAGTTGTTTTATTCACCAGATGAGCGCAAACTATTTTATGGTGTAGCCCCTCCTGTCAAAACAGTAAGTCCTGATCTGCTAAGCGAAGAAATCGTTAATGTAGAGGTATGGACTTATGATGAGCCGGTATTATACACGGTCCAAGAAATGCGGACCACATCAGATACGAGCCACAGTTATCAATCTGTGATATGGTTAGAGCGAAATAATACCTCTATACGCTTAGTAAGCGGGGACATGCGTGATATTGAACTGGGAAAAAAAGGTGATGCGGATGTTGCACTAGTATCTAGCCCTACTGCTTATGCACGCGAAAGTCAGTGGACTGGTCGACGATTGAAGGATTATCAATTGATCAGTATGTCCGACGGTGCAGTATTATACACCCTTTCAGGGCAAAGTGACGCTCGTCTGAGCCCAAGTGCAAAGTATATTTATGGCTACAATGAGGCTGATAGTACGTGGTACGCGATTAATGTACAGACAAAAAAACAAACAAATCTGACCAGAGGTATGGTCTTTTATGATGAAGAAAATGATTCACCGGACTACCCGAGCTCCTACCGAGCGGCGGGATGGACAGACAATGATCAATATATCCTCCTCTATGATCGCTATGACCTCTGGCGCTTTAATCCTGATAACGGCCAATATGTCAAACTTACCGATGGTCGCACAAGTAAGACTCAGTACAGATATATTAAGCTGGATGAAGAGTCCACTCACTTATCTCTAGGGGAAGCTTGGCTGTTATCAGTCTTTAATGAAAAGACTAAAGATGCGGGATTCAGTCGATTTGATCCGAGCACCGGCTTGATCACGGTACTGATGTCAGGTGCATATCGATTTAACAGACCTCAAAAAGCACAACAAGCAGGCAAGCTGCTATATACGAGAGAATCATTTATCGAGTTTCCGGATTTATGGTTATCAGATGCCAATATGTCCCAAGCCCTTAAAATCTCTACGGCCAATCCACAACAAGCTGAATACCGATGGGGCACGAGTGCATTGTACACATGGACGTCACTGGATGGAATAGAGTTGACAGGACTTTTGATTAAGCCATCCGACTTTGATCCTGATAAACAGTATCCAATGCTGGTCAATTTTTATGAACGGAGTTCAGACGGGTTGCATCAACATCGTGCTCCAAAGGCGGAGAGATCGAGTATTAATTACAGTTTTTATGTGAGTCGGGGTTATGTCATATTCAACCCTGATGTGCATTATCGCATCGGATATCCCGGAGAGAGCGCTTATAACTGCGTAATCCCTGGTGTTACAGCCTTGATTAGGGAAGGTTTTATAGATCGAAAAAATATCGGGATACAAGGACACAGCTGGGGTGGCTATCAGATAGCTTACATAGTAACAAGGTCAGATATTTTTAAGGCAGCCGAATCCGGTGCACCTGTGGTGAATATGTTTAGTGCGTATAGTGGGATAAGATGGGAGACGGGTCTTGCCCGACAGTTTCAATATGAACACCAACAATCCCGGATAGGCGGCAGTCCATGGGAGTATCCCATAAGATTTATAGAAAATTCTCCTTTGTTCAGCCTGGATAAAGTTAACACACCTGTATTGATCATGCATAATGATGCCGATGGGCATGTGCCATGGTATCAGGGCATAGAATTTTTCTTGGGCCTGAGAAGGTTAAGTAAACCTGCGTGGTTTCTGAACTATAATGGAGAGCCGCATTGGCCGCTTAAGCTTCAGAACCGGAAGGATTTCAATATAAGGATGGCGCAGTTTTTTGATTATTATCTGAAGTCAGCGCCTAAACCTGCATGGATGCATCATGGTGTGCCCGCTAAGCTGAAGGGGATAGAGCAAGGATATGAGTTAATAGAAGATCGTTGATTGGATCATAACCAATGGTTTACACTACATAGTATAAACCCTAATTTCTTGTCACCATCTTTGGGCATACTTTTGTGAAAACGTTGAGAAGTTTGACATCACTCTGAATAGAGAGCGTACATTCGTATCGCAATCTAGCTATTCATTCATTCTTACTTAGTTATATGAGAGGATTTTTATCCTTTATTCTTATGTTTTGCTTTCTGTGTTTAGCTCCAGTGAATGGGCAAAATAATAAAGTGATATATCCTCATTCTGTGTTCTGGCATAAGACAGAAGCGTCTGAATTCATTAATTACAAATGGGGGGTGGGGGTTGATTTTGTATTACGGACTAAAAATGAACTTAGTGAAGGTTCAATGTTTTCTAAGCATCTGCGCGACAGCTATCGTCCATGGGTACATTATCAAGTATCCCCTAAGGCAAGATTTTCTATTTCTCCCATCGGATTCATGAATACAACAGAATATGTAGGAAAGCCGGAGGATATCGGGAGAGCAGGGTGGACAGAACTTCGGACTACTTTTCAGTATTGGCATCATCTCGTATCACCCAGTGGAAAATTAATGCAGACCTGGCGATATCGATATGAGTTGAGATGGCAGACAGTAGACGGAGCAGATGAAGCAAGATTTTTTACTAGATTTAGGTTTAGGTACAGAGTGCGTTATTCATTTAATACAGATGATTTTTATGAAAACAAGACCGTTTATGCTGCTATCTCAAATGAGATCGGGTTGAATATGGGTAAAAATGTAGTTTTGAATACTTTTAACCAGAATAGACTCTACATAGGGGTAGGATACAGATTTGCAAATGTAGTAAGAGCAGAGCTTCGCTATGTCAACCGACTGAGAACAAGAGGGTCAACCGGATTTGAGTTTGATAATGGTCAGGGTATCATGCTTGGTTTATATATAGATCAAGTATCAGGCCTGCTTAAGAGTGATGATCCGACAATTCCTAGAGTTAAATTTTTTGATTAATGGATTTAAAAAGTACAACATTTTTACGCACTGCAATTATCGTTCTACTGGTAATAATGCTATTTGGGTTAGGATTTTTAATTGGATGGGTGAATAAGTTACAGGAACATGTTGAATCGAAAGATCTCGAAATTAAATCCTTAAATGAGTCTTTATCAGACCATCAGCATTATATTCAATCCCTTCATGCATTGCTAGATGAAGATAACGAGTCTTTTGAAACCTATTTTTCCCGGATTCGAGAGAACGATAATCATGCTTTTTTATCAAGTGATCAGTTGTTGGTTTATTCAGCTAAATTTTCAAAACAGCCTATAATCATTGAGCAAAAGATTATTACACAAGTAATAGATCTTGACGAGAACAACAGCGCGCCAGAAGTGAAGCCCTTCAGCCAAATAGATGATTTGCCTTCATTAGAAACAATGACTCCAGAAGAAAATACTGAAAAAATAATTGGTTTAGAGAATCCTGCGGAGCCCGGATCTCTTACCCTGGTGAGTTTAAAAGGGGTAAAATTTGAATATGTCGGAAAAACAGTTAATGGGCAAGCAAATGGTTATGGGGTTGGTATTTTTGAATCTGGAGGTGTGTACAAAGGTTTTTGGCAGGATAATCTACGTCATGGTAATGGGCAGTATGTCTGGAAGGATGGTGACAAATACGAAGGGGACTTTTTTAATGATAGACGGACAGGTCATGGTACTTACACTTGGAAAAATGGAGAATATTACATCGGAGAGTGGAAAGATGATATGCGCCACGGAGAAGGAGTATTGTATCGTAAAAATGGCAAAGTAAAAATTGAAGGATTATTTGATAATGATAAGCTGGTTAAGTAGAAAATACGCCAATAGTCAGCAGACTTAGTTCGCATTATATACTTTTAGTCTAAATCCCACACCGTGAATATTTTCGATAGTAATAGAAGGGTCTGCATTCAAATATTTGCGCAGGCGGCTGATAAACACATCCATACTCCTTCCGAGAAAATAGTCTTCTTTACCCCATATTTTTTCGAGTATTTCTTTTCGTGGAATGATTACATTGGGTTCTTTAGCCAGGAGGTAAAGAAGTTCGCCTTCTCGTTGGGTAAGATTGTGTTGAATATTACCTATCTGTAAACTTAAGTTATTAAAGGCAAAAGTGTAACCACCTATAGCTAATGTCTGATCACGCTCTGTCGTATTAATGAATTTTCTCTTCAGAAAAATATTAATTTTCAAAATTAGCTCTTCAATATTAAATGGTTTAGTGATATAATCATCTGCACCTATTTTAAGACCTTCTAACTTGTCTTCTTGAAGGGATTTGGCGGTCAGGAATATGATTGGAATTTGAGCATTGTTATCTCTGATGTATTCAGCAAGGGCAAAGCCATCCATTGAGGGCAGCATGACATCAATAAGGCAAAGATCAAATACATCACGATCAAAAGCTTTCTTAGCCTCTTTTCCATCACTGAAATGAAATACTTTAAACTGGCCTGTGGTTTCTAGATTGTCCGAAACCAGAAATGCTAAAGAGGGGTCGTCTTCGACATAAAAGATCTTATTGTTCATCTCTTGGTATTGTAATTTTAAAATTAGATCCCACCCCCGGCTCGCTATCCACTTGAATGCTCCAACCGTGCGAATCTATAATGTTTTTTACATAAAAAAGGCCTAGGCCGAAACCCTTGACATCATGTACATTTCCAGTAGGTACGCGATAGAATTTGGTGAATATTTTTGATATATTTTCTTTTTCTAGGCCGACTCCATTGTCTTGAATACTTAGTAAAATGTTGTCACCCATATCTTTGATAGTCACCAGGATCTGGGGATTTTGGTTGCAGTATTTTATGGCATTGTCTAAGAGACTGTTTATTACATTGGTGAGATGCAGCTTGTCAGTTGATATGCGGATCAATTCGGTAGGATTTGACAAGGTAATATAGCCGCGACGAATCTCGGATAACTGCACCTGAAAGCCATTTACTATCTCTTCGACAAAGTTGTTAAGATCAATTGATTCCTTTTTTAATTTAAAGTTATCACTTTCAAGCTTCGCCAGATTGAGGACTTTCTCGACTTGTAGATTAAGTCTGTCGTTCTGATCAGAGATGATTTCTGCATATCGAATCAGTCTGGCGCTTTGCTTTATTTCGGGGCTGTCTTGTAGGATTTTGGAGGCGATTTTTATAGAAGAGATAGGTGTTTTAAATTCATGAGTCATGTTATTGATAAAATCTTTTTGGAGTTCACTCATTTTTTTCTGTTGTAGAATAAGCCACATTGAATAAATGAAGAAGCTTATCAGCAGTAATGTGCCAATGCCCAGTAATATATTCTGCCACATTTCACCGATAATCCAGCTATCGCGAGAAGGAAATCGGATAACAAAGTAGTAAAGTAAATCTTCAAATTGTGGGATGATGTCCTGTGAAGGTCTTGTGTTACTCCGATCTGTGAGCTTGCAGTAATTTCCATAGACTAGTTCTTTATTAAGACAGTCGTAAACAGCGTATTCGAAGTCTGTCTGAATAGATCGCTCGGTAAAGGTGCGTATAAGGTAGTCCTCAAGAATATTGGGATCTATTACATCATTAATGTTGACTGCATAGATGTTGCTACTTTGTCGCTGGATGAGGTTTTGTTTAGGTAGTTCGGATTGATTGAACTCAGCGAGGCGTTCAGCAACATCATAGAGTGCGATCGTAACTGTTCTGTGGAAATCGGAATCGCGAAGGAGGTATGTTTGGCGCAGCCAATATCCTTGGACGAATAAAATAGCTAGGATGGCGAATCCACCCAAAATGGCCATTCGACGAATAAGGTAGTTAGGCATAGGCATCAAAAATAGTGTGAGATGAACACATTGTATACCGTATGATGGACTTAACTAGACATTAACATGATTACTCATGTGTTAATAATGTTATTTTTGCGCTCTATTATGCGCACTTGTCTTCTTTCAATACTTCTTTCAATTGTGGTGACTGTGGTCAGCTCTCAGTCTATAAACCCATTTGAAAAGCCAATGCGATTATTGAAAATGCCTGGCGCGGAAGACACGAGTTCATTGGTTTCATCTATGGTGGAAACATTACATAGTGTTTTAACACCGATAGTCCCTCCTGACTCAGTTCAAGAAAAAGAAGAGCTTGATACTTTCTCGGCTAATCTAGAATCATTTGATTTGGATAACAGCATTGAGGAGGACGAAAGATTGCTGCCCAGAGCGGAATCGCAGGATACTTTGTTTGTCGAAACAGTTTCAGACACTATAGCAGATTTATCGACTAATCCATTTGACATTCGTATGGAAACAGAGCAGGAGGCGGTATTGCCATCACCGGTGGTTCAAGTCAGTAAAGCACCTGTGGGCAGGATGACGGTGATGCTAGGATGTTTTGGATTGTTTCTGATGATGTCTATTGGAATAGGGTTAAATCGATCTAAGTTCAAATCAATGGTGTCGTCGTTAATCAATACAAATCAATTAAAGGTTATATTTAAGAGTCGTTCGACCCTTTTTGATCTACAGTTCTTTATACTGTATTCCTTGTTCTTTCTTAGCTTTTCGTTTATCATACGCTATGGATTGGAAGAAGGATTGATAAAATACGCATTGGATTGGAGTTGGGTCAAAATTTTAGGGGTGCTATTAGCCATATATCTCGTAAGACATGGTGTGTTATGGTTAGTGGACAGCACTTTTAATTTGCAAAATGAAGTTCGGCTATTTAATTATTCTATTGCCTTACATAATGGTGTGTATGGCACTTTTCTTGTGCCGTTTGTATTGATATGTCTATTTGGGCCGGAAGGTTTGAAATCTAGTGTATATTATGCGGCGATCTATTTTGGATTGTCAATTTATGTAATGCGACAGATAAAGGGCGGGCTTATGGCGTTGAGTATTAGAGGTTTCAGCGTAATATATTTTTTTATCTATCTTTGCGCCGTGGAGATAACACCTATTTTGGTGGCTTGGCGATTGCTGTTTCCAAAGGGTTAGAATAAATAGAAGGTATGTCGCAAGGTCTTGATCAATATGTCGATAGTTTTAAAGCTGTCAAAACTATACTCATATCCCAACCGGAGCCTGCGAGGTCGCCATATTTTGACCTGGCTCAAAAATGGGGTCTTCAGGTGGACTGGAGGCCGTTCATACATGTCGAAGCGGTTTCAGAAAAGGAATTTAGAAGAAATCGTATTCGACCCGAAGACTTCACTGCCATAATATTTACAAGCAAGAATGCTGTGGATCATTTCTTTAGCATCTGCGAGATTATGCGCAGCAAGATGTCTCAAGATACGAAATATTTCTGTCTGACAAAGGCAATCGCAGATTATCTGCAAAAATTTATCATTTATAGAAAGCGCAAAGTTTTTGTCGGTGTACGAAGCGTAGATGATTTGGAGAATTACTTTAATAAACATAGAGAAAAAGAAAAATTCTTATTGCCTTGCTCCAATCTTGGGGCAGTTGATGTAGTGGAATACCTCGAAAAGATGCGCGTCAACTTCAAGGACGTTGTCATGTATAAAACCGTGAGCAGTGACCTGTCTGACCTGAGTGAAGTTACCTATGACATGTTGGTGTTTTTTAGCCCTCAAGGGATAGATTCATTATTTGAAAACTTTCCTGATTTCAAGCAGAAAGAAACTAGGATTGCTGTGTTTGGCGATACTACAGCCAAGGCTGCACAAGAGCGTAATTTATATATCAATATTCTGCCCAGCAAAGCTAATCCATCGATGGCAGGAGCTATCGAGGAATACCTCAAAAAAGCGAATAAACCCGTAGTTCAGGAATAGTTTATATCACTCTGAACAATGGGAATATATCAACGAATTAAGGATGAATTGGCACAACCGCTTCCTGGTCTGGACGTCCAACTTGCTTTATCGCCAGTGCGAGGTGAAGCACTAAAATACTACCAGATACCGGAAAATCCTAAAATTGCTGCGGTAATGTGTATGCTTCATTCCAAAGGCAATCAATGGCACATAACTTATATTGAACGTACTGTGCAGGCCCAAGATAAACATTCGGGTCAGATCAGTTTTCCCGGTGGAAAAATGGAGGATCAAGATGATTCACTAGCCTCTTGTGCCATAAGAGAAACACAAGAGGAACTGGGTATAGATGGCGGAAGTCTTGAAGTAGTGGGCTCATTATCCCCACTTTATGTTTACGCTAGTGATTTTATGGTATATCCCTTTGTCGGCATTTTGGACTTTGAACCGTCATACCGATCGCAAAAAAGTGAAGTAGCCCGAATAATTGAAATGCCCTTAACATACTTTATGCAAAAAGGTCGAGTTCAATATACAGATCTAGAGCTAAGAGAGACGACCTTACGAAATGTTCCGTATTTTGACCTAGAAGGCAAGATTCTATGGGGGGCAACAGCGATGATAACTAAAGAATTGATTCATATATGGGAAAGAATTTATTGATGATTTTTATTATTGGCTTAATGCCAGTGATCATACAAGCACAAGAATGGGAGTTAAAAAAGAATGAAAAGGGAATAAAGGCATATACGCGTGATTACCCTTCCCTTAAGTTCAAAGAATATCTAGTTACCACAAGTATTCCTGCTGATATTAAGACAGTTATTACAGCTTTTACTGATTTTAGTCAGTATCATTTATTATATCCAGAGACGGCAGATTATGAAGTATTAGAAAAGTCTTCTGAACTTCTGGTAAGCTACATGCGGATTAAGACGCCTTTTCCGGCCAAAGATCGCGCTGGTATTTTCCAAAACAAGTTTACTTACAATCCAGCTAGTAAGACTATCTATGTAGAAATTTCATGCTTAAATGATAAGCATGAGGTAGCGTCCAAATACATCAGAATACCCTACTGCACTGGATATTGGGAGTTTAAAGAAGTAGAAGAAAATGTAGTAGAGGTCAAGCATCAGTTTGTTACCGACCCGGGAGGATTTGCACCGGCATTTATTGTGAATGCCAAAACTATCAACAACCCATTTAAAACATTGGAAGTGTTAACTGAACTTTCTTCTCAAGAAAAGTACCGAAAGCATGACAGCGTGTTTGCCAAGGCTATGTAATTAGTGCAGCAATATTGACCGTGTGGCCAAATTATATTGATTCTAAATAAAATCCCAACAAATCAAACATGATGTCATGTCTGTTAAAAAGCTAAAGACTGCTATCTTTGCCGCAAATTTTGAAACAGCCTTAACAAGCGCGTAATTATGGATAAGATTTCCAACTCTCTCCTTCTAGTGCTGCTAGCCGTTCTGCCCGATATATTGTCAGGTCAATCTTCTGAGGGGTCATCAAGTGTTTATCCGCTTGCACTCTTAATCATAATCGGTGCATTGATTTTAGTGAGTGTGTTGCTTCTACTAAGTGAGAGCTTTATTGCCATCGAGGGTCGAAAATTTGGCATCAATACCGAAGAGACAAAATCAATCTTCGGTGGTGTCGCGAAGCCATCGTATGCACGTGAGTACCCGATGATCAGATTGAAGAAAGGTCATGATATCCTTCTCCAAGGCGGAGTAGCAGACAATACAATCAAAAGCATTTCTCATCAGACGCGATATGCACTCCGTCCTCAGGACTTTCGATCTTTAGCACCTATACCCAGAGTGGTTGTTTCTATTGGCGATGAAGTTAAGGCAGGAGACGTGCTATTTTATGATAAGAAACTTGAACGTGTTAAGTTCGTCGCACCTGTGAGTGGAGAGGTCGTAGAAATCAGAAGAGGAGAAAAAAGAGCTATTACGGACATCGTCGTATTGGCGGATAAGGACATTCAATACAAGCAATTCAATCCACCTAGCCTGTCGGCAAATAGGGAAGTGATAGTAGATTTTTTGCTAGAGAGTGGGGTATGGCCATTGATCAATCAGAGACCTTTTGACATTACGGCAGATCCTGATGTGGTACCTGCAAACATTTTTATCAGCACTTTTAATTCAGCACCGCTCGCGCTAGATAGTAATGCAGCAATTAATGGAAATGAAGAAGCATTCCAATACGGACTAGACACGTTAGCAAAATTAACCAGTGGGACGGTTCATCTTGGTTTAAGTGCTAATGGAGAAGCACCACATGATGCTTTCTTAAACGCCAGAGGTGTACAGAAAACCTTCTTTCAGGGCAAGCACCCGTCAGGTAATGTAGGTGTCCAAATTCATCATGCAGCGCCTATTAGAACTGGTCAAACCGTATGGACATTGAGCGTACAAGATGTAATCACTATCGGCACGCTTATGTACAAAGGTATCTATGATGCCTCAAGAGTGATAGCTGTTGTGGGTTCTAAAATTCTTGAACCTAAACTAATAAAAACACGTTTAGGAGCTAACATAAATGAACTAGTTCAAAGTAACATATCCAGTGATAAAAGGAGAATTATTGCAGGGGATGTATTGACTGGCCAGGCGATTGAAGGCGATGCTTTTATGCCGATGAATTGTGACCAGATTACTGCTATAGCTGAGGGGGATTATTACGAAATGTTTGGTTGGCTATTGCCGATTAAACCAAGACCTACTATCTCAAAGACATTTCCTAATTTCCTTTTTCCAGACTTGAAGTTTGAAGGGGATACAAATACGCATGGAGAGCAGCGTGCCTTCGTGGTGACTGGAGAATATGAGAAAGTTCTACCAATGAATTTATATCCTCAGCAATTAATGAAAGCCATTCTAGCCAATGATTATGAACAGATGGAGGGATTAGGTATTAATGAACTTAGCGAAGAAGATATAGCCTTGTGTGAATTTGTATGCACTTCCAAAATTCCTTTGCAGCGTATTCTGAGACAAGGGCTAGACATGGTAAGAGAACAAGGTTAAGATTATAAAACTATTTACTGACGTATATGGGTCTTTTAGAAACATTTAAAAAAATCGAGCCGGATAAGAAGAAGAAACCGCTACTTCACACGGCATTTGATGCTTTTTTTACCTTCCTCTTTACACCCAATACCACAACTAAAGGTGGTGTTCATGTGAGAGATGGGATGGATTTGAAAAGAACCATGGTTCATGTAGTGTTGGCGATGCAACTATGTTATCTTTTCGGAACATATAATGTCGGTCATCAACATTTTGTGGCCTTAGGACAGTATATGGGATTTTTAGAAGCATTCCATCTTAAGCTTGCCCATGGCTTGATAGAGTTACTACCATTATTTGTGGTGGCGCATGTTGTAGGACTCGGGATAGAATTCATATATGCAGCGAAGAAAGGGCATGCTGTAGAAGAAGGATTTCTGGTTTCAGGAGCTCTTATTCCGTTGATAATGCCTGCAGGCTTGCCTATATGGATACTGGCATTAGCTACAGCCTTCTCTGTAATATTGGTTAAGGAGGCTTTTGGAGGTACGGGTATGAACATTTGGAATGTGGCGCTCATGGCGAGGATGTTTGTATTTTTTGCTTATCCCACATCAATATCAGGGGATGACGTATGGGTGTCAGGATTTGAATCTTTAAGAGAAGGAAGCTCAACGAGTTATGGATGGGCGCACAGTATGTTTAACGGTCTATTCGGATGGATGGATCTTACTAAATTTACTGATGGTGTGGTTGCCGATGGTTTTACTGGAGCGACACCACTGGCACTGGCAGCACAAGGTGGTTGGTCAGCAGTCACGGAAGTTTACTCTGTAAGCCAAATGTGGTGGGGAGCTATTCCCGGATCAATTGGTGAAACATCAAAACCCCTTATCATTCTAGGGGCAATATTTTTAATTGTGACAGGTATTGCCAGCTGGAGAATCATGTTAAGTATGATTGTCGGAGCAGCGGTGATGGCGATGCTTTTAAATGCATGGGGGGCAACCCCTTTTATGACAGTTCCTTGGTATTATCAATTTTATATTGGCAGTTTCTTCTTTGCTATGGCCTATATGGCAACTGATCCGGTTACAGCGGCTGCTACTGATAGAGGTAAATTGGCCTATGGATTTTTGATCGGTTTTATTGGTATGATTGTCAGGGTACTTAACCCTGCTTATCCGGAAGGATGGATGCTGGCCATAATATTCATGAATACATTTGCGCCACTGTTAGATCAGATAGTTCTTAATTCTCACATATCTAAAAGGTTAGCCCGTGCGTAGTCAAAGTTATATATACATTTTTGTCGGTATTATGACAGCCGTTGTAGCGCTTGTCTTAGCATTAATGTCTACAGCTCTAAAGCCTATTCATCAGCGTAATGAATCTATATTTAATAAAAAGGCCATACTAGCTGCGATTCAGACTGAGCTGGGTGAAAACGTCAAGGCGGACAAATTGTCTAGCGATGAAGTGCTAAGAATATTTGACGAGAGTATTGAGCAAAACGTTATTGATTCTCAAGGCAATATTCTGAGTACAGAAGAGGTGGAGTCGCGCGGTTATAAAGGAGGCCTAGCGGAGAACGTTGATATGGCAAAAGAGAGAAAAAAACCGCTTAATAATAGAATATATCCGGTATATGTGTTCAATCGGGGTGGAGAGAAAATCTATGTGGTAAGTGTAAGAGGTTCTGGCTTGTGGGACGAGATCTGGGGCAATATTGCGTTGGCTGATGATCTGGCAACTGTGGTAGGTGCTTCTTTTGACCATAAGGGTGAGACCCCGGGTCTGGGTGCTGAGATCAAGGACAACCCTAGTTTCAGCAGGCAGTTCGCAGGTAAGATGATCAAGAACGAAAAAAGAGAGTACACTTCAATATTGGTGCGAAAAGGTGGTGCTCGTCACCCATTACATGAGGTAGATGGGATAAGTGGTGCAACAGTCACAGCTGATGGTGTTAGTGATATGTTGAATGCCGGACTTAGAGCATATCTTCCTTATTTTGATAAATTAAAATCTTAATTCCTATGTCACAAACTACAGTTGAGAAAAAGGAAGGCTTATTACCTTTTGGGAAAAAAGAGCGTAAGTTATTAATTGATCCGCTCAATGATAACAATCCGATCACTGTGCAAGTATTGGGTATATGTAGCGCTCTAGCCGTGACGACACTGGTATTTCCTTCGATAATCATGACTATTGCGGTGGTCTTGGTGACTGGATTTGCTAGTTTGACTATTTCGCTTTTACGTAACTCCATACCAAAGCAGGTTCGACTTATCGTAATGCTCGTTGTAGTAGCGGCGTTGGTTACAGTAGTTGAATTAACTTTAAAAGCACTAGATTATCCGACATATAAGCAGTTGGCAGTTTTTATCGGCCTGATTATCACAAATTGTATTGTAATGGGTCGTCTGGAAGCTTTTGCCATGGCGAATGGTCCTTGGAGATCATTCCTTGATGGTGTAGGAAATGGATTGGGATATGGAGTTATTCTCATCGGTGTGGCTGTCATCAGAGAGTTATTTGGGAAAGGAAGTCTTTTTGCCGGAACAGGTATCGAGATGAAAATTATAGGAGCAAGTAACGAGTACTGGATTAATACCACGGATAGTTTCTTGTTTGGATGGTATCAGAATAATAATCTTATGGTATTGCCTGCGGCTGCGATGTTTATTATAGCGGTGATGATCTGGGTACAACGAGCGTATAACAAGAAATTAGTTGATATTTCTTAATCAAGATAAGAACACAACAAATGGAATTAGTCAATATATTTATCAAAGCAGCATTCATAGAGAATTTGATTTTGTCTTATTTTCTGGGAATGTGTTCTTTCTTAGCGGTGTCTAAGACGTTGAAAACGGCATTCGGGCTAGGCCTGGCGGTGATTTTCGTATTAGGTATTACTATGCCTATAAACTGGTTGATAAACACCTATCTATTATCTGAAGGTGGATTATTCGGATTAGATCTGACATTTTTAAGATTTATATTATTCATTGCTATCATCGCTTCTATGGTTCAGTTAGTGGAGATGGTTATAGAGAAGTTTTCACCTGCGCTGTATAATTCATTGGGTATATTCCTTCCGTTGATCACAGTGAATTGTGCGATACTAGGAGGTTCTTTATTTATGGTATCTAGGGAATATACATTTAGTGAATCAGTCGCTTTTGGTCTAGGTGGAGGATTCGGATGGTTTTTGGCCATTGTTGCATTGGCAGCGATACGAGAGAAGATAAGGTATTCTGCGGTGCCTGCTCCTATGAGAGGATTAGGGATGGCTTTTCTGTTGACAGGACTGATGGGTATGGCATTCTTGAGTTTGCTGGGGATAGACCCTTCTTCTTTTTCAGGAAATTGACACATATTAAAGTTAAAAAAAGAAAGTGATGCTGGTGACACTCTTAATTATGGGTATAGAAATCCAAACAATAATCTTGGCTCTTCTGGTTTTCAGTGGGTTAATTTTGGCCTTATCCTATTTGCTGCTTTATGCCAATAAACAATTAGTACCACAAGGAGAAGTAGAGATTGTTGTGAATGGTGATAGAGAGAACCCTCTGCGTGTACAGCCCGGCACATCTTTGTTATCTGCTTTATCAGATAAAAATGTATTTCTTCCTTCTGCTTGCGGAGGAGGGGGCACATGCGCGATGTGCGAATGTCATGTGGATGTAGGTGGCGGTGATGTATTGCCTACAGAGATGAATCACCTTACGCGCAAAGAAGCAGCCGAGAAAAAAAGACTTGCTTGCCAAGTCAAAGTTCGTGAGAATATGGAGATCAGGGTTCCTGAAGAGGTATTCGGTATTAAAAAGTGGGAGTGTGAGGTTGTGTCCAATTATAATGTGGCATCATTTATCAAAGAGTTTGTGGTTAAATTGCCGGAAGGTGAGACACTACATTTTGAGTCAGGAGGATATATTCAGATAGATGTCCCTCAAGTTAAAGTAGATTTTAAGAACATGGACATTACGGCTCATCCAGAGTTCCATGATGCTGCTGACAAGTTTCAGTCCGAGTGGGACACTTATAATCTGTGGGCATTAAATATGAAGAATGATGAACCGCAGTTTAGAGCCTACTCAATGGCTAACCACCCTGCTGAAGGTAATATTGTCATGCTGAATATTCGTATTGCTACACCCCCATGGGACAGAGCTAAAAACGGATGGATGGATGTCAATCCGGGAGTTTGTTCTTCATATGTATTTAATCTTAAGCCGGGAGATAAGTGCACTATTTCTGGGCCGTATGGAGAGTTCTTTATCAAGGACACTAAGAATGAAATGGTTTACATCGGCGGTGGTGCTGGTATGGCACCATTAAGATCACATCTTTTTCATTTGTTCCATACCTTGAGGACAACAGATAGGAAAGTATCTTTCTGGTACGGTGGTCGCACCAAGAGGGAATTATTCTATATTGAGCAATTCAGAGAGATTGAGCGTCAGTTTCCCAATTTCAAATTTTATGTAGCATTAGATAATCCTCTGCCAGAAGATAACTGGCAGGTAAAAGAAGATATTAATAAAGAAGGTGATGGATTTAAGGGATATATCATGCAGGTGTGTTATGAGCAATATCTAAAAAATCATGCTGAGCCGGAGGAGATAGAATACTATTTCTGCGGCCCACCCGCGATGAATGCTTCTGTCATCAGTACGCTTGATAAACTCGGTGTGCCGGAGAGTAATATTTCTTTTGACGACTTTGGTGGTTAATCAATTAAATATTATCTGATATAATGCTACAGTGGCTGGCTAAAAGGCCTTTAATTAATTGGCTAATAGTACTGGTCTACTTTATGGCAGTGGTTTTACCACATAAGCGTTTTGGTACTTTCCTGAATACGGTCGTCTTTAAGGGGATCACTCGGGATCAATATAATCTGCGAGTCATCGTCATATCACTCTTAGTGTTATGTGTATTTACGGGATTTTATTGTTATAATTTATCGAAAAGGAGCAATCAGATAAGTCTTGTTATAGGGCTTGTTCTTAACACACTATTTGCCGGGTTGATAATCAAATACTTATTTGTAATCAACATAGAGGTTATTCATTTTCCACAGTATGCTTTATTAACTGTGTTATTATGGCCTATATATAGGAATTATCAACAAGTATTGTCTGTAGCTACTTTCATGGGGATCATTGATGAAGCTTATCAATATTTTTATCTTGCTCCTAAAGACACGAGTTATTACGATATAAATGACGTGCTAACTAATATAACTGGTGTTGTATTCGGTTTATTAATATTGAAGGTATTAGGAATAAAATCAGCGCGAGATTTTGACTGGAGAAAATCCCCGGCTCTTATTTGTGCGGGAATATTGATATCGGCTATTCTTGTGATGCATCTTTTGGGCATATTGAGTATCTATCCTAATCTGGACAGACCTTATCATATTTTGCGCACGTGGCCACCTGGATTTTGGTCTACTGTTCCACCTAAAGTAACTTACCATGTCGTTAAACCATTGGAGGGGCTAGTGTTGACTTTGTTATTGATGCGATTTTGGTGGCAGTATTTGCGAAGAACATAGCATTCGATTGATCAAGCACTATTTTTAGTTGTTAATTTGTCAGCGTTATCATAGGAGTGCCCACCTCACTGTGGGAAGGCAATTAGAAAGATGTAAATAATGTATGTAAGACGGCGTTACGGTTTTTGGATGACTGTCAATTGGAGCAAGAAGCCATTGATCATTGGGTTCATATATGCTTTATTCGTGAGCATCGTGCATTGGTGGATCAAATACCGTTATGCTGTAGATATATCGATTAACTGGCAACCAATCAGCGTGATAGGCATAGCGGTAGCATTCTATCTAGGCTTTAAGAATAATGCGAGTTACGATAGGACATGGGAAGCAAGAAAGATCTGGGGTGGCATTGTCAATACATCGCGATCTTTTACTGTTTCTATTATTAGCTTCATACAAGGTACGAGTAGTCATGCTATACGACAAGAGCTAGTGTATAGGCATATCGCGTGGCTGACAGCTTTGAGATATCAGCTACGTCTCACCAGAGAATGGGAGCATACGGACAATCGAGTCAATGGTATTTACTCACCCAAGGTCTGTGAACAATATTATGATAATATCGAAAAGGAACTTCGGCAACTTATCACAGAGGAAGAGTTCGAATATTATAAGCGTAAATCAAACATGGCCACTCAGATTCTTAATAAACAGTCGATAAGATTACAGGAGTTCTATGAATCAGGTCATTTCGATAGCTACAAGCATGTGGCTTTACAGTCATTTATTACAGAGCTGTACAATGAGCAAGGGAGATGTGAGCGTATTAAAAATTTTCCATTTCCGAGACAATATGCATCAGCAGGTATTTGGATAGCGGTAGTTTTCTCAGCACTACTGCCATTTGGTTTGTTAAATGTGATATCGACCCAAGGTGCTTTTCCT
The DNA here is from genome assembly GCA_964396595.1 of uncultured Saprospiraceae bacterium. Classification (GTDB taxonomy): domain Bacteria; phylum Bacteroidota; class Bacteroidia; order Chitinophagales; family Saprospiraceae; genus CAYNFR01. The sequence goes on along the minus strand of CAYNFR010000001.1, from coordinate 73,063 downwards.
TGGGGTGTCGCACCATTGTCAGCATTGACGATTTGGGTTTTTTTTCTAACTGAGATGATAGGTGATTTTTCTGAGAACCCTTTTGAAGGAACTTACAATGATGTTCCTATCACTTCAATTGCGGTTGCCATAGAAATTGATCTTCGAGAAATGCTGGATGAGGAGAATATTAGAAAACCCATGGCTTCGGAGAATGGATTTCTGATGTAGTGTTAATGTCAAACAGATAAGGATATTAGAGGCTTTTGTTCTTTCATTGGCGAATTCAATTTGTTAATAGTCTCGTTATCATTTGAAGTTTTGTCTATCAGATGTTGTTTTAGTGATTCTATTCTAACTTGAGCTTACAAGCGACACGATTAATTTAGAACATTTGACATCCTTATGGGGGCCAATTAAACCCTTATTCGATTCAATAAACCAATATCCCCAAGTGCTATATTTTCCTAAAGATCAATGTCCATGACTAATGGACAATGGTCGCTATGTTGCGCTTCTTTATGCATGGCAAATGAAGAGATGAGTGGTGAAAGTTCATGTGTACAGCTGATATAATCTATGCGCCACCCTTTATTCTTTTGTCTTGATCCTGCGCGATAGCTCCACCAACTATAAGTATCCCTTATTTCAGGGTATAAATGTCTGAAGCCATCCTTAAAGCCACCCTTATCAAACCAGTTATCGAGCCATGCCCGCTCTTCAGGTCTAAAACCACTCGGGTTGTCTGCGCGACCAGGGTTATGAATATCTATGTCAAGATGGACGATGTTATAGTCTCCGACTACGATCAGCTTAGATTGTTTTTTCTTAAGATTCTGTACCCAAGGGTAGAAGTCCTCGAGGAATTGTAATTTGAATTCATGGCGATCCTCGCCACTCGACCCGGAAGGTATATAAACGTTTACAAGAGCCCAGTCTTCAAAAAAAGTGGTGAGGACCCTTCCTTCTGCATCATAAGCAGAATGTTGCATTCCTTCCATCACTTGCTGAGCTTGGTATTTAGTCAATGTGAGCACGCCACTGTAGCCTTTTTTTTCAGCACTATGCCAGTAAGCATGATAGCCCATGTCTGAGAATAATGTATCATCTACTTGATCGGGCGTGCTTTTTGTCTCTTGAATACTGATAATATCGATGTTGTTGTCATGTATCCATTCTGCAAGACCCTTACGCAGAGCGGCTCTTATACCATTAACATTATAGCTGACTATTCTCATGAAGATAAAGTACTGATGTAATCAAAAGTAGCTCTTAAATGGTTAAGCTCCTTGAGCCGGATATTAGTGGATAAATATAGGTTTTAATCAGCTGTTTAGCCCAGTAGTCAAATGAATAGTTTTTTTCACGATTCTTGCGAATTCTGGCAGAAAATTTTACTAAAAGGAGTAATTCGTATAGTTAATCGACGGCTCTACTGTATGTTACAAATATTTTGCCCCTACAGGGCCATGTACTTAATATTTTTGTTTAAAATCCATTAATGCCGGGAGAGTATGTCGTCATGACTTAAATATACAATCGGTGTAATTCTGACATAATTGACGTGTGTTAAGGCAATTTAATTGATCGATCATGGCAAATAACAGCTTCAAATATAACCATTGCGTGTCTCTTGTCGAACCGTGCTATGTATTTCTATTGACCACAAAACTGACCAGCTTTGATAGTGCTTCTCTGGAAGGGGAATCTTCGAATTCTTCAAGTACTAGTAGCGCATCATCTTTGTAACGGTTCATCACCACTTCAGCGTAAGCTAGACCATTATACTTGGTGACAAAGGCTATAATTTCTGCTACTGTAGATTTCTTGTGACTTGATTTTTTGATTAGATGAATGATGTGTCGTTTTTCTGACTGTGTGCTTTGGCTCAGCGCATGGATCAGCGGTAATGTCATTTTCTTTTCTTTAATATCATTGCCGGTAGGTTTGCCTACATTGGCGTAGCCATAATCAAAAAGATCATCTTTGATCTGAAAAGCCATCCCGACAGCTAGGCCAAATTTTCTTGCCGCCATTATTTTGTTTATATCTTCTGTAGCACTTGCCACTCCGGCTTCGCACGAGCAAGCGATCATGCTAGCGGTTTTTTGTCGGATAATAGCTAAATATGTCTCCTCGTCGATATCGAGCTTGCGAGATTTTTCAATTTGCAATAATTCGCCTTCACTCATCTCGCGAACAGCATGAGAGAGTATTTTCAAAATGTTGAATTCATCATGATCGAGGGCTATCAATAGACCTTTAGCAAAGAAGTAATCACCTACTAGCACAGCGATTTTATTTTTCCAGAGCGCATTGACGGAAAAAAAACCTCTACGCTCATTACTATCATCCACTACGTCGTCATGGACGAGCGTGGCAGTATGAAGAAGTTCTACCATGCTGGCAGCAATATATTGGGACTCTGATGTGGCTCCATTCATTTTCGCGCATAGAAGCACCAGCATAGGTCGGAGTTGCTTTCCTTTACGCTGAACAATATAGTAAGTGATTCGATCTAATAGGGGGACACTACTCTTCATGATCTCCTTGAACTTCTTTTCAAAGAGAATGAGTTCATGTTTTATGGGTTCTTGAAGAGCAGTAATTGAAGACATCGATGTTTTACTTAATGGTCATTAATGGCATTTCAGTTACACCGGTCTCAACATTGGTCAGAATCATCCGAGCAGATCGCGCTGCTTGAAACCCCATTAAGCCATCTTCAAATACCTGACACCTAGAAGGCAATACTTGCAATGCTTCAGAACATTTAAGAAAAACTTCCGGGTATGGCTTTGGTCTTTCTACATCTGCCGCTGTTCTGACAGTTATGAAATAGCCTTCCAGGCCAATATCTTTAATAGCATGATGAGCATTGTCAGGAATACTACCAGTCGCTACAGACATAGGCAGCTTATTTTTGTATTTGCGTACAATGCTACAGACGTGCTCTATGGGCCGAATTTTCCCTGACTTCTTCTTGATTATATTATAATGATAGTTTTTAGCTTCTTGCACTTCATCCGGATTTAATGACCATCCGAAGGTTCTATTAAGATCTATAGCTACATCATAAGTAGGGGTACCATTTCGATCCAGTATCATCTGTCCGGTAATGGGAACATTAAGGTCAAGGCCTACTTTTTCCCAAGATTCAAGATGCATAGGCATGGTGTCTGCGAGGGTGCCATCGAGATCAAATATGAGACCCTGAGCTAGTGGATGAACCATGATTGATACCATGTAAGACTATTTATTTGGTACGTAACGAGCTAAAGATTCCATTGTTTAACTCCCATAGAATTCTGTCTCTGATGTTGATATCACCGTTCATGTCGTAATCTTCTAGTTGGTAGCTGCTATTGACACCATTGTTTTGAAGCCATAGGGTAAGGTCGCGTACATTGATATCCGTATAAGATGACAATTCCATAACCATGTCTCCATTGCCGGCGGCCATTACCCATTTGTCCGGGCACTTCACTTGCCCAACACCCACAAACGATCTATAGGAGTCTTGTTGAGAAAAGTCATAACTCAGCGTATTATTTGAGAATTTGACTCTTCGCTCGGACATAACGGGTAAGTGATTGCGATGTTCTATAACTATAAAGAAACCGTGTTCGTATGCTATATCAAAGTTAATGTCCTTTAAAAACGATATCTCTCCATTATTGTGTAGCAATGCAGCAGACTTCCATACTTCTGAGCTTCTATCAACATCTGTTCTTATGGAGACTAATACCCAGTCTACGACAGTCGCCGGATATTCGAAGTAGGCGCTGTTCTTATTTTTCTTTTGTAGGAGACTTCCTTCACCTCCATCATAAAACCATGGTGCTTCATCATAAGGTTGTCCGGCAGGTGTGCTTATTCCGAAGAATGTCTTGGGTCGCTGACCAGGAAGATAACCTTGATCATTAAGACTTGTGGACATCAGTCCGCCTTCTTGGAGAGGGCCTTGAAGGAAAACGCGAATTTCAAGCTCGGGAGCGACTGCAAATCCAGCCACATTGCCACAGGGTGCAGTATCATGACAATCCGGATCGTGACAGTCTATCAGACCATCACCGTCGTTGTCAATCTTGTCAGAACACATGGCATTCGTATTTTCCGCCGGTCGGCATATCTGCGTAAAACGATGGCAGTCGGAGTCTGCACAATCAATTAATCCGTCGAAGTCATTGTCGATGCCATCTTGACAAGCTGCCAAAGTTGATTCTGCACATACGATGAAACGTTGACAGCTAGGCTCCTCGCAGTCAGTAAGTCCGTTACCATCATTATCGATACCATCAGCACATGTAAATGGCGAATCTTCCTTGCACCATTTACTATCACGACAACTAGGGTCTTCACAATCAATAAGGCCATCACCATCATTGTCGATGCCGTCATTGCACTTATCTCCACGCTCCGAACATATTTCGAACATAAAGCAGTCAGGATCCATACAGTCAATCAATCCATCCATGTCATTGTCATATTGATCATTACAAGCGATTAAAGTGTTTTCTAAACAAGGCACAAGACCGACACAATCGGGATCAGAACAATCGATCAGGCCATCTAAATCATTATCAATTCCGTCAGAACAAAGCGCAATGGTATTCTCAAATAAAATACATGCACGATCCCCCGGCCCGAGTACTTTATGCACTCTTCCCGGGAAGTCAAAGTCTGCACAAATCCCATGATCTTCGATACATGCGACGATGACAAAAAGCTTCGAAACATTACGTTGGATTAATGTCGGCAAATCAATAAAATCAGGGCGGCCTCTTGTAGTTACAGCCACCAATGTATGAACACGATAAATTCCTTCTTGCCGTACATTAAAAGTGCGTGACCCGATAGAATAGTCAACGATCACTAAATCTTCATCGGTGAGAATGAAAACTTCCGAATAGCCATTCGGAATGACAACTCCTTGGTTTCTTGAAGTAAAAATGTTGGCGCTGCCATTTGATAGACATATTTCAGTATGGGGAACGGGACGGCCTGCGTTGGCTATACACGTACTGCAAGTTCGTGAGTTTACAGTCACTGAATTTGTCGCGTCACAACTCGTTACGGTATCAACTACCCTTAATGAATATGTCGTGGTAGTGGAAGGACTGACTGTAATAGAAGGAGTATTCCCAACATTTATTCCACTTATTGTCCATGCGTATTGATACATTCCTGATCCTGATCCAGCTTGAATATTGGCTGTGAGGGTTACAGATTGACCTAGATTGAAGCAAATGGTTTGCTCAACACCGGCATCAACTGTCAATGCCGTGTTGGGTGGGCATATCGGACCACAATCATTTACGGTTATTGTAATTGATCTAGATGATGTACACCCATTGGCATCACTAACTGTGACGTTGTAGACGCTTGTTGTGGTAGGTGATACCACGCGACTATGCGTGGTAATGCCATCACTCCAAGCAATGTTATAAGGTGGCAGACCACTAGTCACATTGATGTTTAACATTGCAGACTCTCCCCTGTTAGCACAAATCGCTGTTAGATCACTTGTTATGTTAAATGCTAGAGGAGATACAATCTCCACCCTACAATCAATACAATGGACTATCGAATCAGATGCCGCGCCTATCGGCGAATTAAACGCTAACGGAACATATTTTCTAGGCAATTGACATCCGTCAACTGTACTTAAACAATCCGGTGTAAACAAGGTAGTTGAGGCATAGCTTCCACCTGGAGAGGCATAGACTCCCAGAAATGTTGAAGCAGCTTGAGACGACATACCTACTACCGTCACGGTAGCATCATATAAGGTTTTAAATTGATCAATATTTGTGTACGGACGGATTATAGAACAATTGGTGAACGTGCACGTATCTTCAGTACCGAATGCATCCGTGAGTATTATCAGATTCATTTCGTTGCGAGGGTCACGATTAAGTTGTCCGTTCTGTAGAGAAGCCAATATTTGCCCTATAGCATTATTCAAATCATCACCACCACCGCCTACACATTGTCCTGCAATACGCTGAGTACAATACTGGCGATTAATGTTATTTATGATATTGTTTTTAGACAAAGGATACTCAATTGAAGTAAAGGCTCCGAAAGCACCACCATAATGAATTACTGCGACTTGAGCATGCTGGCATTTTTGCTGTGTCTTTTGAATCGTCGCTAAGATTAACTGTTCAAAGTTGGCATATTCTCCATCGTCAATGCTCCCTGAATTGTCTACCAGAAAAATGATATCACTCGATATGGTATCACTCTGACAAGATTGTGAATATCCGGACAAATAACACATCAAAAGTGTTGTTATCAATAACTGAACACGCGTTTTCTTCATTGCATCATTATTAGTAATCATAAGCCACTCATCACAGAATCGGACTCCTGCGGATGCTGGCATCTTATTACTGAATTGGGAAGATTCGAACAAAAGTAAGCACGATATTCATATTAAACAAATATTTAATATGTTATTCCACTGTTTGACTTAAATATATCTCCATGATGAAGTGAATCGCGTCTATTAAAGAGAAACTTACTTATCGAAAGCATGTAATTGGACAAGTGTAGCTATTTCGTTTTTTATACGAGATATATTATTTTTGACCATGGTCATTCATTTAAAATCATGCGTTATACAATCCTGATATCACTTACAGTATTAACAATTAGCCTATTGTCTGCTCAGGAGCCTACCAATCCCATCAGCAGAGCTTATCTCAAGGTCCATGAGAGCGGACGTTTTTTAGTTCATGAAAATGGCGACCCATTCTACTGGCTGGGAGATACGGCATGGGAGCTTTTTCACCGATTGGATAAGGAGGAAGCTGAGAGATATTTACGTATACGTGCAGATCAAGGATTTAGTATCATCCAAGCTGTGGCATTGGCAGAGTTACAAGGCCTCAAGGATCCTAACGCGTATTATCATCTTCCACTGAAAAGTTATGATCCCATAGAGGCAAATGATGATTATTTTGAGCATGTAGACTGGATAATAGACAAAGCGGCGGCAATGGGATTATATATCGCCTTATTGCCTACATGGGGAGACAAGTTGTTCAAGGAATCTTGGGGTGATGGCCCGGAGATATTTCACGAAAAGAATGCGGCGGATTTTGGTCGATGGATAGGCAATAGATATAAGGATCGGAAAAACATCGTGTGGGTGTTAATGGGAGATCGCAACCCGAGAGGTGAGCAAGATGTTGATGTATGGCGAGCCATGGCACGTGGTATTACAGAAGGTATAGGAAGTCCTGATCGCGCCTTAATAACAGCCCATCCCCAGCCGACCTCTATGGAAATGGCGGGATCAGGCGGATGGTTTCATCAAGATGATTGGTTTGATTTTAACATGTTGCAGACAGGGCATTGTCGCGACAATCCTGTCTATGACCGTATTTCGGTAGCTTATAACAGAATTCCTGCAAAGCCTACTATTGATGCAGAGCCACTTTATGAGGATCACCCGGTTTGTTTTAATGAACGAGAATTAGGTAGATCGAGCGCGTATGATGTACGTAAGGGTGCATACTTGCCTTTGTTTGCCGGGGCCTTTGGCAATACATATGGCTGTCATGATGTATGGCAGATGTACTCTGCAAGGAGAAAAAGTATCAATGGAGCCTCTATACCATGGTATAACGCACTTCACCTTCCTGGTGCTGAACAAATGAAATATGTGCGTCGGCTAATGGAATCGCGGCCCATGCTGGATAGGATTCCTGATCAAAGCCTTCTTAACGGCACAACCTCGGTTTATGATCGCGTACAAGCTACGCGAGGTAAAGATTATGCATTCGTATACAGCTCAAAAGGCACTTCTTTTGAAGTCATTATGGGCAAAATCGCAGGTGCTTCTGTAGTGGCGCATTGGTATAATCCACGCAATGGAGAATCCATGAAAATAGATATATTTGAGAACAAAGGAATAAGGCAATTTACGCCACCGAGCAGTGGTTATGGACAAGATTGGATTTTGATTCTTGACGACAGTAGTGGAGCTTATTCTATGCCATGATTTCTAGGGATGAAAAGGAAGCAAGTGGATTATAATTGAGGTATCTTGCGAGATTTATTATTTCTCTACTCAAGTATAGATGTCGTTTAAGCTCAATTCTAATTTTTTGCCGACAGGCGATCAGCCAGAAGCTATAAGGCAGCTTGTAGATGGTTTAAATCAAAATGAAAAAGCCCAAGTCCTTCTAGGGGTGACTGGATCTGGTAAAACTTTTACCATGGCCAATGTGATCGCGCAAGTCGAAAAACCTACCTTAATACTTACGCACAATAAGACCTTAACGGCACAATTATATTCTGAATTTACTGAGTTCTTTCCTGACAATGCGGTGGAGTACTTCGTCTCCTATTATGATTACTATCAACCTGAGGCCTACTTATCTGTTTCTGATACCTACATTGAGAAAGATCTGTCCATCAATGAAGAGGTAGATAAACTGAGACTCAGAGCAAGTTCAAGTTTGCTTTCGGGCAGGAGGGATGTAATTATTGTAGCGTCTGTGAGTTGTATATACGGCATGGGTAATCCCGATGATCTCAAGGCAGGCATATTGCGCATTCAGAAGGGGCAAATAATATCGCGTCAAAGATTGTTGTATCAGCTGGTCGAGAGCCTTTACAGTAGAACGGAAGCAGATTTTAAGCGAGGCACCTTTAGAGTCAAGGGCGATACAGTGGATATTAATCTTCCTTATGTAGATTATGGTTATCGGATTATATTTTTTGGGGATGAAATAGAAGAAATTGAAAAAATAGAGTTGAGTAGCGGCAAGCGAATTATTTCGTTAGACCATGCGGCTATTTTTCCTGCCAATCTATATATAGCTCCTAAAGACAGGCTTAATCTGATTCTCAAGATGATAGAGCACGAACTTGATGAGCATGAGAAGTTTTTTGCGCAAGAACAAAGGTATATTGAAGCAAAACGTATCAGAGAACGCGTCAATTTTGACATAGAGATGATGCGCGAACTAGGCTATTGTAACGGCGTAGAGAACTATTCGCGTTTTTTTGATGGTCGCAAACCAGGTTCGAGACCTTTTTGTCTACTTGATTATTTTCCTGACGACTATCTTATCATCATAGATGAGAGTCATGTGACGATTCCTCAAGTAAGGGGTATGTGGGGAGGAGATCGAGCGAGAAAGATCAATTTGGTCAATTATGGATTTAGACTTCCTTCAGCTCTTGATAATCGTCCTTTAAGTTTTGAAGAGTTCGAGAGCCTCACGAATCAGATTGTATATGTAAGTGCCACGCCCGCTGATTATGAGCTTGAACAAACCGAAGGATTGGTTGTAGAGCAAATAGTACGCCCTACAGGACTTCTCGATCCCCCTATCGATGTACGTCCGAGTCTTAATCAGATTGACGACCTTCTTGAGGAAATAGAACTCCGAAAAGAACGCGATGAGAGGGTATTGGTCACTACTTTGACTAAACGTATGGCAGAAGAACTTACTAAATATATTGGCAATCTGGGTATTAAGGTAAGGTATATACACAGCGATGTTGATACGATGGACCGTGTCGAGATCATTCGTGATCTCCGTTTAGGAGAATTTGATGTCTTAGTAGGTGTCAATTTGTTGCGGGAGGGGCTAGATTTACCAGAGGTTTCGTTAGTTGCTGTATTAGACGCTGACAAAGAAGGATTTTTAAGGAATGCACGCTCCTTGACACAGACTGCCGGAAGAGCAGCGCGTAATGCGAATGGCATGGTCATTTTTTATGCTGATAAAGTTACGAACAGTATGCAGCAGACAATAGATGAGACTAATCGCCGTCGTGCTAAGCAAATGCAATTCAATGAAGAGAATGGCATCACACCTACTACTATCCATAAAACAAGAGAGCAAATATTAAATCAAAAATCCATTCTGGATATCCGAGGAAATAAAGCAAGGGCTTATGTAGAGCCTGATGAAGTGAGTATTGCGGCAGATCCGATCGTGGCCTATATGTCTAAGGATCAACTACATAAATTAATCGCAAATACGGAACAAAAAATGAAAAAAGCGGCGAAAGAGTTGGATTTTATATCCGCTGCGCAATATCGTGATGAGGTATTTGCGCTACGCAAAAAATTAAAAGCGGCAGTGTGATTGGTGACAATAAAATAGTTGAATTCACGGGGTCATTAGTTGAAAAAACCTTATTGTGGAAGTCGCATGGAGAGCGCATTGTATTTACAAATGGATGTTTCGATCTACTGCATTGCGGTCATTTAAGATCTCTTGAAGAGGCAAAGAATCAAGGAGACAAACTGATCGTGGGCGTGAATAGCGATCTTGCTGTGCGGAAACTCAAAGGCAAAGATCGCCCGATTGTGAAGGAGTCTGATAGAGCTCTCTTGTTAAGTGCTCTGGAGATGGTGGATGCAGTAATAATATTTAATGACATTTCGCCATTATCGGTGATTAAGCAAATAGTTCCTGATGTGTATTGTAAGGGTGGGGATTATGAATATGAGTCATTGCCCGACAGGGAGCTTATCCAAAAATCTACCGGAAGAATACACATTTGCAAATACTACGATTCATTGAGTACAAGTCAGCTCATTGATAAAATTAGAGAATATGATTTTAAAGGAACTAACGGATCATCTTGAAGCTTTAGCACCACTAAAGTATCAAGAGCCTTATGATAATGCCGGATTGTTAGTAGGAGACCCGGCTCAAGAGATAAACGGGGTAATGGTCTCACTGGATTGCATACCGGAGGTGATTCAGGAGGCGATAGATTTGCATTGTGATGTGATAGTCTCTCACCATCCCATAATATTTTCAGGTATAAAAAAATTTACACCGGATTATTATGTTCATCGAGCAGTGCGCATGGCGATTAAGCATGATATTGCATTATACGCTATTCATACTAATCTGGACAATGTTTATCGAAATGGCGTCAATACACGAATCTGCCAGCGACTCGGATTGCGAGATGTCAGACTACTAAGACCTAATGAGCTATTATCCAATAATGAGGTGCAAGTCGGAGCGGGAATGATAGGGGTGCTTGCAGAGCCAATAAGCTTTGAATTGTTTAGTGCTAACCTCAAGAACAGGATGGAATGCAAGCTCATACGACATACCGCTCAGCTACATGATAATATAAAGACTGTGGCAGTGTGTGGAGGTTCTGGAAGTTTCTTAATCAAAGATGCTATCAAGGCAGGAGCAGATGTATATATCAGCAGTGATATCAAATATCACGAATTTTTTGAAGCAGACGGCAAGATAGTATTGATGGATATTGGGCATTATGAAAGCGAGTACTTTACAATACAATTATTATTTGACCATATTAAAGAGAAATTTCCTAATTTTGCAGCCCATTGCACAAAAATGGTTACTAATCCAGTCTATTATCATTAATAAATCATATGGCTAAGACAGTTCAAGGCGTAGAAGAAAGATTAAGAAAACTATATTCTCTACAACTAATCGACTCACAAATAGATGAGATTCAGATTCTTAAGGGAGAGTTACCTATCGAAGTTGGTGATCTCGAGGACGAGATTGCCGGTTTAGAAACACGCGTTGCTAAACTAATGGAAAGAGTGAGCGATTCTGAAAGGGACATCAGCAACCATAACCATAATATCAAGCAATCTGAAATGCTTATTGAGCGATATAATAAGCAGCTGGATGAAGTAAAAAATAATAGAGAATTCGAGGCACTTACTAAAGAGATCGAACTTCAGAAACTTGAAATACAGCTTTCTCAAAAGAAAATGGGAGAAGTAACCGTACAAAAGGATGCTAAGCTTGCCACCCTCAATGAAGCTTCTGAAAGACTATCAGCTAAAAAGGATAATCTTAGCCAAAAGAAAGTTGAGTTGAGCAAGATACTCGAAAAAACGGATGTAGAAGAAGAGAAATTAAGAGCATCATCTGATAAGGCCCGACAAGAGATTTCAGATGTCTTGATCAAATCTTATGACAAAATTCGCGGGAGATATCGTAACGGCCTCGCGGTGGTGACCGTGGAGCGCGATGCATGCGGTGGATGTTTCAACAGAATACCTCCACAAGTGCAAATCGAGATCGGTCTTTATAAGAATGTCATGGCTTGTGAGCATTGTGGACGCGTTCTTGTTGACGAGATCCTAGCCGACGAGATGAAAGATAAGCACCAACCGGCGTAATAGAGGGCGTTTCATAAAACTCTCCACGACAACACTTTCTGGGTTTTCCATTCTGATTTAAACTTAGGCTCGTAAACACCTCCCTAAATAGGTGTATTCAGAGTCGTTAGAAAGACTATACTGGATTTCTTAGTTCTATATTATATCTCAAGTCTGTTAATTAAAATATTAAATATAGGAATAATATAAATTTCCTAAAGCGTGGTCATCCTGTGACCAATTTGCTAGCTGTTTTAAAAACAAAAAAAATTTTGTGAAACAGTTGCTTTACTATTTATTTTTCCTTTATCTTTGATGCAATTATTTTGTTTTACACTACTGGTGAGGGGGGTGTCTGTCTAATGTGACAAGGCCCCCCTTTTTCTTTGGCGTAGCTTGATTATAGAGATGAATTGGAGTAAATCATGCCTCAGGATTTTTAAAATTTCTGAGATTTTCCTCTTTATAAGAAGCTAGATTTACGCGTTGTAAGAGTAAATGCCATAAGACTTTTCAACCCGCTGGCAGCACATTAGCAAATCAATATTTATCAACAAAAAGGAGAACATTTATAGCTCCTGCAGATAGGCTACGAAATAATTCGGTTCACCCTTTATTTATATAACTGACGGTTAATATGATATTCCTAAAAGATAAATAGCCGAAAAGTTAAGATTCTCCTAAGATCTGATAGCATCTGCGATGTCAACATTACTGAACGCTCTGAGTTGCTCACAGAATATTGGCAACAATTCTGGTTTTTCTTCGAGAATGTTGCCAATGACAACTAAATCTGCTCCTGCTGTTATCGCCTCTATTAGCTGAGAAGATGTTTTTATTCCACCACCCACAATTAAAAAGCATTGACAACTATCTCTAACCATTTTTATCAGCTCCGAGGATACAGGATTTATAGCACCACTTCCTGCTTCAAGATAGATGGCTTTAAAGCCGAGTAACTCCGCTGATGTTGCTGTGGCCAAAATGATTTCGGATTGATCAATCGGTATGGGTTTCGTTTTAGTTACATATTCTATAGCCGATACCTTTCCTCCTTCAATTAACAGATAAGCAGTGCTTACCGTGTCGATGTTTAATCCTTTAATCTTAATGGCGTGATCCACAAGCTTTCCAATGAGGTACTCAGGATTTCGCCCTGACAATAAACTTAAAACTAATATGCCGTCTGCTCTATCAGAAAGTTGCATTTGATTGCCCGGGAACAAGTATATTTTCTGGCTACATCTGGCTTTAACTTTTTCAATCAAGCAATCAATATTCTCTGCTGTGGCAGTACTACCTCCTATCAGAATTACGTCTCCATATCCCTTCCCTAAGTATTCAAGAAGTACTTCAAAACTTTCTGTATTGGCTTTTTCAGGATCAATTAAAATGGCCAAATGAGGACGAGCAAAATCGAGCATTGTTTGTGAACCCATAGCTCAAAGGTAACAAAGAACTGACAAGCCATTTACTGGAAATCTTGTCGATAACTTTATTTATAACCCTATTGGGGAATAAAATTGAAGGTTTTGATCCTATGAGCAAGAATTTCCTTTTTATCTCAAACCATAAACTAACTTTACATCGGCAATAATAATCTTCTATATCTGATTCGCATGAAGTACATAAAATATCCTCTTTATCTTATCGGCACAGTGTTTCTGATATACCTACTTTTATGTTTAACGGGGCCTAAGGATCTTTCGATGTCCGAGAACATCCAAATCAATGCTTCTGCCCCGGTTGTTTTCAATCTGGTAAATAATCTCAAGAAAACAGAGCTATGGAATGCTTGGACAATAGGGGATACAACTAATGTTGCAGAATACAATGAGGTATCTGATGGTGTAGGAGCTACCAGTTCGTGGTCGGGAAAAATTAACGGTTCCGGAACACAGCGCATTACTGCATCAGAGCGGAATAAGTTGGTCCGATCTGAATTAAAGTTTCAAGGATGGGATGGCGTGAATTATTCTACCATTCATCTCGAACACAGTTCTGAGAAAGTTGATGTGACTTGGGATTTTCAAAGTACACCCATGCCATTTTTGTTCAGAGGAATGGCCGTGGTGATGAGAATGCGATCAGAAATGACAAGGATGTACAAAGAAGGCTTGCAAAACCTCAAGAAACTGGCAGAGGAGAGGGCAAACGATCAAATCTACTATGGTTACCATATAAATAGCGAAATAGAATGGCCAGCAACCGTTTATGTTATGACACGACAAGTCGTACCGATGGAAGATATTCAATTGTTTTTTTCATCCAATATCGGGTCCTTATTCAGCCGAATTCAGGAAGCCGGCATCGACATGGCAGGCAATCCCCGGACATTATTTTTTAATGTGGACGAGGCTAGAGGTCAGGCAAGTATAGCTGTTGCCATTCCTGTAACTCAAGATGTTTCACTTCCGGGTACCATACATTTTGAAATGCCAAGTCGTCCTGTTATCTCTTGTGATCATAGAGGAGACACACAGCTTAAAAGCTTGGCTCATCAAGCACTTAGAGAGTTTGCTATGGATAGAGATCTTCTCCTAGATTATCCGATCATAGAAGAATATATTACTGAAGAAAAAGGGGTTTTCGATTCATCTAGGATGATTACTAGAATAACGTACTTTTACACTTCTCAAAATTGATTTATCTATTTAAAACAATAAGCTTAAAATACTAAATGTATGCGATTCTTTTCACAAATCTTGGCACTCAATATTATCTTATATTTATTTATCCCATTTGTAAGTGCGCAGAATTTTTCTAAAACGAACCCCGCTGCAGCCAGTATTAGTAATGAAGGATTGGCACGTTATGAATCCTTCCTTGAAGATGAAATCAAGAATAGAAAAATAGCCGGAGCGGTAAGTCTTGTGGTGAGAAAGGGAGAAGTAGCACATTACAAGGCACTAGGATATAATAGCCTTGGCGACGTGTCGCCAATGACTACAGATAAGATCTTTTTTATTCAATCCATGACGAAACCGATCGTCAGTATCGCATTTATGACCCTATATGAAGAAGGGAGATTCAATCTCAATGATCCTGTATCTAAGTTTATACCTGCATTTAATGACCTTAAAGTAATTCAAGTAAAGGCCAATGAAGTCGAATATGTAAATCCGGAAAGACCTGTGTTAATTTGGCATTTATTATCGCATACAGCCGGTTTTTCTCACGGATTAGGTGACAACGAGTACGACACTAATCTTCGAAAAATCCTGTACGAGTCTGAACATAAGACACTAGAAGAAAGGGTATCAGCTTTGTTAGCTTATCCCTTGATGGGACATCCCGGCAATCAATGGAATTACAGTGCTTCTCCGGATGTCCTTGGATTGCTAATCGAAAAAATAAGTGGTCAATCGCTTGCTGTTTTTCTCAAAGAACGAATTTTTGAGCCTCTGGGAATGAAAGATACGGGTTACAATGTCCATAAAGAAGAACAAAGCCGTGTAGCGGGACTACATCAGTCTGAAAGTGATGGTACAGTCAAGGCAATAGACGCATGGGCTCCGGCAGAAGGAAATACCTTATTCGGTGGCACACATGGTTTATATTCTACTGCTGAAGATTATATGAAGTTCTCCTTAATGCTTCTCAATAATGGATCACATAATGGCAAGCGAATCATCAGCCGTAAGACACTTGAGCTGATGACAGCTAATCATATAGAAGGACTTATTTATAGTCCCGGAAATGGATTCGGATTAGGGTTCGGCGTGTTAAAGAATCTTGCAAAAAATAAAGCTTCTGGTTCGGAAGGATCATTCTACTGGAGCGGTGCATTTAACACCTATTTTGTTGTTGATCCTGCTGAAGATTTAGTCGCAATATTGATGGCGCAACATTGGCCATATACAAACTTTTATGCCGAGAAAATGAGGCAATTTGTTTATTCTGCTATTATTGACTAAGACTGTAGTGGAACAATAATCACTGATAGCTAGGCACATCTTATTTATCAATATACACTCTCGGTACACGCGTATTGATATTGGTCAATATTTCATAAGGTATAGTGTCTGCCCATTCTGCAAGGTCGTGGACGGTAATCTGTAGGCCATCTTGAACACCTAGTAGCACTACGTCGTCTCCATTATAGGCACTATCCCAGCCTATATCTATCATCATTTGATCCATACATATTTTGCCTCTTACAGGATACTGCTTGCCGTTTATTAGCACATGCGCCACATTACTACTGCTGCGTAAATAACCATCACCATAGCCCACAGGCAATGTAACGATGCGTGTAAGTGTATCAGCCGTCCAGATACTTCCATAGCTGATGCTATGCCCCGGTTTAACAACTTTGAAATATACCACCTTCGTCTTCCAGCTCAACGCCGGATAAACGGATGCAGGAGAGTGGAAATTTTTTGCTGGCAGGATGCCAAATAAAGCTAAACCAACGCGCACCATACTATAGTGTAAATGAGGGGAAGTAAAAGTAGCTGCACTATTACAAAAGTGAACGAAGGGAGGTGTACTCAATCTTTCTTTATTATAAAAATAAAGCACATCGTTAAAACGAGCCGCTTGTACATTGTTCAGCGGATGTGTCGTATCTTCAGCATTGGCGAGATGACTGAATATTCCTTCGATTATACAATTCGCACAAGTTTGCGCGAAGGCCAAGAGTTTATGTGCGTTATAATAATGAATACCTATTCTCTCCATTCCTGTATCCACCTTGATATGTACAATAGCCTTTTTGCCTAGACTCCTTGCACAATTGTTTATATGCGTGAGTTTTTCGATTGATGAAGCACATATGGTGATATCATGCCGTATGAAATGAGGTAGCTGATCACCTACAATACCACCCATCACCAATATAGGTAGCTTGATCTGATTTTTACGTAGTAGTAATGCTTCTTCCAAGTAGGCTACACCGATGTACGCTGCTTTTTCTTCTTGGAGCAATTTAGCTACAGTTATCAGCCCATGACCGTAAGCATTGGCCTTCAATACACACAGCATCTTGACATTGTCACCTACAAATTGTTTTAAGGCGTGATAATTTTTTCGCACTATCGCAAGATCAACTTCTACGTATGTAGGTCGTTTGACGTCCGTCATATCTATGGTGATGTCATGCGGCATGTTGATATTTACTCGATCTAGAGAGGAAACAGCGTATTCCGATTTATATTTTTATGAATAAACGAGTGACTGTATGATTTCCATCTAAAAGATGCAAAGTGTACGTGCCGGCGGGTATTTCAGCAATATTTAAAGGGAGCTTGTTTTCTCCGCTTACTGCTGAAACATTATGACTGAGGATTGTCTGCCCCATGTTGTTGAGCACAACAATCCGAATGACCGAGGAGTTTTCTTGAACCCAACTGATAGTCATCATATCTATTGCCGGTGTTGGGGAAAGAATCAATTCATTGTCGAATGATGCTATTTCTACTTCTTCTGTATTGGTAGAGATATCTTGTCCCAACATCCAATAAGGATCAATAAGTAGGGTAGAAAGTTGCCCTTCTTCCTTTACCGATAATTTGAATTGCTTTTGTTTTTTTTCAACCAGAGCCACATGGCTCAATGACCATCCCTGTGTGGTGTCGCTTTCTATCAGCGTCTGCAATACGTAATTAAACCTCAGCATTATATTACGACCCAGAAAATCCGACAAATCTACAATGGAGTAATTATAAGCTTTTGATCCCGTGAACGCGGGTCTCGTCTTGTTATAGAGTATATCATAAGTTATCTCGTCATCATATCCATTGTACTTGAACATGGATGACGGTATTGAGTTCCATGAATCCCCGTCGTCTGTTGACACCTCAACAATACCGCCATCGATGCCTAGTTGGGTGTCGTAACGATGGCGAAATAGGAGAAGATTATTGGCTGAGCTTACGTTTACTCTGAAAGGAAAACTAAGAGTCGATTCGCCGCCAAAAGAGTCCCCGCTCATATTCGCTACGAAAGAATTGATGTCTTCGTCAAATGAAATCTTCCAATTTGACAAGGAAGGATTATTAACGCCAATTTCCATATTCAGGTCTTGACTGAAATTTTCGGCATAAAAAGTTCTTCCGCCTTCTGCATTATCTGTAATTGCTGAAATCTGTACATCTGTAGATTGGCCGTAGGGCAAGTGATTGATGGTTAAATCGATTCGGTTTTCTCTGATAGTATGGGTATGATTTGAGGTAACAGACTTGATACGCACATCGTCCGGCAATTCAATTGTTACTGAAAGTGGGGCGATAGGTCTATCTTTATAATTTTCGATGGTATAAGCTATTTCAAAAGTATCAGTGCTATTAATTATCGGGCGGAATTTACTACTCAGCAGGATTGCATTTTTACAATCTTTCGGAATATCAAATCCATCCTTATTATCCGCTCTAGTGGTGATGTTTCCTTGTATAGCATTTGATCCTAGCCCTCTTTTTGCGAATGTGGCCCAGATTAAACATTGATTTTCTCCTGAGTAATTAAGAATGTCTGCTGATAAAATAGCATCACGTGCATCCATTAGACCTACATTGCATCCCTGGATTTTCATACCATCAAATATTATCTGTAGCGCCTTAAAATTGCCACTTTCTCTATTGTTCCAGGTGGCATCATAACCATATTGATCAATCATATCCCAATAAAGTTCCCATAAAGCCATAGTCCATACTTCTCCAAGTGGATGCGGTCTGGCGGTAGCTCTGATATGACTATGAACTTGGCTATTGACATTCATCGAAGTGCTATATCTATGTCTTCTTATACCTCGTCCATCAGGATTTTCACCTAGAGCGTATGTGCCGACACCTCTCGCCTTCTCTCGTCGATCATTTGGCCTCTGGGTCATTACCAGGCCTATAAAATCACTCCATCCTTCGCCTGCTTGTTCATCATTTGATAGACAGCTGCTGTTATTTGGCCCTCCTACTAGTCTCAATGAAATTCCATGACCATATTCATGCACCACAATACCATTGTCGAAGGCAGATGATATTTCCGTAACAGGATTGAAAGTAGCCGTGAGCTGTCTTCCATCAGTGATATGTCTGCGTATTAAATCACAATCTTCTTTAGTCAGAAATAGGGAGGGTATCTTCACCAAGCTTGCCTTGTCTCCGGCAGACATGGTAAGTAATCCACCATCCGGGATGTTGTTGCAGATTATACATGCCTTAGCACCCGCTTCTTGCGCATTAAAGACTTTCACACTAAAATGACAAGTCCCTCTATCCATTAAAGCAATACTTCCATCAAGTTCACGTGTATTGACCAAGGGTTCGCACCCGTCAAATGTGTTGCCCACATTGTCCTCACCGACGACTATTCTCTCGGTGATTACTTCCTTTAACTCGGGACCGAAATTAGCTGCTCCCGTATTCATGTGCTCCTTTATTTGAAACCCATCTGAGACTTGTAGAGCACTGCCTCCGAGCCATCGATACATTTGCATTCTACCTCTTATACCATCTCTTGGGGCAGAGAAATTGGCATTGCCGGTATTACCTCCGTCAAGTGTCTGGGCTTCCACAGGATCTTCTTCCAGTCCTCCACGACCATAGTTGTTCATCTGAAAGTTACCCGCAGCTTCGTTAAACCCAAGCCTGTGGGACCAATCATGTAGTAAATTGTTCCAATAGAAAAGATTCGTAATGTCGGTATTGAGATTGAACAGTAAAGAACTGTCTCGATGAAATGGAAAATCAAATCTTAGTTGTACACCCCCTTCAGGAAGCTCAGGATCAGGCTCGTCATTATTGTTAGCATCCTTATATGCGCGCACATTATTTCCGAATGTCGTAGTTGATTCTGCACCTATTACCCCATCAGTATCATGCCAACCAAACGGAGAAGCAATGGGGTCCCAAGGTGATTTTACTAAAGTCCTATTGCCATGTGAAGGGGATTCGACGGGATAAGCAAATATCCTGTAGGCAGCGTTTTCGACAGCATGAGAATGGGTTGCACCAATATTTTTATTTACCGCGATGGGCTGATGATGAGCATGATGTCTATGGTATGGATCTGAGGCATCGCAGTACACTGTTGCATTAGATTCTGACAGGACTTTATTGTCAGATAGTGACACGATGATCGTCCAGTGATCCGGACTGATAGCAGAGGCTATTTCGACACGTCCTGCAGGTATCAACTCTCCGTTCCAGTAATACCAACCTTCTGTCAGTATTACTGCATCCTTTGCGTATAATAATCCACTGATAGTATGCTGATGCCCGTCCCCGTCTACTTGAGAAACACGGTACTTTGATTTAGTTAAGGGGATATTGAGATGGGTAGTAACAGATTTGAGAAAAGCGTCATAATTGAGTTTTGTCCGCTTAGTGACTGCCCAAACATCTGTATTCTTAATAATATCTCGATGCTGAATATGGACGTAAGAATCATTGAATGCGATAACTCCCGATGTGTTAAATATTTCTTTGCCTTCATATTGCTGACGCAAATAGGAGTAGTTAACCCCATTATCCGGATTAAAATAATCGTGATCGACTACTATCTCAGCGTAAACAATGGCATCCAGAGAATTAATGATGGTATCTAATCTGCTCTGTGCACAAACAGTCATTCCTAGATACGATGCGATCAATATAAGTGTAAGTCTAATCGTCATGCGGGATTTTGGCCTTGCCAAAAATAAGCTTGTCTGATCATTTCATCAGAATAAAACTTGATCTTATTCGAATAATTCTTCTTTGCCATAGCTTCATATCTTTGTGTTCTAATCTTTACTGCCGTGTGTTTTGTGAGTTATCTGCCAATAGGTCGGTCATCATGGATTGTTACATCTAATAGAGATGAAGATCCGACTAGGAGGAGTTTGCGGATCGAGCGAATGGAAATTGCTAAGACACAAGTGGTTTTTCCGAAAGATACGGCTGGAGGTACTTGGATAGCAGTCTCAGGAAATAAGCGAATGGCTGTCTTGCTCAATGGGGCATTTGCAGCTCATGAAAGAAAGTCGAGTTATAGATTAAGTAGAGGCGTCATGTTATTGGAGTTTTTTGAATATACAAATGCATACTGCTTTATTGAGGAATTTGACTTTGTAGGTATTGAACCTTTTACCATGATTCTTAAGGAAACCGAACAACTAATAGAGTTAAGATGGGATGGCTTTGAGAAATATGTTAAGCTATTAGATATGAGTAGCCCATGGTGTTGGAGCAGTAGTACCCTCTATGATGACACCGTGATTAAGGAGAGAGAAGCCTATTTCTTGTCACGATTAAGTGATTTTCCTTCGAATTTGTGGTGTGAGGAACTTGTTTGGCAAATCCACCACGACAAATTCCCGCTACCGCAGAGCCAAGCATTGCATATGTACCGACATGATAAGTTGAGAACTTTGTGTATTACGCAGATCGTATGCGATCCTGAGCTCAAGGTCAAGCATAAAGACCTAATATCCGGTAAGATATATTAAAAAACATATTATAATTTAAAATAATATGTGATAAATTATTAATCAAATAGTTATATATTACAAATTATCGTAATATATTTGCTCTCTATACATCCCATTCTGACAGTAGCTTTATCATTTCCGTCCTGAGAGGAAGAATAATTGTGGCTGTGCCACAGGTTCATTTACATAATAGACAAACATTAATTCGAGTAATGATGAAAACTACTTTACGTAAGATTTTTACTTATCGCATGGCCTTGATGCTCGTCGCATCACTCGCGCTAATCAAGAGTGTAGAAGCTCAGACGCCCAATTGTGCTAATGACAGCATACCTCCCAGTATTTTCTGTGTAGGATTAAATACTGCCTTTATGCCTGGAGCATGTATGGTAGAGCTGTGGGCAGAAGATTTTATCTACAAAGCTTCTAATAATCCGAATGGCACCGGAGGTTCAGATGGGATCGTTTTTTCATTTGACCCGGAGGGTCTGCAACCCAATATGACATTTTTTAGTGACGAAGGATTCACGCGCAATGTGCGGGTCTATGCACGAGATGCATGTGGCAATGTGACTTTTTGTGAAGTTCCATTGTCTATAGATGATAATACAGGAGAGTGTCCAGGTGATATTTGTGATGTAGATGTAAACCCATGGTGTGGATATGCTGTCGTAACTTGTTCAGCTGCACGTTCAGGTGATCCGATAGCCAGTATAATAGATGTGCGTCGCAACTCTACGGCTCCTCGAGGAGATAATTGGACTAAGCCTTTTAGCCCCACAGCTACGCCAGTAAAAATGATTAGTCCGCAGGCATGGACACTGGGGGCAATAGGTATGGTATATGGTATTGCGATTAATCCCAGAGCCGGAGAAATTTTCTTGGCGGCATCTGACATATATGCATATGACTTTAGACAATTTGTATCTGTCGGTTTCCCGCCACCGAGTTGTTCAGGCCCTGCCGGTCCAGGGGGTATTTATAAATCAAACTTTGATAGTGTTGCCGCCAATATAGTGGCTACGCCATTCGTAGTCACTGACACCATCGCCCTGCCGGGTAACGTATTTCCGACGAATGCACAAATCATCGGCACAAATCGCATTCCCAATACCGGTAACACCAGGGAGTGCAATGTAGTCACTATAGAGGAGCTATTAGATCGCCCTAGGACTGGAAATGGTCTAGGCAATGTGGCTTATGACAAGGTGTCTGATCACGTATTTACCACAAATCTGGAAGACGGTCGGATATATAGTATTAACAATAAAACCGGCTTAATCACGGATATCTTCGATCCATTCACACCATATAATCACGCTGTCAGCGGTAGAGGTCTAGTTGATAGTACGGAGCGTATCTGGGGTATTCAGGTAATGAACTGTGACAGACCGGTAAAGGTTATTTTTGCTCGTGAAAACGCGGGACCAGGAGTAGACAACCTTACGAATAGGCCTAAACAAATATATCAAGTAACCATTGACCGCGATGGTAAGTTTGTCGAAAATGATGGGCAAGAGGAGTTGCTTTTTACCGTACAAATAGGACGTCAGAAAAAGTTTACTGACCTTGCATTTAATTCTACATGCGACAAACTGTTACTTGCTGAGCGAGGTGATGACCATAAGTCGCGTGTATTTGAGTATGAACTGATAGGTGGTCAATGGCAATTTGGAAAACGAATCTTCCTCGGAATCAATGATGACACTGCGCCTAGACAAGAGGACGGTATCATACGTGGTTCCTCCGCAGCAGGAGGCGTAAGTTACGGCGCCACTGAGGCTAACAATATTGTTGATTTGACTTGTGATGGATTAATATGGGCAACGATGAACTGTGGTGACATAGTTGCAGATCCGGGAAGATGCGATATATATGGCCTAGAGGGTGTTAATGCTGCCGGTAATGATCGCTTGACTAACGGCGCCACAGATATCTTTATTGATTTTGATTCATCATTCACGAACGATCCATTGAACTTTAAGAGTAATATCGGTGAGGTGGAGATATTCAACTGCTGTTGTATAGAAGATGAAGGACGCCATATATTGAATACATCGGCAAGCGCGATTTACGGCAATATCATAACACATTCGCGCAATAGTATTGCCAATGTCGTGGTGGCGCTAGCAGCTGAGCATATGACTAAAACCACCACTTCCAATACGAAAGGAACTTATGCCTTTGGTGATTTGAATAGGGACAGAGAGTACATGATCACGCCTAAGAAGACTGATGATCTCTTAGATGGTATTTCGACGCTTGATTTGATTCTTATCCAGCAGCATGTACTCGGAATAAGGTCACTTCAATCACCTTATGATTTGATAGCGGCGGATGTAAATGGTTCTAAGTCGATTACAACCGCAGATATCGTGGAGCTGAGAAGAGCTTTGTTAGGTATTACAGACCGCTTTACGAATAATGATTCATGGGTATTCTTGCCAGCGAGAATAGACTTTGCACAGCTAGAGTCTCCCTTACATTACGAAAACTATCTAATGGTGCAGACTGAGAAGCCACTCATCAATCAAGCGGACTTTATCGGTATCAAAGTCGGTGATATTAACGGAGACAATCGCGTAGCCGGCGGAGCCAAAGTGAGATCTGCACAACGTCTTAATATCGAGATTATTAAGCAGCGTTCTTCAGGAAATACAATAAGGTATGTATTTAAGGCACTTTCAGATGTTTCCCTTACTGGATTACAATTAAATATGGAAGGATTGCTTGAGCAAGCACTTTCTGTTAATCCGGGGTCGATCAGTCTGAGTAAAGACAACTATAATATGATCAATGACGAGCTTCTGCTCAGTTGGAATAGTATCATACCGATCGAAGTCAGTAAGGGTGATATATTATTCACGATAACGGCAGATAGAAATGATAGATTGAGAGTGATTAATTCTCGCCTTCAATCAGAGGCTTATAATGATGCATTCGAAAGAATGGATATCAATGAGATGTATACGGAAGCATCAATAGATGAAGGAAGTATATCTATCCATCCTAATCCATTCACTAACACGACGATAATGTCATTACGCGTGAATACACCACAGGATATCTCTGTGAGTATTCTTGACCAAGCGGGTAGGTTGATACACAATTATGCACTGAAGGATCAGAATGGTCTTGTCCAATTAGAGATCAACAATGAAGGTAGAATGAACAGTGTGCCGACAGGTGTATATTTCGTTCGTATCCAGCTCGCTGACGACTTAATTACTAAGCGAATAGTTAAGATTGAGTAATTAACTTAAAGAACAATCATCATATAGAGGGGTGTCTTCGGATACCCCTCTATTTTTTTGGTATACGTCAATGAGTAAATCAATGACGGAAGTATGGTGCAAGGATCTCAAGATTCTGAATATGTAATGAGTGCAGAGGAGCTTGAAGTGTGAGATCGTAAAAGCTGAATAGATTCCGGTTATCAATGAGTGACTTTAAGATGTCCATGCGTTCAGCTCTCAAACCAAGATCTTGTTTTAAGCCATCATTTTCGACCCTGACTTGTTCAATTATATAATCATGTAGGGATGGATTAAATTCTGCGGACTCATAGCGAAATGTTTCAATCCCAAGACTTTGAAAAATATTTTCTACAAGTGTCTCTTTATCGTAATGTATGACCTCAATGTTTAGTATTGGGCATTCTTGTCTCAGATCTGTGACGAGATGTCCTATATTGAGTAAATATTGGACTCTGTCCAATAAAAAAAATTCTTTCGGTATCAGACTGGAGCCATAGCCCAATGCATCATTGATCGGTGGATTAAGGATATTCTGCTTATAATAAGCGTAAAAGAACTCCTCTAGATCACGGTAAACCAACACGATCTTGACCCACATGGTTCGACTTAATTCTGCTAAAAGAGTTAATAAATTATAGCGGATATCATGGTAATGATTTGTCATACCTTCATGTGAGATAAAAGTCTGATGACATCCGAGTGCTACAGAATCACCTATCCAATCAAGAATTAAATGTCGGGATTCCTCGATGTTTGTCATTAAAGTCTGGGTGAGACGGCGGTGATTTGGGCCGTAATCGTCTTCTATGATACCAAGACTAGGGTAATTTGTCCCACAATTAATGAGGGTAGATCTATTGCGATAGCTTGTAGTCTGAATAGCAGAAGACCCACATTTAGGAAGACCGATGTGTAAGATCAATGTATGATCGGACGGGGAAAGAGGGTATTTGTTATCTTGCTGCATAATCAGTCATCAGCCGTGTAAAT
Source organism: uncultured Saprospiraceae bacterium (assembly GCA_964396595.1). Taxonomy (GTDB): domain Bacteria; phylum Bacteroidota; class Bacteroidia; order Chitinophagales; family Saprospiraceae; genus CAYNFR01. Next base: position 47,289 of record CAYNFR010000001.1, on the reverse strand, counting down.
GATGACAAGTATAATATCAATTCATGAGGTTAGGTGTTTTTTATCCTCCGCATTTGCCTTTTAGCTTTCAGACTTATGCTACTAATGTCATTAAACATTTAATGGCAGCGGGAACAGAGGTATTATACTTTGAAGATGCGTCTCAAATTGATGAGCTAGCTTGTGATCTGTTGTGGCATCCATTTTTATCCGGATTGTGGTTTCCGGAGGCGTTTTGGGATGATAGACCGGAGTCAATTGTAGTGACTGTGCACGGAGTTCGCCCTTTTGTCTATCAAGAGCCTGATCTGAGTGAGGAGCAAAAACAGCAGTTGGCAGAAGGTAAAAAACAACTGATTCAGCGATGGCAGGTATTCAAGCATAGGATCAAGAAGCTCATAACCGTCTCGGATCTCGCGGTGAGTCAGATATCCTCTGTGTATGACATTGACCATCATTTGTTTAGTAGGATTTATCATGGGGTGGATCATGAGACTTTTAAGTATGATCCATCTATCGTCCGCAAGAGAGAGTTTTTATCAATGTCCCAGTATCAGCAGGTTAAGAATATTGACCAGTTGATTAAAGCTTTCAGGAGATTAAAAACCAGTTCTTCGTTGCGATTGCATTTACCCGGATTTGATAAAGTCGTCGAAGACTCCAATATTTTCCTCCATACGGAAGGTGTCAGAACAGAAGAGCTCAGCATTTTATTTCAGCAAGCCCAGTGTTTCGTTTTTCCCACACTACATGAGAGTTTTGGACTACCCATTTTAGAAGCCATGTCATGTGGATGTCCTGTAATCACCTCTGTTCATACCGGAACCGCAGAGGTAGCCGACGATGCAGCTCTGTTAATCGATCCTACAGATATTGATTCATTAACGGATGCTATGCGTCAAATGGATCAAGACAATGGCTTACGCCAACACTACAGTGTAAAAGGGCGGGAACGAGCACGTCAATTTACGTGGGAGAAATCAGCCCATATGCATGCAGAAGTATTTCGAAATGCGTTGAGATCGTTGTAGTTTTACACATAATATAGACCAATGCGTATGAGATTAAGATTGACTTCCTTCGGTATATGCAAGGAGATAATTCCAGATGCATATATTGATATCGAGCCCGATAATATCAATGTAGGAGACTTGCGCCATCATCTATTTAAAAGATACCCTGCACTAGCAGCTTTGAATTCTTTAGCCATAGCAATCGATGAAGAATATCAACTGGACGATTATATTATATCATCAGATAAAGAGCTTGTACTGATCCCACCGGTGAGCGGGGGGTAGGGTAAACATCACCATGAAACATATTCAACTCACAGATACACCTATCGACCATCAGGTGCTTTTATCACTAGTGATGTCACCGCGTGTAGGGGGTATAGTGAGTTTTATCGGGACAGTACGTAATCACACAGGGGGCAAGTCAGTGACGAAGCTCATTTTCGAATCTTACGATGTGATGGCTATTAAGGAAATGCATAAAATAGCGGATACATGTCTCTCTACATGGGCTATCGATAGTATCGTTATAAGTCATCGCAAAGGGGAACTTGCGATAGGCGAGACGCCTGTGGTGATCATTGTCGGAGCAGCGCATCGGGGAGTGGCATTTGAAGCGTGCGAATATGCTATTGACCAACTCAAAAAAACCGTTCCGATATGGAAAAAGGAGGTTTTTGAAGATGGGGAAATTTGGGTGTCAGCCCATCCATAAATCATAAAATACTACAGGCCGTGCCACCATCTACACGGATATCCGCACCATTGGTCGCAGCAGATAGTGGGCTGCACAGAAAGCAAGCCATAGCTGCCACCTCGTCCACATCCGCAAATCGTTGAAGCAAGGAGCCGGGTCGCACATCACTAAAAAATTGAGCGATGACGGCTTCTCGATTAATACCCATGTTTTCGGCAGAAGTATCGAGGAATTTTCTGGCACCTTCAGTCATTGTAGAGCCGGGCATCATGACATTGACAGTAACACCTGTGCCTTTAGTCAGTTGAGCGAGACCTTTGGCTAAGGCATGGGTCATCATTTTGGTAGCGCTATAGGAGAGTAGATCCGGTGGTACAATAGAGGCGCATTCGCTGGATATGAACAGTATTCGACCCCAGTTTTTTTCTAACATACCCGGCATCCATGCGCGACTGAGTCTGACACCGCTCATGACATTAAGCTCTATCAATCGATACCAATCTTCATCTTTAGATTCAAAAAAGGACTCTGAGGTGTAAACCCCGACATTATTGATCAGTATATCCACCGCAGATAGACGCGACAATAATTCATTCACTGAACGAGTATCTGCAAAATCACAAACTTCTCCTTGTATTTTTCTATCGGGAAAATCTCTTACCAATGAGGCCACAACTTTATCAAGTTTTATCTTATTCCGACCATTGATGATTAGATCAACTCCTTCAGCGGCAAGTCGTCGTGCGATACCTAGCCCGATACCCTCAGTCGATCCTGAAATAAAAGCAGTTTTTCCCTTTAACAGCAGATCCATAAATACTTACCAATTATCTTGCCCTAATAGTTTTCTACCTAGAGGCGATAAGGTCGCCGTGGGGTATTTTGTTTGTTCCCAGTTGCGCGGATCACCAGGGAAAGCGTAGCCGGATGGGGCTATTCTATTTTTACATGAGTTTATCCTCCATGTGCGCAGTTCTTCATTGTCTTCTTGGGCGGGCATCATAGAGATGTACTGTGCTATTCTCACCTTGTCGACAGATCGATTGGCGCGAATGCCATGTGGCTGAAGGCTGTTAAAGATCAGTAGATCCCCTGCTTCGAGCTTTACTTTCACGATTTTATCTTCGAGTCCGCTAATGTCAGGTTGGAAGCGATGTCTATCAGCAGCTTGTGTTTTTTTCCATTCGTCGTAGTTTCGGAATAGCCAAGGGATACACTGAAACCCACCCATATTCTCATCTGTCTGATCAGCCAGAGCAAGTACCCCCTGAACATTCACAGGGCGTGTCTCGGGATCATAATCCCAATGTATAAATGCCTTATAGTCAAATCCCGGTCTGATGGGGAAGTTGAGGTTAGCACGGTCTATCGTGACCCATAGTTTTTCTGTACCCCAGATATCAACGAAGGCATCATAGATGCGTGGTTCTTGGCGGTTATTCCAGAGTGCCTGATTATTATATACTTCGACCATGCCCGTGCCCGCGAGTTCTTTCATTTGTATCTCAGCGCGCGGTGCCGAGTACCAAGTATTTGGGTTAAGCGGATCTTTGTCTTCATACTCCCACAAAAATGCGGCTGTCTCAGCGGCACGCTGTCTTGATACGGCTTGCTTAATGACGATATACCCATTTTGCATCCAGAATGCCCAATCTCCCTCTGACATCACTCTCAATGGCATCCCATTAGAGCGGTCGTTGAGTTTTAGGGTACTTGACTTTGCCGTACTGGGATTGCCGGGAATATCTTTATGCACTTCCGTTACAGTGGTTTTCATAGCATTCGATGATTATAACTTTCGACAATTAAAACTACGGAGTCAAGTTAGTAAAAATCTGCTTGCTCGTATATACCGAATGATTTTTTTGGCCGTAAGGCCAATATTTTACCATCCGGGTATGAAGTTAAGTCCGAAGACTACACGGGAATTGGGTTGAAGTGGCACAGCCCAATAAGGTTCCAATATCATCGCACCGAATAGATTTACGCGAACGGAAAGCCCTGCAGACATCAGCAGCTCAGGCTTGATGAATATCGTCTGACCACCGACATTGTACGGACGCCCATCTCGAATATGCGAAAACTCATCAAAGGCCATTCCCGCATCAAAGAAAAGAGCCAGATCGGTAAATAAAAATTGTGATCCGATCAGCGATAGACGTTTAGGTCCTGTAAAAGGCAGACGTATTTCAGCACTGAACAAACCCATCTTCGAGCCGAATGTCTGTTCAAGTCTTAGTCCATCACCAATATTGGAAAATGAATTTCCAAATAAGAAGTCATAGCCTCGCACAAAACCCATCTGTCCGATAAAGAATGGATACAAAGAGCGAATGTCTTCATCAAATCGTATATAGCTCATCCCACGCACTGCGAATGAAAAAGGTTTAGCCCATACATATCGACGATAATCTCCTAACACTGCATAATAGTCATTCAGACCCAGGCTTTTCTCCAAAGACAACCTGAATCTCTGACCTGCCAAGGGAGACGTCAAGCCAAAAAAGCTGTTGTCCCCCACCAGAGCAATATTGGCTCCGGCTGTATATCCTTTTTCTAAGGTGTAAAATTGATTGAACTGTATGCGATCGCCTAGATCGATTTTTTCTCTTTCACGATTATACGTAATATTCCGCACCAGTCTTCCACCACCAAGATCCAATACGGTGGAATATGTACGTGTGAGATCCCATCGGAATCCTCTATGTCCGCCTTCGATTCCACCTTCAAGACGTAAGGTGCTCGAGAAAGGTAAATGCGCAAACAAGCTTATATTCTTGTCGAATACTCTCAAGATATTTAGATCATCTCTGATGGCAGGAAACATCTGACCATCGCGTTCGTCAGTGATAAGATTAGTAGAGAGGAATCCTGTCCGTAACGGCACATGCGATATACCCACTCCCCATGCAAGGCGATTTTTGCGATTTATATAAGAGGTCAGCCCCCCAAAATCCAAGAGCTCTCCATTCAACGCAAGACGTCCGAACAACTGATTATTGCCGAGCATATCCCCGAAAAGTAAATCTATGCCTCCTTGCATACCTGAAAAAGTACCAAATGTGGTATTGGCCACTCCCACTCCAGCTCCACCACCTACATAATCAAGCGAAAATCTGGCACGATAAGGAACTTCTTTCTTGCTAAAGGTACTTGGCTTTAAATCTCGCTTGTTTAAGAATGATTCAATTATACTTGTTTCTTGAATACCTATGGCGGGTATCGTGCCTGCGGTCAAGTTAACATCATATCTATCAACGGGTTTGTTAAGAAGGCGCTCAGTTGATGACTCTTTGATCATATAACCGTCTTTAAAATAATGGGTAAACAATATTCTGTCGCGATTCCGCGAGCTACTTATCGCTTGAGAATATCGTGAGATACCACTGATGCCTGTCAGAAAATCTGTCATCTGGAAGAGCTCACCGGTAGTCGTCATGTATCGATACAGGTTTCTGAATCCATCCCGATCAGAGACAAAATAAATATTGCCTTCATGATCATAATTTGGATTGATATTGTCTGCTCCGGGAAATATATCTATCATGTCTATCGCACCTGTACTATAATCCATCACAGCTAGATCGAATGTCCATCTCCCATTCGTCTTAGGACCGTCAAGACTTCGCTTATCATAACTGAAGACGAGCTTAGAGCCATCAGCAGAAAAGTGTGGGTATAGTTCAGCATAATGATCATCAGTCAATTGTCTCACTTGATTACTGCGTATATTAACAGAATAAAGATCGGTTTGCCCCTTTACTAGGCCTGTAAAGACGATCTCTTTGCCATCTGGAGACCAAGTCAGATGGGTAAAAGAGGGCACACCTGGTACCTCAAAAGTTTTATCCTTATCAGAGCCTTCTATTTGCTTGATAACAATTACATTTTTACCCTTTTTTACACCAATGAATGCAAATCGCCTACTATCGGGAGACCAAGTGCCAGAAGTCTCGAGGAAATTGAGATAATCTAAATCAGAATCGCGAAGTAAGCTATTCACTTTGCGCTGAATCTCACCGGATCGCGCATCTGCAAGAAAGATATCTGTGGTAAAAAGATCTTTTTCCGACATGAATATGACCCATCGGCCATTGGGGCTCAATGATGGGGAGATATTCATTCTTCCTGCATTGTCATCCGACAGTATGGTTTTGCCGATCCGACTTTCTTTTTTATCACCGAGGAAGGGCTCATAATGTGTCTTAAGTGCATTAATCCACATATCGCTCAAGGTCTCTAGGGGTATCTGTAATGTCATTTCACTTGCACCTCGCAAGCCATACATGGCTGTATTTAAAAAAAATGGTCTAATGACTTCATCACCATAGACACCTGAAAGAAATGCAATAAAAGCTTGGCCATATCTGTACGGAAAATACCTTGGATTGTTCATCTTGTCTAGTGCAGGGATGTTATCGTGTATCAGTGCATTGCGCATCCACATGGCGGTGAATGGATCGACTCTGCCGAGAGATAAATGTTCTGCCATTCCTTCGATCAGCCACAAGGGGGTATTGCCGAGATTCTGCATAGAGGTAGAATCAGAGTCTTTGATCATATTAAACTGAAAGGCATGTACCATTTCGTGGCCGAGTACATGACTTGTCTGTTGCCTTCCAAAACCAAGGGGCATTATGACTCTGTTCTTTAATCCTTCTGTAACCCCGCCTGTGCCAATACCAATATCGCCCATAATGGTATTGGTCTGCTGGAATTCTGCATGATTGTTATAAAAAATCAATGGATTCCTAAAAGGAATCTCATGGCCGAATAGCTCAACATAGTATTCGTACCAGGCTTCGCTTTCTTGTGATAGCTGTTCGACGAGATCTTTGTTGTCCAAATAAGAATGAATACTAAAATTGGGTGTTTCATAAACCTTAAAGTCGAACTGACGATAGCGTGGTTTGTTACGCCCGAAGTATTGGGCATCAAGGTTATGGATCAACCCTACACAAAAAACCGCAATAAGGATGAGAGATATGCGCATGGTATTCAAAATTTAGCTTAACAAAATACATTGGCGTGAGCCATGATTATTTAGAATTCTGGTCTGGCGAATTTAATCTATATACGTTTCTGATTCATATAACTGTAGGGTCTGTTCAGTTGGTATGACAAAATTTAACATAGCTAGTTAAATTAGATTTAATATCTTGACACAACGGCCTTGTAACTGATAGTGCCAGGACAATATGGCATAGCTATTAGTATATTAGCTGACATTTGGGCAGAACAGTGGATCTTGTGATTCATTGGAATAGGATTTGATCACGAGATATTCATATTTAGACAGAAAAAGATGACTTACGACAATTTTACCATTAAGGCACAAGAGTTGATTTTGAAAGCACAGCAGACTGCGGGTTCGCTGGGTCAGCAGTCCGTGGACACGGTTCATATGATCAGGGCTTTTATCGACATTGATGAGCAGATGGCTCAGTTTTTATTTAATCATATGAATGTCGGGCTAGTGGCATTGCGTAGGGAGATAAATAAAGCGATCGAGCAGTTTCCGAAAGTAGAAGGCGGCGATGGAAAGCAGTATTTGACTAACGATTCGAATAAAGCCCTTTCGGCAGCGAAGAGAATGCTTAAGGAGTTTGGCGATGAGTATATTTCAGCAGAATTGATCTTACTAGGAATACTACAAGGAAATGACAAGGCAGCAAGCATATTAAAAGCCCAAGGGGCAACAGAAGGCAAGCTCAATGAGGCCATCAATGAGCTTCGCAAAGGCAGAAAAGTAACCGATCAAAGTTCTGACAGCAATTTTCAAGCACTCAAGAAGTATGCGGTTAACCTTAACGAAAGAGCTGAAAATGGCAAGCTTGACCCTATCATTGGTCGAGATGAAGAAATCCGTAGGATGTTACACATACTCTCACGCCGCAAGAAGAATAACCCCATCCTGATCGGTGATGCTGGTGTAGGAAAGACGGCTATTGTAGAAGGAATCGCATGGCGGATTGTCAATCACGATGTCCCGGAAAACTTGTTAAGTAAAGTAATATATGTGCTCGATATTGCGGCACTGATAGCCGGTGCGAAGTTTAAGGGAGAATTCGAAGAGAGACTTAAAGCTGTCATACAAGAAGTGGACAGCTCCGATGGCCAAGTGATCTTGTTTATAGATGAGATTCACACCCTTATAGGTGCCGGAGGTGGTAATGGTGCGATGGATGCAGCGAATATTCTCAAGCCTGCCCTTGCACGGGGTGAGCTTAGGACCATCGGAGCTACAACCTACGATGAGTATCAGAAGTATTTTGAAAAAGACAAGGCACTTGTAAGACGTTTTCAGACGGTATTTATCGACGAGCCCAGTGTGGAGGATACGATTTCTATCCTACGTGGCATACAGGATAAATATGAGGTATATCACAAGATTGAGATTTTAGATGAAGCACTGATAGCGGCAGCAGAGCTTTCGCATCGATATTTGCCTGAACGCAAATTGCCTGATAAGGCCATCGATCTTATTGACGAAGCAGCAGCGAAACTACGTCTGGAGCTAGACAGTATTCCCGAGGAGATAGACGAACTACAACGTAGACTAAGACAGTTAGAAATAGAGCGAGAAGGAATCAAGCGCGAAAAAGACGAGAAAAAATTAAAGCGTATTAATGACGAAATAGCTCAGGCGCAAGAATTTCTTGATACACGCACAGCCGTATGGAAAAACGAGAAAGAAATCGTCGAGACGGTTCAGAATATTAGAGAAGAAATAGAAGATCTCGAGCAAAAAGCCGCCAAGGCAGAACGAGAAAGTGACTATGAAACGGTTGCAAAAATCAGATATGGTGACCTCAAGGCCAAGGAAGCGATGCTTATGGTAGCTGAAGAGAAACTAAGTCAATTGCCGGAAGATGGCCGTTTTACGAATCAAGAAGTCACTGCCAATGATATAGCCGATGTTATATCAAAATGGACAGGTATTCCGGTTTCCAGAATGCTCCAAAGCCAAAAAGATAGGTTGTTAAATCTTGAAGAAGAAATCAGCGCGAAGCTCATCGGCCAAGAAGAAGCTGTACGAGCCGTATCAGATGCGGTAAGACGAAGTCGTGCAGGACTTCAGGACGAAGGAAGACCTATCGGTTCTTTCCTGTTCTTGGGGCCGACAGGGGTTGGCAAGACAGAGTTGGCAAAGCAGCTTGCGCTTGTACTTTTTAATGACAAGTCTGCGATTACCAGGATAGACATGAGTGAGTTTCAAGAGCGACATACGGTCTCGCGCCTAGTAGGTGCGCCTCCCGGTTATGTTGGGTACGAGGAAGGCGGACAACTCACAGAGGCAGTAAGGAGAAAACCATACACTATTGTGTTAATGGATGAGATCGAGAAGGCTCATCCTGATGTCTTTAATGTCATGCTTCAAGTGCTCGATGATGGTCGCCTGACAGATAATAAAGGTCGTGTAGTCAACTTTAAAAATACCATCATCATCATGACCTCTAACCTCGGCTCGCAGAATATTCTCGAGAACTTTGAAGATCTCGGAGAGATCGGGGATGAACATCGCGCTGACGTTATTGAGACGACTAAGGTGGAGATATTTGAGTTATTGAAGAGTCATTTTAGACCGGAATTTTTGAATCGTATTGACGAGAAAATTATGTTCTTGCCGTTAACAAAAGCAGAGATTAAAAAAATAGCAGTGCTGCTCATGCGGGATGTGACAGATATGTTGTCGAAGCGAAACATAGGTATCGAACTCGACGATAAAGCGCTGACGTATCTAGCTGATCTGGGATATGAGCCTATTTTCGGGGCAAGACCACTAAAGCGTGTCATCCAGCAAGAGTTGATCAATCAGTTGTCGAAGAAATTGCTGTCAGGCAAAATTTCTGACGGTGACAAAATATACGTAGGTGCTGATGCCAAGGGCTTAACATTTCAAGTAAAAGAGGCAGTGGTCACTTCTGACATTTCCGATGCAGAGATTATAGATGATGGAGATCAGTGATAATTCGCAACGAATCACTCGGGCTGAAGTATTACGCTATATCTTTGACAGTCCATACCGTAGCAGGCAATGGATACCCTTAATGACCTGAAAGACTCACTTTGTCTTAAAGCACAGCTTAAATTACTTACGTGAAAGAGATCGTTAATCGGCGAGCCACTTATGAATTTCACTTCGTACAAGAGTATGACGCGGGAATCATGTTAATGGGGACAGAGATAAAATCCTTAAGAAGTGGCAATGCCAATCTCAGTGATGCCTATTGCCTGTTTCGTGATGGAGAGCTATACGTGCGTAGTCTGTTTATCGCCATATATGAATATGGCAATGTCCACAATCACGAGGAGCGTAGAGAGCGTAAACTACTACTGCGTAAATCAGAGTTGTCAAAACTTCAAAAGGCTGTCAAAGAGAAGGGGCTAACAATCATCCCTTATAAAATTTTCTTTTCTTCGCGTGGAATTGCCAAGATAAGAATAGCGCTAGCGCAAGGAAAGAAGACTTATGACAAGCGCGATTCGCTCAAAGAAAAAGACGTCCAGCGCGAATTGGATAGAGTTAAAAAAGGTGCTTAACGCGGACAATATGCTACGAATTAGGGTAGATTAAGCTACCAATTTTCTATGATGCATAGCCAATGAAGGATAAAACTTGCACAATAGTTCGTATCCACCGAATAGCACTGTTGAATAAAATAAATCTCCCATCAACGTGCCTTTTATGAATGGTAGTCCTGCACCATAGCATGTCAGTAATCCGCTGATGTTTTGGGGATAGACTTTACTGCCTATCCAGACGCCAAAGTTTGAAACCAAGAAAAATATAGCTGAAGCCATCAAAGCACCACCTATCACACGCGTGGGGTTGATTTTGTGAAACAACAATATTCCCCCAAGTACAATCAACACGTAACTACCATATTGCCAATAAAAACCACCATAAAACCATGTGAACTGAGGGTAGTATTGAGCATAGACGACATTGTTCAGAAAAAGGTCGCTCATCCATGTCGCTGTTATAGGAATCAACAGGGCTAACCATCTCTTCGAAAAATATGCAGCACCAAATAGGCCTATAGCTCCCAAAGGTGAGAAATTAAAGGTATGCGGTATCAGTCTAGTGAAAGCTACTGCCACTATTATGGCGATTAAGATACCTGTCTGAATCCATTGTTTATTCATAATCTGTAATTCTGTGACAGCCGATGTATTCACGCATATTCAGCTGAAGAGTCTTCGCAAAGATAAAACAATCCAATAGTAAAATGACCCTTGATAAATGCTTTGTAGAGAGGGAGCAGTCCTTGTGCTTATAATCTAATAACTTATCAGCTTACATATGTGCATGATTTCATTTGACAACTAAGCACGAAAAAATAGTATGATAAGTAGCATAACCCACTGTTCAAGAAACAGATTGTTAGCATTTAACAAGTACAGCAGAGAAATAGAAATATTCTTTGTAACCCCTCTAAACTTAGAAAGCAAGATGATAAAGCAAATAATAATTTTCTTTTAGATCAAGATTTGTAGATGAGTGTTGAATAAAATGTACAGAATTATACAGAAAGATGATAAAAGATGGAGGGTATCCGATATCTCAGAAAGGATCACATATAAAGATGATACACCCTCTTAAAAATAGAAATAATCGTGCTCCCGATTTCTATGATGCTGGTTATCAATGAATCAAACGAATGCTCACCCATATTTTTCCTTGCTAGCTATCTTGAAAAATCTTTTACCCCTATTTATTCAATCCTGAATTCAATCCGCAAATGCCATGTTAGTTATTAAATTAAATTCTTGAATTGGTGATGTAAATCTAAAAATTATCTTCGCGTACTCATTAATTACAGGTGGTTAAGAATATAAAAAGAGTTGTCGGCAGTGTTTTTATGTGCATACTTGCCTTAGCCGGAGAGGCGCAGGAAGAGATTGACAATAGAGATCGCGTTATTCATATCAGAAGAACCTCAGAGACGATCAATCTAGATGGCAATCTGGATGAGGCAATCTGGATGCAGGCGGATGTGTACAGCGATTTTTGGTTAAAATTTCCCGCCAATGACAGAAAAGGTTCACCGGCGACATATGTTCAGTTGACGTATGATGATCGATTTTTGTACGTCGGTGTAAAGGTCATAGAGACGGCAGGAGGTAATATTGTGCAATCACTGAAACGAGATCTGGGCTTGCGCACCGGGGATGGGCTGGGTATAGTACTCGACCCAAATAACAAAAAGACTAACGGATTTTATTTTGCTGTGACACCGTTTAACTCCCAGTCGGAGGGTCTCATTACCGGATCTGAGGAAATCACTTTTACATGGGACAATACTTGGTATAGCGAGACAAAAAAGTATGATGGCTATTGGACGGCTGAGATTGCGATTCCTTTCTCCATCTTGCGTTATGATGCAGACAACAAGGTGTGGGGCATTAACTTTATCCGTGCTGCTCGGGAGCAGAATGAATTTCACACATGGTCACGTATTCCGCTCAATTTTCCGGGCACTGATTTAGGATATGTAGGGCAATTGGTATGGGATAAATCACCACCTAGGGTAGGTAACCCTATTTCGCTTAATCCCTATGTCATCACAGATCTAGCTGCTGATCAAGAGAGAGGTCAGCCTATTAATGGGGGTATAAATGCAGGATTGGATGTAAAGATGTCTTTATCATCTGCGCTAAATCTGGATTTAACCATCAACCCGGATTTTTCGAATGTTGATGTGGATCGACAAGTGACTAACCTTACTCGGTTCAATATCTTTTTTCCGGAACGGAGAGTGTTTTTTCTTGAAAATGATGATTTGTTTTCGAGGTATGGCATCCCGATTGTAAGACCATTTTATTCTCGTCGAATAGGCAGTAAAGGAGGACAGTCGTCACCTATTTTGTTTGGTGCTCGTCTCACGGGCAACTTAAGTCAGACTTCACGTTTTGGTCTTATGAGTATACAGACAGGTCGATCCGTTGAGCAAGCAGGTGATAACTTTACGATGGCAACTTTTAATCAACGACTTCTAAAAAGGTCTTCAATTAGTGCTTATGTCATTAATAGATCGGAATTCCAAAATGAAGCCGAAAAGCAGACGAACAGACTTAATGCTTATGGCAGAAATGCCGGTATTGAATCCTGGTATGTTTCTGAATCCGGCAAGGTGCAGGGATGGCTAGCAGGCCATCTGAGCCAAAAACCGGAAATATCCGATCGTAATATCTTCGTAAATGGCGGAGGCGGATATTTCGGAGAAAAATTTGAAGGCATTATAGATGTTGTTCGACTAGGAAGAAACTATTATGCAGATGTTGGCTTTGTCAATCGCATAGAGAATTATGATGCTTCTCGCGATACATCCATTCGTCTGGGGCAACAATTTTTGTATAATGAACTCAATTATAATTTCTGGCCATCCGGTGGCCTCTTTAACAGAATTACCTTGTTTACCTCCCATTTTTTAGCTCACACAGATGAAGGTCAATTTAATGAGTTTGAGACTACGCCGGGTTTGCGTTTGGCTTTTAAGAATACAGCTTCGCTAGAATTAGGCCTCACGGCCAATGCGGTCGAATTGATTTTTCCATTTACATTCGTGGACAATACAGTTACCCCTTTACCTATTGGGCGATATAATTATACTACGTTCAATATTTCTTATTCGTCAGATCTTCGTAAAAATCTGAATATTGAACTGGGTGCCAGTATCGGAAGATTTTACAATGCTGAATTCAGACAATATCAAGCGACCTTGAATGTTCGGCAACAACCTTATTTCAGTCTGGCGATGAATGTGGAGTACAATGATCTTCGCTTTCCGGAGCCGTATGGTCAACGCAGTCTTTGGCTGATAGCGCCCCAGATAGAGGTCAACTTCACTAACAATCTGTTCTGGACGAGCTTCTTACAATGGAACACGCAGGCGGACAACTTTAACATAAACAGCCGGCTGCAGTGGCGCTATAAAGCTATGAGCGATTTGTTTATCGTCTATACCGATAACTATTTTACGAATATCGCTTTCAAGAATAAGAACAGAGCCATCGTCCTCAAGGCTAACTATTGGTTAAATATTTGATTTTTCCCGTAGCGGGTCTGAAGAACTACATCTTTAGCTGATAAGTTTTCATTCGTGACACATGCATCGTCAGCGCAGTTCTGTATGCCATGGGACAAAGGACTAGCTATCTTATCGCCGGACACAAGCCATATAAGTTATTGAATAATTAAAAGCTATTGCCGTAAATGGTGTGGAAAGCCCGAGAGATTTTGTACATGCGAAACTCGAATTATTTATTTCGCTACAAAGACAAGTTTGTCTATCTTCTCCTTCTCGACTAAATAATTGATGCGATTTCAAGCTTGTATTTAAAAAAAACTTCTCAGTAAAACAAGTGAGTGACTAGTGTCTAAGATATCTCATATTACGATGAAAGCTAATTATAGATAAACAAAAAGTCGAAGTACAAAAGAAAAAAATCTTGCCCAAGTGAGATAATTTAGTGCAGAAAAACTGTAGCTAATCAGTCAGATGCTTTCATGTCAAAAAATCAGTCTATTTTTTATTAGACGAGGCTGCTTCTTGAGTGAATAGCAGAGCCGTTGACGAAAAAAGAGCGGCAGGATAATAGGAAATGGGTTTTTTTGAGCGAAATTGATCGCCACTGATTAGTTACGAAAAACGCAATGAAGAATTTATAGAGCTATCCGAACGACTGATAAACAAACTTGGGCGCAAACGAAAGGAACATTTCGTTATAGGGAAACCACAAACCTGGGCAGTTGCAATCATTCACGCATTTGTGACAAAACGAGGTGTTCTCAAAACTCAATCTAGGGCAAAGCCAAAAGCGAAAAAATAAATCTTTCAAGGGCCGATAATTTTCTAGATAACCATAACTCCGTTCAATCGGTCGAGAAACGGCTTTAAAATCAGGTATCTCATGCCGACAAGCTTTTTATCTTCCAAAGTAAACCTTGGAAGAACTTCATTTACGACTTCTTAGCTAAAGTATTGGTAAGCGGCGAAGCTAAACAAGTAAGCTAGTCCGGTCATGAATGCGAATTGAATAAGCGGCCATTTCCATGTCAATGTTTCGCGCTTAGTAACCGCAAGCGTACTCATACATTGCATGGCAAATACATAAAATAATAGGAGTGATAGCGCAGTGGGCATATCATATCGAGGGCCACCTGTCTTAGCATTGATTTCTTGAGCCATTTTCTCGCGTATGGTCAGTTGATCATCCGTATTGCCTACGCTGTAAATGGTAGCCATGGTTCCTACGAAAACCTCTCTTGCCGCAAACGAGGTGATTAAGGCAATCCCTATTTTCCAATCAAATCCCAAAGGGGCAATGATCGGCTCGATAAGCTTTCCCATGTATCCGGCGTATGAGTATTCAAGACGCTCTGTTGCTACTAGATTTTCTATTTCTTCTTCAGTATAGCTGCTTTCATCAATGCTGCTAAGAAACTTTTCTTCTGCTTGATTCATGGCATCACCGGGCCCGTAACTCGCAAGAAACCAAAGGATCATTGAGATAACCAAGATTACCTTGCCGGCCTCCCAGACGAATGCACCTACCTTCTCTCGTATATTGAGTAATACATTGCGCATCACAGGACGCTTATAGGTGGGCAACTCAATCATCAAAAAGCTCTTTTCTTGGGTTTTTAAAGTCATCTTAAATACCCATGCGGCAAGTAAGGCAGATATGATCCCCAATAGATACAATCCCATGAAGGCTATACCCTGCGCATTAAAAATACCGAAGACCTCTATCTTAGGTACGACAAAAGCGATCAATACAGTAAAAACCGGTATGCGTGCTGAGCAGCTGATAAGCGGTGTAACCATAATGGTCGTCAGCCGCTCGTTCCAGTTCGCAATGGTACGTGTGGACATAATAGCCGGAATAGCACATGCACCACCAGAAACCAATGCGACCAGACTTCTGCCATTAAGCCCGAAGCGTTGCATTATTCCGTCAAACATGAACACTGCCCGAGACATATAACCCGACTCTTCTAATACGGACACCAAGAAAAACAAAATGGCTATCTGAGGAATAAAAATGGCAATGCCACCTAAACCAGCAATGACACCATCTGTGAGCAAATCTGTAAACCATCCCGACGGAAGCATATCCTTTAGTAAGATACTCACATAACTAAAACCATCCTCTATCACTCCCATGGGCCACTCGCTCCATGAATAGATAGCTTGGAAAACTAAAAACATGATGGCAAAAAAGATTATCGGACCCAATACCCTATGGGCAACGATGTCATCTATTTTATCAGTAAGACTGGATTTTGTTTTTGACTTACTGATCTGTGCTTTTCTCAATATCTGACCAAACTCCCCATACCTACCCAATGTCTCGTTAATCTGCCGCCTGGTGGCACTATATTGTTTCTGCCCTTTAATCGCTGCCAGATTCATTCTGTCTGACGCTTGGATAAACGAGAGCCAACTGAAATGATGTGCTATCAGAAGCTGTTGGTACTTATTGCCCTGATAGCCTACCTTTCCGACATGGTCAATCATGGCTTCGTCATCTTCATCATAGGAAACTGCTTTGGACCATGAAGTCAATGGAGGCGACTGAATCAACTCCAATATGTGATATTTTACGGCATCAATATTGGTCTGGTCGTGATTGTTGACTTTGATAATATCAATGCCGTCCAGATATGCAGACAATACGTCATTATCATAATCGATGCCTTGATCTTCTGCCAGATCAGTCATCGTTAAACAAATAAACATCGGCAAGTTAAGCTCTCTGAGCTGTGTGGCCAGCAAGAAGTGTTTATCTAGTTCGAGAATTGTTGCGACATAAATGATTGCATGAGGATAATCTTCATGTTGAACATTCGTGAGTTGTTCGACTACTATTTTTTCTTCTTTACTGTTAGGATAGAGACTGTAGATGCCCGGCAGATCCATTAATTCTACCGCTGTGTCTCCCGGGAGAGATAGTTTGCCCGTCTTTCGATCAACCGTTACACCCGGATAATTACTAATCTTCTGATTAAGTCCGGTAAGTAAATTAAACAAAGTGGATTTGCCACTATTAGGGTTGCCAATAAGGGCAATGCGTTTAATGCCTTTACTCATGTCTAGCTTTACTGAATTAAGATGGCTTTTGCTTCTTGTCTGCGAAGAGCGATGACTGTTTCGCCTAGCTTAATGCACAAAGAGTTGGCTAAGGGGGAATACCTCACCAAAGTGATATTCATATCGGGTATCATGCCCAATGTAAGTAATCGACAAGCGAGCCCTTTATCATTGATTTTATAAATAAGACCCCTCTCTCCGAGACTCATATCAAGAACACATCTCTCCATAATTCTATGCTGTGGTCGGCAAAGATCGAATAAAATTTACCAACGTATGATCGCAATAATTAGAATTCCATCTAACAATTTTTGGTACTAAATGACATTATGACATACCTATTTCAATTTAGCATGACACATTGTCAGAAAAATGTTTACTAATTGTCGCCACTTTGGCCGTTTTACGCCCTTGGCATATGGATTGATCTTTCATGATTAAACGTAAAAAAAGAAAAAATGAATAATACATGTTCTAAAGTCCATCCTGCTACATCTTTCAGATCTGATTTCGGAAATGTAGCAGAAACCTTGTTAAAAGATTTTTTTGCTCCAGTAGACGCCGCAACAGTAAGCTTTCCTCGGTATAACTATTTGACATCGGATAGCTACCATGCGCTGGAATTAGCACTACCGGGATATGATAAATCGATGGTAGAGTTAAATCTAAAGGATGCTGTTTTACATGTCTCATCTACAGCTGATACAGACCAAGACCAAAGAGTATATAGGCTAAGGCAGTTCAGTGTGAAGCCTTTTAACAGGTCTTTCAGATTGCATAAAGACATCGATCAGACGAAAATAAGCGCTTCGTTTAATAATGGTATCTTACTTATTAAGATGCCTTTGATAGAAGCCGCTCTGCCTCAAGAACCACAACAAATAAACATTAACTAACCAAATAAAATTTAAAACTATGAGAACATTAGCAATGATTAATCCGATTAAAACGAGTCTAAAACCTATGTCATTCGATTCGTTATTAGAAGATTTTTGGGGAAATGCTTTTCAGGATTTTCCTGCTTTAACAGGCACATCGATGACTCCGTCCGTAAATATTACGGAAACAGCTGACGCTTTTCATTTGGAATTGGCTGCACCCGGTCTGCAGAAAGAGGACTTTGATATCTCTATCAAGGACAACCGCATAACCATAGCTGCGGATAAGAAATCAGAAAGCCATGTTGTGGATGACAACAAGCGTATTACACGCCGCGAATTCAATTACACCAGCTTTAGTAGAAGTTTTACATTAAGCGATGCTATTGATCAAAGAGATATCAAGGCTCATTACGAGAATGGGATCTTAAGCGTTGAGTTAAAGAAAAAAGAGGAGGCTAAACAGATTGAGACTAAGATCTCCATCGACTAGTAGTAAGTATGGTTTTATAATTGAGTTGGGATTTATAGGTAAAGGGATTCTTTGAAAACGGAGAGTCCCTTTTTTCTTTAGTGTTTCTCATTGGCCGCGACGGCCAATGAGTCAAGTTTATCTAAATACATAATGGTATCTTCAGAAGAGCTTACGAACAGGACATTAGCGGGAAGTTTTTCAAGGTTCAGATTTTCTCTTGATAATCCGCTGATGATTAATTTAGAATGCTGAAATATTGAAGCAAGCTGGATCACATATTCCTCCATATCCGCCCAATCCGTCATTGCATTGACAATGGTATATAGATATTCAGGTTCATGAATATCAAGAACTTCGGCAAGACTTGTGATATCCATATCGCTACCTGCATTGATGACGCGGAAACCCCGGGCAGCAATCAAGTAATGCAAGAAAAGCAGACTCAATTCATTGACCTCTCCTTCGGGAAGAAAAATCAGAAAGCTCTCCTTCCTGGATTGGTGGCAGTTTTCGATGGCAACAGTACACTTGCGGCGGATCATATGTGACATAAATCGCTCATGAACTGTCTTGATGCTTCCTGCCATCCACATAATCGATAATTTATCCAATAATGGATAAATCAACTCAAGCATGGTCTGCTGAAACCCTTTGACTTTAATGTTTTTTTCTAGAAGTTTAGAGAATTTTCGTTCATCAAGATCTATGAGCGAGAGTGTAAGGGTGTCTAGTTCTCCTTGGAATGATTGATCGATATCGGCAAGTTCTCCCACCTTCTTTTGAATTTCTTCTTCGTTCATGGTGGCGATCTTGCTTATTTTGATCCCATTTTTATTGAGAAGTGCAATATTGATGACTTTGCGAAGATCTTCGTCGAGGTAGTAGCGGATATTGGTAGGCGTCCTACGGGGGGTCAAGATTTCATAACGCTTTTCCCAAATACGTATGGTATGCGCCTTGACGCCTGATAAGTTTTCTAGATCACTTATAGAATAAACTACCATAGATTTTCATGTCCATTTGTACAAACGAGTCCAAGACTACAGCTTATATTTAATTGCGCAAGTTTGTTTTTTAGGAAAAAGATAAGCTTAATCACGCTTTTAAGTAACTGTAAGGGCTAAAAATACGTTTCAGAACACATATATAAGCAGGTAAATGATATGAAGATCGGTATGGTGTGTTATCCTACGTTTGGGGGGAGTGGTGTAGTGGCTACAGAGCTAGGGCTTCAATTAGCAAAGCGAGGGTGTGAGGTGCATTTTATAACCTACGAGCGTCCTGTACGACTGGAGAGCTTTATGGAGAATGTGTATTACCATGAAGTTATGCCTTTTAAGTACTCATTATTTAAGTACACACCATATGAGACTACTTTGGCAGGTAAAATGGTTGATGTAGTTATTAATGAAGGTCTTGACTTACTTCATGTACATTACGCAATACCTCATGCATCTGTTGCATATCTGGCCAAGTGCATCTTACAATCATACGGTATCAAGATACCTGTTATTACGACATTACATGGGACGGATATTACATTGGTCGGCAAAGATCCATCACTGTCAACTGTCGTAGAATTTAGTATCAACAACAGTGATGCGGTTACAGCTGTGTCGGAATATTTGCGCCAAGCAACTTATGATAATTTCAAAATCACCACGGAGATTGATGTTGTATATAACTTTATAGATACTGATCGATTTTATCGTAAGAATATGGATCATTTCAAAATGGCCATCTCGCCTAACGGCGAAAAGATAATTACACATATTTCAAATTTCCGCACCGTCAAGCGTGCTGAAGATGCGCTTTACACCTTCGCGCAGATCATTAAGGTGATTCCATCCAGGTTATTAATGATCGGCGATGGCCCTGAAAGACCTAGATTGGAGAAGCTCTGCAGAGAATTGGACCTCTGTCAGGAAATAAGATTTCTCGGCAAACAAGGAGCCGTAGAAGAGTTACTCTCTATTTCTGACTTGTTTCTGCTTCCTTCGTCCAACGAAAGTTTCGGACTAGTGGCTCTTGAAGCAATGGCTTTACATGTTCCGGTAGTATCCACTAATGCCGGGGGTATTCCGGAAGTGAATATTCATGGAGAAAGCGGATATGTAACTGAGATAGGTGATGTGGATGCAATGGCGCATTATGCGATCCAAATTCTGGGTGACCCCGTCAAGCACCAAGCTTTTCGCGATCGTGCTTTTGAACTCGCTCAAGCTTTTAAGGTCGAGAATATCATCCCACTGTACGAAGCTGTATATAAGAAGGCATTAGAAAAAGTGATGGCGCTATAAATCCTTAATGATGCAGAATCCTACTGTTAGATATTTATCTCTTTTGCTGTTTGGGGGGCTATTTATTTATTGCGGTTATCACGCCGGTAGGCTTTATCATGAAGTGCATAATAGAAAGTCCTTGATGGAGGATTATGCCGAAATCAATAAAGCCAACTATGAATTATTTAATGTGCAAATATGGAAAGAGGAGGCACTAGCCATCTTTCAAAAAAAAATTAAACAATACCGTATTTCTGAACCAACGTATCAAATGCTCGACGATCAGATCAAGAGTTATATCGAAAGTCTGTACAAACGGTACTTTGAGTCTGGCGAGATAACGGACATGATACTAGATAATCTTACTTCTAGCGGGAATATCAATAAAGTGTTTATTAACATGATACAGACGCAGGTGGAAGAGCAATTGAAAAAATTGAATTTACGTGGGCAGATACCTACGATGAGTAAGGCGGTAATAGATCAGATACGTCAGAACGAACCATTGATAAGAGAATATTTCCAACGTGAAGTATTCAGCATGATGATGGATGATGTAGCCCTTACTGTCGTGGATCGTAGAATGCCTCTCTTTCGCAAATATGGGCTCGAAGATTCAGCATCGACGGAGGCTTACTTGATACAAGCGGTAACAGCGGCTGATGAGCGTATTAATGATCTGATTTTGCAAGCTATTTTTCTGTTTGGCTTGGCGCTTTTGGTGGCCATAGCGATGAACTATACTTGGAATTTTGAGTCAATGACTGCGGGACTTACACTTGTGTCAATAGTGCTTTTGGTATTGGGTGTGACGATGCCGATGATCGATATCGATGCTCGTCTATCGTCATTTAATTTTTATCTGATGAATGAACCGATATCATTTGATGAGCAGGTGATCTATTATCAGAGTAAATCGATCGTAGAAGTAACAAAGACCTTATGGCAAGGCGGCAAATGGGATCTTAAGTTGGTAGGTGTGTTGGTAATCATGTTTAGTGTTATATTTCCGTTTTTCAAATTAATCATGTCGGGGCTTTATCTCTATACCCCACGCATCAGAGAAAGCAAGGCGGCACAATTGATCATTTTTCATTTGGGCAAATGGAGTATGGCGGATGTATTCGTGGTGGCGATGTTTATGGCTTATATCGGCTTTTATGGAATCATCAGCAGTCAACTGAAAGCCATGGCCAATGCAGGCAGTGGGTTTTTTATAGAGACCGTTAATTATTCCAGGTTATCACCGGGCGCATTTTTCTTTACGGCATACACCATATTATCCATCATCATCAGCATCCTGATCAATCGGCATTTTAATGCTCGCAAACAAAAAATGATCATCTCACAAGGATGAGAAGCAACAATGCCATTGGAACTAAGGATTAATGATGATAAAGTTGTATTTTGTCTGTTAAATTGATAGACATATGAAAATAGTTCAAACCTTAGCACAATCGATTCTCTTCATCGCCGGCATTATGATCGTCCCACTCACGCTCCTAGGTCAAACATCCGAGGACGGCTGGGAAGTATTATTTGATGGTCAAAGCATGGAAAAATGGCGAGTGTACAATGAAGAGGGTATAAGAGGATGGGAGCTTAGAGATGGCGAAATGGTGGCTTTAGGTCAAGCACCTTCTGCGGATATCATTACGCTTGATACCTATTCAAATTTTGACTTGATCGTCGAATGGGCAATATCTAAGGGCGGAAATAGTGGTATATTCTTCAATGTTGTAGAAAGAGCGGATCTAGGCGCAGTCTATTACACCGGACCCGAATATCAGTTGCTGGATGACGTCGCTTATCCCAATATATCGGCGCGGAACAAGTCCGGTAGCAATTATGATATGCATGAACCATCAGAAGTGCCCGTTAAGCCTCAAGGTGAATACAATACTTCCCGTATACGTGTGGTAAATGGCCACGTGGAGCATTGGCTCAATGGTGTCAAGGTGGTATCCTATAATCTTTGGTCAGATGAATGGAACGAGCGAGTGCAAGGATCTAAATGGAAAAATTATCCTCTTTATGGCAAAGCCAAATCCGGACATCTGGCGCTTCAAGATCATGGCAATGAAATCAGATTCAAAAACGTACGTGTAAAAAGGCTCTAGCCGCTTTACCTGAGTGTCCCAATAGTGGGTTAAGCGTAGTGGAATAATGTAATGAATGACTTTTTAACATTAATTAAGCACGATGTTCTTGAACGGAGGAGATCTGTATTCTGGTAGCGCAATTTATGGATTAATGTCCTGACATGGTTGTTTGTGGCATATCTGCATAGCTCTTCGTAGTCTTAACTAACACGGGCATCTCCATCGGAAGCCATTTGACAAACAGAATTAGTGAAGAGGTAATCTATTGTCTCAGCACAAAACAAATTTTATTTTAAATTATTCAACTTATATTTTTCTAAACTAAATTTTAAAATTATGACAAGTCATAAAATTGTTATTCTAGGTACTGATCCAAATGATCGTACAAAACTGATATTATCTGTCAAAAAAAGATTGACCAACAAGCTCGACGTTAAGCCCGGTGACAAGGTCACATGGGAAATGAGTAAATATTCAGGCATAAGCTCTATTTCAATTGATAAGAAAAAATCATCCCCCAATGTATTCAGCAAAGGTCCTAAAGAAATGAAAAAATCAAAGAGGTGGAAAGGAACTGTTGATTCTAAAATCAAAGGTTCAATTGAAGAATTATATACCATTAATTTCAAAACCAGCGGCAGTAAAAAAATTCACAGCCATGATCCTAAAATATCGGTAAACAACTAATTAGTGATATGCATAGTAATTCAAAAGCCTTTCTTATTGGGATGGGCTTTTTTTATTTTTTAACTGGAAACGCTTTCGGACAAGATCAGAAAGTAGCAGACAGCCTTGTCTTGATCTATGAACAGAATATTCTTAAGGATACATTGCAATTGGAGCTACTCAGGAATCTGGCATTCAACGAAGGACGGGATCTTCAAAAAGGGCTTCAATACGCGGATGAACTTATCAGACTTTCCAAGGGACAGAATAATGCTATTTACCTGTATAGGGGTTTTTTACAAAAAGGAAACAAAAAAAGACTTCTAGGCGACCTTGAGGAAGCATTAGATGCATTTTTTAAATGTCTGGAAACTGCCAGACAAATCGGTTATTCTCAAGGAGTAGGAACTGCATTAAGTAGTATAGCTGACATCTATTCCATTACGGAAGATCATGTCAATGCCATGTTGTATTACCGCCAAGCTATTGACTTACTCAGAACCACTGACGACTCTATTTCCCTGGCGGCAGCGTTGATGAATACTGGGGATGAACTTCTCAAAAGACAGGAATTTGATTCTGCGCTCGTATATTTTGAAGAGTCAGGATTGATTTTTGAAAATACAGACTATCTGATAGGCAAGGCTTATAATCTCGGAAACATGGGAATGGTTTATGCCAATCTTGGAAAAAATGACCTTGCAGAATCCAATATCAATGAGGCCATCCGAATCCTAGAGGAACTGGAAGATTTTTATCCCATCAGCATCTACCTGATCTATATGGCAGATATTTACATGGAAAAAGGTAATGAATCCACTGCACTGAATTATGCCAAAAGAAGTCTGGATCTAGGTCGAATTCATGGATTGAAAGAACAAATCAGTGATGCCAATCTTAAACTTTCTGAATACTATGAACGGGCCGGTAACATGGAAGAATCATTCCGATATTACAAAGACCATATCGCCTACCGGGACAGTGTCAGCAACGTAGAAACTGTCCAAAAGCTGGCTAATCTTAGGACAGATTTTGAAGTTTCCCAAAAGCAAATCGAAGTTGATCTGCTCAATCAGGAAAAAAAGAACCAGCGAAATGTACTGATATCCTTGGTTATCATTATGATACTGGGGGCTATTTTATTAGGAACATTATACTGGTATTATAATAAGATCCAAAAAGAAAAAATGAGGTCAGAATCTCTCCTGTTAAATATTCTTCCTGCAGAAACTGCCAAAGAATTAAAGCAATATGGAAAAGTGGATGCAGTAAAATCTGACTCTGTAACGGTTTTGTTTTCTGATTTCGTTGATTTCTCCAAACAATCAGAGCTGATGGAACCCGAAAGGTTGGTAAGAGGTATTGATTTTTATTTTAAGGGTTTTGATGAAATCATCACCAAATATGGATTGGAAAAAATCAAAACCATTGGCGATTCTTACATGTGTGCCAGTGGCCTTCCTACGCCCAATAAGGACCATGCCCTCAATATGGTCAAAGCTGCTAAAGAGATGGTTGAATTTGTGAAAATATCCAAAAATTTAGAGAATGGACTACCCCATTTTGAAATGAGAATAGGCATCCATTCCGGACCTGTTGTCGCCGGAATTGTTGGGATCAAAAAATGGCAGTATGATATTTGGGGAAATACCGTTAACATCGCCTCCAGAATGGAATCCGCCTCAAAATCCGGAAAAATCAACCTTTCAGAAACCACCTATCAAGAAATCAAAGAACACTTTCCATGTGAATACCGTGGAGAAATCGAGGTCAAAAATGGAGGTTCATTTAAGATGTATTTTTTATCCTAATTAAAATTGCAAATTCTTCTTTCAGGTTTTGAACAGGTTTCCGATTTATCATATTGATGAATCTTGACATATCTATATGTTTTATTCTCAACGATGATCATATATCACTGATCAAGTTTCAAAAGCAAGGGAAGTCATTCGAACCTGACATTCCTACCGTTGAACATTATTTGCCGTTGTTGTATAGTCTGGCGTTGAAGCAAGAAGGTGAATCGACTAGACTGTTTAACGACAAACCATTAGCCGGATCACTGACAATGACATCTATAGTGACAGGATAGTGCTTTTTGCCATTTCATAGGTAAATGCCGGTATTAAGGACACAAGCGATGTTTCACAACATGTCATCAATCGCCGCAGCCAGTTTTCTATCTTTGTCAGTTACTATATTACCGGCGTCATGTGTCGTCAGTGTGATCGACACGCGATTATAGACATTTGACCAATTGGGGTGGTGATCCATTTTTTCGGCGATCAAAGCTACTCGGGTCATAAAAGCCCATGCTTCTGTAAAGTCTGAAAAAACAAAAATTCTCGTAAGTGAATTGTCAATTTCTTGCCACATATCGTACTATTTAAATGTCCATTCTCCCATGTCGATATCTGTAATAGATGCCGTAAGCAGTCTGATACAGTTGTCGATATCATGTATGTGCGCCATCTCGATTACTTGATGCAAGTATCTGGTCGGGATAGAGATGCCTCCGGTAATAGAGCCTCCTCGACTAAATCGTTGCATAGCTGCTGCATCGGTACCGCCGGCGGGGAGAATTTCCATCTGATGAGGTATTTCATATTTTTCGGCGATCTGCCGCATAAAGGCGACCATCCGCGCATCACAGATAGTCGAGCCGTCCATCACTTTTATCGCTGCCCCTCTTCCAAGAGAGGTGACTTTTTCGAATGCTTGCGCCCCGGGGAGATCATAGGCGAGGGTTACATCAAGCACGATACTGTATTGTGGATTGATATGCGAGGCTGCTGCTGTTGCTCCTCTTAGTCCGACCTCTTCTTGGACGGTAAATACCGCATAAAGGTCATATGGCACACGCTTGCCTTTCAGTGCTTTCAATGTCTCTATAAGGATAAATACGCTGACTCTATTGTCGAGAGATTTGGCATTGACACATAGACCCATTTCAATTAATTCGCGCTCCCGCGTGATAACATCTCCTACACGGATGCGCTCTTTAACTTCTTCGACCGACATCCCTGTATCTATAAAGAAATCTTCTATTTCGGGCATTTTTTTTCGCTCTTCCGGTTTCATAACATGTATGGGCTTTGTGCCCATGACACCTATGACATCTTTGCGTCCATGGATGATGACACGCTGTGCTGTCAGCGTCTTTGGGTCAAATCCACCTAGTGGCTGAAATCTAATGAATCCATTATCATCTATATAGGTCACGATAAAGCTGATCTCGTCTAGATGCGCAGCAATCATGATACGTTGATCCGAAAGCCCCTTTTTTACTGCTATGAGATTGCCCATAGGATCAATAAAACTGTCATCTACAAGACCGTCAAGCAATGACATGACTAACTTTCTGACGGGGTTTTCATAGCCGGGAGCGCCGGGTTCGCGACATATATCTCTTAATAAAGGAATATCAATCATATTGCTTAAGGTTAGAACGTTGTTGCACAGTGAATTATAGATGTTGTTTTAATTATTGCCATTGCTGCAAATTTACTCTTTCAGATATTTAATATTGCATCGTTAAATGTTTATCATTTGTCCCTTATAAAAAAACTCGCAGGAGAAACAGTCATTTATGGTATAGGTCAGATTCTGCCACGGATCTTGCATTATATCGTTTTCAGCACATATCTGACTTACCGACTCAATGACTCACAGACAGAGTATGCGATCTATGTGGATCTATATGCATATGTTTCTGTATTAATTGTCATTTTTTCGCTGCGTATGGATACGGCATTTTTCAGATATGCGAGCAGGGCAGAGGATTTTGAAAAAGTTTATGCGACAGCCTTCTTGCCGATAGTGTTGCTCTCAGTGAGCCTATTACTGGTGGGTCATGGATATGCGTATTCGATCGCATCATGGCTGGGATATGCGGACAAGTCCTATTATGTCAAGATTTTTTCTTGGATAGTGGCATTGGATGTTATGCTGCTATTGCCCTTTGCCCGGATGCGGATGCAGTCCCAAGCCAAGACCTTTGTAGGATACAAGATCTTTAATATCGCCATTACGATCGTCTTGGTATTGTTGTTTCTAGAGGGGCTTTATCGGTTGAAGCCGGACTGGTTGAGCATATTTGGCTTTAGCCCATATACGGACGATGTGAGCTATGTGTTTCTGGCTAATTTATTGGCTAGTGCGATTTTGTTTATTTTGTTTTTAATCAGGTATAGACCTGCGTGCTTTATACATGATAAAGTATTGTTAAAGACGATGGTACAGTATGCATGGCCACTAGTCATTGTGGGTGTTGCCGGCAGTGTGAATCAATTTTTTGGGGTGCCATTACAAAAATGGTTTCTCGGGGGGGATTTTGAAGATAACATGAGACAGGCTGCTCTTTATGGTGCTGCGCAGAAGATTCCCGCTTTGCTAGCGATATTTACAACTGCATATAACTATGCAGCGGAACCCTTTTTTTTTAAAAATAGCCGGGAAAAGGACAGTCGTAAGCTCTATGGCGATGTGACACTATTTTTTATCATTGCCGCAGGCATGATTGCTGTCGGTCTGCAGTATGGCCTTGACCTCGCACAGTACCTGATCGGTGGCAACTTCAGAGAAGGGCTTTTTGTGGTGCCAATATTATTGATGGCTTATCTCATGCTAGGCGTCTATTACAATGTTTCGATATGGTATAAGCTCAGTGATAAGACACTATTCGGTGCATTGATAGCTGTGATCGGCATGGTTATTACACTTGCAGGAAGCATCGTTCTATTGCCGATGCTGGGGTATATTGCGTCGGCATGGGTAGCATTGTTGTGTTATGGGATAATGGTAATACTAGCCGTCCTGCTGGGAGCAAAATACTATCCGATCATCTATCCGTTACGCGCTATACTGGGGCAGATAGGGTTGATCAGTATACTACTACTGCTTGCACCCTACATACTGATATATACACCAGTGGTGAATATAGTCATAGGAGCAATCGTCATCCTATGTTATGCTGGGATGAGTTTTGTACTTCATCAGAAGCGTATTAAAGAATATGGGCTTTTCTGATTGGCAGCTATCTATCCATTGTCCAGTTTAAGGTCGAGAGCTTGAATAAGATCGAGGAGCACGGGATTTTTATTAACTAGATAGTCATATTTCTCTTTGGCAGAGTAGAGTTTTTTGGGGAGTTCGATGTGGAAGTCAGGAAATTTATCGCGATCTACTTTGACCATTATTTGCATATCATGTCTTCCGAAATGATTCCGGATTTTTGAAAACAGATCGATTTCTTGGTGTAGCTCTTCTTTCGCTACAGTAGTGGGCACGAAGATACTGAGGCCATCATTTACGATTTCTGTGACAACATTTTCAAGTATACCCTTAGTGGTGATGGATTCGACAGTGGTGGTATATTCTTGCCACAACGTATGGATCACATCGATATCAAGAGGCTTTGTTTCTGATTTAGTCGAGGCGAGTTTTTGTTCTGCGGATTTTATGAGTTCATCTAGGGAAGATGATAGTGCCGATGTTTTTTCAACAATATTGGCTTTGCCAAGATTGCTCGCAGCAGGTGGTGGAGTGGCATCAGAGACCTGGGTAATGGGTGTGGTCCTTGTCAGGTCGGATGGAATGATAGGCTCTTGTGTTACACTTGGTATGTGGACGGCAGCTGCCGAATCTTTGTTGGCCGATGTTGTAAGACTAGGGGTATTAATGATAGATTGAGCAGTGGTGGCGGTCAGCGAGCTTGAATTATCGCTTTCTTCGTTCAGGTCAGCCGTTTTTTTTTCCTCGTGGGGAGAGCTCAATACCATTCTGCGGGTGTAGCATATCTTTAGCAAGGCGATTTCCGCATGAAGTCGCGTGTCTTTTGCTCTGTTAAAATGTATATCAGCTTCATTAAGTAAATGCAGGCAACTGAGTATGGTACCGTACTCGATGGTCTCGGATTGGGTTTTATACCTTTGTGTGAGACGCTCACTTACTTCAAGTAATTTCACGGTAATGTCCTGCTTACAATACAGCAGATTGCGCAGATGTGTCGCTAATCCTCTCATAAACATGTCCGCATCAAACCCTCTCGCCAATACTTCATCAAGCAGTAAGAGCATCGCTGAGCCATCCTCGGTGATAATGTAGTCCACCGCCTTGAAGAAATGCTCATAATCGAGAACATTGAGGATAGAAATAACTGAATCATAGGTCAGTGCATTGTCAGAGGCACTTGATATGCGATCGAATAAAGACAACGCATCTCTCATAGCACCATCCGCTTTCTCGGCGATGATAAGCAGTCCATCTTCCTCTGTCGGAATGCCTTCTTTCTCGGCGATTATCTGTAATTGGCGGATGATATCCTTGACACCTATGCGTTTAAAATCATAAATCTGACAACGGCTTAAGATCGTTGGCAAGATCTTATGTTTCTCTGTTGTTGCCAATATAAAGACTGCATACGCCGGCGGCTCTTCGAGAATTTTTAAGAAGGCATTAAAGGCGGCGGTGCTCAGCATGTGAACCTCGTCGATGATAAACACCTTGTACTGACCTCGTTGTGGGGCAAATCGCACCTGCTCTATAAGATAACGGATGTCTTCTACCTTGTTATTAGATGCTGCATCGAGCTCGAAGATGTTAAAAGAGATATCAATGTCCGTCTGTGCATAACTACCATCAGCAAGCGCCTGCTTAGGATCATCCATATTGATCACCTTCGCCAGCAATCGTGCGCAGGTGGTCTTACCGACACCACGAGGGCCACAAAACAAAAAGGCATGCGCCAATTTGTCCGTCATCAAGGCATTCTTAAGTGTCGAGGTAACGTGCTCTTGACCTAGTACGCTCTCAAATGTCTGTGGGCGATATTTGCGTGCTGATACGACAAAACTCATAATGACGCGATATTACAAATATCCATACTAATATGTCAGCTATTAGATCAGAATCAATCTTATTCTTTTAAAATGCTTGCACTTCGGATGTTCAAAATAAAATTTGCTCCATCGTATTCAGAAATATTTTCAGAAGTAAAACGGATTGAACATAACATACCTGAATTCAACCCGCAAATGCGACTTTAGTTACTGATATCTCTCAATTTGTATTTTTGACCAAGGGTTTAACTTCATATTTCATCTGATTTTGATGACCATTCAATAGCTCTTTACGCCATAATTTTGTCATGATTTTTCCATCGTCTCGTCATCAGACAATATGAGAGCGAATAATCCCGCCAAAATTTAAGATGTGTTTCGCATATAAGCCACGGGTGAAGCCCGTGGCTTATAATATTAGACCCCTATAGGGTCACTTATAATAGTTGCCATTTTTGCACAACTTATTACTCGCACAGATCCTATGGACGGTCTTTCGATCGCATTTATTCTCTTACTTTAGCGCTCAATTCAATACTGTATTTTGTTTTACCTCGTCAGATCACTACTATTTATGATGCCTGCGGAGCGGGCACATCATGTGACCATGCGATTAATCCGTATCGCCCTCAGAATACCTATTGTAGGATGGCTGTTGAAATCTTCTTATCGGTATGATAATCTTTCTTTGCGACGCGAATGCTTTGGTTTGCGTTTCAAGAATCCGGTAGGGCTAGCAGCGGGTTTTGATAAAGATGGCAAGTATATAAACGAACTTGCGGCGCTGGGATTTGGGTTTATCGAAGTAGGAACCGTGACGCCTCGTCCTCAAGCAGGAAATCCACAGCCTCGTTTATTCAGACTTGTCGCCGATCAGGCGATCATCAACCGCATGGGATTTAATAACCAAGGGGTCGATGCGCTGTTGGGTCGTCTTAAAAAGCCCCTCCCTGAAGATATCATCATCGGTGCGAACATCGGTAAAAACAAAGACACCCCCAATGAGCGCGCACACGAAGATTACCTTCTCTGTCTGGAGAGACTGTATCCCTATGTGCATTATTTTGTCATCAATCTCAGCTCTCCCAATACACCCGGCCTCAGAGCCTTACAAGAAAAAGAGCCGCTTACTAAGCTTCTGAAGGAGATATGTCAATTACGAGACCGGCAGCCGGAGCGTAAGCCCATACTTTTAAAAATTGCCCCCGACCTCACAGCTGAGCAACTTGCCGATGTCGTAGAGATTGTAAGTACCCAAGGACTCGATGGCATCGTAGCGACGAATACCACTATCTCAAGAGACGGACTCATGACACCAACCCACATGGTTGAAAATATCGGCGCCGGTGGTCTCAGCGGCGCACCGGTGCGGAACAAGTCTAACCACATAATCAGCGAGATAAGATCAACGACTTCCACCCCATTGCCCATCATAGGAGTAGGGGGTATCAACAGTGCAGATGATGCTATGTTAAAATTTGACGTCGGCGCACAATTAGTGCAAGTGTATACTGGATTTGTCTATCATGGCCCGGGCTTGATCAAAGCGATTAAGAAAAGGCTGGCGGCAAAGATTTAAGCAGCTCGAAGTAGAATAGTGCGATATTCAAAGAGCCCAGGACAATCAAGCAATTCACTAGACACAATTCCGTCTCTCACAACGACCTATTCATATCCGACGACATTAATTAAACAAAAGTCATGGATAACTCTCTCACCACCTAACTACTGACTCACAGATCGCACCAAGGAAATCTTCTCGTTCTCTTTGCTAATGACGCGGTTAAAAAATTCACGAAGATCGGGATATTCTGTTTTTGAAAAAGAGGTTTTGTTAATCTGAAGACGATAGACGATTGAAAATCCTGACTCAGTTTTATTTACGTCATAGTTAAATTTCGCGCCATTGTCAGACAGGGTGTATGCTGCGCTACCGGGAAATTCTTTTAGTTCGTAGCCCTCAGGGATTTTTACTTGTGCGACGTAATTAAGTGAAGTTTTATGACTATAAAAGAATGGCAATCCTCTAGATGGATCAGTGCATGGATTTTCATTTAGCCCAAAGTTAAGCGCGGCAGCTATATAGATCGAATCTCCTGAAGATTCTACGGGATCGCGCATAGTGTAGTTAAGATCAAGAACAACTTCGTTTTCACTTTTATCTTCTGATGATGTTATCCGATAGTTATCTCTGGCACTCACTTGGGTAGGCTCTACGACTACGATGTTACGAATGTCCTCGTCTGCAAATTTATTATGGACCTTAATCTTATGATAAGTTGCAGCATAGTCTCTATACAATCTTTTGCCATAACCTGTGAGGGTAAAATTTTCAGGATTGAGTACAAGGTTCATGGTGTTGTTGACGACAAAATTATTGGCTGAAGGGATGCCTACTAATCTACTGGCTGAAGGCACGACAAGCAGTCCTGCTTCATTGGCGGCGCGATGGGGTAATTGACCGAAAGGGGTGATTTTAGAACTGGCGTCGAGCAGAAGTATTTCTCCTGTTTTTAATGTCACCTTAGCGATTAAGTAATTGAAGTCGGTCAGCCCGGGACTACTATTTTGCAACATTCCGTCACCTCTGCTTTTGGTTAATAAGGGGTCTGCTTCTACGCCGATTTTGTCCAGTACATTCAACAGTACTAAGTTAATTTCGCCGATGCTGCCTTCTTTTGTTTGGAAAATTTCTTTTAGATCTTTATAAGGTGCGAATTCATAGACGCGATTCCATTTGAATCTTCTCTGAATGTCTTCATACACTTGCTTTATGGCTTCCGGTTCTTCTAGTCGTTTAGCGCGATTGACTATGGTGCGAAGGTCTTCATGTTCTTGCTTTATAAGTTTACCAAAAAAGTTAGCTCTCAATAGTTCGTCTCCTACTGTTTCCCATGACGCATTGCGTCTTTCGAGTATTGATGTGTTGAGATAGCCGGGTTCGATGACCATTCTGATGGCGGGTATGCCGTCCTCGGGTGTCATGAGATAATCTACTTCTTTGTAAGGCGGCAGATTGAGTGCTACGGCATTTAAGGTACGCTGGATTCTACCTATCCCGTTTCTGCCTGAGATATCCACCTTGATTTGATCAATAGCATTGGCATGGGGCGTATATGGAAAATCATAATAGTTAGAGAAAAAGAAGGTGCTGTTTTCTACCGGTATGTCTCGCTGAAAAAACCATTTGGGCGCAGCCCCGAGAAAAGGTATTGTTACTGTGTAACTTATATCTATGATCGTCTGGTCTTTGACTTTTGGCGCTCTGAAACTGACCACAGACCAGTTGTCATTTATTTTTTCTGTCTTAATGTTACGTCGATCCATGTCAGTGGTACGCACTTTTCCTTTGACTAGATTGTGACTTTGTACGCGTATGTTGCGAATGCGCTCAGAACCTTGCTTGCTGTTATAAAGTTCGATGGAGGTTTGTGCGTAAGGAGCTCCTTGCTCATTGTAAAACTGTATGCGCTTAACATAGGTAACTTCTACCTGTCCCGTACCATCTGTGAAGGCATTGATATTTATCGAGCCATAGTTCAATAGGTACACCGCCGCTGCGTCGGGAAACTGTGGATGATTTTTTCGGCTTAATTGCTCTTTGGTGACCTTGCTAAGCTTTTGTCCTAAAACCGGTTGAGCAAGGTAAATTCCAATCACTAAAATAGTTATAATTCTTATCATAATTCTCATAGCTAAGCCTAATAATACTCTAGTTAACAATCAAAACCAAAAAATGACCCTTAAAAATATCTGAAGTTCCGAACTTTTCGTTTCACATTGCACTTTCAATGCTATGATCCTTCGTATATTAATCACCTTGGTACTAACGCTGATGTCGATCTGTGCATCAACGCAGCACGTGGGAAATATAGCATTTGATAAAAGGCTAAAATCCTTGTTGAGCTTTACAATAAGCACTATCGATGTTACGGAGGCGAGCAGAAATTTTGAAGATTATGTTTTCTTAGACATTCGCGAGAAGCAAGAATATGATATTAGCCATATCCCCGGAGCGATACATCTAGGTTATGATCGCCCTTTATGGAGTAAGGTAGAGCACATGGACAGAAACACACCGATAGTGGTCTATTGTTCTGTGGGCTACCGTAGCGAGCGATTAGGAAAAAAATTGAAACAAAAAGGGTTTACAAAGGTGTATAATCTGTATGGTAGCATCTTTGAATGGGCGAATCAAGGGCTGCCGCTGGTGGATCCATCGGGCAAAGAAGCAAAAGCAGTGCATACCTACAATAAGAATTGGTCACAATGGCTTACTAAGGAAGGAATGGAGAAGGTCTGGTGAGAAGAAAAGGGGGATCAAAATATATTTGCAACAATGTTGCATAAATGAATCAATAAATGCAACTTTGTGCCACTTTCACAAAGGGTGCATCTTTGCGGAGAATTAATGTGAAAGAATGAAATCAAAACTCTTTTTAATGTTCCTTTTATTGTCTCTGTATATGTCTTGTGGTCATAGCCACGAGTTATCAGATACCATGAAGGCGGCTATCTTGGCTCAGAATGAGGGCATTGCAGCCGCCGCGACTATTGATAGCCTTATCAAGATATTGCCATGGCAAGAGCGCATAGAGAATGTTCAAGCAAGAAAAAAGATGTTACTCGATCAGATGATTGAGATTAAAGAAGCGCCCCATGATCATGCGAATTGTAATCACAATCATACCGTCATGGAGTATGATGTGACAGAAGACGAAATGCTCGGGGTACAACAGGCGTGGCGAGACAGTATATTGGTTGTGTTAAATGAATTGAAAGATGGAGCGAGTGAGTAGGTATGGCTTCGCGGGGATGTTGCTACTGCTGGTTCATAGCGGCTACGGCCAGGTAGTTAATGGATGGAAGATATTTGAGAAGGCCAGTTTCAAGGAAGAGTATGTCGAAGAATTTGGCGCCTTCATTACGATGCTGGAGTCTACACCTGAGATCAATAAATACGACAATACGACTATAGAACTGACGGGCTATTTTATTCCGATAGAAGAAGTGGATGTTATTATTTTATCCAAGTTTCCTTTTGCGAGTTGTTTTTTCTGCGGAGCAGCGGGGCTGGAGAGTGTAGTGGAAGTCAGGATGGCTGAAAAACCTAAGCGATCCTTCAAGATGGATGATAAACTTAAATTTCGGGGACGGCTTGAGGTCAATTCGACTGATTGGGCTCGGTTCGCATTTATTCTAAATGAAGCAATACTAATCAAATAATATGACCGGATTAACCAACTATGTGAAAGAGAAGTCTGATATCATCGGCATCAGTGCCAGTGGTCTATGTGCGATACACTGCCTATTGACCCCTATTTTGTTTTTGAGTAAGCCGCTGATATATACTTCTACACAGCTTAATCATAGTCACTCACCGGCCATGTGGGCGAGTATGGATTTTGTATTTTTGGCTATCAGTTTTGTAGCTGTTTTACTGACCGCGCGACACACTAGCTCGCGAAGAATCGCAATAGGTCTATGGGCTGCCTACTTTTTTCTTGCCTCAGGAATCATGCTAGAATGTCTAGGCCTAAGTTTAGGCACTTATGTAATGTATGCAGGTAGTGCCGGGCTGATTTTTCTTCACACTTATAATCATCGCTACTGTAGTAGTGACACTTGTGCTGCGGACACAAAGTAGAAGATTGATGGTCGTCTCGTCTTGATGACAATACTCTAATTACAAATACTTAGCTCGGGGCATGACTTAAAGGAAGGCTGACGAGGTGGCGCTCTGCCCAATTAAGAATTGCGAATGTCAAATTACGAATTACAAATACTTAGCTCGGGGCATGACTTAAAGGAAGGCTGACGAGGTGGCGCTCTGCCCAATTAAGAATTGCGAATGTCAAATTACGAATTACAAATACTTAGCT
>CAYNFR010000001.1:0-11275 GCA_964396595.1 uncultured Saprospiraceae bacterium | reverse complement strand
TACTTAGCTCGGGGCATGACTTAAAGGAAGGCTGACGAGGTGGGGCTCTGCCCAACCACGAATCTTTTAATTGTGGTTTAGCTCCTATAACAGTACACGAAAATATCAACTTAGTGTCAATAAGTTTTGTAGGCTCAGGCTCTCTTGTTGAGTGTTTTTTAGCTTGTAAAAAGAAGAAACTTAATGATTAAATTGCAACAATGTTGCAATGGTTATATCTTCGCACAAAAATTTAATATCATGAGAGATAATTTGATGATTTGGGCACTATTGATTGTGCTGGGACTATTAATGACAGGATGTTCCAAGGATGATCCGGAAATTCCAAACGAAGAAGAAGTAATCACTACCTTGATTTACACATTGGTACCTGAGGGGGGAGGTAATACTGTCACTATGACGTATCGCGACCTTGCCGGAGATGGTAAGAACCCTAGTGTAACGGGTGGTACATTGGCAGTTAACAAGACATATCGAGGTTCACAGCAATTACTAAATGAACTGGAGTCACCTGCTGAGGATATCACAGAAGAAATCGAAGAAGAAGATGATGAGCATCAATTCTTTTTTATCAGCACCGTCCCCGGGCTGACTGTCAAATATAATGATAGAGATAAGGACGGGCTGCCTGTGGGCTTGAAGACAGAACTTACGACCAGCAGCGCGGGAAGTGGAACATTAACCATAATATTGCGGCACGAACCCAATAAAAAGGCGACCGGTGTCTCGGCTGGTAATATTGCCAATGCCGGAGGAGAGACGGACATCGAGGTTGTATTTAATGTAAATGTTCAATAAACGATATTTATTCTTACTCCTAGTCATATTCGGACCCGTAGTTGCATGTAGCCAGCGCTGTGACCTCCAGATAATAGGTCAGGTAACGGATGCGTCTACGGGTCTTCCATTGCACAATGTTGTCATTTTTGCAAAAGAGATAAACTTCAATGCGATCTCGGACGACAAGGGAAATTTTGTGCTTTCACAACTTTGTCCGGCATTTTATCATTTGACATTCAGCCATATCGGCTGTGCACCGATTAACATTGGCCTACGGCTTGAAAATGACACTATTTTAAGCGTCATTCTCGATCACCATAGCACTGAACTCGAAGGTGTCACCATCAGTGAGAGCAAGCAGACAGAAACCCTTCAAGCTTCTCAGGCTGTTACAGAAAAGTTGATTTTTGACAACGCTAATCAGACCCTATCTGAATTATTGGAAAATGTGACTGGCGTCTCCACGCTTCGTACGGGCGCGGGTATTTCTAAACCAGTGGTACATGGACTTTATGGACACAGACTGACCATCATGAATAATGGTATTGCCCAGAGTGGACAACTATGGGGCAATGATCATGCACCGGAGATCGATCCACTGATCGCCAATCGTATCACAGTCATTAAATCAGTGAGCGCGATCGCTTACCCGGGAAGCAACCTAGGAAGTGTCATATTAGTCGAGTCGGGCAAAATAAATCGCGACCCGCATCTTCATGGTCGCGCTGCTTATTACTACGAATCCAATGGGCGAAGCCACGGCACGAATGTGCAGCTTCAGAAATATTATTCCAGCCTTGGCTGGCGAGTCAATGGCACCTTAAAACGAGCAGGAGATCGAAATGCCCCGGATTATTTTTTAAGAAACACAGGAAGTACTGAAGCGAATGTGGCACTGCAACTAGAAAAAAATTTTGGTAAAAAGCTTTTTACCGAACTGTATGCCAGTAGTTTTAACACCCGGATAGGGGTACTCCGTGGGGCACATATAGGCAATCTGCGTGATCTCGATGAAGCATTGAGTCGGGAAATACCATTTTTTACAGAGCAGAAGTATCGGGCAGATCTTGACGCCCCGCGCCAAAATGTAAATCACCATCTTCTAAAACTGAGTATGAAGTACTTCTTGGATGATCACGCTTGGCTTAGTATCACCACCGCAGGTCAAATCAATCATAGAGAGGAGTATGATATCAGAAGAGGAGGCCGCACTACCAGACCGGCATTGTCCATCAATCAATTGACGCACTATGTCGAAACGAAATATCGTCGATCCTACTTTCAGGATAATTTCTTAGAGCTGGGCTTTCAGAATACCATTACGGACAATACCAATAATCCACAGACAGGTATCTTGCCTTTAATTCCTGACTATAGTTCTCTAGAGTATGGAGCGTATACCATTTACAATCATAAGATTAATCGACTTAGTTTGGAAGCCGGATTAAGATATGATTATGTCTATCAGGATGTGGCAACAATCTCCGCTGATCTACCCCGCCGAATCGAGCGATTTAACAATCGATTTAACAATCTCAGTGCTTCCACGGCAGCTAGTTTATCGCTACACGGAGACCGAGCGATTACAATAAATATAGGTTACGCTACACGAAATCCCGGCGTTCATGAACTGTACAGTAGTGGTCTACATCAAGGGGTAAGTGGTATCGAGCAAGGTAATTCGGATTTGAAACTTGAAAAATCGCTAAAGACAACATTGGGATTTAGCACCCCTATAGGAAGTTTTTTTAAAGGGGATGTACTGTTCTATCATCAGTATGTCAATGATTATATTTATCTCAGGCCTACCGGCCAATTCAATTTAACCATTAGAGGCGCATTTCCTGTGTTCATGTATACCGCCAATGATGTGACCATCTCAGGAATGGACATCAATACCCAATGGATTCTTCACAATAGCCTGACCGCTCGAATTAATTACAGTTATATAAGAGGACGAGATATCGATAATCAAGTAGGCCTTATAAATATTCCGGCTTCTACTATTAACAGCAGCCTGAGATACGAGTTTCCCGAAGGGATAAAATTGAAATCTATGCATATTCAGAATATGGAGATACTGCTGGCACATCGCTACGTGTCACGACGAGATGACATCACCATCGATCAGGATTTCGTATTACCACCTGAGGCCTATCACCTTTTTAGTATAAAAATTGCGGGTGATCTCCGATTTATAGGATTGCGGATGCGGCTATTTGCAAAGGCCGAAAACTTATTTAACGTTCGCTATCGCGACTATCTCAATCGCCAACGGTATTTTGCCGATGACCTCGGACGAAAAATAACGATGGGTTTTATTATGGAACTTTGATTGTCCGGGGTTTTTAAAAATCAGTATTACATAGCAATGCTATTTTTTTTGAGCGTAATAGATCATAGCTAATCAATTACCGCCTGTTTAATCCCGAAGGGATGTGATTATGATAGAATAATGACATTATAAAATTGAATAAACCCCGAAGAGGTGAACTAGCTAATCTATCCATTTGAACAATTATTCTTCATTCTTTAGGTATAAGGACAGGTAAATCAGTGCATAGGTCTATCATCCGTTTTCTTGTGATAAGTTAATACGCTGCAAGCTAGGATTGATGTAACTTTGAAGGGTGATGGATAGTAAATGGAATTAGTCGA
Organism: uncultured Saprospiraceae bacterium; assembly: GCA_964396595.1. Classification (GTDB taxonomy): domain Bacteria; phylum Bacteroidota; class Bacteroidia; order Chitinophagales; family Saprospiraceae; genus CAYNFR01. The sequence continues at coordinate 7,837 of CAYNFR010000001.1, read as the reverse complement.
AAAAACGATTGCGATGCGCTACCGCGAATATTATCGTGGGGAGCGGATCAGTAACGCGGCAATATTCTTTCTAGGAGGTGGTGCGTTATTTTGGTCTTTGATCTTGTTCGCATGGCGGCAGGGGCATTTGTCTGCGGGTATATTTTTTAGCACGGTACCGCTTTCCTTTTTCTTTATGATGACCGGTGCGTATCGGTTTTGGAGATCTTTTAGGAGATATAAACAAGACATAGCGCCGGAGCAATTGATCAATTATCTTCTGGATGATGAAAAACACCATCTGGATGGTCGATGTGAGCGCTTCAGAGCGAAGAGGAAGGTGGATAGCATCGGTGTTTTGGTAGGTTTTGCCGGGATAGTGATCGGACTGATGACACATGGAAGTCATGTGTATATAGGCTTTGCGATGGTGATAGCCGTTTTTTCGGCGATGCTTTTGGCCTTTGACTTGTTTGGGCAGTTTAGAAGTGAAGAGTTCCTACATCATATCAACAAACTAAAAAGAGCTAGGGTCACTCCCTAGCTCTGATCTCAACTACTAAAACCTATTAACAAAAGCGGTAATTTGTTTTAACAAAGGAAAGACTATTTTGCTGCCATTTAATTAGGATAAGCCCTAGATTGTGATTAATGAAAAATTGGAAGAAACTCTCAGAAAAATATCTTTTTGAACATAAACCATGGCTGACCATTCGGGAAGACAGGCTTCAGATGCCCAATGGGGAAATCATGGAGTCCTATTACACCTTTGAGTATCCTGACTGGGTAAATACCATTGCCATAGATGTGGAAGGTAACTTTATTCTTGTCAGCCAATACCGTCACGCCGTAGGTCAAGAGATAATAGAATTATGTGCCGGGGTGTGTGACGAAGAAGACGATTCACCCATAGCAACGGCACAGCGCGAGCTTATCGAAGAAACAGGATATGGCGGTGGAGAATGGCAATATTTCATGACTTCTAATGCCAATCCGGGTACACATAACAATAGGGTGCATGGTTTTCTGGCAGTCGGTGTAAACCGAGTAACTACCCAGTCGCTCGATCGAACGGAGGATATAACCGTTCACATACTGAAACCTCAGGAAGTATATCATCTACTATCAGAAGATAAGTTTATGCAATCTCTTCATGCTGCTATGTTATGGAAGTATTTTGCGCTTAACCCACTTTTTTAGAGTATGTCTTAGCGTTCTTAAACCTCACGCCATGGTATCCTACGAGGAGATAGTATTTCGCATTTGAGCTATTGTTGTTATCTATGCAGTATTAAAATAGTATGTCGCAAACAGCACATTTATCCGATACCATTGTTGCGCTAGCCACGCCTGTTGGCGTAGGAGCAATAGCTGTTATTCGGCTTTCAGGGGCTGAGAGCATATCACTTGTTGATTCAGTATTTGTAGGAAAGCGTCTAGAGAAAGTACCGGGGCATACCATTCACTTTGGCAAGATCAAAGATGAAAACAAAGAGATCATCGATGAATGTCTCGTTTCGATTTTCAGAGCGCCGAAATCTTACACGAAAGAGGATGTAGTTGAGATCAGTTGTCATGGTTCACCCTATATCATCAGTAGATTGCTTAGGTTAATGATAGATAAAGGAGCACGGGCAGCACAGCCGGGAGAGTTTACCATGAGAGCTTTTATCAATGGGCAGCTGGATCTGTCGCAAGCAGAAGCAGTGGCGGACTTGATAGCTTCTGAGAATGAAGGGGCGCACAAACTGGCCATGAATCAGTTGCGCGGGGGATTTTCGGATGATTTAAATAATCTCAGGCAAGAGCTAATCGATTTTGCCGCCTTGATCGAATTGGAATTGGATTTTGGAGAGGAAGATGTAGAATTTGCCGATCGGGAGAAGTTGTCCCATTTAATCATACGAATCAGGGATTATTTTAAAATATTGATAGAATCATTTGCCCATGGCAACGCTTTCAAAAAAGGAATACCGGTAGCGATCGTAGGTCGCCCCAATGTCGGTAAATCCACCCTTCTTAATGCGCTGCTCAATGAAGAAAAAGCCATAGTCAGTCCCATAGCCGGCACCACCAGAGATGTCATAGAGGATTCGATTAATATAGAGGGAGCGCCATTCAGGTTTATTGATACCGCCGGTATCAGATCGACAGAAGATCATGTTGAATCACTAGGTATTGCGCGCACGATACAACAAATCGAAAAAGCAACTATCGTACTATTTCTGGATGATATTCAAGAAGACCATAGAGATATTGTAGCTCGCTTCAAAGAAATAACGATCAATAAAGAGCAATCTGCCATCATCCTACTTAATAAAGCGGATCAGTCGAGTAATATGTGCAATGCGTATGATATCGAAGAAGCCGTGAGCACACTCACCGGGAGAACACCGACTATCGCCTTTAGTGCTAAATTGAAAACGCGCCTCGACGATGTCCGTCATCATCTAGTGTCTATTGTAAAAAATCAGTTGTCGACCGATACCACGATCATCACTAATCTGCGTCATGTCGAAGCATTACAAAAAGCGGATGCTGCTCTAGAGAAGGCACTGGAAGGTATGCGAGGCGGCCTGTCCGGCGACTTTATCGCGATGGACATCCGACAATCACTATATCACATAGGTGAGATCACCGGAGAAGTGTATGCGGATGATTTGCTGGAGAGCATATTTAGTCGGTTTTGTATCGGGAAATAAATAGATAAGCATTTTAATTAAATAAACAGTCATGAAACTTAAATTTGAAATAGTATTAGCGGAAGAACTACAAGATGGTGACATTTTTTATTGTACGCCAGACCCAGCATTTAATGATTTTGGGCCACATCATGAGTTAACTGGAACTGATCAAATATTTATACGAGATGATTTTAATGAATATGATGATGAAGATAATTATTCGATTTTGGTCAATGGTGGCTGGACTATTTGGTTTAGGCCTGAGGAAAAAGTTGTAAGAATTGGTCACTATAGTGATCTCATCAGAGTTATTGAAATGGTTAAAGAAGGTAACCCCAAAATGGAACTTGGACCAAACGACATTATTACAAAAGTTGACTACTTAATAGAAACAGGTCATTTAAAGGAAATAGATCTGTTAGCAAACCTTTATAATACTGATTTGGATGAAAATGATGAAAATATAAATCTTGATGATGATCTTCCATTTTAAAATCATATTAGAGCTAATTAATATCTTTTTCTTGATAAAACGCCATCCCCATCACTAAAATCAGTGGATGCGTACTGTTTCAGTCACGGCAATTGAAAGCGTAATTGCAGATGTAGTAGCATTGTTAATTGGCAGTACGGCACTTTCTTTTGCATCCATGACATAAGCTTCATTCTCAAAAATCTATTTCTGTCCCTACAGTTCTGTACCTCTCATTACTTTTGTTGCCCAACCGTTGCCCAAATCGCCTTAAACCACATATCTTACTTGGGTTTCAGGTAAATAAATTGGGAAGTAACATGCTAATTATCAACAAAATAATTATATAAATCTGACCATGTAAAAATGCGTATATATAAAAATGCGTATAGTCGGAACTTAATGATGTGTTTTCCATCGATTTTTCGAATGATACTTTTGTAAAGATTAGTCTGGAATGTCTAAATACTTCCTTAATGGTGATGGTATGGATATCAACCAACTGCATCCGGATGTGCGGACAGTGGTGAATAATATATTTCAGGATAAATAAAAAAAATGTAACTATTTAGGTCTATGCGTTTGAATCACAAAAATAAGGACATTTTATGTCAGACGAAGCTCTTTTTTGAGTTAATAGCAGAGCTATTGACGAGAAAAGGTACAAAAAAATAAAATTTAAACCATGAATACAGAAGTTAACAATAGAATAAATAAAGAGCTAAAAGAAAAGACTGGTAAACTCGACTTGAGTTCTTGTGGAATAGAGATAATTCCCAAAGAGGTATCAAAATTGACACTTTTAGTATCGCTTAATTTAGGAGGTAATCAAATAATTAAGATAGAAAATCTCGAGACATTGCCGGCTTTAAATAGGTTATGGGCAATGCTAATACAGACCTATCCGACATAGAACACTAACTTTTTTACAATAAAAAGACAACTTAAACAACAAATTGACATAGAAATCATACTTTAGTTTACTGACAAACAATAACATAATTTGACAACAAGCAAACTTAATATATTGTAACTTTGTAGGCAGATGGCAAAAGCAGACTACATCATATCATTAATCAAATCGCATTACAACAGTGAACCCGAAAGGTTCACTACTATTGCATTGCAGATTGCCGCCCACGAAGCCAAGTTGGGGCATTCGCTTGTTGCCAACGAGATTAAAACCATCATAGACAAGGCAAAAGAAACCAAGCATAAAACCAAAGCCTTTGCTCCAGATTTGCAGGGATTGATATTGGAAAATGTCCCTGCCGTCAATCTTTCAGATATTATTGCTTCGGAAGACATTAAATCCAAAATTAATCGCATCATTTCAGAGTTTGTGCAACAAGACAAGCTCCGCAAGCACGATTTGGAAAACCGTAGGAAGATTTTACTTTCAGGGCCTCCGGGAACGGGAAAAACGCTTACGGCTTCCATCATTGCCAACGAATTGAACTTACCACTATACACCATTTTAATGGACAAAATGGTAACAAAATTTATGGGCGAAACCAGTGCTAAATTACGTCAGGTGTTTGATTTGATTGAGCAGAAACAGGGCGTTTATCTGTTTGATGAATTTGATGCCATTGGTGGTGAACGTAGCCGTGATAACGATGTGGGAGAAATGCGAAGGGTTTTAAATTCGTTTCTTCAATTCATTGAACGAGACAATTCCGACAGTCTTATCATTGCAATTACTAACAATAAACAACTTTTAGACCAAGCTCTTTTCCGCAGGTTTGATGATGTGATTCTATACCACCTGCCAAATATTGACGAAAAACGAGATTTACTAAAAAACAGGCTTGCCCGATTCAGTAAAAAAATAAAATTCGATGATTTATTACCAAACATAAACGGACTTAGTCACGCTGAAATATCGCTTGCCTGCATTGATGCCATAAAAGAAACGGTCTTGAATGAAAAACAGCAAATGAATAATGATTTAATCTTAAAAGCAATCAAAGACCGCAATGCAGCGTATCACAAATAAGTTTAAAGAATGGCATCATATAAACACATCTTTATATCAGGGAATGTAAGGAGCGAAAAATACAGAGCCCCTTCGGCAATGGGAGCAAAACCCCGAATACCTGTTCGTGATAGGGCAACCCAAAGCCAAAAACTTTTAAATCAGTTTGATGAGATTTGGCAACAAAAAGAGCAACTGCAACAACAACGCAGTGCGGAAAAGATTGCCACCAGAGAAGGAACTTATATTCAGTTCACCAGCGCTTCCAACCACGACCTAATAACCAAAAGTTTGGAAAGTATGCGAGGTAAAAAGTCTGAAAAATGGATAAGACTTTTGAATATTAAATCTGAATTATCGGAAGAAAATCAAATTGTAACCAAGGCTCTTGTTTATGTTCCTAATGGAAAAGAAGGTCATTTTCTTAAAAAAATTCAAGCCTATCAAACAAAAAATTATAGAGATACAGAAAATCCACTTAATGCAGATTTAGTAAATAGTATTGAGGATGTAAGCATAGCCTTATTGGAGGGGCTGTGGACAGACAAACCTCAACTTATTCCGACTGAGACCGCCAAATGGAGTGAAGCGTGGTTGAATGTAAACACAAAAGAAAACCAAGAACAGGTTCAAATTGCTCAGTTTCTTGCAACACTTGAAAGCATTGGAATTGAAGCTAAAAAAAATAACAACCAAACACAAGTTGTCGTCTTTCCCGAAAGAGCTGTTTTATTGATAAATGCGAATCGTGAACAGTTAATCGAATTGATGATGCAAAGCGATTTGTTGGCAGAGTTCCGGGCAGGGCAAGAACCCGCAGGGTTTTGGGTAAACGAAAGTAGTGTTGAACAACAGGCGTGGGTTGATAATTTGTTGAACAGAATTGAATTGATTGAAAGTAACATAAAAGTTTGTTTGTTGGATAGTGGAGTAAATAACGGACATCAATTATTACAACCGTTACTTGACAATGCAGATACTCTTACCGTTGATAATGCTTGGGGAACTGACGATCACGAGCCAGGTTCTGGACACGGAACATTAATGGCTGGTCTAGCAGGTTATGGACAAATGGAACAGCTACTTGTTTCACAAAGCACAGTGACACTCACTCATAAATTGTGCTCTGTTAAAATCTTGCCTCGACCAAACCAAGAGGAAACCAAGGAAGAGCACTGGGGTCCTATTACAAATCAAGCCATCTCAAGAGCGGAAATTCAAAACAACAATCATACATTGGTATATTGTTTATCTGTTACGGCAATTAGAGGAACTGATAAAGGACGTCCATCTTCTTGGTCTGGCGAGATTGATAATTTGGCTTTTGATGGAGGTGATAGTCAACGCCTGATTATCGTATCAGCAGGTAATATGATTAAACAGTTTCCTGATTTAAATGATTTAAAAGACTATCCTACAATAAATTATGGTACTTCGATCCAAAATCCCGCACAGGCTTGGAATGCTCTTGTAGTTGGTGGTTATACTAGAAAAGTTCAGTTAATGAATGGTATAGGTAATTATCAAGACTATACACTTCTTGCACAAGAAGGGGAGCTATCCCCTCATAGCACAACCTCTAATTTTTGGGAGAAAAAATGGCCTATTAAACCCGATGTGGTTTTTGAAGGAGGTAATCTGTTGGTTACTCCTGATGGGAAAAATATTACTAATCACGATGATTTAGATTTATTATCCACTGCAGCCAACTTTAATCAAAAGCCATTCGAGACCATAAATGCCACAAGTGCTGCGGCTGCACAAGCATCGTGGTTTGCTGCAAAAATTGCGTATGAATATCCAAGTGCTTGGGCGGAAACCATAAGAGGTTTAATGGTTCACTCTGCTAATTGGAATGAAGCTATGTTTAATCAATTAAATGTTCGTAGAACCAAAAAAGGAGATTATATTAATTTGCTACGAACTTTCGGTTATGGCGTTCCCGACTTAGACCGCGCAATGTATAGTCGGGAAAGTGCATTGACATACATAGCACAGGAAACCATTCATCCTTTCAGTTTCAAAATTAAGGAAGGCAAAAGAAGTAGTGATACTGAAACAAACGAAATTCACTTTTTCAATCTTCCGTGGGCACGCGATTTGTTGCTACAAATGGGCGAAATACCCGTGAAATTAAAAATTACACTCTCCTATTTTATAGAACCTGGAGCAGGTGAAATTGGTTGGAAAGACAAATATCGCTATCAGTCACACGGGTTACGTTTTGATGTCAATAATGTAGGCGATAGAGAAGAAGTTTTCAGAAAACGAATAAACAATGCAGCAAGAGAAGAAGACGAAGATTTCCAAGGAAAGTCGGGTGCTGAACGTTGGAAAGTTGGAAAAGATAATCGTAGTAATGGATCAATTCATTCAGATTATATGGAAATGACAGCAGCAGATCTTTCTGAATGCAATCTCATTGCGGTTTATCCAGTTATTGGTTGGTGGCGTGAACGCAAGCATTTGGGTAAAGTAGAAAATCAAACACGTTATTCTTTGATTATTTCTCTTGAGACTCCAGCACAAGATGTTGAGCTGTATACTACCATTAAAAACATGATTGAAGTTCCTATTGAAATAAAAACTCAATAAAGCACAGCCCATAACAGGCTTGGCTCAATGGCGGGTTCAGTGCTTAAGTGAAGCTTTGTGCTTCGTATCAAGTTCATTGCTGGCAGACAGTTTAGTGCTTCGAAATCCGCTTCTTCGCCAAGCGCCAAA